>JAFXOX010000044.1 GCA_017528345.1 Desulfovibrio sp.
AAAGGCTGGACAGCAGCCAACTGAGGAGCAACTTCGAAGAATTGACGCTGCGGCTCGGATGCCTTTCGTCTACGATCCTGATTGTCCTCCTTCCAGTGAAAAGGCTCTGAAAGAGTTTGTCGCCATGGCTCGAGAGTTACGCCGTTCCAGAAAACGTACGCGCAAAGCAGTAACGATTCGACTCGATCCCGACAGCCTGGAAATTTTCAAATCTCTTGGCCAAGGGTACACAACTGTTATGGCCGATGTTCTGACCTATGCTGCCAAAAATCCCGATATTCTCTCTCAAATGAAGAATTGACGGCAGACGCGGTAGGGACGGACATTACTGGCCGCCCCCCGCACAGAATCCGGACATGCAGATTTCCCGCATCCGGCTCTTCATTTAGGTATATCACCACTGGACATTGCATCCTCAGTGATCCAGTATCGCATAGCAGAGTGAGTGTCTCAATTCTCTTAGCGTTTTCTGACGTTCATTCATGCGCCTATTGGGATAAGGGCGCTTGAGTCTTGGTTCAACTATAAATGGGTTTATATATTTGTTAAACCTACCGCTGGCTGCGAGCCATTTTTCTCTTCTCAAACTCAACTTCATACATCGCAACCCTCTTTGTCTTACATAGTTATAACAAATTTGTTATTGCCATCAAGGGCTCTACACCGCTTCCATGCAAGACACCCCTCGTTGCTCGCGCAAGATGCGTGGAACCGACCTCAAGGAAGCTGGAAGCCAACAGCAGGATTGCGTCAATGTCCATACCTTTGTAGCGTATTGCGCATGCGACTTGCTTTTAGATTGCATTGTGCCATATCATAGCCATTATCTGCACTTTGCAAGAAAGTTTCTCTGATGGCTCCCATGACCGGCTGAAATCATTTTTGGAGGTATCCCATGAAGCGTTCGTTGCTGACACTTGTTCTGCCCCTCTGTCTCTGTGTTGGTATTCAGACTCCTCTGGCCGAACCCTCTGTGGAAATCGACGATATGGCCACGATTACAGAAGGCATCGACAATAACGTTGAAAGCCAACTCAAAAAGGCCAAAGATCTCAAAAAATTCGTCCTTGAAGAGTGCGGCGACGCCGACCTTGCCAAACTCTGTGCCATGTTTCCCAATATGGAAGAGCTGCAGATCATCGATGCGGAAAACATCAAAAATCTTGCACCTCTGGCAGGACTCAAGCAATTACAATCCCTTAACCTGGATTGTGCGGCTTCTGATCTTTCTCCCCTTGCCGGCCTGACCAATCTGACGACGCTCAATGTCGAAGCCGCCATGACAGACCTCTCCTGGATGCACAAGCTTGTTCACCTGACGACGATCACGGTGTCAGGTGAAAAACTCACATCCCTCGCGGGTCTGCCCACTATCCCTGACTTCGAGCGCATTGTTTTTTTAGGTGGCGCTCCCAAGGATCTCACGCCACTTGTCAAGGCTTTCCCCAATCTCAAAGCCATCACGCTGAGCAATATGACCCTGCCTGATCTTGCACCCCTTGGCAAACTCTCTCAGCTTGAAGAACTTGATCTCAACAGCTCAAAGGTCAAAGATTACAGCCCCCTGGCCGCATGCGCCAATCTCACCAAACTTTGTTTTTACGGAAATGAAGGCGCAGACTTCTCAACCCTTGGCAAGCTTACGCAGGTGTCAGTGCTTGAAGGCGGCTTGACCGGCCTGAGCGATATTTCCTGGATCAGCAATCTTCCCAATCTCAAAAGTTTTTCCATGTTCAGTGAGCCCGTAGCCGACTATAGCCCCCTGACCAAGACCCATCTTGAGACGCTCTCTCTTTGGAAAATGACCAAGTGTGGCCCCGTTGATCTCACACCCATCGGCAAAATCACAACGCTCACTGAACTTCAGCTCGATGAGATGGAAGTGACACACTTTGAGGCACTGGCCGCCTTAACGAATCTGCAGCTCATTAAGGTTGTTGACACCAAGGGCGCGGGTGACCTTGCAGCCATCAAGAAGCTGCCCCATCTCAAAAAAGTCGTTGTCGATGAGGAATGTCCCGAAGCAAGCCTTGCGGGCTTTGGCAAAAATGTGACAATTCTCAGGGATTAGGCTGTTCCCTTGGGAAAGCCTGCTTTGCGCCCAGCCATCGGCCCTCATGTGCCATTTTCCCTGCAGGAGTCTCTATGTTCCCTCTATTGAAGCAAAAGCTTGCCCTGAAAAACGCTGAGCTCAGCAATCGTCTTGTGTTGCCGCCCATGGCCACGGAAAAATCCGCAAAGGGCATGGTCTCTCAGGAGCTTTGTGACTATTATGAGCGTATGAGCCGCGGAGGCTATCTTGGCCTCATCTACACCGAGCACAGTTATGTGAGCTGTGACGGTCAGGCAAGCCCGCAGCAGCTCTCCATAGCCGATGACACCTGTCTTCCTGGCCTGACGCGTCTTGTGAAAACCATTCATGACAATGGCGTCAAAGTCATTGCCCAGATCAACCATGCAGGCAGCTCGGCCTCATCTTCCATCACAGGGCTTCCGGTTGTGGGGCCAAGCGCTGTCCTCAACCCCTCTCCTGCGGCCAAACGCCATGGCGGCCCCTTTCTCCCAGAAGCCTTGAGTCTTGACGCTATTGACCGCATTGTCGAGGCTTTTCTGCAAGCTGCCATCCGGGCGCAGAAAGCTGGTTTTGACGGCGTTGAGATCCATTCAGCCCATGGTTATCTGCTCAATCAGTTCTATTCACCGCTGACCAATACACGCCAGGATGCCTACTCAGGGGCAAGTCTTGAGGGACGCACACGTCTACAGACACGTATTTGTCGCGAAGTGCGCTCGCATCTTGGGGATGCTTTTCTCATCTCACTGCGCTGGGGAGCCTGCGATTACGCCGAACACGGCGCTTCCCTTGCTGAAGTGCCACAAGCGGCAGCTCTCTTTGCCGATGCCGGCATTGATCTTTTGAGTATTTCCGGTGGCATGTGTGCCTATAGCCGTCCAGGACACAGTGAACAGGGCTTTTTTGCCGAGCTTGCCCGGGCAGCACGCAAGGCCGTCTCCATACCTGTTCTGCTCACAGGCGGCATCAAAGACGGCGAAGCCGCTGAAGGCTTTCTTGCTGATGGCTCAGCTGACCTGATTGGTATTGGTCGGGCTATCCTGAAAGATCCCGATCTTCCCAGGTGCCTCATGAGCGAGGCGTAAGAAACGCAGATTTGCTAGGCTTATGCCCAAAAGCTCTGCTCCACATTGCTTATCATAAACCGGGCCTCTGCCCAAAAGGAGTCGTCATGGAAGATATCGCAAGCCTGAATGTCGACATTTTTCGCCTTTTCAATCAGGACTGGGCCCTGCTCACAGCTGGCTCCATCCAAGACTATAATGCCATGACCATCAGCTGGGGACAGCTGGGCTCTCTCTGGGGCGGTCCGGGGAAAGCCAAAAATATTGCCACCGTCTTTGTGAAGCCTTTGCGCTATACGTTTGCTTTCATGGAAAAGCAGGATATCTTCACCATCTGCTGGTTTCCCAAGGAATATCGTAAAGACCTGGGCCTGCTTGGCAGCAAGTCAGGCCGTGACGGCGATAAAATCGCTCAGACGGCTCTGAAGCCCAAAGCCCTGCCGCAAGGCGTTGGCTATGAGCAGGCAAGCCTTACCCTGGTTTGCAAAAAGATCTACAGTCAGCCGCTGCAAAAGGCGAATATCCCCTCTGACGCTATTGCTGCCTTCTATACCGATGAAGAGCCCCATCACATGTATATTGGTGAGGTTGTCAGCCTTCTACGCTAAGTGGCTGATTTTGTGAGGTCGCTCGCCCCCCTGATCCAAGGATCGGGGGGCTTTTTTTGGCGTACGCATCTCAAGAGCTTGCAAGGCCTCACTTTTGAGAAATGTCTGGGCACGCTTGGTGACGAAACGTGTCGCCACCATTCTGCGCAAAAAAACATTGCGCATTCCGAAATATCTTGTGTAATATGGATACAAAAGGCAAAGATGCGAAAAACCTGACAAGCTGCCGCTTGAAAACGTGCGCAGGTCAAGATAGAAAAGCTATAGGGTTTTTCTCCTTGCAGGAAGGATGCGCTATGGATTTTCTAGCATCAACAAACGTGGAGATACGGTATGCAATTTAGTGAAGTCATGCGTGAATTAGCGGAAAAAATCGGTATTGCACCTCTCAAGTTCGATGCGGACGGAAGCGTGGCGCTGCTCTTTGACGGAGAGCACGAAATCATTTTCACGCCCAATGCCGAAGACGGCGCCGTTCTCTTCTCTGCGGAACTTGCCCCTGCCCCCACGCAGAACATCAATGCCTGTCTGGACCTGCTCAAAGCTTCCCTTTTGGGCGCAAAGACAGGCGGTTCTGCCCTTGCCGTGCATGAAGCCCTTGGCACAATTGTGCTTTGGAAGCGTCACGACGATTGCTTTACCGATTGCACAGACCTTGAAAAGGCTATTAACCGCTTTCTTGCCCAGGTCATTGCCTGGAAAGAGCATTTGCAAAGTGCCAGACCTGCCGAGCTTGAGACTGCCTCAGAGATGCCGCCGCATCCCCATAGTATCAAGGTCTAGGCCCTGAAAAAAAGCAGAGATACGGATGACAGCGTTTTCAGGCCATCCCGATCTGTGCTGAAGAATCCTCTCCGCACGGTGAGATGGCCGTTTTGATTTAGCTACCCAGGAGATGAAGCATGTCGCAAATACAAGCAGACGATGTGGTGCGCGAAGAGCTGGCCTCTCGTGGTATTACCGAAAAGACAGGTGTTTTCGGCAACCATCAGGTGCAGCTTGGAAGCGGCGCCAGCATACGCCTTGATAGAATCAAATCAGCGAGCATTCCCTTTCAGGGCTTCAGATCGGCGACCAAGATCGCCCGAGGTCAGGAAGGACTGCAGAATAAAGCCGCTGAAGCGCTCAAAACGCTCTACACCCGCACGGGCACACTGGATGCGGGAAAGCTTTTGGGTGAGTTGAAAGCCATGCAAAACTATCAGGTACGCCTGGGCAAATTGGGGCAACTCACGAAGGCCCAGCAAAATGACGGCATGTGGACCTTCACAGCTGCCGTCGAGAGTCTTTCCAACCGAGAACTTTCTGCTGTCTACCAGTCATTCACCTCTGCCGAAATGGATGTGCTGCAGACAGCGCTGCAGTGTGAACCCAAGGGCTCGGATGCCCGCAAGGCTGCAGCCCAGCTTTTTGACCTGCAGGCACTCGTGCTCAAAGAAATCAGCAACCGTTCCATCAACGAGCAAATGGCGCACGAAGCTGCTAATAATCAGGAACAAAACGTGCCCGATGACGACGCAGCTCCGCTCCCTTCCGCGCCCAAGACGCTGACAGAGCAGTTTGGGGCCAGTGGCGCTGTCACGCAGTCTGACGAGGCCCATGATATTACGGCTGCCAATCTCCTCTCGCTCACAGAAATTGGCGCAAGCAGTGCCACCAAACGCGAAAAAACGGCACAGAGTGAACAGGCTAAACTCCATGCCCGCAGACTGGACGACGTCACGGTCAAAGAGATGGGCGACGTACTGCGTAAGGCCGAACTCACCATCAATATCCAAACAGAGCACCTTGTCAGCGGGCCCAACTCCATCTTTCAGCACCCAAACGATCCTCTCGTCAACATTTTCCACCTGCACGATCAGGGCACAGACCCCAAGGGCCCGGGCTACCTTGACGAGCGCAGATCAACCGAAGAGCTGCTCTTCCCGGAGCTCAAGGGGCGCAAGGTGCAGGCCGATGAGCGCCCTGTCTACGGAGCACTCAATGTCATGGGGCAAAAGGGCGGCGGCGGGGTGAGCTATCATGCCAACTACGGAAGATCCGCCATTGTGCTCAAGCCCGAAGTCGCCAAGCGGGCGACCTATATTGCCGATGACACCTTCTTCTCCCCCATTATCAATCTTTCCCAGGAACGGCGAGCGAACTTTTACCGGCTCCTTGATGGTGTCAACAATCACGAGATTCGTCCTCACTTTGGCGAGGATATCCCGCAAAGCCTCATCACTGCTCTTAAAGATCCCAATTCCACCGAACATAAAGATTTTGAAGCGTTTTTGGACAGCCTTGACGCCGTCCCTGGTCAAGTCACCGTCATCCGTTTCCGCTACGCCGAACTGCCAACAAGCGTCAGGGCACACTTTCCCAAACATAATGATGATCTCAAGGAGTCCATAGCCAGCAACTTCAAGGCCTTTCTCACAGAATGTTTTGGAGATGAGCAAGCTACCCGCTCTGTCATAGCCACCCACGACAATCTGGAATCGCTCATTACGCAGATGAATTCCGTTGATGGCAATAGCCTTTCCCGAGCCGTACAAATGAACCGAAATGGTGAGAAGCCCAAGGTCTGTTTGCATGGCGCGCAATATATTGAAGCGCAAATTCAGGGGCCGCTTATTCCCAGCCGCGATATCGCTGAGATACGCATCTTTCTGCCAGAAGTACCTGAGGATCAGCGCCCAGAGGTCGTCGCCCAGGCCCGCCAATACGAACAGGATACCGGCATCAAGGTCACCATTGTCGAAAGCTACGACGTCCAGGAACAAGATGTTGATACCAATAGTCAAACCATGAAGGAACAACTTGCCTTCAATATCCAGCATCACGACCTGGAGGCCATTGAGCACATCCAAGAGGAATACCTTGCAAATCTCCCGGACAAAATCGCCGACTTTGTTAAGTTTGCAGGTGTCTATAACGATCTGCCCAAGGGGGCATTGCGTTTGGAAGGCGGTGCCCTGCAAAGGTTTAAAGCGAAGTTTCTGGCAGCAGTGGAAGAGCGCAAGAACACACCGTCGAACGACTTAGCAGAAGAGGTGGTAGATGTTGCCTTTGAACAGGCACTACGTCCTATAATCATGCAAAAAGCCGAACTTTTACGCACGCTGGAACAGGCCGAACTCAATGCCGCACAAAAGACCGCTGTCACAAATTGGATTGTCTCTGCTCAATCCCTGCGTTCGCCCCAGGAGGTGCAAGTCGTTCTCAAGCAGGCCAAGGCTCAGGCAGCCGTGTTCAGAGAAATTGCCGATGCCAAACCTGCGCCTACCGCTGAGCAGATCATCACGCGTATGCATACGTTCACCCAGGATATGGATCAGGATCTTGCCGAACTCGTTAAAAGCTTCAACGTCGCGGACTTTGGCGTTGATGACAAAAGAACGGAACAAAACCGCATCTCCTTTATAGCCCTGATTCTTCTGCAAAATGGAGAACCTCCCGTAGCCGAGGACACGCTGCAAAAGCTCTATAGCAGGCTGAATACCCCGGCCATCAGCACCATACAGGGCCAGATTGATGCTGTGATCAACGAGCTTGCGGAACCGGATAATCTCGAAATCGGGCGCATTGCGACGCTTAGCAATCAACTGTCTCACAATGCTGCCAACATTGGGAACCTCATTGGACAGAATTATTCCGCACCGCCTGCTTTTGAGGGTGAGCTTTCCCTGTTGCCTGAGCCTTTCCGCGTAGTCATGCGCCAGATTGCGCCTAAGACTGCCGCTAAACTTGATACGAGCCACCCGGGCTACCCGCCCTTCCCTGCTCCAGCACAGGCGCAAAGCATGCCACAGAATGAGGCAGACCGCCGTCATTTTCTCGTCCATGTCATGGATGGCTACCTCAACCACGAAAAGACATTTGAAAAAGGAAGCTCTGTGCACGGACGCGGCCATATTGCCCGGGCCTATATCTTTGCCAATGTCATGTGCAATATTCTGGAGGAACAAGGCCTCAAGATCGACAAAAACGCTGTGCTCTGCGGCATTGCAGGCCATGATCTCGGTCGTGAGGGAGGCGGGACTGACCGCTGGGAAGATCGTAGCGCAAACATGACCACTCAGGCCATGCAAAGTGCCTTCGGCCCCAATAGCATGGGCGACGCCTACGAGCAGCAGGTCAAAGACAGTATCGACAGGCACAAGGGCCAGACATTGGAGGCCATGGTGCTCAATGCGGCCGATTCTCTGGACATAGGTCGGATAGGACCTGGATATTTCAATCTCGACAAGTTCCCCTTCCTGAAAGGGAAGGATGGAGAAACTCCTAATGAATGGGCACAAGGGATACGCAAGCAGCTCCAAAAGGAGGCGGACCTTCTGCAACGCATGACAAATCCGCTCTGCGCCAACCGCAATGCCATCGACAGACTTGTGCAGGACGCCATGAATGCCACGTCGGATATTCAACAACAAATGTTCCAAGATCAGAAGACAGATCTTTTGCAACAAATTAGCGATGAATTTGAGGCGGACTGGGACGTGCCCAGTGATGCCTACATGAAGCGCTTTGAAGACACGGTGCGCAATAACCCGCAGCTCTTCCCCCTGCTTTCCAAGTACTATCATTAGCTGCCCATTGGCTGGTGTACCGTGTGCTCCAGGTCGCAATTGCGATCGTAAACAATAGTAGTGTTTATTTAGCAATACAAAAAAGATGAAATTTTGAGGTTGTTTCTCGTAGATAATATGAATCACAAATTATTCATGCTAGTATGGTATAAATATACTATATTGATGGAGGGACTTAAGAAAATATGCTATTGAAAAACGTGATTAGCTCGCCTTTATATAGATGTTAAATTAACAAGTGAATAACAGTTGTTATTTCATAGTGTTAAAAATAAGAGCAACCGTCTTGCTTTCAGGCAGGACGGTTGTTCTATGTATATATCCTGAAAGCCGGAAAATATTAACTAGTTACAAGTGGTTACTCCCAGCCTTTCAAGGAAAAAGTTGTCTCGCGCTGTGATTTCTGACGCCCAACGCGATTGTCCCTTGGGACTTTTTACAGTCATTTCGTATCTACAATCAAACCAAACCAATATTTGACTCAATGATTTGTGA
>JAFXOX010000045.1 GCA_017528345.1 Desulfovibrio sp.
ATAGTAGAAAAATTTCTCAAAAAAAATATTTTATAGGAGAAGTGTGTCCAAAATTTGAAAAATACGTGGCCGAGATGGATAATTTTCGTCAATGATCTCTTTCATCCCGTAAATCAAACGGGAGACGCTATGTAAAGTTAAAAAAACACCCTGTCCATCAGAAAAATTTTCAAAAAAATTCCTTAAAGGTGGAAATCTGACGTTTTCGGATACTAGCTCACGGAATCAGGGTATATTTAGACGTAAAAAAATTTTTCAGCGGCAAAACCCATATAGATCACGAGCTCGCTGACGCTTACGCGCAACACCTACTCGCAATAGCTATTGACAATGGAGAATTTCGTATGCGACATAGCGCAAGTTGGGATTTTATGCGTGAAGCCATATAGAAGATTCAAAAACACAACAACAACGAGCCTACTGGTTTTTATGCAAAAAAGAAAAAATGCAAAATTGCAGTAATTTGTCAGTAAAAACAGTTTCCATATATATTTTATATTCGTTGTATTTCTATATTATTTACGAGTCATTATCTATTACTGCACTGAAAGTATTTATCACAATTATTTGCCGCTCACAAAATAGTCATCAGGAACAACAAAATGCAAAATTTCTTTAAAAAAGCCTTTTTTTGGCAAAAAATATACTTATGCATAATATTTGCATGCATAGTTGTAATTTTTGCATTTTGTATTAATTACATTAGTAATTCAGTAGTTTCAAGAGGTGTTAATGAGATTGAACTCAAAGATGCTGAAAATGACTTAATAGTACTACATAGTATCTTCAATGAAGCTATGATTAGTTCACGACGCCATACATTTGATTGGGCCGTATTTGATGATACCTATAATTTTATTAAATATAAATATAATAGGTTAATTTCAAGAGGTCTTAATCGGATGAAAATGGATAAAATGAATTTCATTGCTGCTGCTATATATGATAATGAAGGAAAACGACTTGCTTTTATAGATGGTTCAATGCTTATATATGGTGAAGAATGGGTTGATAATGAAATACAAGTCTTTGATCGCATTATAGATATTGCAGTTCTAAATGATATTGAAAGCATAGAAAATTTTATATATGTGAAAGACGTTGCTCAAATATTTTCTATTCATAAAGTATATAATTCTTGCAAAGAAGGACCATCAAATGGCTATATTATTATGAGTATACCCATTGATAAAAAATTTAGAGAGCAAGTCTACAGGACATCTGGATTAGAGTTTTCTATTTTATCATTTGATGTCTATAATAAAATTAATAATATAGATACAAAAAATAATATTGAATTTGTAGAATTTAATGATGAATTACATATTTATTCTGTTTTTGAAGATTTTTTCAACAATCCATCATTTTGTCTTAAAATACAAAAACAACGAAATATTGCAGCATTTGGGAGAGAAATTTCACATAAAAACTTTTTACTTATGCTTTTTCTGTGTATATCCCTTTTTTGTACAGGATTTATTTTACTCTATTTAGCTCAACGACGCTTTTTCCAATATGAGATTGATTATCAAAATAAACATGATAATTTAACTAAATTGCCAAATGACTTATTTTTTAGAGAAAAAGTTTCTAAATGCATTAAATTTATTGAGCGGTGGAAGACTAAACTAGGTGTTGCTTTTATAAATGTTGATAATTTTAGAAGCATTAATAACTGTTATGGGTACAGCTATGGTGACATTGTTTTGCGTGAAATTGCTAACCGTTTAACTCAGTTAGCAGGCAAAGAATATATAGCTCGTGCGAGTTCTGATAATTTTTTAGTTCTTATTATAGCCAATAGTAACAAAATTATTTACAAAAAAACCCAAAGAATACTAAGTTTATTAAACAAGCCTTTTATTATCAATAGTGATAGTATACCCGTTAGAGTGAGTATCGGCATCGATTTTTTCAAACATCCGTGTGACAGTATGTCTATTATTCACAATGCAGAATTAGCAAAATTTAATGCTAAAAAGCGTGGTGGCAATACCATTTCTGTATTTAACAAAAAAATGAAAACAGCAGCTTTCGATAAAAAAATGTTGGAAGTTGCCTTACATGAAGCTGTTGAAAAAAATTTTTTCACAATACACTATCAGCCTAAGGTCGACATAACCAAACAAGAAGTTGTTGGCTGTGAAGCACTGGTGCGCTGGCAAAACAGTGACGGCACATTGCTCCCACCGACACTCTTCATCCCCATTGCTGAGAAATGCGGTCTCATTACAGATATAGATATGTTTGTTCTGCGTTGTGCCTGCCGACAGGTCGTCCAATGGAGCCATGACGGTACGGGAGACGTGCCTGTAGCTGTTAATATGTCTGTACACAGTATCTTATCTGCAGATTTTGCAGAGCGGGTTATTCGCGTGCTTGAGGAAGAGAAGACGCCTCCTTCTCTTATTGATATTGAAATTACCGAGTCAAGCTTCATGTCTAATATGGATAAAGCCCTTGCCGCCATTTCCAAGCTACACGATGCTGGTATTCATATTGCCCTGGATGATTTCGGCACAGGCTATTCTTCCTTACAATATTTGAGTGCTATGCCGATTTCTTTCTTAAAAATTGATAAAAAATTTATTGATGATATTTTCTCCGACAAGGCAACAGCGCAACCTCTGGTCAAAAGTATTATTTCTCTTGCCACCAGCTTGCACATGCATACCATATCCGAAGGCGTGGAGAACATAAATCAGTTGAAGTTTCTGGCAGCCAACGGCGCGCATATCATCCAGGGCTACCTGTTCTCAAAACCGCTCAATGCCATAGATTGTGCCCATTTTTTGCGTCACAGCAAGGAGCACATTCAGACGATTATGCACCAAGCAGGAATTCCTGAACGTCTTGCCTGACACGTTCTCTGACATCTTCACGGATATCTTTTAGGTAGGAATGCAGCAGCCTCTTGGAGTGCCTGTCGAGGGTTTTTCCGTCATATTCCAGAATAAAAAGCATAACAAAACAACAAAGCTGTTCTTCAGAAAGCCCTGTGTCTCTTGCCATATCCTTCATTCTTTGAAAGATATCCTCGTATGCGCTGTTTGTGCTGAGCACCTCAAGACAGGCTTCAACCGACTGCATCTTGGCAAGATTATCGTGCCAGATGCTTTGCAGCGCTGCAGCCAGGGTCTCGATACGGCTATCGTTTTCCGGAAGATCTGATAGCTCCATTGGCTCATCCATCACGCAGTGACATCCGTCTTCCCCAGGACCGACTGCCATGCCTGCGCTGTAATTTCCGAACATTGCTTTGATACCGCCAATGGCTGAATGGAGAAAGCTCCCATGCCCATGGGCAAGCATTTGCGGAACCTGTTGGACTTGCGCCCGCTCGTGCACTTTTTCCGCTTCGTTGCGGTCAATGAGGAGAAAGAGTGAGGTTTGTTCGGAAAGGAGCTGCTGGGCAAGGGCAATGGATTTCTGTTCCTCCCTGGAGGATGCCTCCAGCATCTGCCGATATTTTCCAAGGCGAAAGAGATCTCCGCTTGCGAGCTCTTCCAGCTGATCTGCTGCTTCCGTGTGCGCGTTAGCCACTGTTTCCCAATGCAAAACAGGAACGGTCCTGGGATACGTTGTGCCCGTCACGGCAAAACAATGGATCGTTTCCCCACCATAGAGAAATTTGGGCATTTTGGACTGCCAGCTGATCTCCTGAGGCCAGCTCACATGAATATTCTCTGCCCTTGCGCTGCGCATTTTCCCAAACATGCGCAGCACAGCCTCACCAATATCCTCATTTTCCGTCACAAACTCACAGGCGCCACCTGTCTGCTCAGCCATCTCGCGCAAAAGGCTTTCTGCCGGAGCATCCCCTACGCCAATGGCAAAAATGCGTTCTCCGGATTCCCTTGCGCTGGCAATGACGCCTTCGACATTCCAGATGTCGCCATCGGTGATGAGCAAAATTGCTGAGACAAATTCCTCAGACACAGGGATACTAAAGGTCTGCCGAAGCGCAGACTCCATCTCGGTTCCCCCAAGATCAGCGTGGGTCCTTTGGACAAGTTCTTTGAGATACGCGATCTTTTCTGGTGTACAGGGGATCACGCCATGCGTCTCACAAAGTGTACGAGACCCAAAACGGCTGAAACTGACCCTGTCCGCTTCGGTAAGAGCATCGATTACCTGCTCAAGCCCTTTCTTCGCCAAATATATCCGTGTACCCTGCATAGAGCCTGAACAGTCCACGAGCATCTTCAGAACAATAGGCAGCTGATGCGCTGGCATTTCCGGCGCAAAGCTTGCCACAAGCATGGTCTCATCCCCGACAGTGCTTGCGCAGGCCAGGGAATGACCTGGGATATCTTCAGCAAGCAGCACAAAATCGCGATCAAGAAAGGCGTTTCTTGAGAGAGAAAAGACCAGGCAATCGTCCTTGCGTTGCGCCTCAATGTGATGGCTTGGGCAGGAGACTTTGGCCCGGGCAATCTCACCGAAAAGTTTGATCTCAAGGGTAAAGAGATAACGTGCCTGGTTGCTGACAGTCGCTGTTTCGTGGCTGGCCAATCCCCCTGAGATGTGCTCATCGCCGTAGCGCTCACTGATCACCGTTGGTATACACAGACGCACACGGTTTTCTTCAAAGCCAAGAAGTTTGGCGCAGCGGATTTCTATGGCAATACGCTCACCAGCTTTGATATTGCCGAGATTGAGCGTGCAAAGTCCTTTGGCTGACTTCTGCACAAGGATGGCACTGTTGCCCTCAGAAAGCGCCTTCTCATAGTTGTCTTCAGCCTGCTTCTTCTCAAGAACCTGCCCAGTCAAGCGCCTTTCACCGATTGTGGCGGCAATGCCAAGCAAGGCGGTATTCCAGGCAACGGGGAAGGTATAGATGACCTCATGGGCCTCGCTATCCTCGTTGCTATAGGTCTGCGTAATGGTTGAGGAAAAAAGCAGCCCGTGCACCTCGCCACAGATATGCACTGACTTCAAAGGGATCTTAGAGACATCGCCCTCTGTGGATATGGAGCCAAAAGCCATAGTTTCACTGGCATGTAAAAGCATCTCTCCTGACATAACGGCTCTCCTTGATCTTGCTGAGAAGATACGCTCTCAGCATTTCCTGCTGGACCTCAACATCAGATATTTCCAAGTTTTCTGACAACGCAGCTAAAAACTGCCGTTTTCCGACCCAACGACTGTTGTGAGTTATGAGACCTGGCTCGCTCCGTTCATTGTTTGGCGAGCTTCCGACAAAAATGCTCGTGCGCGCTAAGCCTGCTTGCACTTTTATGAAGCCTATTGCAATGTAGCCCCAGACACGCGACTTTTCCAGTGAAAAAAACGCTTTCAGGCTCTTCGTTGACCAGCATCCGCCACCATATCTACCTCCTTCTCCAAGCCTTACACCTCTCCTGTGACAACCGCTTTGACGCCAAAAACGCTCAGGTAAGGAAACCAATATGGCCCATAGTCAACACACTATTCCCACACTGACTGTCTGTGGCCAATGCGGCGCAGGCAAATCAAGCCTGATCAATGCGCTGGTACACGCTGACGTGCAGGCTGTGGGAGTAACACCAACCACCCGGGCCCCCAAAGCCTACGGTGCGCGCACAGACTCAGGCATTCCCGTCCATCTTCTGGATACGCCGGGCATCGGTGAAAGTGGCCATGAGGAATATGCAACTAGCCTCTCTTCCCTTGTGCCTCACACCGATATGCTCATCTGGGTTGTGGGCTTTGACAACAGGGCTCTGGAGCAAGATGTGCAGCTTTTGCGGGAGATCAGGCATATCGCCTATGATAAGCCCCTGCTCATTCTGGGCAATGCGGTCGACCGTGTTTCGCGCCATTTCAATCCCGACGCTTTTGATGTGACTTGCGGCTCAAGCCCTGAAGAAGCCATTGTCCGCAACTGGCTTGCCTACCTTAACGCAACCTTTGCCTTTGCCGCTCCCTCTTCTGTGCTTGCCTGCGCAGCCGGCGAATGCTGCGACGATACCGCAAGACAGTACAATCTCAAGGCGGTTTCCCGCTGCATCGAAGAGATGCTGCCTGAGGCCATGCGACTGCGCTGGCTGGAAGAAGAAAAAACAAACTCTGATCGCAAAGCCAAGGCTGAACGCATGATTCTCGCAGCCACGGCTACTGCCGGAACCATTGGGCTTTTGCCGCTGCCTGTGGCTGATGTGCCCCTGATTATCACAACTCAGGTAACACTCATTCTCAGTCTCTGTTCGCTCTATGGCCGCACCTTTTCCGCAGATACCGCCCGTTCCCTGGCCCTGGCAGCCCTTTCGGCCATCGCTGGTCCCATGGTCTTCCATAGTCTGAGCAAATGCATCCCGGCCTTTGGGTCCGTTGTCGGAGCAAGTGTAGCGAGCGCCTGCACCTATGCTGTGGGCACCGTCACCCTGACCATGCTCAACCGTGATGAGGACTTTGATCTAAACACCTTCAAAAAGGCTGTACGCGATGTCTTTCATGACTATCGCCAAGGCCACAAGTGAGAACGTGATGTCTCAAGATACATGGGACGAAGCCTCCCGCATCATTGCCGAAGCCGAAACCTATCTCGGTGAAATGCCGCGCATCGTCGTCTGTGGCAAAACCGGCGCTGGCAAATCAAGCCTGATCAATGCCCTGCTTGATCGCGAGGTCAATCGCGTAGGCCACTCGGAACCAACGACCCAGGAAGAACAGGAAGAAGCCTGGACCCTCGGGGAAAAGAGCCTGCACATTCTCGATGTGCCGGGTTTCGGTGAGGCAGACAAGCATCAGGACCGGCTCGACTTTATCTTCAGGCAATTGTCCATATCCCATGTGGGTCTTCTCGTTGTCGGGGCGCCTGACCGTGCCTGGGAGTATGAGCGGCAATTTGCCCAGTCTGTGGCAGAGGTTGATGCAGACTTTCCGCTGCTTGTGGTGGGCAACCGCATCGATATGTTCAATCCTGTGCGGGAATGGCAGCCTCAAAGCCTCAATCTCACAGAGCCCTCCACGCAGAAGGAAAAAGCCATTGTGGAGTGGGGGCAGGCCCTGCGTGCTGCCTGTGGCGTTCAGGAAGACAGACTGCTTTTGACCTCAGCCGGAGAAAGTTTTCACGATAGCGAAGGGCGCTTTGGCCTTGAGGCTCTTGCCAGGGCCGTTGTGTTCACGCTTCCGGCTGCTGTGCAAAATGCGGCGGCCAGAGCTTTCAAGGTTGATGTGAGCAAAAAGGATATGGCTGAGAAATGTATCTGGGCTGCCTCTGTCACTGCGGCAACCATCGCCATGAGCCCCATTCCTTTGGCTGACTGCATTCCCCTGGCAGCCCTGCAGCTTGCCCTCATTGTGCACATTGCCGATATTTACGGCAAAATCATGACCAAGCAGACAGCCTGGAATCTGCTCTCTCCTGTTGCTGCCTCCTTTGCTGGCCGTATGGCCCTTGCCAGTCTTCTCGATTTTTTCCCAGGCATCGGCACCATTGCCGGCGGTCTCATCGGCGCAGGTATAGCCGGCCCCATGACCTATGCCATCGGCAAAACGTACCTGACGTTTTTTGCCAGCAATAATTTTACGCCGAGCAGCGAGGAAGTGCGTGAACTGCTCAAGGCCAATTACAGGAAAGCTCGGGAAAAACGCCAGGAAATGGAAGATGAGGCAGCACAGCACGCCTCGACAATGTAGCGTGGAGCGACGATAGCGCTTGCAGGAGAAAACGTGGGTGGGATATTGTGTGGAGAACGGCCCCATTTTACGAGAAAACCGGGCAGCACCTTCCGATGCCTGCCCGGTTTTCTTCTGGAAAACGCCCAAAAACGCTTAGCGCAAATTCTTAGCGCGTGCAGAAGTGGTTCCGCCTGGCCGCTCTTCCTGACCTTTTTCGTACCAGGTAAAGGGTGTCACCTTACTGCGGGCTTCTTCATAGGCACGCGTAAGCTCTGCCAGTTGTGCTTCAGAAGCCCCATCCTCTCTGGCCTGATCAAGTCGTATTTCAAGCTCTTCAACGTCGATACGCTGACGCTTATTGGCATACATGGCACTGTCAGCGCGCTGCACAAGTTCATCCATGCTTTCCTGGCCCTCACTGAGGGCCAGGCCAAAGCTTGCCGTCACGACACTGAGGTGGCCGGTCAAACGCGCTCTGACTTCCTTCTTGATACGCAGAGCTGTGGCTTCAAGATCAGCCTTATTGGTCTTTGGCAGGTAGAGGGCAAACTCATCTCCACCCATGCGCACGGCATTGGCACTGATGGAACGTAACACATTTCCCACAATCTGCAGACAGGCATCTCCGCTCTTATGCCCCCACTGATCATTCAAGAGTTTGAAATTGTTCAGATCCAGGAAAATAAGCCCGCCATTACCATCTTCCTTCACGATCTTCTCATAGAAAAAACGACGGTTGAAGAGACCTGTTAAGGCATCCTCATAGACATGCTTTTCCAGAAGTATTTTTTTGTTGTGCTCGTCGGTGATGTCGCGGAAGATGACGATAGAGCCCACGCGGTTGTGCAGACGGTCTAAAATCTCCTTATGCTGGATATCCATGAAGAGCTTTTCCGAAGACCCCGCATCTTGCCCGTCCTTCTCAGGGAGCACAAGATCTCGCAGTTCAGTCTTCAGAATGGAGTGCAGATCTCCGCGCCGGTCCTTCGTAGGATAATAGACGCTCTGCCCTGTGACAATTTTCTTGGCTTGGCTAAAGAGATCCCGGAAGCGGTCATTGACGTTGATGATACGGTCATTTTCATCCGTAATGAGCACCGCAAAGGGAAGATTGGTCAAGAGCAGTTCAAGTTCGGCGGACAATGTGTTCATATCTGTCACATCATGGGCAACACCGGCCGTCCCGATAATTTCCCCATCGTCGTCTTTCAGGGCACCCTTCCAGGTGGAAAAGGTCCGAATACCTCGCTGGCTCTGCACAAGCTCATCGGAGACATCGATTTTGCCTGAGTTGAGCACCCTGGCATCACTTTCTTTACAGGCCAGGGGACTGTTTTCGTATTCCTTTTCATCCATGCCCCAGATATAGGCGTGTCCCTTGCCTTCCACATCCTCACGCGGTTTCTTCACCGTCCTCGAAAAGGTAGAGCTGACACTGAAATGCAGGCCATCGACATTCTTAAACCAGACCAGAGCCGGCGTGGTGTCGAGCATGGTCTCAAAATAGATTTCCTTGCGGTGCAAATCTCGATAGACGGCCAAACGATCAAGATAGCGGTTGACACAAAAGAGAAAAAGCTCTCTATCAGGACTGCACCAGATATCGTCAAAATGTGAGAGTTGCTCAGCTGTGAGGGAAGAGGTCGTGTGTTTGACGAGCACAGATGCGCGTGGAATCGTATCCAGATGCGCAAGCGCTTTTTCTCCCACAAGCACAAGATCACGAGCTCGGAGGGTCTGCTGGGGCAAAGGACAAGGACAGCCCTCAGAGATCTCATGGACAAAGCCTTCCCGTGCTTTGAGCGTACGCAAGGCCTCCGAAAAGTCACAATCAAGGTCGAGGGTATGGATGCGCAGAACCGTGACAAGATGCATGATGACCTCTCTTCACAAAAGCTGTGGTCAGACGGCTTATCAAAATACTCTTCTTAGAGCGTACAAAGCCAAGTATTACCCTTTTTTTTACGCTTTTCTTAGCATATTATCATATATTCTTCAACGCAGGCACAAAAAAAAGAGGTTGCTTGCCAATTTCTTGGGAATTTCTGCGCAACAAGCCACTTTACGGGAGATCCAGGCACGTACGTATTCAGTCTCTTTATCCCAAACTCCGTCCTGCCCTCAAACGACAATGCCCCATCTTTCCCCACTATGGCTGAAAACGGCGGGCGCAGCTGAACATCGACTGCCAGTGCTCGGCATCGAGTCTGCACAGTTCAACGCGTCTTCCCCTGCCAGGCGCATGGACAAATTCTCCCTGCCCCACATAAATCCCCGTATGCTTGCTGAAAAAGCCAGGCGTAAAGACAAGAATATCACCTTCACGCAGGTCACCGTCACAGACCCTGCAGCCGTATTCCGCCTGATTGCTGGCACTTCTGGGGAGAGCGAGCCCATGCTTGCCATAGCAGTAGAGCACAAGGCCTGAGCAGTCGAAGCCCTTTGGTGTGGTTCCACCTGGTCGATAGGGCACGCCAATCTGCTCTCGGGCCGTTTGGGCTATTTGTCGGGCACGCTCCGGGAGAGCTCCTGTATCAAGAACACACATTTCATCAGTCAGGCCGCAGCCTGTAAGACTACACAGAAGACACACGAGCAGAAACCCGACCAGGAATCTCACATGGGCAAACCCAAACGTTTGCCAGGATTGTACGAACGCCATTTTTGCCTCATACTGATGCATGTTTTGACAATGTGCCCAATTGCCCATGCTCACGGTTGAAAACACAGAACGCACACGCTATAAAAAGCTCTGTAAGTATATATCAAGGAGTTGCTATGCCCGGTATTTTCAGTTCCACCACAGCCTTGAGAATATTCCACGTTGCAGGAAGCCTCGGAGACTATGAGCAGGCTCTTGAGGATGCTGCCTTCACAGCCCAGCCCCAGGATCCTGGCCCCGATGAACGAATCATAGGTTTTGTCGGTCTTGGTAATGCGCTTGATACGGACTTTGCCTTTTCGCCATCCCAGGGTCAGTTCATTGCCCTTTCCCTGCGCGTCGACGAGCGCAAACCTTCGCAGGCAGCCATCAAAATGCGCCTGGCCCAGGCCATCAAACAGGAAGAAGAGGCCCATAACGGCAAGATCTCACGTCAGCGCAAAAAAGAACTCAAAGAAGAAATCTCAGCCCGTGTCAAGGCCCAGTCTGATCTGGTCCCAACGCTTCTTGATCTTATCTGGGATACAGAGCGCAGCCTGCTTTTCTGTACAAGCACCGTTGATAGTCTTGTGGAACTGGCATGTGAGCTTTTTGCCCGCGTCTTTCAGGTGGAAACCCATCCTCTGGCCGCTTGTGCGGATCTCGCAAAGCGCTTTGAAAGCATCTATGCCGGAGACAGGCCCATGCGTCTTCAGCTTTCTGATACCCAGCGCGCCCTGCTTGGAAGCTATGACTATCGCGTCACCCTTTCAACACCGGAAAACGCTGAGGAAAAAGCAACGGTGAGCGCACGCGGCAGCCAGGAGCCTGGCCTCAAGGCTTTGGAAGAAGGCCTGCAGATCAAGCGCCTTGGCATTCTCGCCCAAATTTACGAAGCCAATACGCCCGATGACCAGGAACCCGACAGAGAATGCGTCTTTCTGCTTGACGATGAGCTCAACATCACGCAGCTGAAAATGCCAAAACTTGAAGATACGCGAGACCGTAGAGACCGCGAGGACCGCCTGTATCTCAATGCTGATCACGCCGTGACTGTGGCTGAAATTGTCATGGCACTGTGTGCGACTGACGCACCCTAAGACAACTGACAGCAAAAAAGGAGTATAGGCTGTGCGCGATATCTCCGAAAGCATACGGGAAGCCTGGCTTTTTGCCGGGCAAGCCCATCAATTGCAGCTCTACCATTCTGATCTGGGCAATATCTCCTATCTTGCCCATTTGGGGATTGTTGCCTCCCTTGCCCGGACAGCGGCAGCTACCGACAGGACAGGCGACCCTGAGCTTTCAGAAATCGTGGGTATTCTGCATGACTGTGTGGAGGACTGCAACATTGAGCTTGCGCAGATTGAGGAACGCTTTGGCGAACAGACAGCCTTGTGTGTAGGCGCGTTAAGTAAAAATCCTGCCCTGCGTGGACGCCAAGCCTCAGATGAGGCCGTCGCACGTATCGCCAAGGCGCCCCGAGAAGCTGCCATTGTCAAACTCGCCGACCGCATCTGCAATATCGGCGGCCGTCCCAATCCCAAGTGGACAGCCTGGAAAATTGCTGACTATACCGAAGAATCCCGCCACATTCTCCAGGTGCTGCATGCGGCTTCTCCCTCCCTATCCCGCAAACTTGAAGAACGCATCCACGTCTGGGAAGGCTTTGCCTAAAAAACCTGGCATAGCTTCATCTTCTGGGCAAAGCCCCCAATGGGGGCTTTGCCTCATGCGCCGCAAAACATTCTCGGTTCTCAAGACGCAAAATGATCTGCCAAACCAGGCTTAGGCAAAACGCGACTCCCTGAGAGTTGGCTCTCCATCTCAAAGGACGTGGCACATACAGACCATGCCGATCCATCTTTCCGACCACTTTAGCTTCCGTCGACTTCTGGCCTTCACGTTTCCGTCCGTCGTCATGATGGTCTTCACCTCAATCTATTACGTGGTGGACGGCTATTTTGTGGCCAATTACGCAGGCAAGCACGCTTTTGCCGCGGTAACCCTCATTTTCCCGCTCTTTGGCGTCTTGGGTGCTGCCGGCTTTATGCTCGGAGCCGGAGGCGCTGCCATTGTGGGCAAGATGCTCGGCAGCAAAAAAGACAAAGAGGCACGGCGCACCTTTTCCTTCTTTGTCGCTGTGACCGCCCTTGCTGGTCTCATCCTCACCCTGCTTGGCCAGTATTTCCTTGAAGCTGTAGCCCTTTTTCTGGGAGCAGATGACGAGATGCTCGGCGCCTGTCTGCTCTACGGTCGCATCTGTCTTGTCAGCCTTCCGGCCTTTATGCTGCAGTTTTTCTTTCAGCCATTCTTTGTCACGGCTGAGCGGCCCAAGCTTGGCCTTACCGTCACAGTCATCGCCGGTGCCAGCAATATGCTCCTTGATGCCCTGTTTGTGGCTGTCCTGGGCCTTGGTTTATGTGGTGCGGCTCTGGCTACTGTCATCAGTGAGTGTCTGGGAGGTCTGCTGCCTCTCATCTATTTTGCCAGGCCCAATCACAGCCTGCTTGGCCTTTGCCGTTTTACGCCCTGCCTGCGCGCACTCCTTGCCGCCTGCGGAAACGGCATGTCGGAATTTCTCATCAATGTGAGCTATCCCCTGCTCACGGCTCTCTACAATTATCAGATTCTGCGCATCTCCAATCAGGACGGACTGGCAGCCTTCGGGATTCTGCTCTATGTATCCTTTGTGTTCACAGCGCTTTTTCTGGGCTATGCCCTGGGCAGTGCTCCCCTTGTCAGCTATCATCTGGGATCAAACAATAGCCAGGAGCTCAAAAACCTCTTTGACAAAAGCCTCTGGATCAATGCCATAACTGGCCTTGCCCTGACACTTCTGGCCTTCCTCGCCGCCCGCCCCATGGCGACCTTTTTTGCAGGCTTTGATGCCGAGCTCTGTGAGCTGACCCGCCACGCCCTCTCGCTCTATGCGCCAATCTTTCTCGTATCCTGGATCAATATTTACGGCTCATCCTTTTTCACTGCCCTCAATAACGGCCTGGCCTCAGCCCTGATCTCCACCCTGCGCACGCTGGTCTTTGGGGTGGCCGCAATCCTCATCCTCCCCACATTTCTTGGTCTTGACGGAGTCTGGCTTGCGGGGATTGCCGGCGAACTTGTCACAGTCCTTGTCACAGTCTGGCTCTTTGCCCGCATGCGCAGACAGGACAAAAAAGCGTAAAAAACACATAAAAACATGCCTGAGCCTGACAGCCTCAGAGGGGAAGTGTCATGTTGTTGCCGACCTTGGCGTAGAAACGCTCAATAATGTCAGCAAGGGAAATGTCGGCCATGCACGCTTCAGCCTTCCTTTGCACACACAGATAGGCCTCGCCCAGGGATTCCTGAATGCCCACACCCACATGGCAAAGTGGATTAATATGCGTATCAAGCACAAGCAGTGGACTCTCCCCCAGAACAGCCCTATAGATATCAAGCAGGGAAATGGCTGTGGCGCTTCTGGCAAGACTGGGCTTTGCCTGCCCCTGCATGGAATGCAAAAGTCCTGCCTTACGCATGCAGCTCATGAGCTGACGCACGTAGGTGGGATTGGTGTGAATACTCCTGGCTATGGCAGTACTTGAAAGCAGAGGCGCAGGATCTGCACCTTTCCTTGTATGAACATCTCGCACAATCTGCACAAAGGCCAAAAGATGCACAGCATCGCTTAGACGAGTTGACTTTCGCATAAAGACCCTGTTCTCCACTTGCACTTTTCGCACAATGCACTATAAGTTTCCCATGTTCAGGCTATTTTTGCCAGCTTACGGGCAAATTGCAAGCAGACACTTGTGATAAAAAAGAAAAGCAAGTTATTTTTCATTTTCATCGTAAACCTCAGTTTGCACTCTACAAGGAGAAAACCATGGAAAAAGTCCTCACCATTGAAGGGATGAAATGTAACCACTGTTCCGCAGCAGTCGAAAAAGCGCTTTCCGCCCTGGCGGGTGTGGAAAGCGTTCATGTTGACCTTGCAGCCAAACAGGCAACGGTTACCGGGGCAAGCCTTGACGCCAAGGCACTTTCAGATACCGTGACCAAGGCCGGTTACACTGTCGTTTCAGTGCAATAAGCGTAATTCTCGCCACGGCCAAAAAAATCCTCCGTCTACGGAGGATTTTTTTTGGGGTTTTCTGCGTTTTTGGAGAGACCCGACTGCGCAAAACTGGCCCCCATATGATAAAAAGCGAGAGCGGATCCTTGTCAGGCGCCTTCAGCTTGAGAATTGCATCGGACTGAGCTATTCTGCGCGTATTGTGTGCGCGATCTTCTCTTGCTTTTTTTTTTCACAAAAGCTTTGTCGCGCCCGTTTCCCTGCAAAGGATCTCTTGATGATTCATGTTGAGCATCTCCATAAATGGTATGGCAACCGAGAAGTGTTGCACGATATCAATCTGCATGTCAGTGAAGGTGAAATTTTTGGTGTCGTGGGCCACTCCGGTGCCGGTAAATCCACCCTGTTACGCTGCATGAACGGTCTGGAAAGCTATCAGCAGGGCAAGGTGACGGCCATGGGCGTGGATGTAGCCAGTCTCTCCGGCACCAGCCTGCGTAAACTCCAAAGCAGCATGGGAATGATCTTTCAAAATTTCAATCTCATGGCGCGCAAAAATGTCTTTGAAAATGTGGCGTTTCCCATGAGACTCTGGGGAGCCCCAAACATCAAGGAGCGAGTCAACGAGCTGCTGGAACTTGTTGGACTTGCCAAGCGCGCCATGCAGCGTGTGCAAAACCTCTCAGGCGGCCAGAAACAGCGTGTCGGCATAGCCCGCGCTCTTGCCCTCAACCCCCGCGTTCTGCTCTGTGACGAGGCGACTTCGGCTCTGGACCCCAAGACCACCATGTCTATCCTTGATCTGCTCGATGACATCAACCGCAATCTCAAGCTGACCATTGTCATGGTCACCCATCAGATGGAGGTGGTTAAACGACTCTGCCACAGCCTTCTCATGCTTGACCGCGGTAAAACCGTAGCCTCTGGCGTAACAGAGGAACTTTTTTTGTCGCCGACCAAGGAAATGAGCAAGATGGTCACCGATGAGTATACCTTGCTCAAGAGCGGCACCAATATCCGGCTGATGTTTCCACGCGACATTTCTCAGCAGAGCATTATTACCCACATGGCTCGCAGCCTGGATATCGACTTTTCCATTGTGGGCGGCAAACTTGAGCGTTATCTTGACGATGTCTTTGGCTTTCTTATCATTAATGTTCCCGATGCCCACAAGGACGCCGTGCTCGGTTATCTTGAAAATCATCACCTCTACTGGCAGGTGCTGGACAACGAGGAAGCAGGCTCATGCATGAGACGATAATCCATCTTGGGGCCTGGGCTGAACCGCTCTGGACCCGTTTCCTGGAAAAACTGCCGGAAATTCTCCAGGCCACCTGGGAAACCCTGGACATGGTCTTTCTCTCCACGGTCTTTTCCATGTTCTTTGGCTTTATCCTGGCAATCTGGATGATTGTCACCAATCCCCTTGGTCTGCGTCCCTGTCCGGCAGTCTACCGGGTTCTCGACTTTGTGGTTAATCTTTTACGCTCCTTTCCCTTTATTATTCTGCTCATTGCCATTATTCCCATCACCCGTTTCATTGTGGGGACATCCATTGGCAGTGCTGCCGCTATTGTTCCGCTCACTGTTGCCGCTGCCCCCTTTGTGGCCCGACTCATTGAGACCTGTTTTCTGGAAGTGGATCGGGGTGTGATTGAGGCCGCACGCTCATTTGGTGCCAGTAATACCCAGATCATCTTCCGTGTTCTGATACCAGAAGCGCTCCCCTCCATTGTTCTCAATGTGGCTGTTGTGGCCATAACCCTGCTTGGCTATTCAGCCATGGCCGGCACCGTTGGCGGGGGCGGTCTGGGCGATCTCGCTGTCCGCTACGGGTATAATCGCTTTCAGGTTGATATCATGGTCTATGCCGTGATCATCCTCTGTATTCTGGTTTTGCTTATTCAAGGTGTTTGTAATCTGCTCTACAAGGTCCTGCGCTAACGGGCCCCAACTTTTTTGTCGGAGGATGTATGCGTCGTCTTTTTTTCACCCTGCTGCTGCTTCTGACCTATGTTCTTCCAGCTCAAGCTGCCGAAGAAATTATTGTGGGGGTCACACCCTTCCCGCATAAAGATATTCTGCTGCAGACCAAGGACCTGCTTGCCAAGGATGGCTATACACTGGTGCTGAAAGAATTCACTGACTATGTGCAGCCCAATCTGGCTTTGGCCAGCAAGGTACTTTTTGCCAATTTCTTCCAGCACGAACCCTACCTGGAAAATATGAACAAGGAAAAAAACCTGAAGCTCGTCTCCATCGCCAAAGTGCACATTGAGCCACTTGGCGTCTATTCCAAAAAAATCCACAAACTCTCGGAGCTGAAAAAAGGGGACTCTATCTCTGTTCCCAATGATCCCACCAATGAAGCCCGTGCCCTGCGACTTTTGGAAGCTCATGGCATTATCGGCATCAAACCAGGCCAGCTTGTGACCGTCGCAGACATTACCAAAAATCACTTGAATCTCAAATTTCATGAGCTTGAGGCTGCACAACTGCCCAGGGCTCTGGACGATGTCACCTGCGCTGTGATCAATACAAACTTTGCCAGGGAAGCCGGGCTCATCCCCACCCGTGACGCGCTGGTTATGGAAGGCAGTGATTCCCCCTATGCCAATGTCATTGTAGTGCGTGAAGAAGACGAGAACAGCCCCAAGGCCAAAGCTCTGCTTAAAGCCGTGCACTCCCTGAAAGTGCGCGCCTACATTGAAAAGGAACTGACAGCCAAAGGCATTGTGCCGGCCTTCTAAGCATCTCCTCCAAAAAGTTAAGCCCGCCAAAGTCATGGCGGGCTTTTTTTTTTTTTTGGCTCAAGAGAAAAAACAGCAAAAGCGGCAACAGGTTTCAACAGAAAAATGTTCCTAAAAGAGCTATGCCACAGGCTTTTTGACCACATAGAGCACAGAAGTCATGGGCAAGCCAAGAGCCTTCAACGTATCTTCACCAAAATAGTCCTTGCCCAGACTTTTTAAGAGAAAGCCTGCATCTTCAACCCTTTGCATAAAATCTTTTTTTGCATAAAGTCTGACATGGTCATCCTGACCAAATCTGCTCCAACGTTCCGTGATTGAAGTATCCTGGTCTTCATCCGTTGTGGGGAGTGTTAAGCTGATTGGGACCAGCAAAATTCCAAATCCACCAGGTTTTAAAATACGTAAAAGCTCTTGTAACGCTTTACGATCATTAGGAACATGTTCCAAAACATGCAAGCATATCCAGGCATCAAAAGATGCAGTACTGATTTCTGTCATACAAGAAAGATTGACTTTATATGTCACACCTTTCATGTACATATCAGCTGTTTCATGCTTGAGCACGAAGTTTTTCTTTAAAAATAAGCTATTGCAGGACGAGGTGCAAATTCAAGTAGACGAAAATTGGGATTACGATAAGCCACTCCTAAATGGCGCAACAAAAACATTGCGACCAAACGCTCTCGATCCATACCGCCACAAAATGGGCAGGAAAAGGTTTGGGGAGCAAAAAGCTCCATAACAAAACGATTGACCGCTTTTTGGGTTCCGTTTTCCTGAACTGGTGCTGGTTTATGCTTTGCGTATTCTTTTGTTAATTCCCCTTGTAAGGGAATAAAATGCTCAACTTTATTCGAACATAATGGACAAAAATATTCACCAGAAGATATTTCAGAATTCATACTACAACCATAATATTGTCAGTAAAGACAGCTAAAATGAAGTTTTAAAATTCCATGACTCTTTAAAAAAATGGAGTATTGACTGTAGCTACAGGTAAAACAACGCTATTCAGCCTCAGCTTCTTCATCTCAAGGAAAACATGTTACACAAAAAAAAGAACATAAAGACAAAAATCAAGTGTAAGCGACAAAACAGTTTAGTGTGAAGAGACTGTCACTGCAAGTACTTCTTTGCCTTTACCACGTCGACAAAAAGACACAGATATTCCGGAAATATCTTGAGAGATCCTGTGATTATGTCCACAATTCAAAGTGCACACGTTCCCACATGTAACCGCTCCTAGAGTTTATGAATGACATAGGTCACAACCCCCCAGATATGAACATATTCATGCTCGGTAATGTCAATTTCCGGGTAGTTGGGGTTTTCCGGCACAAGCAAAACTCTCCCGTCGCGCCGAACAAGCCGCTTAACCGTCAACTCGCCATCTAGAGCAGCAATGACCACTTTGTTGTGAGAGGCAGGGATAATGCGGTCCACAACAAGAAGATCTCCGTCAAAGATGCCGGCATTGACCATAGACTGCCCTCTTGCCCGCACAAAAAACGTCGCCGACCTATGCCGGACAAGATGCTCATGCAAATCAAGGGGTCGGTCTATGCAATCCTCTGCTGGTGAAGGGAAGCCCGCCTGCACAGGGCTCAGATACAGAGGATTGGTCAAAGACGCTCCTCGTGCGTTCGAGGCTTTAAGAATTTCAACTTTCATTTGCCTGAAAAAGAGGTTTTCTTTGGTATTGATATCATTTAGGGCTGCTGTTTGGCCTTTGGTGCTCGATCTTTCAAATAATTTCTCAAATTTTCATCCCGACAATACACATAGCAGCCCTTTACTCCCCTGGACATCAGAACTTTATAAATTCTCTTTACATACATTGTTAACGCATCAGGATTATTTTTAAGACCTTTCTTCCCTGTTTTGTCAAAATAGTCTTTTTCACTCGCATATATAGTATGGTTTTTAACATTAAATCTCAAATCATTACCTATAATTACGCCAACATAATCAAATTCAAGTCCCTGTGAAGTATGAATACATCCTATTTGATCAATTTTTTGAGGATCAGTTGCCCATGTTTGCTGGTTTTTCCGACTGTTCCATGGCTTTTGAAATTTACACTCGGGTATGACGACATCATCAATTTGCGCATCATCATTACCATCTAAAGTCCATGGCCATGCAAAACCAGCTAATACTCTTGCGTTCATCCCATTTTCGTTAAGCTTATGGATTTTATTATAAAGCTCATGAGGATCATCAAAGAGAGCAAATTCAAAGTCACCATCGTCCCAACCATCATAATTTGCGGTATCTTTAATTTGCAGAGTATGATCAAGCCAATTGATATAGCCATCCGCGCCCGAGCAGCGAAATTGAGCTACCAACTGCACTTCATAAACAGAAACAGTATAATCAGAACATACTTTCTTTATTCTCTCTACGGATCCTTCATCATCAGGTCTGATCATTTGTTCATCATCAACAAAAAAGATACTAACTCGTGATGCATTTATAATATCTTCAACCTGACTGACGCCCTGATACATGTATGCACCTTTTTTCTTAAGTCGGTGTGCTTCATCACATATAAGTACGTCATAATAATTTTTCTTTTCACCATAAAACTTTGATGACCCTAAAAATAAATTTTTAATTCTATTTTTGGCTGCAGTTTTCTTTTTGCCAAGCATATCTATTATACAATCACGAAAAGAGGATTTGGAGCAACGAACCTTACATTTAGTTCATGTTTCAGCAACGCTACAAAGGCATTAACGGCAACAACAGATTTTCCAGTTCCTGGACCACCATTTATAATTATCGCAGTCTTTTCTTGACTATTTAAGGAAATATCGACAATTGAAGAATATGCCAGTTTTTGTTCGTCTAAAAGCGTAAAAACTTTATTTCCTTTAAAAATAGAGTCGATATAATTAATAAATTTTTTTGAAGGTATTAATTTACTATTCTCAACATTATCAAGTATAGTTAAACCATCTCCTCTACCAACATACTCATTAACATATTCTTCGAGAAATTCGACATCATAAGAGAAGAAAACTGGTGTGTCGGATACAATTTCTTTATATTGTTCCTGAAGCAAAGGTTCAGGATTTTTCTTTTTATAATTATGCAAGTATGCACATGATATTGCCTTAATTCTTCCTTCATAAACCTCCGCATTCATATCAGAAAGAAATTTTTTATATGAGTATGCCTGATATGCCGGATGGGTTGTTTCGACAATTGAGTTATTTAAAAATGTCTTAACAATAGCTTCTTTATTTGTAGCTTCAGCTGATTCCCACTGTTTTAATTCTATGATTAAAAAGTTTGAGTCATTATTTTCATTATGCCCTGTAATTACAAAATCAATCCTCTTGCTTGTAGATGGTATATTATACTCAATAAGTATCCCACAATCATTTGGTATCTGAGACTTTCTAACTACGGTCTCCATAAACCTCATTGAGTTGTTCCACGATCTGCGTTCGCTAGGAGTCGATTTTCTACCAGTTCTTTGAGTATATGCTAAATCTATTTTATCAGCTATGACATTTCTATCAACATCATTGATAAATTCTTTTGAATTATTTCTGTATAATATCATTTTTTATCCTATATGATAAAACTTTTAGCTTTTTCTATCATTAGGAGAAAACATCAAAAAAAGTATTTATTGAGCTTGTAACCATCCCAAAAAGTCAAGGAGACCATCTATATTTTTGACAATCCCAAGGCAGCTTCCCTCAATCATCGCGTTGAGGAGACTATGCGCCGTATCCCCAGCGTTACGAAAGTCGGTTCTGATCCCAACAACGGGCCTTCCCTTGGCATAGCTATAGCCAACCAGGCTGTTCCTTCATCCCTGCGCCCCATCAAGAAGAGCCACTACGACGTCACAAGCGTCAATGGCGGCTCTGTCCCGATGCATAATCTGTTTGGGTGCATCCTCACCCCACGCGATGATCTCTTCTTTTGTCAAAAGATCTCCTGGCCAGCACACCTCATAGCCTGCAACCGTCAATTTCTTCGTCAAAGCTCGGTGCCAAAGGATCTCTGCTTCAGAGAAAAGTGGGCCAGCCTGATAGATTTTCATGAATGCCTCCATTGGACACAATATAGGGTAGAGGTCCAACTCTTGGCAAGGCGCAGACACGTCTCAAACACGCGCTGCGTGAGATGATAAAGGGTTTCCCTCTAACCATTCCCCGTAAAAAGACTCAGCAACCGTGCGTTCTGCCTTTAACGAGCAAACAATATACTTTTGAAAAACAGCGTATAGTCGACATCTTACGCTCGCGCACCTCAAAAAATGGCTTTTTTGCCAATTTTTACTTGATCTCACATGCACTCTTCTGTATTGTTCTTTCACTTTTATTCTTCCCCTAAATTCAGCACTCCCCCCCGTAAAAGAAATAGCCGTTTAATTTCTTTTTTTTAGTTTTGTTCTGACGCTGCTTACGCCACTTTCTTGCAAAACAACGCTCTTCTGTGTAGATAAACAGGGTATCGCAATGTCTGACAATCATCAGACTGTGTGAGGCAGGAGTGGGTGAGGATGGGCGGTGAACACGCATGGCAGAGTGAAAGCGGTTCAAAAACACTGGTTTTTGGATTCTACAACGAAGAGTTATACTTCTGCTCACAGGAGCTTTTGAATCTTTTTTGTCCCGTTGAGCTCGGCAATCCCCTGTGTACTTGGCAAAAAGCAGGGCTTGTCCATCCGCGTGATGCACAGCTTGTGACGGACTGTTTGCAGCTTCTTGACAAGAATACGAGCTATTGTGAGAGCCGTTTCAGGCTGAAAAGTACAGGTAATACCTACCTTTTCTGCCACTGTACATTTTCTCTTGTTTTGGAAAGTGGCCACCCACGCTATATTGCAACACTCACAACCAAAGATACAACTGCACAGCAAAGACGCAGCCAGGGATTCTACCATGATCAGCTGACAGGAGCTCTGACGAGCCGCGGCTTTTTTGCCACAACAGATGCCCTTTTGGCTGCAGACCCCATGGCCCACTACTGTATCTTACGTTTTACCATTTTGGGTCTTCGACACACCAATCAGGCCCACGGTTTTGCGGCCGGTGACCACCTGCTCAAAGTCGTCGCCCGCATGGTGCTCTCGCACCTGATCAGCGACAAAGAGGTCCTTGGGCGAGTGGATGGCGACGGTTTTGCCGTCTGTCTTCTGGGAGGTCCAAAGCGCGCCATTTCCTTTGCCCAAAAGTTCACCCGACTCTGCGACGACCCTGCCAAACATCGCAAATATGGGCTGTATTTCGGGATCTGCGTGGTGGATGGGTACGCCCCAGCCCATCAGCTCTATGACTGTGCTTGCCGTGCTTTAAAAACCGTCAAGGGCAGTGATGTGCGCAATGTGGCTTTCTATGATGAACCATTGCGCAAGCGCCACGACGATGAGCGCTACATCACCGAACAGATGGAAGAAGCTCTGCGCAAGGACCAGTTCAAACTTTTTCTGCAGCCCAAGGTGGAGATCTCCACAGGCCGTATCATCGGCGCAGAGGCTCTGGCACGCTGGTTGCACCCCAAAGATGGCATGATTATGCCGGACCGTTTTGTGCCGCTCTTTGAAACCAATGGTTTTGTGCTCAAACTCGATGCCTATATCTGGGAAAAGGCCTGCAAAATTCTCCGGCACTGGCTTGATCAGGGCTATCTCGCCATTCCCATATCCGTTAATGTCTCACGACTGCATTTTAAGGATGAGGACTTGGTCAGCCACATGAGTAACCTTTTAGAGGCCCATGCACTGCCCAAGCATCTTCTTGAGCTCGAAATCACGGAAACCACCTTTATTCCCAAGGAGCAGGACCTGCAGAGTAAGATGCGGGCGCTGCGCAAAGCAGGTTTTGCCATTTGTATGGATGACTTCGGTATTGGCTATTCCTCGCTCAATTCTCTCCGAAAGCTGCCCTTTACGACGCTCAAAATTGACCGCATCTTTGTACAGGACGTGGCAAGCTCAGCCAGCCGTGGCCGTATTGTTGCACGTAATACCATTGCACTGGCCAAAGAACTTGGCATGCGCATTGTCGCCGAAGGCGTAGAAACAGAAGATCAGGCCCGTTTTCTCTTGGACAATGGCTGTGACTGCGCCCAGGGATTTCACTACGCCCGTCCTCTTGAAGCTGGACTTTTTGAAACGCGCTATCTGCAAAAGGCTCATTCCACATTGCCCAATCAGACATGCTAAAAACCACCAACGCCCCTATGGAAGCACCCGTTAGCTGCCTCTGGAACGCCAACCAGAACAATGCTTTTCTTGATGCCTGCAAGCAAAAAGCCACCATTCATCTGCGTGGTTGTTTTCCGCATGAGGGTACAATCTGTGATATGCTCTACGCAGGACGCATTGTCACTCAGGACGGACGCACAGGCATTTTCAAAATTCAAGAACAGGCAAAGATGCCAGGCAAAGCCTATCATCAGGATGACCAGTGTTCTTTCAACTTCAGCTTGACTGAAACCGATGCCCTGACCAATGCCAAACGCAGTTACGGCGTCAACGCCTCAGCACGCATTCTCTCCGTTGAGCAAGATGCCAACGGCAGCCTCAATGCCATCGTCCTGCGCTTCAATCGCAACTATACGACACGTCCGCTGCGCAAAAACAAACGCTATCGCTGGAGTGAAGAACTCACCAAGCTGCTGCGCATATCGCTGCCCATCAATATCCCCGAAACAAAAGAAGAGCTTGCAGCTCTTCTTCTCAGCGACTCCAAGCAGAACAAAAATCTGGCTCAGCCATCGCTCGTTGACATTTCCGCAGGTGGCTGCTGCGCCTTTGTGTCACGAGAGCTCTCCCAGTCGACCTTTGCCACAGAAAAGCTCTACCTCTTTTTCTTCATGACCATGCGCAGCGAAAAGAACGATCACCCCTATATTCTTTTGGCCAAGCGTCTCGGCTATGGTGATGTTGACTCCAAAAACAATACCATTGCCGTACGCATGCGTTTTCTGGCTGAGCTTGACTGGTCAAGCCATCAGAAAATTCAATGGTTTGATATCCGCGAAAACGGATCCCCACGTCTTGCCCAGCACCTGGCTCTCTTTGAAACCTTAACGCCAGGGCAAGGGTAACACCCCTTGCCAATGGGCAAGGAGCTCACCTCTCTCGTAGCCATGCATTCTCCCATCATGACAGTTCCCGTGTACGCAAAAGCTTTTTCCGTTAGCCAGTGTAAAAAAATTCCTTGAAGCTGAAAACCTGATGTTTTGGGCAGTCAGGTACGGCTCAAAGCGGTTTATACAATTCCATCTGGATCGAGATAAACTTTAAGCATCGTCCATACGGTAGGCTCCTTTTGGTAACTTTGAGCGGTTCTCAAAACTGAGCCTACTTTTTTTACTTTTCGGATTCAAGATTTGAAACTCACCACCATTACCGCTACCCCAAAAAACCTACCGTAACTTTTCTGGCAAAGTCGAACTTAACCAGCTCACCCGCAAAGCCGGGAGGCTACCCGGATTAATTAGTTCATCAAGGAATCAGGTATCTATGAACTTATAATATTTTCATAAGTGCATTCTTGTCCACATTCCTTCCAAATTTTTTTTAGCTTTTGTATAGCATAGTCTGGCATATAATATGATTTAAAATTTGATTTTTTATAATATGATTGCACTATTGTTTGACTTCTACATATAGCTTGTTTTATTTTTTGATATTCAGGTTTCTCTTTTGCTTCAACATGATATCTATCTTTTTTTGTGATTATATATCTATATGGAACTTTCCAACTCCGTATACATAATTCATAAAGAAAGAGGTTCAAACGAAATAGACCAATTTTACCATCATCTGTCACAAATAATCTTTTATGCTCTTTAGCCTTATCTAGATTATATCCATTATATTCAGAATTATCCCATTTGCCTTCATGTATAAAAAAATTTTCATATTCATAGTAGTATTGATTGAAACCAGCAGCCTTCATTCTTGCACCATAATCACCGTCATCAGCTCCATATAATCCATATTCTTCATTAAAACCACCTAAAATATTATAAACAATACTTGGTATAAGAAGTGCTCCCCCTGGAACATTAGACGTACATAAAGCAAGTTTTCCATAGCAGGTATCTATTATTTTACTACTTTCATAGATCATGCTTTTTAATAGTGCTGGGCCAAGAATTGAAAATTTTTCAACACAATCATATAATTTAAATAACTTTTCAAAAAAATTATGATCAATTATTGTTATATCATTATCTATTTTTAAAAAAAAATTAGAATCAACAGCTCTTAGGCCAATATTACAAGCACACGAAATCCCCATATTTTTATCTAACAAATAAAGATTATCTATAATACCATCATCAGCAAATTGAGTGAGTATATTTCTTAGTTTTTCGTTACTACCATTATCAACAACAGTAATAACAAAAGGAATTTTATTATTAAAATTTTTACATTTATATATATTCAATATTGTTTTTTGAGTCAATTCTGTCCTATTAAAAACTGGAATAACAATATTTAACATTATTTTATTCATAAAGCACAATCCCTATAATTATTTAAACTAAAATTGAACTTTTTATTTTTTTTGCAATTAACAAAGCTAATGTGCTTTTGATTTGTAAATCTATCATTTATATTAGATAAAATAATGACTTGTGAGAGTATTTTTAAACATCATTATTACACTTTCAAAAAAACTACTGATCAAGAAGTTTAGATAAGTAGTTCATAGAATTGTATTGTAGATAAAATTAAAGAATGCAACATTATTTATCGGCAATATTAAGTATCGCCTAACATAAGCAATACGAAGATTTAATAAAATATACCTGATTTAATTTGTGGATAGATTCTAGACAAACTTATTTGAATTGGATATGGCAATATCCATAGGGTAACACCCAAAAACGTTCTGCTTTCGGGTGCGATACGCATCGCCTCAATTCTCTGACCTTGCCACAGCCAGCTCAGCCATTTTCCCTCGCACAGGCATGACAAATGCCCTGCATTTCAATGGAGCCTTTTTCCAGGTTCATGCCTAATTCTTGAAATCGCTTCTGCAAAGCCCCGTAAAGCTCAGGATCATCCATTTCCTGAGCTTTTTTGCAGCGGGAGCAGACAAAAAGCAGGAGGGAGTTATCGTGATGCTCGCAGGTGCAGGGAAGATAGCTATTGATGGAGGCGATCTTGTGCACAAGACCACATTCCACGAGGAAATCGAGGGTTCGATAGATGGTGGCCGGAGTCAGACGTTTTCGAGTATGACTCAGCTTTTCAATAAGGTCATAGGCCTTGACGGGTCCCTGCTCCTCAAGCAAGCAGGTGAGGACCTGTCGGCGTAACGGTGTCAGACGCATCTTGCGTTCAAGGCAAATACGCTCGGCAAGTTCGAGACCAGAACGGACACAGTCTTCACATACAGCCGGTGCCATGGCAAGCACTCCCACTGAAGGTTGGAAACGCTCTTCTTAGAAAAGACCAAGATAGAGGGCGTGCATAATCAAAAAAAGCACGAAAAGACCAAGAGCAAAGCCCATACCGACGCGTTTCACACTGCCAAGCTGCAGCGCATGCGGCAAAAGTTCGCGCAAGGCAAGGGCTGTGAGAACACCACCTGCTGCCGACATGAGCAGGCGCATGGACTCAGGCGTAATGATGGCACGCACAAAGGCATAGGTTGCCATGGCAAGCAGAGGCGGCAGCACGCCTGCCACAAACGCGCAAACTGTAGCTCGGGAACTTTGTGGCAAGCCAAGGGCCAGGGAGATACCCAGGGGCACATTGTGGGCAAGCATAGCAATGGCCAGAGCAAAGCCCATGGGGCCACTTGCCAGGGAGATTGTCAGCACAAGGAAACATTCAGGGTAATTGTGCAGACCAAGCCCTGCCGCCACCGCGAGATCACTGTGACCAGAATGGGCATGACCGTGCCCTCGCAAAAGCAGTGCAAGCAGGATAAAAGTAATGGCAAAGGCGCAGGCGGCCTTGAGCGAAGCATTGGCATAAAGCGCTGAGAGGCCAAGACCAAGAAGCATTCCGCTTGCGCAGCTCATCGCAAGACAGGTCAGCGCATCCGAAATTTTGCGTCCGGCAAAGGGCCCGACCCAACCAAAACAGACAGAAAGTCCGCACAGAGCCGTAAGCAGCCAGGCAAGCCATGGTCTTTCACCCTTGGCTGATTCCTGCTCAAGCCTTGCCTCTACAAGCTCATAACCTGCCTGCCCATCACCTTCATCGAGCATAAGGCGACCACACACAGTCACGCTATCCATGGTTTCTACACCGTTCACGCCCTTGGGCAGACGCACATGCACGATCTGATTGACAGGTGGCGGCGGCACATGGATACAGGCGCCAAAATACGGCACAAGCAGAAATTCACAGAGGTGATTATCCTGGTCGCGCTCAAGAGGCACCACAAAACCGGAGAGACGAATCTCCTGCCCGGAAAGGCTGACATTGAGTTGCCCCTGGGCAGCAAGGCTCGGATTTTCAGGCAAAAGGTCCTGCCAGAGGAGATTGCGTGGCGCAGCTGATACGGTCGCAGCCCCAAGCAGGAGAACAAGGCAGCCTGCCACAAGGGCAACGAGACACGATGAGAGAAAAGCTGTTCTGGTCATAGCGAAACCGTCAAACCATCCGAGAGACTCAGGCGATAGGCCTTATAGGCTGGCAGAAGACTTGCCAAAAAGCCGGCAAGACAGATGCCCAGAAGGAGCAGCCATTCCCCACTGCCAGGAGCAGCAAGTGTCAGGTAGATGCCATAGTGTTCTGCAAGAAAAGGCGCACAGAGGGCAAGCAGGCCATAGAGCACAAGCAAACCACAGGCTGTACCCCCTACGACCAAAAGCAACCCTTCCATAGCCATAAGCCAGAGGATATCCCAGGGGCTTGCCCCTGCTGAGCGCAAGATAGCAAGTTCTCGCCTGCGTTCGCCAAGACCGGCCAAAATGGAGGCGACCAGCCCCACCAGCCCCACAACCGTGACAAGGGCTGAGATGGCGAACAATGCCCGTTCCCCCACATTGACCATGTCCCAAATCTGGTTCATGGCAACTCCCGGCAAAACCGCCGTCAAAGGCTCTCCTTCCTGCTCATTGATCTCCCGCTGCAGGGCAAAAACCTGCGAGCGTTTCTTCAGCCCCACAAGCAAGGCCGTGATGGCACGCGGTTCAAGCTTTGCCATGGTTTCTGCATCCATCTCCACGTTCTGAGGGATGCCGTTTTGCCAGGAAAGATGAATAGCTTCCATGGCAGCGAGACTGATATAAAGCGAGCGGTCAACGGGAGTGCCCGTAGGGGCAAGGATGCCTGACACGGTAAACGGTGTCGCCTTGTGCTCAGACTGCGCATTGCCCCCCTGGCCGTGACTGAGAATGATCTTTGTACCAAGGCTGTAGCCAAGGCTTTTGGCGACTTCTGCGCCCAAAACCACATCCAGCAGTTCCTTGTTTTTTTTCCCTGCGGCCATGCGCAGAGACTTGCCCTGGCTGTAATGGTACCTGGTGTAAAACGTGTCATTTGTGGCCACCACGGGAAAATCTCTGTGGGTATCGCCCAGAGAGATGGGGATGGAAAAGGCAACCTGTGGCTTTTGGCTGATGGCCTGAGCCTGGTCATAGCCCATATTATTTGTTGCACTTCCCAGGTGAAAGACCGCATAGAGCACAAGCTGAAGGGTACTTCCCCGAGCTCCAACCACCAGATCAAGGCCGGAGACAGCCTGGACAAAATTCTCCCGCACCTGGCTTCGCAGCTTTTCAATACCCAAAAGCAGCGTTGTGGAAAGGGCTATGGAAAAGACAATGAGCAAAAGCGTACCCCGCCTGTTCCAGGCGCTTTTGCAGGCAAGCTGCCAGAGATAGCCGAAATGGCCCATCAGCTTTCCCCCCTCTCGATCTTATTGATATCCTGCATACGTACAGTGCGGGGAAACGCCTCAGCAAGGACCTCGTCGTGGCTCACAAAAAGCAGCGCTGTGCCCTGACTGATACATTCCTCGAGCAAAAGATGTAGAAAGGCCACGCGCCTGTCGGAGTCCAGTGCAGAGGTGGGTTCATCGGCAATGATCAGCTCAGGCTGTCCGATGAGGGCTCTGGCACAGGCCACCCGCTGCTGCTGCCCGATAGACAAGGTGCGGACAGGCTTGCTCCAAAGCGTCTCTTCAAGATCCAGCCGCTGCAACAGCATTTTCACCACATCTTTCAAGTTTTTCCCCTGTTCCTTGGCCTGCTTCAACCTGCGCTGTGAAAAACGACAGGGTATGAGCACGTTTTCCACGACCGAAAGATAGGGCACAAGATTGAACTGCTGAAAAATAAAGCCGATATGATCACCACGAAAACGGTCACGTCCGGCACTGCCAAGACTGTCAAGGGCACAGCCCTGAACAAGGACATCGCCTTCCGTGGGAACAAGGATGCCCGCAATAAGTCCTAAAAGCGTACTTTTGCCACAGCCGCTGGGCCCTGAAATAAAGACACGCTCGCCCTGACTCATGGAAAAATGCGGAATATGCAGCGTCTCACTTTCAGCACCTGGCCAGCGAAAGCGCACATTTTCTAGCCGTATTGCCAGCATTTTATGCTTGTCTTGCGTTGTTTGCATGCTTCCATCCCATCTCTAAATGCGAAAAGCCCTGTTCCCGAAAGAGAGCATACAGGGCTGTGCGGAAAATGATATATCGTTGCATCTTTGTCAATGCCTCACCCTTCCCATTCTCCCCAAAAACGCAGTAACGACGTTTTGTACAAGCAGATCCAGCAAATTTCACAAGACGAGGCGATTTGCTGCGACAGCCAGCGAGCCAAGTAAACGCGGCCTTTTCTTTGCTCGCCACAAGCTCTCTCATTGCTCAAGCGCCTTGCCAGGGTCACGATAAGTGCGTCTCCGTGGGATAAGCAGGCACTGAGCAATGCGACAATGCTGCCTGCAAAATAGCCACATACCATGCACGCGTAACCTTCGTAACAGGCCTACAATGAAGCTTCTTCCGTTTTTCCTAGGTAATATATTATGGGCAAACAGATACTTGCCATGGACTTGCACTTAAGCATATACTTCAAGTAGCTTCAAACCTATCATACTGGTGTTTCTCTTGACGCAACGTTCTTGCCAAGCCCCTTTCTGAAGCTTGAACCGCAAGATCTTTATAGTTGTGAGCAAGAGACAGCTGGTCAATCTTTTTCTCTTTGCACCGATTGCCTGCGTTTTTCCCTACGCTACGGGCAAGCTGCGCTTAGGAGAACGACGGTGAATGCGGCTGAAAATGCTATCTTGTCACTTCTTTTGCATGGCCAATACGCTGACGCACTGGCTGCCTTGGATGACGTCTCAAATCCGGCAACAGAAGAGCTTTTGCGGACGTTAGTGCTCGGCCTTTCTGAAGCCTCAGGTTATATTCAGACGCTCTGTGAAGGACGTCTGGCCATAGCCCCTCCCTGTCCCGATAACCCCTTCTGCAACAGTCTGAAACGCCTGCAGAACGTTATGGGACACAGGCAGCAGACAGAAATTGATGAGACTCTTGAGACCACACACGCCTTTAACAAGGATATTGAAACAGGGCTTTTAAGCCGCCGGTCCTTTCTCTGGGAGGTCCGTGACCTTCTGGAAAAACAGCCAAAGGCCACGGGTGTGCTCTTTGCCGTAGGGCTCGACAACCTGCGCTATGTCAATGACAAGCATGGCTATGAAAGTGGCGACATCTACATTGCCAAGGTTGTGGAAATTCTCAGGATGTGTCAGGCGCCCAATGTGCGTCTTTCCAGGCCTGCCGGTGACGAATTTGCGGTCTATGCCCACGGTTTTGAGAGTGAAAATGAGGCTCTGGAGTTTGCGCAGCAGACACGCAAGCGTCTTCTGAATACCATTCTTGACCTTCCTGGCGAAACCATACGTCTCAGAACATCTCAGGGCGCAGCCCTTTACCCGAACGATGCGCTCTCCAGTGACGTGCTTCTGAACTATGCAACCCACGCTATGTTCAGTGTACAGAATTTCAATCGCGGCACGTTCATGCGCTTCAATCCAGAAATCTACCGTGCCAAGGCTGCCATGCTCAGTCGGCAGGAGCGCCTGGATGAGCTGATTGATGAACGCTGCATTCACTTTGCCTTTCAGCCTGTTGTCAATCTCCGGGATGCCTCAATCTACGGCTATGAGGCCCTGATGCGTTCCTTGCGCTCAGATTTCCCCTCACCCTTGGATATTCTGCAGCTCGCTGAAGTGCAGTACAAGCTCCCTCAGCTTGAATATGTGACCTTTCTCGTCATCTTTGACTGGGTAGCAGAGCATCTCCAAAGGCTCGGCCCTCGAAAGATCTTCTTCAATATCATCTCAGCCAGATACCTGAATGAGGAGGAGCTCAAAAAGCTCCATGCCAATTACAAAAATATTGTGCGCCATATGGTCATCGAAATCACAGAAACGTCCTCCATCGAAGGCGAGATGACCCGTCTCATCAATAAGTTCCGCAAGGACTTCTCTACCCTCATCGCCATTGATGACTATGGCTGCGCCTATTCCAATATTTATCGACTGGTCAATCTGTCCCCTGAGATCGTCAAGCTCGACCGCTTTTTCATCAGCGAAATTCACAAGGCCTCGCCTGATCGTCAGAAACTCATCACCAATTTTCTCAGTTATTGCCATAGCAAGAATATCCTCACTGTGGCTGAAGGCGTGGAAACTGTTGAAGAGCTAGAATGTGTCGTCAAAATGGGATTTGACCTCTGCCAGGGCTATTATCTGGGGCGCCCAGAATTTGAGCTGCAGGAAGTGCCGACCAAACAGGCAGAGGAAATCCGTCGTTTTGCCGCCGAGGCAGCAGCGGCGAAAAAATAATGCGAGACTGCGCCTGACCAGGCAAATGACTTTGCTGGAAAGAAAGCTCAAAACCCAAAAAGAGGGGGTACCTTGCTAGGTATCCCCTCTTTTTTTAGGCAGCGCTTTCCGGACAACGTCCTTGCTGATCTGCGGCAGGATGAGCCGCCATAAATGCGCTGCGCGTTTCGCCTGCTCACTGCCAAGTAACAGATGGATCCTTGGCCTCTAGCTTCGCCGCACGCTGCCCAAAAGGCCCGACTACTTCCAGGGCAATCTCTCTGATGGCAGGAAATGTCTCAAAAAGCGTCGTCCTCAGCCCACGGAGCTTTTCAGGCTTCTCGCAGCTTACGGCAATTTCCATATGGATATTGGCATGTTCATGACCGTGACCATGTTCATGTCCATGCTCTTCATGGTGACCAGCCTGCTTTGTGAAAGCGGGTCCTTCCAGATGCTTGACCTGCATGTTGCAGACAGCTTCTGGACTGAGGACAAAAAGTTCTTCGGGATGTGCCAATTTGTTTTGCAGGGCCAAAGCTTGCGTGATCTCTTCAGAAGTTTGCGGAACGTATTCAAAAGGTAAAAAATTGGCCTGAGCTGAAAAAAGGCTCATTTCACCGCTCTGCTCTTCAAGGGCCAGGGTCAGCTGCACATGACCGTGTACATGTGCTTCATGGGCAAAACAAGGACGTACTAAAAGCGTAAGAAATAGCAGCAAAAAGCAACGAAGCATGCATCCTCCACCGTTTTGTTCGTAGCCTGAGGCATCTGTGGGCAAGCGCGACGCTGCGTTGTGCTCCTTACCTGATCCCACACCAGAGCCGCCCAAAAATGCGGCACATCCACCTCAAGGGCTCCCTTGCCATACATTCCCAAAAAGAGCAGCTCAAGCTGCTCTCTGTTTAAGGCTAGCAAAGGCTTCCAAAAAATACAATGATATATTATTGCATTTTTTGCCAAGGATGCTCCCCGCTTTCCCCTTTGAAGCCTATCTGTGAATTCTCAACCTTAGGTTCGAGTCTTCTGACTCGTTACTGTGATGCACGCTTTTTTGGGGAACTGTGCCGAAGCGAGCTTTTTCCAGAGCTCCATCGTTCGCTCACGCGGCTATCTTAGGCTGAAAACTGTTGCAAAACATAGGCCTTAGCCGTATCAACCAGTGACTGCCCAAGCTTCAAGGCCTCGGCATGTCGTGTTTCCAGCAGAGCCAGCTGTACTTCCTTGTCCTGAGCCCCGTTAATCTGGGCCTTGGCGGCCATTTCTAGCATTTTGGCCAAGTCAGAAAGGCGCTCACCACCTATGGAGCGGGATGAAGATTTGAGGGCATGGATAAAGATGGCGTAGTTTGTCCAGTCCTTATTGGCAAAGCTTGTCTCCAGCTCTTCCTTCTTCTTGGGCCAAAGCTGACAGAACATACTCAGAAGATCATGGTAAAGACTATGGTCGCCGCCGCAGTAGCCGAGGCCAAGAGCGTCATTGAATTCTGAGGGCAAATCGTTTTCTGTGGTCTTTTTTTCCACATTCATGGTAGCCTCTTCTGTTTTGGTGGCTTCAGGCGCCTGCTCTGACAGATGTTCCTGCGCTGCCTCTTCCACAGGCTGAGAAATCGGGGATTCTTCGCTATCTTCCTCGCTAGTCAGAAAGACCTTATCCTTGGGCAGAAAACGCACCAGAATTTTTTCCAGTTGCTCACCCTGCACGGGTTTACTCAAATATTCCGCAAAACCTTCTGCCAAAAGCGCTTCTCGTGCTCCTGATGTGGCATTGGCCGTAAAGACAATGAAGGGCATGTCCGCACAAGCGACAATTTTTCTTGCCGCATGCATTGTCTGGACACCATCCATTTCAGGCATCATCTGATCCAGTAAAACCAGATCATAGTAATTGTTGAGTAATCTGCTCAGGCATTCGCGGCCACTGCGGCAGGTATCGATGCTCATGCCCGTTTCCTTGAGAAGACTGACCACCACAAAGAGATTCATCTCGTTGTCGTCGACCACAAGAATGCGGGCTGTGGGAGCATGAAAGAAGGCGCGGTGAAGTTTTTTCTCCTGATGGAGAACCTTCATGGAAAAGCTGCCGATGGGCTTGGCATCGGAAATTTGTTGCGGCAAAAGCACCGTAAAGGTACTGCCAACCCCATACTCACTCTCAAAAGAAATGGTTCCGCCCATGCGCTTCACGAGGTCATTGGTAATGGCCAGGCCAAGACCCGTGCCTTCGATATTGCGGTTGTGCTCGGGATCAAAACGCTCAAATCCGTGAAAAAGTTTGGCTTTGTCAGCTTCCTGAATACCAATACCTGTGTCGGCAATGACAAGCCAAAGAACAAGCTGTTGCTCGCTCTGCTGCTCAAAGTTCACGCTGAGGCGTACAGAGCCCTCACGCGTGTATTTCACGGCATTGGTCAGGAGATTGATGATAATCTGCTGAATGCGCACCATATCACCGCACAAGCCATCCGGCAAAAGCGGATCCACATGCACGCTAAAATACAGGTGCTTCTGCCGTGCCCGCGGGGCAATCATCATGGCCACATCACTGAGCAAGGTGCTGACTTTATACACCGTTGGCACAATTTCCAGCTTGCCGCTTTCGATACGTGAAAAGTCCAGGATATCATTAATGATAGCCAGGAGCGTCTCACTGGCCTGCTTAATATTGTGGGCATAATCATTGAGTCTTGGATTGTCTGACTCGCGCAGAATCATCTCATTCATGCCCATGATGGCATTGACAGGAGTACGGATTTCATGGCTCATGCTGGCCAGAAAAGCACTCTTGGCCCGATTCGATTTATCAGCGAGCTCCTTTTCGCGACTTAAGATCTCGCTCTCTTCAGTCCTCGCCTGCAACACAAGAAAGGTGATGCAGATCAGGGCAAAAACCAGCAGAATAAGTACAAGAATCATGAGCATCTGATCGTGAACTCGGGCAATATTGCCGACAACGGTTGTCAACGGCACATAGCCGACTAACGAACAATTGGTACGGGGCAAATCTGCCCCAAAAAGGAAGAAGCGGCCCTGTTTGCTCTCCACATAGACCGAGGCAGAATGCTGTAAAAAGAGCATACGCCTGATCTCGGTAAAGCCTTCAACAACCTCGTGCGTGCGGAAAAATTCGCGATCCTGGTAGTTGAAATTCTTATAGGGCACAATGGTGAGACCGCTGCGCTCCTGGATGAGCACACGGATGTCCTTATTGTAGTCAGCAAGGCCAAAGAGATCCACAAGCAGGGAATTTTCGTAGAGACGGTAGATAAGGCATGTGACATTGCCCTGACGGAAGACCGGGACAATAAAGACAAGACCTAAGGAGGGATGATAGTCAATGACGTCTTTGCCACGCATGGCAATGGTGAGCCTGGGGAAATCTGTCGCAGAAAGAGCCGGTCCAAAGAGAGGGGTTCCGTCAACTCGCATCAGGCCAATATGCGCGCCCTTGCGCAGGCTGCGGGCACGGATCTGAAAAAAGCGTGTACGCTGTTCAAGCTCGTAGGGTTCAATATACTCGGCAGCCAGACGCAGACTGACCAACTCACGTTCAAAGCGCTCTTCGGCCATAATGGAGAGATCGACTGTCTGACGGGCGACATTCTGCTCCAAACTGACAATCAAAAGCTTTCCCAGCTTGTACTGCAAAAGGACACCGACTGCGGCAAGACCAAGCACAAGAGCAATAACCAGGAAAATTCTTCTGACAAGACGCGTCGCACGCTGCGATCTATTCAAAGATCTCCACTCCTTTTACCTGCCAGTCAATACGTTCCAACAAGACATCGTCGCTAACGATTTCACCCTCCTCACAGCGCAGCTGCCCTTCACGGTCATAGATCGGTCCGCGAAAAATGATACGTGTATTGTACTCAAGCTCGTTTTTAACCTGCTTCACGTGCTTGCGCATCTCAGGCGTCACACGTTTCGAAAAACCAGACAGTGTGACAGAGCCCTGATCCATACCGAGCCAGTTGTTTTTGAAGACTGTGAGTTCATTTTTCATGAAACGACGGATAATATTGTAATAAAACGTATGCCACTCACAGACGATGGTCGTCAACAGATGATCATTATTTTCGTCGAAGGAGGCATTAAAGCCAATGACATTCACCCCCTCAGAAAGCGCAGCCCGTGGGACAGCCTGATCGTCCTGTTGATAACCGAAGACATCACAGCCACGCTCAAGAATCAGTCTTCTCACGAGCGTTTCTTCCAGTTTGGGATTCTCCCAGGAACCGGTGAACGCGGCAAAAACCCGAATATCAGGTTTAATGGACTGCGCGCCCAATACATAGGCATTGAGCCCCCGATTGACCTCGGCATTGGGCATGGCCGCAATATAGCCTAAGGCATTACTTTTGCTGCTCATGGCAGCGAGCATGCCTTCGAGATATCTGGCCTGATAGATACGCACGAAATAGGAGGCCATATTGTGGGCATGGACCTCTGAGGAGTTGGTGACAAAGGCCACATGTGGATAGGCTTTCACGGTTTCAAGACATTCTGCAGCATAGCCATAGCTGCACAGAACAATCAAAGAGCAGCCTTGGTCAACGAGCTCACGGATGCGATCAGGGCATTGGCCACTCCATTCGGGCACCTTATCACGCACCAGGAGCTCCAAATGAAGCGCATTGCAGGCTTCACGCAAGCCCTCATAGTGAGAGGCGTTCCAGCCGGGTTGCTCAATATCTCCAAGAATGATCATACCAATCTTGGGGCGCGTTTCCTCGGGGGCTGGCTTAAACATGAGAATGGAGAGAATGATGACGATGAGCAGGATAGCCGTCAGCCCAAAAAGCACAGGCAACTGCCATCGTTTGAAATGCTTGGCAATGGGTGAACGCAAGGCGCAATCTCCTAGTCAGGATCTAATTGCTGGGTAATTTCGCGCATCAGGTACGTCGCATCCTCGTCGATGAGTGTCAGCATGATATCGGCAAATTCCGGATCAAACTGGGTCCCGCGACCTAACACAATTTCCTGACGGACCTGTGCCTGGGGAAGCATACGACGATAACTGCGATTGCTGGTCATGGCGTCGTAGGAATCGGCCACAGCCAAAATGCGGGCAAAACGGGGAATATCCTGCCCCTTCAGACGATCAGGATAGCCTGTGCCGTCAAAACGCTCATGGTGGCAGCGTGCGGCTATGGCGAGATCAGGAAAGACATCAATACTTTGCAGAATCTTAGCCCCGATAATGGTATGGGTTTGAATGCGCGCGTATTCCTCTTTGCTGAGAGCGTCCTCTTTATTGATGATAATCCCTGGCACGCCAATCTTACCAATATCGTGGAGCATACCCATATAGTAGATTTTTTCCTGATTTTCGACACTTTCCCCGGCACGCCGGGCGATACGGCAGGCGTAATTGGCCACACGCTCAGAATGGCCACTGGTATACTTGTCCTTGGCATCCACGGTTCTGGCCAGGGAAACCACCATTTCCCGAAACAGCAGACGGCTCTCTGATAGACGGCTTTCGGCAAGCAGGGTTTTGCGCCCCACTTCCTGTTCAAGATGTTTTTTGAGGTACTCATAGCGCACGAGTCTGCGGACTCTGTGGCGGACCACATCGGGCACAAACGGCTTACGGATGAAATCGGTGGCACCTAAAGCAAAGCCCTCGGTTTCAAGCCCGGTTTCCGTATCACCAGTCAGCAGAATGACTGGCAGATCGTCATGTTGGGAGTGCTTACGCAGGTTGCGCAACACATCAAGACCATCCATATCGGGCATGCGGTAATCGAGCAAAACCAGATCACACGTATTTTCTTCAAGCCACTCCAAGGCCGAGCGCCCGGAATGTAGTCCAATGACGTCAGCTTCCTGCACAAAAATCCGCGACAGGAGCATACGCATCATGGCGTCATCGTCCACGACGAGCAGTCGCATCTTCTCTGTCCCTGATAAAAACGGATTATGCGTATCCTGACTCATCAGATCTTCAGCGTTGAAACCCCATCATTGCAAATGGGGAGAAAACGCTGCCTCCTTGTTGTTTTTTGCTCATAAGCCATCTGAGCTTGGCACAAGATAGGACCAAGCGACCTTAAAGGATTCCTTGAACAGTCTCGAGGAGTTTCTACGCAAAGGGCTTTACAGCCGTGTCCGCCTGTGGAGCAAGACCACTGGGGCGAGCAGGCTCCGCATCAATTGCCTAGGCTTGCGCCCAAGAGGACAAGCTAGGAATTTCTCAGCATGAGACGGTGGGCAATGCCAATATAAGAAAAACATCTGGCCATTACGTGAACGTAGGCGAAAAAACACGCTACGTCAACGACATCCTGCGACTTTTCACGGAGAAGCTTTCATCGCCCAAAAAATCTTGCGTAATCACCTCAAAAAAACCTCAGCCAATACTCCAAGTTTCGACGCTTGCCTATTCTCTCCTACCCTCCCAGGCACCAACGTTCCTTACGCCATGAAAACGTCTCTCCTGTAACCTCACGAGCCTTTCTGCCGGATTTCCTAGAAAAAAGGCAATTTTGCCAGCAAGTTCCCCTGAAAGCCTTGAAAACTGTGGAAATTTCTTGACGAAAGGAAGATGAAAGTATATTGAAGTAAAAATTGAATTTGGTTTTCAAAACTGGCTCTACAAGCCGATTTTCAAACTATTGCCTATTAAATGGGCACTTTTTCCCACTGAGCATTCGGCAAAGTCGCATTGACGCACACTGGAGGTGCCGTACGGACGTCTCACTGAATATTGACCTGACTTCACTCCAAAAGGGCGAAAAAGCGCAAATTCTGCAAATCAGCTCCAGAGGCGAGCTTGGTCGAAGAATTCGGGATATGGGGCTCATTCCCGGGGCTGCCATTACCCTCCTTGGGCGGGCTCCCATGGGCGACCCGCTTGCCTTGCGTGTAGCCGACACAACTGTCGCCATCCGCAAGCGTGAAGCCAAATCCATCCTCATCAAACGCTAATCTCTCTTAGGAGCCTTTGTGACTGACATTCCCATGGACCATCTGAACGAGATGGAAAAATTTCTGCCTGAAGACACGAAAAACGCGAACGGTCCTCTGCGCGCCAATATCGGTGGCCTTGCCTACTCTCTGCGCATTGCCGTTGCCGGCAATCCCAATAGCGGCAAGACCACGATCTTCAATATGCTCACCGGAGCCCATCAGCATGTGGGCAATTACAGTGGTGTAACGGTGGAAAAAAAGGAAGGCATCCTGCGCCATCAGGGACGGGAGATCATTTTCCTTGATCTGCCGGGCACCTACTCCCTTTCCGCCTACAGTCCTGAAGAACGCATTGCCAGTGAAACCCTTTTAGCCGGCACAGAACAGGCCGTGCTCTACGTGGCTGATGCCGGTCTTCTGGAGCGCAGCCTGCTGCTCTGTGTGCAGATCAGGGAAATGGGCCAGCCCATGGTACTTGCCTGCAACATGATGGATGAACTGCGCAAACAGGGCCACGATATTGATTTTGCCCAGCTTTCCGCCCTGCTTGGCGTGACGGCCTTACCCACAGTGGGTGTCAGATCTGAAGGCATCCACAATCTCTTCAAATCCGTCGAGCATGTGGCCACAAGTCCGGCTCCTCCACCTCTGCATGTGCCCTATGGGCCCTTGCTTGACCCCATTCTTGACAGACTCGCCAGGGTCGTCGAAAGCGACTACCCTGAGGCGCTCAAAAACTACGGCGTCGCCCCGGCACGCTGGATGTCGCTGATGCTCCTCGAGGATAATCCCATTGCCTGGGACGCTGTACGCCTGGCTGGCCCCGAGGCAGAAGAAAGCGCCAGAATCATCTGCCAGGAAGCCCATCAAAACGCCGAGTCCCAGGACAGACGCATTGAGGACATTATCGCCGTCCAACGTTTCACATTCTGCCGCAATGTCGTGCGCAACTGCCTGCACAGTGGTGAGACCAAAACAGCCCGCATGCAATTGTCAGACAAGCTTGACAGGGTTTTGGCCCACCATGTGGCAGGGGCCCTGATCATGGTTGCTGTGCTCTACGCCATGTTCAACCTGGTGATCTTTGTGGGGGCCTATCCGCAGGAGTGGCTTGAAGGTGCCTTCTCCTGGTTGAGCGGCTGGCTGCGCGAGACACTGCCAGATGGCTTTGTGACCAGTCTCCTCACTGACGGTATCATTGACGGCCTTGGTGGCGTGCTGAGTTTTGTGCCGCTCATCATTATTCTCTTTCTGCTCATCGCCATTCTCGAAGACAGCGGCTATATGGCGCGCATGGCCTATATTGCCGACCGCCTCTTCCACCTCTTCGGCCTGCACGGCACCTCGGTCATGCCCTATATCATTGCCGGCGGCATAGCTGGCGGCTGCGCCATTCCTGGCGTCATGGCCACCCGCACCATGCCGAGCCCCATGGAAAAAATGGCCACCATGCTCACCCTGCCCTATATGACCTGCGGAGCCAAGCTGCCTGTGGTTCTGCTGCTGGCAGGCACGTTTTTCAAGGGCAATGAAGCCAATGTCATCTTTTTTGTGGTCCTCGCCAGCTGGCTGATTGCCTTTGCCATGGCACTCCTTTTGCGGTTGACTGTGCTGCGCGGAGCCTCAACACCCCTGGTCATGGAAATGCCGCCCTACCGCTGGCCTACCCTGCGATCTATCCTCATTCACGGCTGGGAGCGGACCTGGATGTACCTGCGCAAGGCAGTGGTTGTGCTTTTGCCGGTTTCCATTCTGCTCTGGGCTTCCATGACCTTTCCCTCTCTGCCCGCGGAAATGGCACTGGATTTTGAAAACCAGAAGGGCATGCTCAGCCAGAAGCTGGAAATCTCAGGTATTTCTCAGGATCAGCGGGATGAAGTGCAGGAAAAAATCGCTGCCATTGACAAGGCCCAGGAGGCGGCCTCCCTCAGGTACAGTCTCGCCGGTAGGCTTGGCGTCTGGATGGAACAGTTCACAGAACCTGTGGGCTTCAACTGGCGCACCGACGTAGCCCTGATCGGCGGCATCGCTGCCAAAGAGGCTATTGTCTCAACCCTTGGCACCGCCTATTCCCTGGGCAGTGATCTTGAAGAAGACGATGCGCCGCTCTCGCACCTGCTGGCCCTTGATCCCTCCTGGAATCCCGGCGTTGCCCTTTCCCTGCTCGTCTTTGTCCTGCTCTACTCTCCCTGCTTTGTGACCCTGGTCGTCATCCGCCAAGAATCGGGGAGCTGGAAATGGGTGGCCTTCAGTATTCTTTTTAATACGGCGCTGGCCTATGGCGCTGCATTCATCGTCTATAAGACCTATTTCTGGTGGGGGAATTTTCTGTGAGTCCTCTGTCCCGCCCCAAACAAACTTGCCTGCCGCTGCGAGTCTTCTGTCTCCTTCTGCTCATTGTCCTGATCCTTCTCCTCCTCGCAAGCGGCGGGCTTATTATCCATCAGGCTCGGCAGATTGTTGGCCAAGGTTCTCACAGTTACGGGCAGTACAAGGCAGAAGAGGTCTTTCTGGAGCGCAGCAAAAGGGCCCATGATCAAGTCTGGCAGCTCATCGCTTCGCGCAAAGCCCAAAGCGACCCTGAGGCCTGGGATAAAAGTATCAGGCAGCTCAAGAGTCTGGCCATGGAAAATCAGAAGCTAGCCCCCCACATTGAGCCACTTCTGGAAAGCCTCGCTGTCCTTAAGCCGATCCGCCTTACGCAGGCAGATCTCATCAAGAAGCTGTCCCAGGAAAATCCCCAAAATCGCGCAGCCCTCATCCAAAACTATGAAGAACTCGAACAGCAAGCTGAAGAACACCTCAAACCCTTGAGCCACCACACAGACGATCTTCTGTTTGGACCCGACGAGACCCATGAACTGAGCGAACAGATCAAGGCAAATGTCATCACAGCGCAATTTCTGGAAAATTGTGTACTCCTCTGCCTCTTTGGCACGCTCATCTACCTCGCCCTCTGCCTGGCCCTTGGCCTCAAGCATGTCATCCGTCCCCTTGAAGCCATCAGGCGCTATGTGGGACATCTTGGCACAGGCGTCCAGCTGCCGTCCATGCCACAAAGCCGTGTCAAGGTCATTGCCGAGATCTGTGAGACACTGGAAAACCTGGGTCTGTATCTGGGCCAGGCGACAGTTCGCAGTGAAAAGATTGCCTCCGAACGCAGCCAGTTCAAACGCATGTCCCTCTACGACGGCCTCACAGGTCTCTACAATCGCAGGGCCTTTGACGACATGCTGGAAAAACTCTGGCAGTCTTCAGGGCAACAGGCAACGCCTCTTGGCGTGATCATGATGGATGTGGACAAGTTCAAAGTCTATAATGATAGTCTCGGGCATCAGGCTGGCGATACCTGTCTGCGCGAGGTAGGCAAAGCCATTGCCAAGGCTGTGCGCGGCAATGACGTGGCAGCGCGCTATGGCGGTGAAGAATTTGTGGTGATTCTGCCCAATACCGATTCCACCCAGGCCATGGCTGCCGCCGAGCGTATCAGACAGTCTGTGGAAAGCGTCAAACTTCCGCACCCAGGCTCCCCCACAGGTCCCTATGTGACCATCAGTCTCGGGGTCACTTCAGAAATGATCGAGGGATCTGGCAAAGCCTCTGATCTCGTGCAGCACGCCGACGATGCGCTCTATTTTTCCAAGGAAAACGGCCGTAACCGGGCAACGCTTTTTGATGGATCCCAGAAGTCCGAAGAACACTAATTTTTGCCGCAGCTTGTTCTGCATTGCGAAGTTGTTATGAATGGCCTTCCCACACCGTCGCGGTCCCTGAGCCACACAGCAGACGCCCAAGATCCCCAAACGCTTGTCTTTATCTGGAATAACGAGCGGACGGTCTTTCTTGCCCAGGACCTTGCCAGGCAGTTTGCCGGTCACTACGATCAGCGCCAGCCACTCCTTGTCTGGAGCGGCGATAATGTCGTGCATCCCGACGATAAAAGCTGTCTTGCACACTGTCTGCGCAGGCTCCAAAGTGGTATTCCCTACCTTGAGGCATCGTTCCGCCTCAGACGCCGCAGCGGAGGCTATGCGACCTGCGACTGCACCTTTACCCTGACGCAGGGCAAGACCGGGCAGCATATCGGGACCTTGCGCGTGCACAAAAGCCTCTCTGAGCATTGCGATCCTTTGACAGGCGTGCTCAGTGTCCGGGCGTTTTTCGCCGCAACAGACCGCCTTCTCCAGCACAGCGATCGCCAGTACTGCTTGCTGCGTTTCTCTGTGTGCGCCCTGAGAAACATCAATCAAAGCCAGGGCTTTGCCGCAGGCGACCATCTTCTCAGGCTGATTGCCCGCCTTTTGCGCCGAAGCCTCTTTCACGACAGTGAGTGCCTTGGTCGCATGGACGGCGACGATTTTGCTGTCTGCCTGTTAGGTGAGCCCAAACGTGCCCTGCATTTTGCCCGGAAGCTTTCACAGCTTTTCGAGAACAAGGACAAAAGGCGCCACGCAGACCTGTATTTTGGGATCTGTGCAGCCAAAGGCCACCAAACACCGGCCCATATTCTCTACGACAGGGCAAGTTCGGCCTTAAAAAGCGTCAAGGGCAGCGATGTGCGCAATGTGGCCTTCTACGATGAGCAGCTCAAACAAGTCGACAAGGATCGGGACTATATCACAAGTCACATGGCAGAGGCCTTAAAACAGGGAGAATTCAAGCTCTATCTCCAGCCCAAGGTGCATATGCCGACAGGTCGGGTTGTGGGTGCTGAAGCCCTCGCCCGCTGGTTGCACCCCGAAGACGGCATGATCATGCCCGACCGTTTTGTGCCGCTTTTTGAGAGTAACGGCTTTGTCCTCAAACTCGATGCCTATATCTGGGAAGAAACCGCAAAAACACTGCGCCGCTGGATCGACAAGGGCTATAAGCCCATACCTGTTTCCGTCAACGTCAGCCGCCTGCACTTTGGCAATACCGACCTTGTACACACCTTCGTGGCTTTGACGGACAAATACCATCTGCCCAGGCATCTTTTGGAACTGGAAGTCACCGAAACGGCCTTTATCCCCGGTGAACACGATCTTCTGCACAAGATGCAGCGTTTACGTCAGGCAGGCTTTGCGCTTTCCATGGACGATTTTGGCATCGGCTATTCCTCCTTAAATTCCCTGCGCAATCTGCCCTTCACCGCCGTCAAGCTCGACCGCGTCTTTGTGCAGGGTGAAAGCGCGAGCAATCGAGGACGCATTGTCGCCAAAAGTACCATTGCTCTTGCCAGGGAACTTGGGCTCAATATTGTGGCGGAAGGTGTGGAAAACGAGGAACAGGCCCAATTTCTGCTGGATAACGGCTGCCAGATAGCCCAGGGTTTTTATTACGCCCGACCCATGGACGCCACGATCTTTGAGGAATGCACATTGTCTCCCCACAAACCCGATATGGATCGCTACAGCGCCCTGACAAGTCTTGGAGAAGTGCCCATGTTGCTGAAAACCTGCGAGGTCTAAGGAGCAATAGACAGCCCGTTGCAAGCTTTCTTTGACCAGTGAGCAGCTGCGCAAACACTGAAAAACACGCTCTCAAACATGTCGTTCCAAACGAAGAACGCCCTCAAAAGCTTGGGGGCGTTCTTCGTACTTATCACGCTCGTTGTGCGCTACTGGATATCAAAACTCCTCACCTCAATCTTGGTGCGTTCCATAACTTCCTTGTCAACCTCGCCGTAAATGCGAATCGTGGTTTGGGGGGTAACGGTACGCCCCATAAAAAGCTTGTCGTCGATGTCTACAATGATTTCTCCTGTTGCGTCACGGAAGAGGTAATGTTCATGATCTCCACCTGTCCGGCTGACAATATGGCCAGTCAGGACAACAGGCGTCTCATCCCAAGCTGATTTGGCCTGTGCCACAGTCGTCACGCCACCTTGTCCGCCAGGTCCTTGAAAACCGCCAGCCCCACCACCAGAGCCTCCCCCCTGAAAACCGCCGGGAGCGGCCAAAACAGGAGAGGCCAACATCAGAGCCAAAAAGAATGCCAACACAATGCGCATGGGTTCCTCCCATAGTTGCATGTCAAAGACAGAAAGGCCAATGGTCAAAGGTCTGCACCAGAAAAAACAATCATGCTTTACCATGCCGCGATTTTCTGGTGCCAATTTGCCTGTCACTCTTGGCAGCAGAGGCACAATCAGGCTATACAAAGGAATTTTCGTTGATTTTGTCCGTCTTGTCCAGACTGATTTCATAAGGCTCAATCTTATGTGTGTGCCCCTTCAAGGCAGCTCAACGACACCTGGGTCTTGTGCGGCAGAGGTGACTGTGAATGGAAACACGCTTCAGCCTGCGCATAGCGTTCTGAATCCAAGGAAGGGATGAAGCCAGTTCAGCACCTGGACATAAGGAATTGACTAGAGCCCTACCGCTCATGGCCGTGCTCTTTGAACATATAAGTAGGCTTTCGGCTCTTGAAGGTGCCGTGCACTTCCTTTTTCTCGGTACACACGTTTTTCTCTGCATTTTGCAGAATATTCCATGGTAAACGCTATTTGCGTAATTTTTTAACAAATACTCTCTTCCAAGGATAATGTACGATTACCGTGATGCTGCTAAGCTACAACAACCCGGCCATATATAATGGAAGATATACAATACCATCCCTTACCATTATGTCTTTAGTATATAATACAAACTTATCACCAAGCTTATTACTAAACTTTTTATTAAACCTGTCAAAAGATGTATGATTTTTATAATCTGAAGATTTCACTTCAATAGGAGATATTTTTCTACCTTGACGTATCAAAAAATCAATTTCAATATTTTCATGATATTCTTGACTAGATCTTATCGAATAAAAAAACAATCTATGCCCATGAGTTCGCAACATTTGTGCGACAACATTTTTCATCAACATGCCTTCATTAATACCAATTTTATTTAGTAATATATCTCTATACAACGTATTATTCAAAAAGTCATCATCTTGAAACGTTAAAGTAACGAGAAGCCCTGTATCAAAAAAATAAATTTTTTGTGTTGAAAAATATTCACTTAACTTTAAACCGACGTTTTGGTCAGTTGTATTTAAACAAATATTTACAAGCATAGCTTCAGATAGCCAAGTAAACGCATCATTATACATTAATTTATCATCATTATTTGTAAATGAAGAAATTATATACTTTTTTTTGAGATAATTGACCAGGTATTCTATCAAATAGTGAAAAAACCTGACTTTCGTATCCTTGTGCGAACTTTACGACATCATCATGATAAAGCTGGAGAATACGACGTTTAAGAGCGTCTGCTGATTCAAAGTTATAATTTTCAGAAAAATCATTAACTACTTGAGGCATACCACCAATAAGCAAATATTTTCTAAATGACTTCATAATTGTTTGGTACAGAACTTCACCCAATGGTTTTTTCTTGGTATAAAACTCTTGTAATATTGGGTATGTCTCACAATCACCAAATGCTTGTAAAAATTCTTCAAAGTCAAGAGGATATAATTTTAAACGTTCTTCTTCAGAAGGTATTAAAATATTTTCAACATTTTTTCTTAACGTTATTAATGATCCAGTTTCTAAATAATCATAACGACCATCAGCGACTAAATATTTAATAAGCTGTCTTGCTTTTGGACAAAGCTGCACTTCATCAAACACAATACACGATTCTCTGGGATAAAGCCGGACTTTATAAAAAAGCGAAAGGGCTTGAAAAAGGGTATCAAAATCATCACTTTCCGACGCAAAAAGGTCATGAATCTCTTGAGGAGCCTTGGCAAAGTCGATAATCAAGGCTGATTTATATTCGGTTTTGGCAAACTTTTCCGCAAGATAGGTCTTTCCCACGCGCCGTGCGCCTTCTATAAGCAACGCGCTTTTGCCAAGCTCCTTGCGTTTCCACGCGAGGAGCTTGTGATAGGCTTTGCGAGCTATATCCATTCTCTATGCCTCACGAGCTTAGTATTCCTCAAATGCCAAGCGACTCAAAAGCTGGCTTTTCCCTTGGAAAGGCACGCTTTCTTCTGGATTTCCATGGCTTTCACGCATTTTCTCAGACCTGTGCAGGGACTTTCACAGGCACCAATCCCCATCACAAACGCGCCTGCGATCTTCTGACAAACAGCATTGACATATTGAAAGCAGCGATCAGGGAAGCATTGCGCAGGCTTCTGTCAAACGTAGTCCAAATGATGGTATCTGCAGGCTCGGCATTTGCCACGCTTCTCAGCAAAGGCGAGTGTGTCACTCAAGAGCAGAACATATGGTGTTCTTGTCTTGGCCAGCATTGTCAATGGGGCTGACTATTGCGTTGGAAGCGTTGCGCGCTTGCAAAAGCTGGGCATAGCCAATAAAGGCCGACACAAAATGCTGCACATCGTCGATGCGCACGCGAAAGGCGTGATGTCGGATGAAAAAGCTGTCCACGATACGCGCAGGCTTTTGAAAGAACATGGCAAGTTCTGGCCAGAAATGAGCATTGAGCAGAAGTTCTGCACGGCTATGCATTGCCTCATCAAAAGCTGTGCGGTCAAGAGATGCCAAGAGCCTGGGACCAAAAGAGAGACGCTCAAGACGACTGAGCATGGCCTGCGCAGCCAGCATAAGTTCAAGAAGCGTGGGATAGGCCGTCTCCCGTTTTTTGACAAAATCGAGATAGCCCTGAATATTGCCAATGCCAAAGAGGAAGTACTGTTCTTCTGGCACAACACGCGTGATCTCGTTGACCGCATACGAGAGCCAGTGGTCGTGATGCCGCCAGTGTTCACTGGCAATAAAATGTGCAAAGGCTTTTTTAGCGGCTGTCAGGAGCCATTCTTCCTGTGTCAGACGATAGAGCTTGAGTAAACCGAAAACCGCTTCGCCGTCGTAGTAGACAATGCGCATGCGCTCCTTGAGGGAAAAATCACGGCTTGCGAGCACATGGACAAAACTGCCATCCTCTTCCTGCATGGAGACAATGCCGCGCGCAAGGCTACGCATCAGTGTCAGGTATTTCTTGTTGTGGATGAGCTCCGTATAGAGACTGAGCATGATCAACGCGCAGCCATTACTCCCAAGTTTGAGCTCACCGCTCTCCACGTCCTCAAAATAGCTGCAGTCTTTGTTTTGCCGCAAAAAATGCTGCACACAGTACTCTGTGGCGCGCACGATAGCCTGTCGTGTCTCATCCTCCCGAAAAGCCTGGTAGGCACAGAGCATGGACCAGATAGTACTGATATGGCGAAGCGTATTATAGGTGGGAATGGGTCTGTCAAAACAGGCAAAGCAGCCATAGTCAAAGCGGCCATCTGCCTTGCACTGGCGGGAAAGGTAGCGTGAAGCTCTTTTTGCACAATCGAGAAAAAGTTCAGGACTGTGCTGCGCAAGATGCCTGCGCCCCTGGGCAAGCTTCTGTTCTGACAAAAGGTGCACGCTGCTTTCTGTCGCAAAAGCTCCGCCAAGGGTAAGCAGGGCAACAGGACTCTCCAATGCCAAATCCGGCCAGTTGCGCTGAAAATGTTTTTGCATGTAGCTGTCACAATGTTTGCGATTCAGGCAACCGCGGGGATTATCACCGGCCTTGTAAAGCAGGGCATTAGCATTGATTTCCATTTCACTCAGGGCAAGCGCTCCAAACTGATCAAGGATGAGACCAAAACGGAAATAATTGCGCCTTGTCTTCTCGACTTTTTGAAGAAATTCAGCGTAGGTCACTGTTTTTCGGCTCACTTCCCAATCAGCACGCAGAATAAGGGGCTTTTTGCCACACATACGCTCAGCGAGCGCTTCAAAGGCACAATTCCAGGCTGTTTCAGCCGGAAGATTGACAGCATGACAGGTCACGGCCCGCCGTGTGAAATCACTGGCCGATAGGAAGAGCGTACGTATGTGGGCCGGTGCCCGGCTGAGAAAAATCGGTTTCAGCGATGCCTCAAGCAATGACAGAATATTCACGCCAAATCCTTAGGGTACAGAGCTCATGGGAAAAGTGTGGCTTTTCATACGACCTTGTATTGACAGAAAGCCATGAGGTATTATCATTAACTCCAACTCGTTTTCTGTTCACAAAACCGACTACAGATCGAGTTTTCCACGCAAATCAGACACAAGAAGTCCTAAGTCGGAGCAATGCTTGTCTAAGCATTCATGATTCAATGAATATTATTTCCATGTTGTGATTTTGTGCCGAATGCGCAGATTTACACATAGAGCTTGTGAACAAAACAAGGGGTATCTTATGGCAACAACAGTTCTTGCAATTCCCTCCAATCTCCCCGGCGGTCTTGATGCTGAAAGATCAGGCCATTTCGGGCATTGTGAAATCTACACCATCGTAAAACTCGAGGGCAAGGAAATCAAGGAAGTCACGACCCTTGAGCCCATGCCCCACACCGAAGGCGGCTGCTTGATGGCTGTCCAGCATCTGGCCACCCACGGGGTGACAGAACTTATTGCCGGCGGTATGGGCATGCGTCCGCTGATGGGGTTCAATGAGAGTGGCATCAAGGTGTTTTACTGCCCGGCCGACGGCCCTGTGCGTCACGCGGTGAGTGCCTATCTTGAAGATAAGCTTCCCGTTTTTTCGCCTGACAATACCTGCCAGCACCACCATTAACAAAGCAGCTGAGGCACAAAACAGCCTCAAAGCTTCTCTTTGTACTGCTTACGAGGACGACATAACCTGCGTCCACGGACAGTCATTCTCGCTCCCAAGAAATTGGGAGCTTTTTTATTTCTATATTATTTATATTTGAACTAGAAGCTATACATCAAAATATTACCTATTTTTGCTAGCTATTTTCCGATATCTATAAAGGCGTATGTACGTAAAAGCTGATCTAAAAAGCTCTTTCTTACATAACAAAAGGCCTCATACGAGGCCTTTAGGCGTGCTGCAACTGGCAGAGCATAGACAATATTTTCTTAGCGCAAGCCCAGATTATCCCAGAACATGGAACAATCAAAGCTTGAACTGAGATCAATCATCTTCTGCTCATCGACTTCTATTCTTTTTACGAGGTCAATAACTCGCTGGCGATAGGTTTTTAACGTGGCGGCATGGCGTGGCGTTTTGCCGTCAAGAGCAGCTAAGGGGTGATCTAACATTGAGGTATAGACGCTTCTTCTAGCGTTCAGAAGCTCGCTAAGGAGATCTTCTGTGCCTGTTTTTTTCGCAGTTGAAGAAATGTGCGACTTTACGAGAGCTGGATTCTGGAAACCCATTTCTGTTGAGCGCGTGCGAAATGTAAGGAGATCTGTTGGAATATCTTTGACCTGGATCCGTGAGCTAATAATCAACGAAAGTATAAACGAAGTCTCGTAAATATTATTAATCATTGACTTTTTTCGCCGGGTCCTTCCGACCGTTTTTTTCACCCGACTTCCAGCTTTTTCGAAATCTTATAATTTTGGCTATTACGACTATACTCATGCTTAATTTTTTCCTCGAACATCCGTATAACTTTCGATATTTTGAAAAACATTTTTTGACACATACGATGCTGATACTTCTTTTTCTTTATAAATTCTGATCCTAATTATTTTTCTATAGCTAAATTAAATTTTTTCATCAATCCAATCTCCTGCATCAGTCAAAAAATTGAATCGATATAGATCAAAAAATTCATTTTCTTGTAAAAAAG
>JAFXOX010000046.1 GCA_017528345.1 Desulfovibrio sp.
CTGTCATTTCCAGTTTTCTTTAACCAAATAATATTATCTGTCCAATTAGTAAATGCAATAGAGCTTCTCAAAACATCATCTAAATCAGGATTTTTTACTACAATTTTATTTGTAAAAATTAACGGCAATCCATATTGCTGGGCAAATAATGTAATTTCATGCAAATCATGTAACGCTTCTTTTACTGATACATTACTTTCTTCGTGTTTAATCAATCTAGAGAAACTATCAATTACAATCAAACTAATACCTTCTTGTTCAATTAATCCACGAAGCAAATTTCTTAAATCTATTATATTTGAATGTAAATTATACAATCCAAAGCAATCAATAAAATGTATATGGTTTAGCATTTCTATAACGTGATTGTTCTCCATGCCATACGATATATCTCTAAGCATATTTTTGATATCTTTTATTGAATTCTCAGAATTAATAAATAAAACTGGATATCTTCCATTTCTTTTTCTTATAGTAAAATTATTAACAAAAGAATTACAATTTAAATTTACCATATCAAGCATCATTTGCAAAATAAATCTTGTTCTAAAGTCATCAGATTCACTTACTATTAAATTGTTGTTTTCATAGATTAACCCATCGATAATAGAAACACTTTCTTGCTTTTTACGAACTGCATCCCAAAGAGTAGTAGATAAAATTTCTGTCATAATAAACACCTCAAGTAGTGATAAGATTTCTGTTAAAGACCTATCCAATTAATTTTAAATTTCCATATAAATCTCCTTGTAAATTTTTTCAGTTACTCGATTCAGTATCAATTGGATTTCTTTTTTTCCATAAGGACATGTAGCTTCAAAAATCAGTAATTCCACCATTCAACATTGTAATCATTATATTTTTATATTTTTTGTTCTTCCATAATAATCAGAATTTGGACAAATAATAAGGCCAGTACCCAAATAGATACTGGCCTAGTTAAGCTTAAATAGATAACTATGGTTTCGAGTTTCAGACGCACTGACCGCAGCGAATTCCTTCGAGATTGCTCGAGGTTGGCCTTAAAGACCACCTGATCGAGACAGACACGGAGGAGCGTTCAAAAGTCCAAATTTGGGGCTACAGAGGCCAAAGAAATCGCTTATGTAACGACCCGACTAATGCTGATGCATAGGGAATAACACCCTGTTAGTAATATTCTATCCAGAGTATGCTTTGGTCTATTTTCATAAGCTACATCAAATTTTGATACTGATTTTTCATCGGTAAGGAATCAAATACAACAACACTACTTGTTCCACGCTTTATCTTCAGGTAATACTTGATTGTATTTTATTTAGTTTTTTTGCTCATACCTTTATTTATTCTTTACTGAGACTAGATCCCCAAACCCACTAAAATCAAGGGTTTTCAAAAAATCACAAGGGAAATGCGATTTTTTCGGGTTGGGCTTGAAAATAATGGACCAAATGGAAATGTCTACTGCCCCTGTTCGGGAAGCTGAACCCTTGCGCTCCAGATGGTTTCCCAAAGCTCATGAGATCCTTTGGTGTCGATTGTTCGGGAAACTGAACACTTGGCGCTCCAGATGGTTTCCCAAAGCCCATGAGATCCTTTGGTGGTGATTGTTCGGGAAACTGAACACTTGGCGCTCCAGATGGTTTCCCAAAGCCCATGAGATCCTTTGGTGGTGATTGTTCGGGAAACTGAACCCTTGCGCTCCAGATGGTTTCCCAAAGCCCATGAGATCCTTTGGTGTCGATTGTTCGGGAAACTGAACATACTAGCAGGTAATTATCTCAACCACAGCAGGAGTAACTTTGCCGTTAGCAAATAAAAAAGCCAGCACCGTATAGCACTGGCAATTTTTATAAATCTATACTACTTAACTATTCAAAAATTGACTATTTGGTTGCTATAAAATATCAAAAGTTATTTTATTCTCTCTCTGAATATCATTAATTATTTTTTCAAGATGATACATATAATATGCATTTGCTAGAATTAGATTTGACGATGATTTATCAGAAACAATCTCATCTACGCCTAACCCTAGAGATGGGAACATAAAATCTTCATATTCATAGACATACTTCTGGTTTTCTTTTAAAAGATAATAGTCACTATTTAGCTCATTCTTCTTATTGTATTCAGATACAGACAATTGTATTTCTTTATTTTCTCTTTCAGAAAAATAAATCATTTTACCAAAACTCGCCCATCTGCCATAACTAGATGCGTCACAGCTCCATGCACAAGTTTGACTCAATCTATTATAGCTAGCACAGCCTAATAAATGTGTTTTTATTCCTTTCTTATAAAATTTCTTAATAATATCATTAGCATGTTCAAATTCTTTACTGTTAAGTATAGCTGATGAAATTGCAACAAATTTATATTTTTTATCATAAACATACTGCATTTCATTAGGGCTCGCCGAATGCATTACATAGACTGGATTCAGCCCATTGCTCTCAAGAGTTTCTTGACTATATGTATTCAGTGATTGATGATACGGTATTTTAGTGCTGCCATCTTTATAACCAAAGCTTACATCATAATTTATATAATAATCTACAAAATCACTCACTCCTTTAACAAAATTAATATATCTATCGCATCCCAATTTGTAATCAAAATGTATTCCTTTTTCTTCCTCAAGTTGGTGCATAACATATGTACCAGAATCTAACATCAGTGAATTATATATATCCCGATTTTTTGCTTCAATAAGTTTTCGTAATTCAGTATTGTCATTGCCAGATTCTAAATGCGCATATGGATACAATACATTTGGCTTAAATTTTTCAGTGCCTCCTGATACTTTTTTATTAATCTTGTCAATCATAGAAACTGTCAAATCAGAAATGTAAATCCTCATCTTTTTAATTATCTCCTGAACTTTTTTCAAAATATTTAACAATTTCATTGCGTTCTTCATCGGAATAGAATCCATAATTGTAATTACCATTATTTATTTTTTGTATCAAATCAAGCAATCTAAGTGAATCAAACGCAAGATCATATACCTTTGCTTCATCAATTCTAGTATCTATACTAATAGATTTCAAATCTTCAGATTTTTCGATAACATACCTTTCTTTTAATTCAGATATTATTTGTTTGGTAATCCTGGAAACCATTTTCTGTATTTGACCAATCAATGCATCTTTATTACGAATCATGCCGTCAGATTTATTATCGTTTTCCTGTGTTTTTGCATTATGATATATCCAAAATAACTTGAATCCTGCATTGTTTCCTTTTAGCTCTTGTAGATTATTATTTTTATCGAAAAAATCTACAGTTAGACCTAATTTTGCGTATTTTATAATTTGAGTATTTGAGATTGATGTTATTTCATTTTTACAAAATAGTCTTTGAAGCATATATGATTCTAGGTTTACTGGATCATTTATATCTCCAAAATATTTTTCAACTTCATCAAATACGAATCTATCGAGTTTATGCTTTATTTTCTTTATCCTCGTTAATGTTTTCCAGCCTAGCATTGTATATTTTTTAATATCTTTTATTTTAATTAATTGGCATGCAATCTTTTCTATATCAGCCAATTTACACACATCGCTATTGTTAAAAATATGTGATAAAATTATACTTTCATTTTCTTTATTGCCTTTTTCTCGCTTTAACATTTCTGCTATATTAATATATATCTCTGCAATTTTTTGTTCATATTCTTTTTTAGCTTCTCTCAAATTTTTTATTTGATCGTTGATGTTATACATTATGTCTTTTCTATTGTTATTAGCTGTCATTTTATACCTCAAAATACGTAGTAAGAAATATAATAAAACAGGGGCCAAACGCCACACTCAGCCCCTGTGGTTTGATAGTTACTTTTTCGTAAGTCGACAGTACAACTCAGTCAAAGTTTCGTCCAGTGTCAATACTATCGTCTCGTCGACAGAACCAGGAGCAATACCTTGTGCAAGGTCAGTTTCAACTCGAGCATTCGCCAGTATTAGCAACTTACCCAAGGGTATTCCACCGATCACTTCAGCCGGATCCGCACCTTCACTAGCGCATGGTTTGCCACAATCATCACCGTCCAAACCAGAACCTTCACCCGGACCGTCGTCAGTGTCATCGGCTTCACCACCGCTTTGTTTCGCTTGTTCCGCAACACCTGCACCCAACTTTTCATTCAGGAGGAAAATGGCGTTCTTGCAGGCATCCTCAATGGATAACCCCTTGTCCTTCTCCTGCTGAATGACCTTCCAGATTTCCTCTGGATCCTTTGTCTTGGTGCATTGCTTAATGAGATTCTGGGCGGTCGCAAAAGTGATAGGCGAACCAGCAAGAACACTCAAGTGCTGAAGGTGAACAGGCTTGTCGAGCGCTTTAAGGTCGTCCAAGTCGAATTCCTTGTCCTCAATGGTCATTTCAGTCGTTTCATAGTATGCACGAATAGGGTCTTCGTGATCTTTTCCAAAGATTTTTACTGAATGTCTATACAAATTCAAAATGATTGTATAGGAATACCTAAGATATGCAGCAATGTTTGGTATCGATCTATATGTGTTAGCCTCAGAGATCGACCCCTTACTGCTACCACGTCCTTTAATCTTAAGCTTAAAGTTCTTGTAATCTACCGCTTTTACAGTCTTTTTTAGACATTCGAGAAGCAGGGAACGCTTAATCTTCTCAAGATTAAAGCGTACTGTCGCATCAAGATAATTTTCATCATGAAGCTCATCGTACATTGTCGTAGCAGTCTTGATAACGTCATCAGTTGTCATTGACTTACTACGAAGACGAGTCGATACCTCATCTTCATAATCCTGAATCACTTTGTTGAGCTGAGTAATGGTGTCATCATTCGAGTCATTATCAACAGACTCACACGGTGATCCATCTGGCAACTGTTCGGAGTCAGCTTTACCATCAATATTATTGATGGTAGTATCAGAAGATTCCGCTACTGTATCATCAGAGTTAGCTTCTGTGTTTTCAGTTTCAGTTGGCATTTGTGCCAATATATCTATTGGCAATACCCCAGCCGTATTATTTTGCAATGAGCAATCTTGACTCATTGTAGTGCTCCTTATGTAGAGTTTTACAAAGAGTCAAAGCTGTGATCAGCCAGAAGGGAAAGATCTTCTCACCAGAGCTATTCTGGGTACGCTGTTAAGAAAAATCAGGGATTATAAGAGTAATGAGAATACACCCGAAAGAGCGGACCAATCACAACTTTGACAGACCTTACTATAATCATACAATAAATATTTAATTCTGGATTCATAATATAATTTAATTATTTGAGTCTCCGTTGCTCGAGCCTCGGTTCTTATCCGATTTCTAAGCCCAGCAAGTTCGTCTCTTACTATTATTATAATTACAATTTAATAATATTAACAGAAATTTATTTGCCATTCTGTTGTTTGTGTAAGACTAGCAAAATCAACTTCTGTCGTTCTTAAATATAATAATAAATACTACTATTAATTATTGTCTATCAAAGTTGTTAATAGTCTGTCTTAGTTCATGGTGCCTCCTCAATATTGGTAGGATTTTTTTGGTGGGATCGGCGTTGAAGCCGAGAAGAGAAGAAAATTGGACATGGTTAAAGGTTGATAACAGAGTACTGGGGCGTTCCCCAATACCCTCCCGCAGAAACGTGGAATTTCATGCGCTCACTATTCACTTGTCCTACAGCTCCCTTGTAAAGCTTTGAGTTCCTCAACCGTGGAACTCCGACTACTCCTTCCCTTGAGGTTGACGTTGGTGCAGGGTGTACAAGGGCCAGCCTGCAAGCCGTTTACTCCAGATTTTTGCTAAATAGGTCTTTTTTCACTGCTAGTCAAGGCTATCAACAATATTTTTTTCTGAATTGACGGAGATGACACTGGCAATGGGCGTGGTGGCGGCATCACCAGTACCAGAATCAGCAATAGGTGGAGTAGTGAATTTTTTCACAATCAAGAATCAGCACTGGTGAGTCGTTACAGATTCGGAAGTAGCAGGTGGAGCAACGCAAGCAGGAATGGTGAACCTGTTCCAATGTCACTTTTCCAGAGCAAAAAGCATCGTTCCACCAAAATTCCCAAATTTGGGCCAGACCGGGTTCCCATGACCAAACCTATAGGACAGGGCCGTTGTGGCCCATATGACTCAAAATACAAGGAATTTTTTTCGAGTCCGTGACGGCGCTACTGTGGAGGGGGTGGAGTAGGGCCAGTTTCTGTTGGGATTTACAGAGAATCACTACTTAAACTGTTAAAAAATAAGGGATCTACAAAATGAGTAGATCCCTCACCTTTTAACAATTTGGTTAACTATTACAATCAAATAAAAAAATTGTCATTGTTTACTCATAAATTTAATCATTTACTGGAATGTAACTTTATCTATATAAAAAGCAACATTGGTTGTATTTTTTGAAATTTGGACCAATCTTCCCCTAGATGATTTATCCTATAGAGGCAATCCGAAACTCCCCAAAAATCAAAAAATAACAGGAATTATCAATGGATTTAGGAATGTTTTAGGAAGGAATCGGAGTATAAACTGTATCTGCCCCAATGTCACTTTTCCTGACCAAAAAGCAGCATTCCTCCAAATCTTTGAAATTTGGGCCAGACCGGGTTCCCATGACCAAACCTATACTCTAGCACCAAGGTCCTTGATGTAAAGCTCCACAAGCTCCTTGACTATATTCTATAGGTATCCACATCAGCAGGTGCTTTCCTTATTTCCATGAGAAGCAGGAAAAGCATATCTTTTAGCCGACCAGCCACTGACTTGACCTATTTCAGCCAATTCTGGCGACACTCCAATATATACCCATAAGCTAGACGTTATAGCTGTTGGAATCTTGAAACCATACAATCGAGCATGCTCGGCTATGACGATAAGTGTTCCATCTTCCAAAGACTGCTTACGGCTATAGGTGTGAATAATCTCCAACTGGATACCAGTTTTTGAATTCGACATGATATTTCTCCTTGTTGGTTAATATTATGGAGAAATATCTGTATCACCAACTAAAATCTAACTTTTCCAGTAAATACGTTCATTGGGCCATATTTTTATTTTAAAGCCCGAAAAAATTTTTTCTGTGCCTCCCTATAGGATTTGAAAAAAAACCAGGAGAAGGGGGATTTTGGCCCATTTTTGGGGGAGTATGGAATATGAGGGGGATTATGAGTAGCTGGAGCTTTAAATATTATTATAAATTCCATATAAGCGACCCTCCTATGAGGGTCGCTTATTAATTTGAATACAATTAAATTTATAAATTGATATAAATAAAATATATCACATTATACCACATTTATTTAATAAACCAATAATTCCAAAAATGATGATAGCCCATAACATCATTTTTAGAAATCCGCCTGTGCTGATATCTCGTTCACAATTCCAGCATTTTTTTGCTGCTTGACGATTTTCAGCTTGACAATAAGGGCATTGCTTCATACTAGCCATAAATTCCTCCTATAGAGTTAAATATTAAATATTCTAATCTAATTTTGCAGTAAATTGAATTGAAATAATCCCTTCACTATCAAAATCTAAATAAACGAATTTGGTACCTTTTTGCATTACATCAAATATAGCATCAAATCCATTCTTGTCTAAGGCTATTTGAATTTCAACTTCTTTATTATCCATTGTATGAGATGCATATCGCATCACTAAATTTAGATGCACATCACTTATAAATTGTCTGTCTATATAATATATTTTCATTTTACCATTTTTCAGTCCGCTTCTTAAAATTTGATCAACTAAGGGTGCCTTACTGCTTAAATCATTATTTGGCTCATTACTTACTATAAATTGTTCATTATATGGTCCTGCTTCCATGTATGCCAATTTATATTTTGTGCATAAGAAATTATGAAATTTTAATAATGATTTATAATTTGTGATTAATATAATAGAAATCAGTTTTTGATTTAAAAATGATAATAATAGATTTGTTTCATTATCAAATACTTTACACTTTGTAGTTAATGATTCGGTGTTAGTTTCCTTATGATATGTAAAAACTTCTGGACTAAAACTTCTTATATCGTCGGCAAAATGGAATTCTGCTAATAATGATAATTCATTTTCTTTTGTAAAATCGAATGGCATCTGAGTATAATACTCTTTAAGCGCTTTTTCATATTTATTTTCAACATATTTTTTTGCTCCGTATTCAACAGTAGCATTAACAGCAGATTTGAATAATGATCCAAGAAAGCCCATATTTTACCCCTCTTGCCATATGTCCTAGTTCCCATTTTATGGGTACTATTTGTAATCTACAGAACAAGTTTAGTCAGAAAGAAGATCTTCAATACATTTTCGTCAGAACCATTTCTGTCAACACCTTCCAGATATCCTCTGACATAATCAGGACTCGCCAATTCATACTGGCCTGTGTATCTTGACTCTTTTTGTCCTTTTTGGGGGAAGAACAAAATTCCGCCCCACAGCACCCCCACAGCTGGTTGTGACACTAAAACATACCTTTATGCCCTATTTTAAGCCAGGTCAACACCTATAGCTGGTTTTTTGGCTTCGCAAGTTGGCTATCCTTGGTTCAAGACCCAAGGAGGGCCTATGAATTTTCCGAAAGAGTTGGGAGAACGGGTCAAAGAGCTACGTAAGCAGGCAGGCTTGACTCAAGAACAAGCGGCAGAAGGAGCAGGTATCTCTGGTAAGTACCTCGGTGAAGTGGAGCGTGGAGAAGTGAACGTAAGTGTCGCCATTCTCTCGAAACTTGCAGAAGTATTCGGTATCGACATTAGCGATTTCTTCAGATCTCAGCATTTAAGGCCCATTTCGGAGATCAAAAAGGAGATGAAAAGCTTCATCGACAACGACAAAGATGAGGATGTCCGCTTGCTGTACAGGATTTTCACCGCAGTCTTCAGGTGACACAGGCGCGCACCACCCCTATTTTTCCTTGTCTGGTTCAGCACCACTAACTGCTGTCAGCTTTGACAATCCCACCATTCCAAATCCTTCTCCTTTTCACCGACCAACTGCACTTACAGGCCTATCCTGAAGTGTATGGCCTCGAGATTTCAGCAAAAAAAGAGACCCTGGTTGGAGGGTCTCTGTTTCAACTGCTATGGTTGTGTAAGGATCATTCTCAGAACAAAATACACCAGCAACACCTTGTCATCTGGTGCTGATTGAGAGAAGCAGGAAAGGTAACCACGGGCATGGTCTGGTGTGGTCTCATCGTACTCCTCGGACAGCCTCTCATCTGCTGTTTTCCCCAAAGCAACAGACAAATCCAGCAACAGTTTCTTCTGTTCCCCTGATAACCTGATGATTTCACACATCTTCATCTCCTATTACTTAGGTTGTGCGATGAAGATCTATATTTGTATGTAATCCACGAAAATTAACAATAAAAATGATACATCAAAAAAATGATTACCTCCGAGAGATCAGCTGACAAACCTATCTGTTGAAGCAGTTTCAAGGAAAGCAAGTGTTGGCGCACGCAGAAGGAGTCTTCCCTACTCTTGAAGGAATTTTTTGACACTCATCCGCTTAGATGGCGGTTTAGAATTTCTCTAACAACCTAAAGTTCCTAAAAAAAGAGATTTTAGCATATTTTTTGCTTTCCTATCCGATTAAGGAGTAGGGCATGTCTCTTGCGGTGAATCACAACCTGATGGCCTCCAACGTGGCCAACAATCTGAATACCCACTACAGTAAGCTTGCGACTTCAACGCAGCGACTGAGTACGGGTCTTCGGATCAATTCTGCTGCTGATGATGCAGCTGGGTTGGCCATTCGGGAGTTACAGAGAGCTGATATCGCCGCTCTTCACCAAGGCGTAAGAAATGCCAACGATGCGATTTCCATGTTACAAACCGCAGATGGGGCATTGGCCGTCATCGACGAAAAGTTGATCCGCATGAAGGAACTGGCCGAGCAGGCCGCTACTGGCACTTACGATTCAACTCAGAGAATGATGATCAACAATGAATTTTTACAGATGGCATCTGAGATCGACAGAATTGCTAGAGCTACTGATTTTAATGGTATTAAAATATTAGATGGTGTATCTAATGATAATTACTCAATAAATTCTCATTTTAACAAGGAGTACAATGAAGATGTTGAAGTTAGTAAAGAAATATCATATGAATATCCTAATAATGAATTTGCCTGGCACTGGCATACTATTAAAACAATAAAAACTATAACGAACATCACCGACGATATAAATAGAACTCAGACATCAACCGAACATGGTGGCATAAAACAGATAAATATACACGATGATATACATAGAGTCGAAACGGTTACTAAAGTAATTGAATCACAACGTTTTACGGAGACTACTGGGTATATTGAATGTAAATTTTCACGACCCGATGAGCCTGATGATATATTAAAATTTAGAGTTTGGGGTAGAGTGCCAAATGATGATGTAATAATAAATTATAATAATTATGATCAATTTAAAGTAATTGAGGACACAGATTCATATATGCATTACGAACTTACTATGAGTGAAGATAATCTATTGAAAATTGAAAAAGCTTCAAATACTTATGATTTAGGAAAGGGTTATATTTTAGATGAATATATATATTACTATGATCTAAATAATGATGGGCAATCAGATATTCGACAATATGTTCATCTTTATGGTAGTCCATCAGACTTTCCTATTAAATATATTAAAGAAAATGGTTCTTATCGTAAAAGAGCACCATCAGTTGATATAGAATCTACTACAACAAATATTCTAGATTTTAGCAATGATAATTTTTATACTATTCCAAATGATAATAAAAATAATAGTAGTATAAAGATACACTTTGGTTCTGGAAACGATGCGGCAGAGGATTATTACTATATAAACAAATCAGATGCAACGCTAAATGGTCTTGGTCTTAATGAAGTATCTATTGAAACGCAAGATAAAGCTCAAATAGCATTAAATACAATTGGTAATGCTATTGTTAAGAAAGATAATATAAGAGCTTATTATGGCGCAATGCAAAATCGTCTAGAAAACACTATCACCAACATAACCACTCAGGCAGAGAACCTACAGGCATCGGAATCAAGAATCTCAGATGTAGACGTAGCCACAGAGATGACCAACTTCGTACGGTCACAGATTCTCACTCAGGCGGCAGTGGCAATGCTCTCTCAGGCAAACTCAATGCCGCAGATGGCTATGCAAATAATTGGTGGATAAAATATATTTATAAATAAGGAGCCTGTATTATGATTAATCATATTGATTCTGTAAATGGTTATGGTAATGTTTTTAATAATAGTTCAAATGTAACTGTTGATCCAAAAGTACTGAACTCCTGCTAATAAGAGATGCAGTATCAATTAATTCTATTGGCATGATGGGTAAAGAACTTGAGAGTGCTTTTAATAATGTAATGGGAGATTTGACCGTTAATCACTCAGATTTTGGCAATTTACATGGTGGACTAGATCTTGATCGTGTTAAGGCTCTTCTTTCGCTTTAGATCCTTTATAACATACAACTTATGCACCCCCAAAAAACCTCCCGTTGCTCGGACAGGAGGTTTTTTCGTATGCAACTGAGACTCATGGCGATATAGCATATCTATAGTGTCTTACCTGTCTACCTGCCTGAAATCCGCTTCAATAGCGAGTTTTTAGGCAAAACAGTAACCAGACACTTACCTTTGGTGTCTTATTCTTCCCATGGCCTTAATGGCGCTCAAAACAGTGCAGTTGTCGAAATCCCGTGATTTTTGTTGCTATTTGGTAAAAAAAAACCTGCTCAACCACCTATTTGTGGTGCGTAACCACCTTGAGTCAATGTGTCACCATCTAATTTCACTTGAACTGAACAGAAAGAGGCCGATCAGGATTGCTCCTAACCGGCCTCTATTATTGACTTTTTCTGGTCGGGATGAAAGGATTTGAACCTTCGACCCCTTGAACCCCATTCAAGTGCGCTCCCAGACTGCGCTACATCCCGACACGCAAACTACATACGCATTCTTGTGCCATCAGTCAAGATTTTTTTCCAAAGCCAGGCAAGTTGCCTCACATCAGGTCATTGCAGCGTCTTGACGCCTCTCTGTAAGAGGCGCATTGATGGGCGAGAGGTGCACTATCTTGACAGCCCTTCTTGGTTGACTCACGTCAATTTTCGTACAAAAAAGTACCTATGAGCAAAAAATATTCTTTCGCCCAAGAAGTCTGCATTCGCAGTTCAGGCAAGGTGATGCACGCAACTGGCATGCTTTGGCCACACTGCCGCATTGGCATCGCTCTTTCTGGTGGTGTTGACAGTTTTGTCCTCACAAAAGTCATGCAGATTCGCCAGAAGATTGTACCATTCCCTTTTGAGATTATGGTGATCCATCTCAATCCGGGCTTTGACCCTGGCAATCACGGGCATCTCCTGCCCTGGCTTCTCAGAGAAGGCGTGGCCTCACATCTGGAATATACAAACTTTGGCCTTGAAGCCCATTCTGAAAAAAATCGCAAACAATCTGCCTGTTTTCGCTGTGCCTGGCTGCGTCGAAAACGCCTCTTTGAGCTCTGCAATCAGTATCACCTGACGCATCTGGCCTTTGGGCACAATGCTGAAGATCTTGTTTCGACCTTCTTCCTCAATCTCTGTCGCAATGGCCGGGTGGAAGGGATGAGCATGAATGAGCCATTTTTTCATAATTCGCTTCGCATCATTCGCCCCCTCCTGCTCACAGAAAAAAAATACATTCGAAGTGCCGCCAAGCAGTGGAACCTTCCTGTCTTTGCTAATCCCTGCCCCTCGGCCGGACATACGCAACGCAGTAGTGTACAAGAACATCTTGACAGTTTATATTCTCTCCATCACGATGCCCGCCGCTGCATGACAAATGCCCTGACACGCTGGCAGCTGCAAAATGACTCTGAGCTTCCCTTGTCTGAGCAGCGCAAGCAAGGCTGAATGCGGCGCCCTGAAACCTTCCCCTACATGTTCCGAGGAGAAACTGACAATGGCTGAGAATGAATTATTGCCTCTTGAAAATCTGCCTGTGGAGGAATCCAAGGTCAAAGCGGCAAGCGCCGAAATCAATTTTGAAAACCCGACACTGACAATCAGCTACGGCGCCAAAACTATGGATGAAATTTCCAAGTTCACGGATTCCCTGCTCGGCAGCGTGCGGGTCAAGGATTCAGGACCGGTTGGCGAAGGCCTCTCTGATCTCATGCTGCGCATCAAAGATGTGAAAATTGATCAGATTGCCCAGCCGCAGAAAAGTTTTCTTGAGTCCATTCCCCTTGTGGGACGCCTTTTCAACACCATGGAGCGCACCATAGCACAGTTTGACACGGTGCTTGAGCAGGTTGAAGGCATCTCCAAGAAGCTGGAAGACGCCATGGGCGGTCTTCTCAAGGATATCAGCGTGCTTGAGCAGCTCTATGCGCACAACAAGACCTTCTATGAAGATCTCACCATCTATATCAAAGCCGGCGAAGAACGGCTTGAGCACGCACGTAACGTTGAACTTCCGGCCCTCGAAGAAAAAGCCAAACAGAGTGGAGACAACTTCGATGCCCAGAATGTGCGTGATTTTGCCGAGCGTCTGAACCGCTTTGAGCGCCGTTTGCACGACCTCAAGCTTTCAAGGACCATCACCCTGCAGACAGCTCCGCAGATCCGCATGATTCAAAGCAACAATAAAAATCTCGCAGAAAAAATTCAGACCAGCATTCTGGCAACCATTCCCATCTGGAAAAACCAGATGGTTCTCGCCCTCTCCATTCACAGCCAGCGCCAGGCGGCCCACCTGCAGAAGGAAGTGGCCGACACCACCAATGCCATGCTTGCCAAAAATGCCGAATTGCTCCACGGCTCAAGCGTGGAGACGGCCCGTGAGGTCGAGCGTTCTATTGTCGACATTGAAACCCTGCGCGATGTCCATCAGAAACTCATTGGGACCATCGAGGAAACCATGAATATTGTGCGTGAAGGGCGCGATCACAGAAGAGCTGTGGAAAAAGAATTGCAGACCATGGAGGAAGATCTGCGCGTCAAGCTCACAGATCTTGCCCACCAGAATGTTCAAGACACCATTCAGGGTGCCCATGGCATAGGCGCTGCCCTCAAGGAAGGCGCTTCCAACGAGGAAAACAAATCCTAGTTGCCCTTTTCTTCTGTCCGACGAACAATGGTCTGAAGCCGGAGTCGCACCATGTCACAAACTGCCTCTGCCCCAACGCCAAAGGATCCTGGGAAACCATCCTTTTTCAAGCTGCTGGCGCAGCGTTTTGTTGTTCACTGCACAGGTATTGCCCTGGCCTACTTTTTCTCCACGCTCTCAGGCACCAATGATGCCGCCCTGCTCACCTATCTTGGTTTCATCTGCCTCTTTCCCAGAGGCAGCTGGAACAAGCATGCCTGGTTTATCCCTGCAGGCACAGGTCTTACTCAGGCCCTTGTCATGCTTGTGCTTGGGGCGCCAATGTGGACGGCAATCTTCTGGGGTGGAGTCGCAAGCTGGCTTCAGAGGCTCTGGCAAAATCGCGGTCGCATTTCCTGGGACTGGGTTGTCGCACCATTTTTGGTGTTCAGCCTTGAGGCAGCTCTAAGCTTTACCACAAGCCCTCTTCTGCCCGCCATTGCCCTTATTTGCGTTCTTCTCTTGGGGATTGGAGCGCAATTAGCCTATGGCCGTATCTATGCCGAAAAGCTTCACGAAGACAGTCTTAAGGAAGATCTTGCGCGACTCCAGGGTCTTCTGCGCCAGAAGATACGCTCTGAAAAGCTTGCGGCACAGATCAAGCTGCTCAGCATGCATGCGGAATCCCTCGCCAAAGTGCTCCCCGGCAAAATCCGCGAGGGCATTGAAGCTATCGACCGTATCCGCAAAGCAACTGATGCTGTCATAAGCCACCTTGAAAGCTCTAAACCCAGCCAAAGTGGCTGGTCCAAAGGGCTTCTCAAGTCTGACAACTGGGGCCGCAAAGGGCAAAGCAGTTCTGAGGACCTCGTCAATTTGCTTCAGGAGACCAATAGCTTTTTGCAAGAGACCATCAAAAAACTCAAACCCACGGTGCGCCGTGAAGGCGACAGCAGCTTCGAGGGCATCTGTCTTGCCTTTGAAGAGTCTGCGGCCGAGCTTAGCAGTAAATCCATGGGTCTTCCTGAGAAAGTGGCAGCTCATGTGCAGTCCATTGCGCAGTCGACGTTGGAGATTATCAAAAACATGCGCGAGGACCCGGCTGACCGTACTCCTGGTGAGCGTTTTCTCAGCCGCTATCTGACCTCCGTGCATAAGATCGTTGATGAATATCTCAGGCTCTCCACAGGCCCAGCGCAAAAGGATCTGGAACAGGCGCTGGAAAAGAGTCGGGATATCCTGGAGCGCATGGACAAGGCTTTTCAGGATGAACTGGCCAATCTTCTACAAAACGATGCCATTAATTTCACAGCTGAAGTTGATGCCATTGATGCCATGCTCAAGATGAAAGGCCATTAAGAGCCGCAATCACGCAAAAAAAAAGAGATGGCCATAGGTCATCTCTTTTTTTTTGCGCCTCTTTTCAGCCGCGCCGAAAAAGCGCCATAAATTCCTGATTACCCTTGGGCCCTTTGACCTTGGCGGGCAACAGGGCCTGACAGCTAAGGCCAAGCTCATCCCGGCTAAAAGTCACAATCTTCTCGCATGCCCGCCTGCGCGCACCCTCATCACGCACAACCCCACGTACAGTCTCCTTGGGCCCCAGTTCAAACTGAGGCTTGATCAGGACCGCCACGAGACCTTCCTTTTTTAGCCATTGTAAACAGGGTGGTAAAATGAGGGTCAGGGAAATAAAGGACACATCGCAGACAAGGAGGTCCACAGGCTCAGGGAGAAGATCAGGCGGAGGATTGCGAAGATTGACACCTTCATGACTAATCACTCGCTCGTCTCGACGCAGCTTTTCATGCAGCTGATTGTGGCCGACATCAATGGCATAGACACGGCTTGCTCCGTGCTGCAAAAGGCAATCGGTAAAACCACCTGTGGAGGCTCCGGCATCAAGACAGACATAACCCCGCACATCCAGGTGGCAGTGTTCAAGGATCGTCAAAAGCTTATAGGCCCCCCGACTCACAAAACGCTCGGCTTCACGCAGAAAAAAGCAGGTATCCAGGGGAAAAAACTGTCCAGGCTTATCGACTGGTCGGGGAGACGCACAACATTGTTCCTTTCCCCAGAAGACCTCACCTGCCATGATGAGACGCTTGGCCTGTTCCCGACTCTCACAAAGTCCCTGCTGAAAAACAAGCGTATCAGCCCGCTCTTTGGGCATGGCGTGCTCCTTGAGAAAGTTTAGCAGAGGGGATTATCGGGAAGATAATGAGGTGGCCGCGTATTTTCAGGTGCTGCCTCAAGCACCTCACGCAGATGTTGAATCTGTGCAGCACAATGCTCCACAGCGTGCTCGAGCCTATCAATCTGTTTTTGCTGCTTTGTCAGGGCATCGTTGAGCTCTCGAAGCAGGTTATCCTGAAAATAAAGTGTCTCCTCGAGCCTGTTCACACGTTCTTCGACTTCCATGGGCCGTTTGTCCTTTTTCTCTTGGGCGGCTTTGGCTTTTTGGCACGATCTTCCTGACTGTGCGGCAAAAGCAGTGCGTGCTGACGCAGACGTTCGCTATCGCTTCTGGCCACAAAAATCTTCTCGCCCTTTTCATTGACGCCTGCGTAAAACATGGCTGTTGCCAGCGTTCCAGGCGTCGGCAAAAAGCACTGCGTCTGCTGCGGGCTCCAGTGGCGTTTGGCAAGCCATTGCGAAAGCTGAAGCATCTGTGCGTCAGTGCAGCCAGGGAAGGCACTCATCAAATAGGGCACAATATATTGCTCACGTTTGAGCCTTTGGCTCTCACCCTGAAAATGCGCCAAAAAGGCCTCAAACACCGCAAGCGGTGGCTTGCGCATGGCCGCAAGCACAGCTGCCTCGCTGTGCTCAGGAGCAAGTTTAAGCTGTCCGCCCGTAAATTCACGGATATAGGCATCTAAAGCTTCCGGTTCACGCAAGGCCAGATCGGCACGCACCCCGCTTGCCACACGCACCTTACGGACCCCTGGCACGTTGGCAACACGTCGTAAGAGCTCTACGTGACGTTTTTGTGAGCTGTGGAAATGCGGACAGATACTTGGATAGCAGCAACTTGCCCTAAGGCAGCTTGACTCGGGATTTTGCTCGCGTTTACGACAGCCTGCCATCCACATATTGGCCGTTGGCCCACCCACATCAGAAATGGCGACTCCTTTTTGTCTGCGACTTTTTGGATGCATCTGCACAAGCGCGTTTGCTTCGCGCACAATGGATGCTTCTGAGCGCGAACTGATAGCTCTGCCCTGGTGCATGGCCAAAGAACAAAAAGAGCAACCGCCTGCGCAACCCCTATGGCTTGTGATGCTCGTTTCAAGCATTTCCCTGGCAGGCACATCTTCCGCGTAGCTCGGGTGAGCAAGACGCGTGAACGGCAGATCATACAGCGCATCCATTTCAGCGCTCGTCAAGGGTGGGGAGGGCTTTGCCAGAACCACACAGCGATTATCCACGCGCTCAAAGGCCCAGCCGACACCCTGATGGACATAACGCTCAAGGGCTAGGGTGGCCTCAAGCAAGGCCTTCGCATCAGCCAAAAATGTGGCATGGTCCGGGAGAACAAGAGGTGCCTGGCTATGAAAGTGCTCTGGAATATCCACAGGCTTTCCGTCTTCAAGACGACTGATCCAGGCCGTGCCTGGGATACCTACAAGGCTTTGATGCTCGGCTAGAGCCCTGGCTATGGCGACAATGGCATGCTCACCCATACCATAGACCAGAAGATCCGCCTTGGCGTCAAAAAGGATGGGCTTGCGCAGCGCGTTTTGCCAGAAATCGTAATGGGTGATCCAGCGGGTTGAGGCTTCAATACCGCCGATAACGAGAGGAAGGCGAGGGAAGGCACGGCGAACAAGATTGGCGTAAACTATGGTGGCACGGTTGGGGCGCAAACCCATTCGTCCGCCAGGCGTGTAGGCATCGTGAGAGCGTTTTTTGCGAAAGGCCGTATAATGGGCAACCAGGGAATCAACACAACCTGCGCCCACACCGGCAAAAAGTCTGGGTCTGCCCATTGGCAACAGAGCAGAGGCATCCTGCCAGTCAGGCTGACAGATGAGGCCTGTGCGAAAACCGTGGGCTATGAGCAGACGCCCCAGAAGCACAATGCCAAAGGAGGGATGGTCGACGTAGGCGTCACCTGAAATAAGCAGGACATCGAGTTCCTCCCAGCCCAGGGCCTCAAGTTCGGCCCTCGTCATGGGAAGAAAGCGCGGCTGCGTAAGCTGCAAACGATGGGAATCCAGCACGCGCCACTCCCTGCAATTTATGGTTTGGCGGGTTGCGGCGGCTGAATGAGATGGGGGACGCTTTTGGGGGCTTGCGGCTTTGCGGCATCCTTCTTCTGTGCGCCCATATCATGGTCGCCCATAAAAACAGCCCACTCCTCCAGATCAATGACCTCATCGTCATTGGTATCAATAATGCCAAAGGCCTGAGGCTGCATATCCTTGAATGTCTGAAAAAATTCCCCCGATGAGAGGACATCATCTAAATTCTTATCTGCCTCACAGAAACGCGCGGGTCCCCGGCCTTCCTGGCAGACAGAAGCGGCAGATTCTCCAGCGACTACCAGACACAGGCCAAGCAGGAAGAGGCTGAGACATGAGCGTATCATCACTTTTTCCCCTCAAGCTCCTGCAGATACACCAAGAGATTGTCCGGCTCTCCTTCTTTGTGATCATCACGATAGAGTAAGGCACTCATATAAAACAGCGAGTTCAGTTTCAGACCATAGGCAGCACTCTGGGAAAAGCTCTTAAGCTTTCGGGCAATTGGTGTTGCCTGCGACTCGGGAAGAGCTGCCAAAGCTTCACGGGCATCTTCTGCCATAGTGGTCAAAAGTTCGGCCTTACGCCGCATATGCTGACCGTAGGCTGCCTGATCGCCCTCGGCAAGGGCAGCCTTAGCTTGACATTCCTCATCAAGGACAAGGTCGTGACGTTGTCGCAACCAGTTGATAAAGGTATTTCGCGAAGTATCAGACATGACGCCTAATCCCATTTACGCTTGTCACTGATTGGCTGAATCTGGGCAGGCAGGCTGCCTGGTGTTTTCACATAAAGAGTCGGACGCAGTTTGATCTTTTCGCGGAACTGATGCAGAAGCTCATCCTGACGCTTGAATTCCGTGGTTTCGATATAGAGCGCCATTTCATCAATGCCATCGGGATTGGTGACCTCGATCTGCCAGCGTTTGATCTCCTCAAAGCGGCTCATGACCTGCTCCACCTGATGGGGATAGACAAACATGCCCATAATGCGTGCTGTTGTATCCACACGCCCCACTATACTTCCGAGCCTTGGACTTGTACGCCCGCAGGAGCAGGGGCTGCGGTCAATATAGGAGAGGTCGCCGGTTGCCAGACGAATCAGGGGATAGGTCTTGTTGAAGGCCGTCACCACAATTTCGCCCACTTCGCCGTCCTTCAGAGGAATACCGGTATCTGGATGACAGATTTCCACAAGACAGCGATTGGCAATGTGCAGACCGCACTTGTGATAGCATTCATAGCCTATGCAGCCCACATCAGCGGTGCCATAGCCCTGACGCAAAATGATGTCGAATTTTTTCTCAAGCTGCGTGCGCATTTTTTCCGACAAACGTTCGCTTGTCACAAAGGCCACTTCCAGGAAAAGCTCCTTGCGCAGATTGATGCCCTTTTCCTCGGCCTTACGGGCCATATGCATGAGAAAACTTGGCGTTCCCACATAGCCTGAAACTCTCAGCTTCTGCAGAATATCAAGCTGCGTGGCCGCATCGGAAGGCCCTGACGGGATGACGGCACAACCCAGGTTACTCAGGGGTTCCTCAAACATGAAGCCCGCAGGTCCAAGCTGATAGTTGAAGGTATTCTGCACACAGTCGCCAGGTCTGAAGCCCACAGAATAAAAAGCCTCTGTATAGCCCCAGTAGTCCTCAGTGCGGTCTTCAGGATCAAAGATGGGACCGGGCGAAAGAAAAATGCGTTTGAGCTCGCCGATATCACGGGTCAAAAGCCCGCCAAGACGTGGCCCCATGGACTGCAGAAAGATCAGCTCTTTTTTCTTGAGAATGGGAATATGCTTGATATCGGAAAGATTTTTAAATTTTTCCACATTGAACTGCGCACGGTCAAAACGCTTTTTCACATCCTCGGAATACCGGTAAGCGTACGAGAGCAGATCTTTGAGCTGAATGAGACAGTACTGACGCCGTTCACCCTCATCGAGCACTTCACGGCGACTGTAAATACCTTCTGTACGATCTTTACGGGTCATGTGACATCACCTTTTTGCTAAAGAGTGGTACAGGATAGTCAATCGTCACAAAAATTGCAAGATTTTTCGCTAAGTTCTTAGTTTTATTCACTTTTTTCAGACTTTTGTCCGCTTTTTCCGTTTGCCAAAAGGCGACGTTTAAGGCTGTCATAGACAGGTTCACTGTGCATGGCATTGGCCACATACACGGCAAGAAGCGCTGTGACAAGAAGGGCCGGAGCAAGCTCTGGGGTACCAGTCATTTCCAGAAGCAGCGCACTTCCTGTGAGCGGCGCACGTACTGTTGCGGCAAAAAGGCCTGCCATACCCAGGATAAGTGGCAGATCAGCCTGATTGGGGGAAATGACTCCCCACGCCAGCAAAAGATGGCTTGCCACGCTACCAAAAAGCGCGCCTGCCATCAGCATGGGCATGAGAATGCCCCCCGACGCACCCGAGGCAAAGCTTATGGCCGAAAAAAAGATCTTTGCGCAAAGCACAAGGACAAGCAAAGATAGCGTGAGTTTGGGCAGGTCCAGAACGGCAAGACCGAAATTAGTCAGAATATGCGGGAAGAACAAAAGCAGCAGACCTGAGAGTGCAAAAACCGGCAGAAGGCGCTGAAAGCAGCTTACAGGAAATCGATCTAAAAAGAGGGTCAGCCTGATAAGCAAGCTATTATAGAAGGCGCCAAGCAAGCCAAGACTTATCCCCATAGGCAGTACGATCCAGTACTGGGTAAGGTGAAGAGCGCCAACAGCCGTAAAAGGAAAAACCAGGCCAAAGCCGAGCAGCCAGTGGATAACCGCATAGGCACAGGCGCAGGTTATGCCACAGAAGAGAAGAAGAGGCAGTGTCAGGGCAATCCGCATTTCCTCAAAGGCAAAAAAAAGGCCTGCGAGAGGCGCCCCAAAAGCAGCTGTCATACCGGCCACAGATCCACCGATGAGAAAACGGCCCGTACTCTGTCTGTGTTTTTCGTGCAAGAGATGGCGCACCCCAAGCCCTGCACAGGCCCCCATCATAATGCATGGTCCCTCGCGCCCAAGAGAAAGCCCTGAAGACAGTGAAATCAAGGTCCCGATGAATTTCGCAAAAAGAACACGCGCCCAGGCCATAAGGGGAAGACGGCCTGCCAGCATCAGTTCCACCTGGGGAATGCCACTGCCACCAATCAGAGGTTCATGGCGCAAAAGACGCGCCGAACAGATACAGGCCACAAGCAGAAGAAAGACAAGCACAACACAGGCATGTGGCGAACTAAGATCATGTTCAGCCACAAGCCTGCGCAGAAAAAGTCCAACCCAGGTATAGGCAAAACGGAAGGCGCCAATGACAAGGGCTGCAAAGCAACCTGTCAAAAGCGCCTGCCAAAAAAGCTGAACGATGCCAAGAGAGGCCAGGGCCTGAACTTCGCGCAGGAGCGGAGGCACGGGCTTATGCAGCTTCATCAAAGAGACCTTATGCTTAACGGCTTTCGCGGGTCTCTGTCTCGTGATAAACGCGTGGCACCATATACATCAGACTGAGCTGCTTCTGGTCTGGCACATACTGGGTTGCGATCACAACGGTGCCCATATTCCAAAGGCTTGAAGCCTCACTTTCACTGGCCTGGGGTTTCCCGAAGCGGCCAGAAACCATTCCGTGGATTTTCATGGCCATGGCCTTATCAGGGGCGTGGTAGTCGATTTTCAAAAAGCCCAGAGGCTGCTTGGCACTGGCACCATAGCAGATGGTCATCTGCCCGGCTCCCGGTACAGCACGCTTAACATCGTAGAGATCGCAGATGAATTCGTCGTTCAGACGCAGTGGTGGCACATTGGCCTTTTTGAGTACATCGCGCATGGTCTGACGATTGGTCTGATCCATTCTCTGGCCAAAAAGCGCTATGCCCCGAGAGGAGGCGTCCTTGGGGGCGAGTTCCTCAAGTTCCCTGATGGCATCCTGGCTGCCGTTCATACTTGCCGCATAGAGCAAAAGAGCGGCCTTGCTTTCATCCTTGGGCACACCAAGCCCCTGCCGGTAGAAGTGACCAAGTCTCGCCAGGGCCTCAGTCTGCTGCTGCAGTGCCGCACGGCTGTACCAGGCTGCAGCACTTGCCAGATCCTTGGGCACGCCGCGTCCACGCTCATACATCAGCCCTAAATTATACTGGGCTTCTGCCTGACCGGCTCTTGCTGACTGATCATACCAACGTGCGGCCTCTTCGGGTCTGGGATCCATGCCGCGTCCCTGATCAAGCATCCAGCCGTAATTACTCATTCCTTGAGGATTACCGGCCTTGGCCGAAAGCCCAAACCAGTGCAGAGCCCGCCCAAGATCCACGGCAACCCCCTGCCCCCGATCATAGAGAATGCCAAGATTATTCATGGCATAAGCATCGCCGCCTGCGGCAAGCTTTTCCCAGATTTCACGGGCTTTGGCATAGTCGCCCTTGCGGTAGGCCTCAACGGCACGGTCGGCATCGGCTGTGGGTGTCTGCTGCCTGGCCTGTTCGTCTTTGGAAGGCGCTGCCTGCACAGGGCAGGTAACAATCAGCACAAAGAGGAGAAGGTACCATGTGTACCTGGCTAAACCTCTGTTTTGTGACCACAAGCCATTTCTCACCAGTTTTCTCCCAACCATGATTTTTCAAAAAATAGCAACATAACACCCAGAAATATACAAAAGTCGCAGGACCCACAAGCGTTTTACTTGGCCGCTTGCTTACGTTTCTTGCACCCAAAATGCATAAAATCGGTTTCCCAGAGGCTTGTCACCCTGGAATCCGGCACAAGCACATGGCCTTTCCACTGGGCAATGGCACTATTGACCTTATCAATCTGCACATAGGCGAGCAAGGCGCTCCACTGGTCGCAGAGACTGCGCAAAACGCGCAGATAGGTGATTTCTCCGCCGTGAAAACCGTCAATAAATTCGCAGTCGTTGGCGCCAAGACTACGGGGATTGCTCAGATCAAGCACATTCAGACCGCGTGCGTGCAGGGCTTCGGCCAGCCCAAAAAGGTGCGGATACTTTTCCTTCTGCTCGCGCATGATCTGATAGATACGGTCTGAAAGAGGTGCAATAAAGACAAAGGTGCGAATACCTCTGGACTGCAGACGACAGGAGATTTCGGCAAAGGCGTCGAGATGCGCCTGACTTGGTGCAGGCAGACCAGCCGGCACATGATAAAAGGCCTTGGAGCCATTGAGCACCTGGCTTGTGGTATCGCGGAACTGATAATCAAAGGGCGCTTTTTGCCCTGTACTTTCCGCGGTATTGTACCAAGAGCCATCTGTGGCAAAACCATCGTCTGTCTGCTGGGCCATGATGCCAAAACGGTCGGAGCGAAAGTCTCCGGTCAGCGGTCGCAGAAGATCAGCAAAAGAGATTTTGCCTGTGACAAGCCAGTCCCAAGGCTTTTTCAGATTGGCCAGACTATAGGTATAGGAGCCACTTGTGGGCGGTTCCTCCTGAAAGGGGTTGGGATTCCAGGTAGGCATAAACCACCAGAAATCGAGACCCAAGATCACCGCTTCCGGTTTGTGGATAGCGAGCATGGCATCAAGGGTTGAACGCAAAACCGGAAGATTGCCGGCAACGCCGCCCATATTTAAAAATTTTCTGGCAAAACAGCGCTCGCGAAACTGCATGACCCGTGAGGAACCGATAGCCACAATCTCCGGCCGAACCTTGGCATAGAGCTGAAGCTTGTAGTCCACAAAATCCTGGGAAATACCTGAACCAAAAATGGCAAAGTCCCCACGTGCCTGCGTCTCAACGGCTCGCTCAACGGCCAGATCTCCACTCTGCCAAAGCCAGAAGAGGGAATACGGCAAAACCGTCAAGAGCAAAACACCAAGAGCGCCAAGCAGTATTTTCACGGCAAAGACAAGATAGGCCCCGGGCTCTAGAAGACGCGTGCTCATCTCTTTTTTTCGGGTGAAAAAGCGCATGTGAGACTCCGCAACTAAAACTGAAAATAGAGGAAAGCCGACTGACGCGTCAGCATGAGGAGGCTGAGCAGGAAGAGCAGGCTCAGGCAAACAGCCCAGGACCGTGTCAGAGAAAATCTCAGCCAGCAGGTGGTATCCTGTCTGCGGCTCGTGATCTCATGGCTTGCTGGAAGCGCCCAGATAATAAAGGCAGAAAGCGCGAGCAGGGCAAAATCTGTCCAGTCTTGAAAATAGTGGTGCGGGAAAAAGCCCTGAAGATCTCCTGCCGCTCCAGTGGCCGCAAGTGGCTGGGCAAACATGGCGCTGTACACACGCCATGCCCCTTCCAGACTCTGTGCTCTGAAGACCACCCAGGCGAGATTGAGACAGAAAAAGGTCAGACAGATAAAGGCCACACGCACAGGAAGACGCTCAAAGATTCCAGCCCAAGTTCGGCCCTTGATCTGAGCCCGGAAAAAGTGATTGATGCAGAGCATCAGCCCATGCATAGCCCCCCAGATGATGAAGGTCCAGCCAGCGCCGTGCCAGGCACCGCCGATAAGCATGGTGAGAAAGAGATTGCGGTACTGCTTAAGCTTGCCATGACGGTTGCCACCAAGGGGAATATAGAGGAAATCTCTCAGCCAGAGGCCCAGGGTGATATGCCAGCGTCGCCAAAAATCCACGATACCTGTGGCCTTGTAGGGAGAGATAAAGTTTTCCGGCAATTGCAGGCCCAGCATCAGGCCAAGGCCAATGGCCATATCTGTATACCCTGAAAAATCAAAATAAAGCTGAAAGGAATAGCTGAGAGAGCCAAGCCAGGCTTCAGCGCCGGTCAAAGGCCACGCTTTTTCCGCGGCACCAAACACGGCATTGGCAGATAGCGCCAGGCTGTCGGCAAGCAGAACCTTCTTGCCAAGACCTATGGCAAAGAGAGAAAGCCCCAAAGCCAGGCTCTGAGCATTGGGAGCTCTGACTTGGTCAAGCTGCGGGCCCATCTCTTGGTAGCGCACAATGGGTCCTGAAAGAATATAGGGAAAGAAGGTGGAAAAGACTGTGTGACGCTCAAGGCCCGCAGGGGTGACTTCCCTGCGGTAGACGGAAACAAGCCAGGCGATCTGAATAAAGGTATAAAACGAGATGCCGGGAGGCAGTGCCGGCGCCTCAAAGGTGAAGGACACGCCAAGAAGACTTTGGATTGTCTCCGCAAAAAAGCCTGAGTACTTGGCATAGAGCAAAGGAAGGAGGTTAAGAATAAGCGCAAGGATCAAGAGATTGCGCCTGGATACAGAGGTTTCGTTCTCCTGGCGGCAGAGCTGGCAGGCAAAGGCGTAGTTGATGGCTAATGTCCCGACAAGCAAAAAAAGCGCCGGGGCATTCCAGGATGCATAAAAGATCAGAGAAAAGAGCAGAAAAAGCCTTGAACTGCCTTTGGGTCCGCCGACGGCGGCCAGTTTGGCACAGAGGATAAAGAGCGGCAGGAAAAAAAAGAGAAAGGAAGAGGAATTGAAAAGCACAGCACGCCCCTTTGCCAGAAAAATCCGTTCATAAGCCAGGGCATAGACCCCGTTCAGCACGAGAAACTAAACGTATTTCAGGCTTTTTGCAACGCGCAGGACTTCTTGAAAGCCGAACTTGCGTCAAAGACGCCTCTTCCCTGTCGCTGCTTGACACGCGTCTTCCACCATGGGCTTGAGATGCGCCCTCGCAGTTCCAGGCAACGGATCAGTCGGCAGGGAAATGTCGAAATGCGTAAACGGTGACCTACCTCCTAGCAACCTTGACGCTTTCCACAAGGATGAGACCTTTTGAGTCTACCAAACAAAAGAGCCGCACACCTCACTCAGTCAAGCGCGTTGCTCTCGTCATCATCGCTGAACCCCTGCTGCTCATCGGGATTAAGCTCCTTGCGGAAAATCCTGGAGGTACGAAAAACCACCACTTTTCTGGCAGGTAGGAGCATGCTTTCCGAGGTCTGAGGATTGCGACCGCGCCTTTCGCTCTTGCCATAACATTCAAATTTGCCAAAACCGGTCAGCAGAATTTCGTGATCTTTCTGCAGAGAAACGCACAAGAGGTCGACAAGCTTATCGACAACAAGTTTCGCCTCGCGGCGGTTGAGCGACGATGTACTTAAGACGGCGTCTATGATATCTGCTTTGGTCAGAGTCTTTTGCATGATCAAACCTTTTTGTTCCAAGGCAATATTGCCCTTGCTTGCGCACGGAAACCTTCCTCACTCGCTCCAAAGCAAGATCTAAATTTTCGTCAAACGCTTGATCATATGCTCTCCCCTTGGCACAGTCCTTGCTCGGGCAAATGGACACCTCGCAAAAATCAAAGCCTACTGTGCAAAAATACACAGTTTACACGCCGAGCGCAAGATAAAATCAATTTTTTTTCAAAGCCCTGAACCTAAGCTCCTGACCTTTTTACCTTTTGGACACTCCACACACAGCTACAACATTTTTCCAGCAGACCCATGAACATCTTTGCCACAGAGCCCCTGCTCATTTACAGTTTTTTTCTGACACTGATGCGCATCAGCATCGTGATGTTCATGCTGCCTATCTTCAATACCAACAATATCCCTGTTCAGGTCAAAGCAGCCGTCTGTTTTGTCCTCACACTCAGTCTCTGGCCCTCCCTTTCTCTGCCTGTGACAAGCATCAGCATCCATCCCATGTCCCTTGCGCTCATGCTGCTTGGTGAGGTCTTCATGGGGCTCGTTCTGGGCCTTGCCATTAATCTGACATTCATGGCCATTCAGTCTGGCGGCGAGCTCTTGGGCTATCAGATGGGCTTCACCATGCTCAACTTTGCTGACCCGCTTTCCGGCAATCAGACCGGTACAGCCGCTTTTTTTCTCTGGACAGTCAGTGTCATGACCTTTCTCTGCCTTGACGGGCATCTCTATATGCTTCGAGGTTTTGCCCAATCCTTTGCCCTTGTGCCGCCAGGAGGTCTGCTCATCAGCCAGACGCTTTATGATCAGATCATCGCCCTATCCACGCAGCTCTTTATTCTTGCCATTCGCATCTGCGCACCTGTCATGGTGGCTCTCTTTGCCATTGAGGTGGCACTTGGCCTGGTTGCCCGCACCTCTCCGCAGATGCATATCTTGGACTTTGGCCTTCCTCTCAAAATCGGCGTTGGTTTTTTCTTCCTGGGTCTGCTGCTTGTGATTATTTCCCAGCATATGACGCAATTTACCGGTTCTGTGCAGGGTCTGATGGTCAATATTCTGCGCAGCCTGAGTCCTTTCTGGCAATAAGGCAAAAAAAAGCCCCTCATACGAGGGGCTCATGTATAAAGCGTGATGCTACAGGGCTGCCAGCTGCTCTTTGGCAGTTTTGGCCTCAGCTTCGAGCTGGGCAGCACGTTCGCCGGATATGCCAAGGGCTTGAGCAAGTTCGGCAAAATAGCCGCGTTCCATGAAATGGTCTATGTCCACAATAACGCAGGAAATCCTGTAGAGGTCCTCGGCCTGCTCCTGATTCTGCACATCGCGGGCAAGAGCAGCGGGGTTTAAGGATTCCTCCATAAGTGTCTTAAGCAGAGGACGGACATCCTCATTGGGGAAAAACTGGGGCAGAAGACGGCCAATGCGCTCCTGCTCCTGGGCATCAATGTGGCCATCGGCTCTTGCGGCAAAAATCATAGCCCGCAATAGCATCATAGCTGTAGGGTCAGCTGCAGCCTGTTCACCCGTAGACGGGCCCTCATAGCGCAAGGCCTCTTCAGGGCTGGAAAAAAGGGTGTCTGTGCTCTGCCCTTGCTTCTGGTTCTGGGCCCATTTTTTGTAAAAAGACAGGGCAAGGGCACCCAAGCCCAACATGCCGGCTGCGCGGGCCCCCCCCTTGGGCATCATGCTTCCCATCAACGCGCCAAGAGCTCCAGCGCCCAAAAGACCGCCCATACCACCGGGTGCCTTGCGCCGCAAATCCTCAAAGCTGCCCTGAGCCTGACCGGCCATGGATTGCAAAAGCTGCGTCAAATCCTTATTGCCGAAAATATCCAAAAGTCCCATAGTACCTCCCACGCGTTAGCAGTTACACGCTTTGACAGGCCTGACATATCTCACAGGCCCGCGCCAGCCTCGCCAGCGTTTCCTTCTGCCCAAGAAAGGCCATAATTTCGTTCAAATGCGAGCCACCCATAAAACCCATCAAGGCTGTACGCAGAGGCGGAGCCACTTCCTTGAAGCGCAGGCCATTGTCGGCCACATAGGCGTTCAAAGCGGCCTCAAGCGCCTCAGCGCTAAAGGTGGTCCTGGCAAAAATCTCGGAAAGTGCCTTCAGATGCTCGCCCCCAGCAGCTGTGAAATGTTTTTTGACATCCTTGTCGGTATAGGTGAGCTGATCGCTCGCCACAAGCAGAGGTCTGAAACTTTCCGCAAGTCCCAGAAGATCACTTGTGCGCTCGCGAAACATCACACACAGGGGTTCAAGCCGTTCCTGTCTGAGATCGCCAAGGCCCGCCTTCTGCACAAAGGGATGCACAAGGTCGCAGAGTTTTGCAAGTGGCATCTCGCGCATAAAATGGGCATTGCACCAGGCAAGCTTGACGTCGTCAAAGCAGGCAGCTGAAGGATTGAGGTTTGTGCCATCAAAATAGCTGATCAGTTCCTGCATGCTGAAAAGTTCCTGATCACCGTGAGACCAGCCGAGTCTCGCCAGATAATTGACCAGAGCCTGTGGCAAAAGCCCGTCCTTTTCATATTCAATGACAGCCTTGGCCCCATGGCGCTTCGAAAGCTTCTGCTTGTCCTTGCCAAGGATCATGGGAACATGGCCGAATTTGGGGACATCCAGACCAAGTGCTTCATAGAGCAGAATCTGCTTGGGGGTATTGGAGACATGGTCGTCGCCGCGGATAATATGCGTGAGTCCCATTTCATGGTCATCGACAACCACAGCCATATTATAGGTTGGCATGCCGTCGGCCCGGCGAATCACCATATCGTCAAGTTCCGAAATATCCACGGCAATGGGCCCCTTAACCATATCGTCAAAGGCGACTCTGCCGCTTGCGGGCAATTTGAGCCGCACACATCTTCCAGGGCCAGGGCCAAGGCCCAGTTCCCGGCAATGGCCGTCATAGCGAGGTTTTTCTCCTCTCTGACGGGCCTTTTCACGCATCGCTTCCACCTCTTCCGGCGTACAGCTGCAGTAATAGGCATGACCTGAGGCTAAAAGTTTCTCCACATAGGCATTGTAGAGATCCGTGCGCTGTGTCTGATAAATGGGCTCTCCGTCCCAGTCCAGACCAAGCCAGCGCATAGAAGCGAGAATGGAGTCTGTGTATTCCTGTTTGGAACGCAAAAGGTCTGTATCCTCAATGCGCAGACAGAAGGTGCCGCCAAAATGACGGGCCAGAAGCCAGTTAAAGACAGCTGTGCGCGCCCCGCCCAGATGCAGGTGGCCTGTGGGACTTGGCGCAAATCGGGTAACAACACGGGGCATATGATATCCTTACTTTACGTATTGATAGCCGGGCGAGCGCCCGGTAGCAGTAACAAAAACTTCAGACAAAAAGGAGCGTGTGTGAGCACATCACTTGCCGTTATCAAATATGGTGGCCATGCCATGGATCAAGCAGATTTGGCCGAGGCCTTTGCCCGCGACCTTGCCCAACTCAGCCAGGAGCATTTTCGTGCCGTGCTTGTGCACGGAGGCGGACCGCAGATCAATGCTCTGCTTACGCGTCTGAACCTGACAAGCCGTTTTGTCAACGGTCTGCGCGTCACCGATGACTTGACCATGGAAGCCGTGGAAATGGTGCTTGCCGGCAGCGTCAATAAAGCCGTTGTGGCAAGTCTTGCTGCGCAGTCAGTGCGCGCCTGCGGCCTCTCTGGCCGCGACGGCGGGCTGCTCAAAGCCGAGATCAAGGATCCCGAGCTTGGGCGTGTGGGCAAGATCACGTCTGTCGATGCAAGCCTGCTCAACTGCCTGCTTGCCCAGGATTTTGTGCCGGTTGTGGCTCCCATTGCCCAGGGGCCGGATTATCGCGCGCTCAATGTCAATGCCGACACCGCAGCCGGCGCTCTGGCTGGTGCACTCCAAGCTCAGTACTTTGTCCTGATCAGCGATGTGCCAGGCGTGCTCTCAGCGACAGGAGAGCTTCTGCCCAGGCTTGACCGCAATGCCATTGACACACTGATCCAGCAGGGCGTCATCACAGGCGGCATGATCCCCAAGGTCCAAGCCTGCCTCTTTGCCCTTGAACAGGGCGCCGGCAAGGCTCTTATCCTTGATGGCCGCAGCCCTTCAAGTCTTTTGCGATTTCTCAAAAAGGGTGAAGCCCTGGGTACTGTTATCGAACCCTAAGACTCACCATGGTGCACCCACCAGGATTTAGGAACCTGCTTGTACCACCAGCTGTTGGGATCTTCCGCAAGCAATGTCTGCGCCAGCATCCTGCCCTCGCGTGTTTCAAGACGCGGCAGTGCGCTGTCCAGCCACTCTCTGGCAAAGGTATTGCCCTTGTGCAGTTCCACATTGAGATTGGCTATCAAATCCAGCTGATCGGCATCATTGGCAAGTTTGGCCTCAAGACTGGTTTTATCTGAAAATTCGTCAAAAAAGCCCAAGACTTCATTGGTCAGCCCCGTGCCCGCAAGAGCGTCCTGAAGCGCCTCGCGGGCACGGGTTGTATTATAGCGGTGATAGACATAGTTGAAATCGCCGCTGCGCGCCTCGTGCAGATCGTGAAAGAGACAGAGCTGCATCACCCGGGCAACATTCGCGTGAGCCATTTTGGCCAGAAGATAACCAAGTACTGTTGTGCGAAACGAGTGCTCGGCGACATTTTCCCGGTTGGAACCAAGGAAAGCCCAGCCCGTGCGTGGGGTCTGCCTGAGCTGACCGATCTCATAGACGAGATCGGCCAGTCTCTGCCAAAGGAAATCTGTCTCTTGGGCCATACTTATTCCAGGGCGTATTTTTTAAGTTTATTGTGCAACGTTGCCCGCGTTATGCCGAGACGGCGTGCGGTTTCACTTTTATTGTCGCCTGTTTCCTTCAGGGTTTGCTCAATGGCCAGGCGCTCTACGTCATCAAGGGTTAAACCTGTCAGAGAGGCGTCTGAGCCTTCCCGATCTGCCCCAAGCACGGCCTGAGGTAAATCCTCTCGGGTTATCTGATTCTCTCGAGCCATGATCACGGCTCGCTCCACGGCATTTTCAAGTTCCCGGACATTACCGGGCCAATCGTATCTGAGCATGGCATCAAGAGCCCTCGGCGCAAATCTCTTGAGCTCTTTTTTATTGCGCGTGGCAAAAAGCCTGAGAAAATGGACGGCAAGCAGGGGAATATCTTGACGTCGACTGCGCAGACTCGGCACCTCGAGACTGATAACATTTAAGCGGAAAAAAAGATCTTGCCGGAAATGCCCCTGGGCTACCTCATCTTCAAGTTTACGGTTGGTGGCGGCCAAAACGCGAACATCCACGGTAATAGGTTTATCGGCCCCCACTCGCTGCACCTCGCCCTGCTGCAGACAACGCAAAAGTTTGGCCTGCAGACCAAGCGGCATTTCCCCAATCTCATCAAGAAAAAGTGTCCCATGGTCAGCCTGTACAAAGCGCCCTTCCCGACTCTTTTCAGCACCGGTAAAAGCGCCTTTTTCGTGGCCGAAGAGTTCACTTTCGAGAAGCGTTTCGGCAAAGGCGGCACAGTTGACCACCACAAAGGGCTCTTTGGCGCGCTCACTCTGCGAATGCAGGGCACGCGCCACAAGTTCCTTGCCTGTGCCCGATTCGCCTGTGATAAGGACTGTTGCCTCTGTGGGTGCGACGATTTTGATGTCTTCCAGAAGCTTCTGCATAAGCGGGCTCTGCCCTAAAATGCCGAAGTTCTGTTCCTCGCTCTCCACAAGATTGCGCAGGCTGCGCGGCTCAAGGGACGTATGGGAAACATCCACAGCACGTTTGACGGTTTCTTGAAGAGCCTCAAAATCCAGGGGTTTGATGAGATAATCAAACGCGCCCAGCCGCAGGGCTTCAACCGCTGTCTCCACCGAGGAATAGGCTGTCATCAAAATCACCGGCAGGGAGGGATTAAAGGCCAAAATCTCTCCAAGCGCCGTCAGTCCATCCATTTGCGCCATGCGGACATCACTGAGAACCAGGTCATAGGCTTCTTCCCGAACCCTGTCCACCGCTTGAGATCCGTCAGCAGCCTCCTGCACTTCGTAATGCCAGGAGCCAAGGAGGGTTTTGAGCATGCTGCGGTGAGCAGTATCATCATCCACAAGAAGTATGCGCGCTGCCATGATTGTCACCTAGAGGAAGAGAAATGCAAAAAAGCGTCATACCAGAACGTTGTTCATCTTTTTGGCGTGAACGCACCGTAAGGGAACCAGCATGGGCATCGACAATCTTCTGCACAAGGGCAAGGCCAAGCCCCGTGCCGCTGGCACGCGTGGTGTAATACGGATCAAAAATATGAGACAGTGCCTCTTCAGCAATGCCAAGACCTGTGTCACGCACAAGCAGGAGAAGGGTATCTCCTCGCACATAGGCACCAAGACTCAGGCTGCCGCCTTCGGGCATGGCCTGCAGGGCATTGAGACAAAGGTTGAGCAGAGCCTGATGCAGGCGCTGAGAGTCGGCTATGATAGCAGGAAGCCTGTGAGCTGTACAGATTCTCAGGCGCACTGCCTGGGCCTGAGCCTGTCTGGCAATGAGACGGGCAACGCCTTCCAGCAGGGGCCTCACCGCAACAGGCGCCCGGATAATATCGCTCGGCTTGGCCAGACCAATGAGGTCACAGATAACTCTGTTCAGACGGTCCACCTCATTGACCATGATCTGCGCTGAGGCGCGATTTTCGCTGCCTTCGGGAAAAAGCTGGCCAAAATAGGTGGCATAGCCCTTAATGGAGCTTAAAGGATTGCGAATCTCGTGAGCGACGCCCGCAGCCAGGCTTCCCACGGCTGCCAGTTTTTCCTTACGTCGTACCTCCTCCTGCAACTCCCGCACGCGTCCTTCAGCTTTTTCCTTGCGCAAACGCAGGTTGTGTGCCCGCTCTGACAGCACAAAGGCCGCAAGGCCGAGAAGGACGACAAGTAAACTCGCTCCGGCCAAAGAACCTATATAGAAGAGATTCTGCCAGCGCCTCAGCTCCAGTGGTCTTGCGTCCAGCCCCAGAAACATGATGGGAAGCGGCATGTGACAGGCGTGTTTGTCAAGGCCAGGCGTAAAGAGGCGGTAGACCGCAAAGACCTTTTTGCCTTCCATTTCCATGAAAGCCCACTGCGCCTGACCTGTGGGGGCAAGGACCTGCATTTGCGATGGGGTCATCTCCTCCTGACCTAGGGTGAGAATTTCTCCAAGGCGGTCGGGATTGCTGTGGGCTAAGATTGTGCCGTCGGGCATGGTCACGCAGGCAAAAAGCACATCCCGGCTCTGACGCATTTCCTCGAGCAATGTCTGCAGACGCACACCGATCTCGTGCCTAAGGCCGCTGCGCAAAATGCTTTCCACAACCATGATCAAGGAGGCGCCCTTTTCCCCAAAAAGCCGCCCCATGGCCTGCTCGGAATGCCCGATAACAGCCCAGGTTGCCCAGATAAGAAGGGTAATGAGAAGAAGGGCCAGGGCAAATAGACGTCCGAGGGTCTTGGAGAGGGTAAATTTCTGGCGAATACGCCGCAAAAACGAGGATACGTTTACAGCTGTCATGCTCTCAAGTATACTTGTCCAAAGCTTTCCTGTCATCTGCCCTCGCGGAGACCGCATGCCATTCCTGCTTTTCACCTTTCTTCTGCTCAACGCAAGCTGCGCCCAGGCAGACCCTCTTTGTCCAACCCCACCCTCCTGGCTTGCGCAGCTTTCCTCTGAGCACAAAGCCACAGCGCTTGCAGAAATTGCCGAAACCCGGCAACGCCAGGATATTCTGCGTGGTCAGATTCGCCAAAAAATGGCTGAACTACGCCTTTTGCGCTATGACAGACAGAGCTCTCCGGAAACCCTACCACGCCTAGGTCGTGAGCTCATGGAGCTGAGGACCATGCTCGCAGACGAGCAAAAAGCGCTGCTAAGCCGTCTCTGTGAACGTGTGGGCACTGCTCCGGGTCCCCATGAGCTCAAAGACATCCTCAAGCCTACCCTGCCCAAGAATTAAACACCCTCTTTTTGTAACTGCCTAATTTTTACACACGTGGCGCCGAGCAAAGGCCAGGTAAGTCCCTATTTCCGGGCATCAGAATCTTGGCACAGGCTTTGCTATGCTTCTGTGCGAGAAACACTCCGGCAAACACTTTTTCTCTCTGTAAGGAGCAATTGTCATGAAACATCGTTGGAAACAAGGCCTTTTGGCCGCAGCTTGTGTCCTGGCCCTCACCCTTGCCCACAAAGAAGCGCAGGCCAATCCCCAGGTTGGTGGTCCCTGTGCAAATAACGCTCCTTGCGCAGAGCAGGCTCCCTGCCCTGGCTTTGATGGCAGACAAATGCAGACGCTCACCGATGAGCAGCGTGCCAAGTACTATGCCATCACAAAAGAATTTGAACCCAAGCTGCGTGAACTCAATGACCAGCTCTTTGTCAAAAAACATGAGCTTGAAGCCCTGAAGCACGCAGCACAACCCGACGCCTCGGCTGTTCGCAGCTGCGCTCAGGAAATTGTCAAACTACGCGCTGAAAGGCGTGCCGTACAGCAGGCCAGAGAAGAACGCATCGAAAAGGAATGCGGTATCAAGCGTCCGGCAAGACCCATTCCCGGTGTCGATATGCCCTTCCGCGGCCCTCATGGCCCAAGAGGGTTTGGGCCTCATGGTCCTCACGGCCCGCATGGATACCCTGGTCCTCACGGTCCCATGCACCAGTAGTCTCCTGAAACCCAACGCAAAAGGTGTGCATGTCTTCGTCAGACATGCACACCTTTTTTGTGCCCAAACTATGAGGCCTGTTCCACAAGCTCAAGGGCCTCATCGACACCGGCATTTTCATGCACAAGGGCGCGCAGAGCCCGGACCAGTCCGACTCGCTTGGGATGCTGAAAGACATTACGACCGATGGAGACGCCAGAGCCCCCGGCCTGCAGCGAGCCGTAGACCATCTCCAGAATATCCCGGGTTGAATCCATACGCGGACCACCGGCAATAACGACAGGTACGCAGCAGCAAGAGGTGACATCAGCAAAGCTATCACTATCGCCTGTATAGGCGACTTTGACGATGTCCGCACCAAGCTCCATGCCCACGCGCGCGCAGTGGGCCACGGCATCGCGTGAATAGCCGTTCTTGACCTCGGGGCCGCGGGCATAGACCATGGCAACCAAAGGAACGCCCCAGTCGTCGCAGGCGCAGGCGACTTTTCCAAGATCTGCTACCATCAGCCGCTCATAGGGATCTCCAAGATTGACATGCACGGAAACGCCGTCAGCGCCGTGCCGCAACGCTTCCTCAACGGTTCCCACAAGCGTCTTGGTATTGCCATTGGGGGTTAGGGCTGTGGAGGCTGAGAGATGAATGATCAGCCCAACGTCGCGACCAGCATTGCGGTGGCTGCAGCGCACAAGGCCCTTGTGCATAAGCACGGCATCGGCCCCGCCCTTGGCCATGTCATTGACGGTTTCGCGCATGTCGAGCAAGCCGTCCACAAGCCCCATGGTGACACCGTGGTCCATGGGCACGATGATAGTGCGACCATCATTGCGGTTTAAAATACGCTCCATCCGAATTTTTTTACCAAGATACATACAAGGCTCCTTCCATTGGGGGTGATCGGAGAAGCCGAGGCCGCGGCCCAGACAAAAAAAAAGGCCGCTGGCACAAAGCCTGCGGCCCCTTATCCGACAAAAACGTCTCAAACGCGAGCTAGATCACAGGCTTTTCTCAATAGCCTGTAAAGAAAAATCGAAACATAAAGATCTGGCTCATGCACGCGTTCATATTATTCCTTTTTTTGTGGCTATTATAGGCAATTTTCAGCATTTGTCAAAGCCTTCAGCAAAGATCGTACGGCGCGTAGTTTTGCAGCAACTTTGCATGCGGTCAAAGGTCGCGGTCTTTAGCTTGGCAAACACACAGACATGGTTCTTACGCTTACGCGTGCTCTCAGGTCTTGTGCGTCTCCAAAAGATCCAGCTCAACCCGATCAACATTGCCAAACAGAATTTCACAAGCAAGTCTTGCCCATTTGTCACGCATTTCACCTTTCTCTCCAAAGAAAAAGCCCTGTAGACGCCTGGGAAGGCGCAGGCATACGAGCTTTGCCCGCCCTTTCGCGCGCAAAACTGCGAGGTAAAGGGATCGGGCCATGACCCGGGCACCAAGGGATGGATGCCAGGGTCCTGCCAAACGCGCCTGCAAAAAACTCGGCTCAGGCGCAAGGCCCATACGGATGACCGGGACATGAGCATCCTGGGCCTTGAGATAGCCTACGGCAAGCGTTGCCAGCGTTGTCTGAAGATCCCAGGGGCTGTAGAGACCTTTGCGCCAGAGAGCGGCGAGCTTGGTTTTGGCAAGTACCTGGCACGGATAAAAACGTAGAAGACCTGCCCCCAGCGAGATAGCATGCGAAACATCCTTGAGAAATCGGCCTGGGCTAAGACCCGGCATGCCAGGCAAAAGCTGGACGCCAAGCTCAAAGCCATAGTCCTTGACCTTCGTGCAGGCCTCGCAGGCCTTGATTGAGCCATAACCGCGCTCGGTGGCACGCAGAGCACCCTCATCAAAACTTTGAATGCCAAGTTCAATGGTTGTCATCCCGGCCTCGCGCAGTCGCAGCAGCCGATCATCAGGTAAGGCATCAGGACGGGTTGAGCAGCGCAAGGCGCTGATCAGTCCCTGCTCGAGGAGATGTTGGGCCTGCTCAAGGCAATAGTTCATGGCATCGAGGGGAAGTGCTGTGAATGTGCCACCATAGAAGGCAAGCTGAGGGGGATCTCTATCAGGACGCCTGCGCTGCAAAAGTTCCTTATGCAGCCTTTGAAAACGTAAAGACAGAGGGTCATGATGCTCCTGACCTGTGACAAGATCCTGAGCACAATAGAGACAACGGAAGGGACAGCCCGCAAAAGGCAGAAAGAAGGGGATAAGAGAAGGCACCTTGGGGGAACAATCCCATGCAAGGATTTTCGTCACAAAGGCTCCAGAGAGCGCTGCTAATGGCGACCGAGCTTTTCGTCCAAAAGCTCGCAGATGATCTTGTTCAAACCGGGAAGATCAGGTTTGGAAACCTGTCGGTCAGCGCCGGCCTTGACGCCGATTTCGCGCACAGCATCGGTGATCAGCGAAGAAAAGAGAATGACAGGCAGATCCTGGGTAAAACTTGTGGCACGCACCTTGCGTGTCAGGGCGTGACCGTCCATTTCCGGCATTTCAATGTCTGAGATCAGTAGGTGCACAAGATCAGTAACCTTCTGATTATTGGCCTGAGCCTCGCGTTCAAGACTCATCAGATAGTCCCAGGCATCTCGGCCGCTGACCGCCGTTGTCACGCGGAAACCCGACTTTTCAAGTGCCGATTTGATGATATGGCGCAGTGAACTTGAATCATCGGCCACAAGGAGATGAAACTGTTCGGCATCGTCAACCTTTGAGGTATCCACCTGAGCGGTACTCATATCCAGACGTGAGTCAAGGCTGCTCAGCACCTTTTCCATATCCAGAATAAAGAGGACTTTTTCGCCGATTCTCAGGACACCAGTCACACTTTCATTGGAATAGATGTCAATATACTTGTTGGGGGCCTCAATGGCATCCCAAGTGATCTGATGGATATTGGCCACGTTGGAGACGAGAAAGGCCGACTGCACACTACAGAACTCTGTGACAATGACTTTATTATTGGGATTTGGGATCATTTTCTTGCCCATCCAAGAGGCAAGATCAAGAATAGGCAGGACATTGCCGCGCAGATTAAACGTGCCAAGCACCGAAGGGTCTGCCTGGCTTGGCAGACTCGTAATGCTCGGTTCGCGGATGATACTGACCACCTTGGCCACGTTGATACCATAGTGGCCCACATAGGAAGAACCGTCAGGCAGCTCTTCCTCAATGAGGAACTCAATAATTTTCAGTTCGTTATTGTGATCCTGGGTCAACAGATTCTGGCTCATGACTTTCCCACCCTGTAAAAACTGCATCTTTCCTGTCTATCGGCGAAGAGCAGACTTTCTTAAGGGCGTCTCTCAGGATTCGTCAGAAGGTTCTCGGCGTGGGCAGAAGCTACGCATCTCACAGCTGTCACAGAGCGGACGCCTGGCTTTGCAGACCTCACGCCCGAACCAGACCATGCGATGATTGACATTGCCCCATTCCTCCTGAGGGAAAAGGGGCAAAAGATCCTGCTCAATACGGACAGGCTCGCGTGCATCTGTAAGCCCAAGCCTGTAGCTGATACGCCTGACATGGGTATCCACGGCAAGCCCGGCATTGATGCCAAATGCCCCAAAAAGCACCACATTGGCCGTTTTGCGGGCTACTCCGGCAAGAGTCATCAGGTCATCAAGACATTTGGGGACCTCGCCGCCATAGACTTCACAAAGTCGTTTGGCAGCAAGGGTAAGATTTTTGGCTTTGCTGTGGTAGAAGCCGACGGGCCTGATCACTTCTTCAAGATCTGAGAGGTCTGCCGCGGCCATTTCTCTGGGACCGGGCCAGCGGGCAAAAAGCTGCGGTGTCAGGGCATTAACCCGTGCATCCGTACACTGTGCCGAAAGTACAGTTGCCACCAGAAGCTGCCAGGGAGAGCTCGCCACAAGGTTGGTTTTGGGCTTGGGATAACGCGCCTGCAGCACGCGGAGCACTTGCTCAGCCCGTTTTTGGCGTTGCGGCATTACCATTCTGCGGAATTGACAAAGGTACGCACAACGCCGTCCACAAGAAAAGACTGAGTACCGACCGGTCGTGGCACCTGATAGGTAAGATAAAAGGGATCAGGCGAAAAAAGGGCATTGGCTTCTGTCAGAAAATGCAGCTTCACGAGCTTGCACAGGGCCGTATGCACTTTCTCAGCTGAGGCCAAAAGACGATTGGCAATCCAGCCCTCATCGTGCTGCGGGGCATTGCAGGCACTCACCAGAACCCGACGTTCAAACGAGGACAACGTCGACCAGGCAGGCAATGGCGGCACAGGCAGACGCGAAGGTGTGGCAAGCGCGGTCCAGATGCGGTCAAAGGCTTTGCGTCGGCCAAAGATTTTACGGGGGCAGACACCGCGCAGGCTTGGCCAGGACTGAACAAAGGTTTTTGGACCGAGCCAGTAGACAAAATTCTCACATCTGGCGTGGGCCATGGCTGTGACCAGGAGACCGTCCTCATCTCCTTCACCTTTGAGGATGTGCGCACGCCATTGTTCGGGGCTGAGGTTTGGAGAAACGCCCTCCATACTCTGTAAAAATTCAGGCCAGGCAAGACAGCTCACGCGCTCACCCAACAAAAAACGGGCATTTGGGGTTGAAGGGATCCAGGTGGGAGCAACTTCGGTCTGATCTTCGTACATACAGGTCTCTACGAACGTAATAAGGTTACGTAAAAGCCATCTTTACATACCGTGATTTCCGTTATCTCGCAAGCAGAAAACGCCCTGAGTCTTGCCATTGCTTGCCCTTTCCCCTACAAGAGGGCAAGGAAGATTCCCCTTTGCTCCTCAACTGAGGCGCAGATTTGCAAAAAGGTGAGCAAAAGATCATGGCAAACTATCGTTTCATTCCTCAGCTGCCGTCTGAAGAACTCCAGAAAATCCAGCTCGAGGGCCTGCGCTGGACCATCGCTCAGGCGCAAAAAAGTCCGCAGTACCGCTCAATTCTTAAGACGTGTGGAGTTAAGCCCCAGGACATTCGCAGCCTTGATGATTTGCACAGACTCCCCACAACCGATGTGGAGGATCTGCGACGTGGCTACCCCTTGCCGCTGCTCTGTGTCCCAGCTGAGGAGGTTGTTCGCATTCACGCCTCAAGCGGCACCACCGGTAAGCGCAAGATCCTCGCCTATACGAAAAACGATACCGAAACACTGGCACTCCAGATGGCCCGCTGTTTTGAACTGGCCGGCCTCGGCCCCTCAGATCGGCTACAGGCAGCTGTAGGCTACGGTTTATGGACAGCCGGTGCGGCTTTTCAGTCCGGCAGTGAAAAACTTGGCATGCTGACCATTCCTGTAGGGCCCGGCAATTTAGAAATGCATCTGCAACTTTTGCAGGATCTCCAGGCCACCTGTTTCGGAGCCACGGCCTCTATGGCACTGCTTTTGGCTGAAGAAGTGGAACGCCAGGGCTTACTTGAAAAAATTCATCTCAAACGCATGATCTGCGGCTCAGAAACACGCAGTGAAAAAATGCGTCAGGCCATCGAATCCAAACTCGGACTTGAGGCCAGCTTTGATATTGCCGGCATGACGGAAATGTATGGACCGGGTACGGCCATCGACTGTGCGGCCCACGAGGGTCTCCACTACTGGGCAGATCTCTTCATCATCGAAGTCCTTGATCCTGCAAGCCTGGAACCTGTGCCTGACGGAGAAGTCGGTGAAATGGTGGTGACAAGCCTCAGAAAGGAGGCCGTGCCTCTCCTGCGCTACCGCACCCATGACCTCTGCCGCAAAATTCCCCATACCTGTTCCTGCGGCCTCAATATGCCCATGCACGACAAAATTCTTGGCCGATCAGACGATATGATCATTTATCGCGGCGTCAATATTTATCCCGGCCAATTTTCTGATGTCATTGCAGGCTACCCGGAGCTTGGCGGTGAATACCAAGTGGAGCTCTCCCGCGACGAGCACGCCGTGGACCATCTCACGCTTTTTGTGGAGCTCGCCCGCGGAGCCCAATGTTCCGAGCATCTTGCCGAACATATCTCCCAAACGCTGCACACGAAAATTCTTGCGCGCATGCAGGTGGTGCCGGTGGATTACGCCTCCCTGCCCAGAACCTTCAGCAAGTCCAAACGAGTCATTGACCGCAGAGAACTCTAGGAGAGCTTGGCATGGCCGTCATTCTCGGCACAGCAGGACATATTGACCATGGCAAAACCAGTCTGGTGCGGGCGCTCACAGGTATTGACTGTGATCGCCTCAACGAGGAAAAGCGCCGTGGCATCACCATTGATTTAGGTTTTGCCTGGCTTGATCTGGACAGTGGCGAAAAACTCGGCATCATTGATGTTCCCGGCCACGAGCGTTTTGTACGGACTATGGTCGCGGGGGCCTTTGGCATTGATCTCGTGATGCTTGTCATTGCCGCCGATGAAGGCATTATGCCCCAGACACAGGAACACCTGGAAATTTGTTCTCTGCTGGGCGTCCATGAAGGTCTTGTGGCTCTCACCAAGATCGATATGGTTGAACCAGACTGGCTTGCCATGGTCACTGAAGAGATTAGAAACGGTCTTGCTGGCTCCTTCTTGGAAAAAGCACCCATATTTCCTGTCTCCTCTCAGACAGGACAGGGACTTGCCGAAATCAGAAGCTATCTGCAGCAAAAAGCGGCAAGTATCCAGAAAAAACCTGGCTGCGACATCTTTCGCCTGCCCATTGACCGGGTTTTTTCCCTGCATGGACATGGAACTGTTGTCACAGGCACGGTCCTTTCAGGATCCCTTTCCACCGATGAAACCTGTATTGTCATGCCCAGAGGCACGCTTTCCAGAGCCCGCTCCATTGAACGCCACGGCCAGCCCACAGAGACCATTTATCCGGGATCACGCTGTGCCATCAATCTGCAGGGTCTTGAAAAACAGGACATTGCGCGCGGCGAGATCATTTCCAAGCCAGACCAACTCTATTGCGCTACCCGCTGGATCCTCAAGGTCCAAGTGCTTGCCTCTGCCCCCTTTGCCCTGAAGCAACGGGCTGAATATCATTTTCACCATGCCAGCAAAGAATGCACGGCCAAGCTTGTCTTTCGTGATCGGACCAGTCTGGCTCCCGGTGACAGCGCCCTTGCCGAAGTTATTTTTACCGAACCAATGTGCGGCGTCTTTCAGGACAGATGTGTGTTACGTGGAAGCTCGCCGCTAAGGACCCTCGCCGGCGCAAGCATTCTCTGTCCTCTGCCGCCACTCTGGCCTAGGCGGGTGGACAAGGAAGCCCTCATCAAACGCTGGCTTGCCCTGCCCTCGCTTTATGCGGACACTGCCCATCCGGAAGCCTTTGTCCTTGAGGTACTGGAACTCTTCGGTCTGCCCGGAGCCACCTTGTCGTGTCTGCGTGTCCTCACCCAGCTTCCTTCCAAAAAACTCCAGCAGATCCTTGAAAAGCTTATTTCACGCGCAGATTTGATTCTCTACGATCGGGAAAGCCGAGCTTGTCTTGCCAAAAGCCATTTCCGCAAACTCTGTGATGAGTGCCTTAAACGCGCGGCTCTTCTCCATGAAAAATCCCCGCTCAAGGCCTTCTTTGCCAAGGAGGCCCTGCATGGTTCATGGTGCCAGGATCTGCCCAAAAAGCTCACGGCCAAGGTCATTGAGCAGCTCATCCATGATGGGCACTTGGTCAGTCAGGATGAAGGACTGCGCCTGAAAAGCCACAAGGTAACACTGAAAGGCGCCGATCAGACACTCAGCGACAAAATCCTCAGCCGCCACACAGCACAGCCTCTGACCCCGCCCAATTATAAAGATGTCCTTGAAGAACTCGCTATCTCCGAAAAAGAAGCGGCCCCTGTACTTGCGCTGCTCTGCCAAAAAGGCGATCTTGTCCGGGTACGCGACGGCCTCTACTATACCAGAGAGGCCCTTGAAGACATTCAGTCACGGGTCAGAACCTGGTTTGAGAGCCACGACAGTCTCGATATTGCCGCCCTCAAAAGCATCCTTGGCCTTTCGCGCAAATACCTCATTGCTCTGCTTGAACACTTTGATAACAGCCATTTTACGGTACGCGTGGGAGATAAACGGACCCTGCGCAAAACAGGCAAATAATGTACCGCCAGCATATCGCCAAATCCCTCTATCTTGACTGTCTACCTCTGCGCCGCAAAGGAGAGCACTTTACCTGCGCTTCTCTCCAATACCTCTACAAATGTCTGATCAAAGCAAGCTGCTATCAGGCTGGAAGCGTTGACGAACTTGAGGCCATGCGTCTGTCAGAGCCAAGACCAAGCCTTTTTACCATCACGCAGCCCGAGACAGATGAGAACAAGGGTCTGACGTGCGCCTTCAACGTCCAAAGTGAACTCAAAGCCCTGCCTGCTCCTCATCTTTATATTGAAGTGCGTGCCGAAGAAGAGGAGGGGGTGGCCGCGCTTGTCACCAGCGCCCGCAAGCAGGGCCTTGAAATGTACATTTTCCGCTATGCCAAGGAGCATCAGCGCTGGCTCTGGCCCTTCATGGGCATGCGCTACGGCCCGACCATCAATGATATCGCCCATATTGCCGTCCTTGACCCGCGAACACTCTCTCAGATGGGCCCCAATGCGCAAAAAGCCCTTATTCAGGAGCATGCGGCTCAGGCCGCGCTCTTTATTGCTGCTCTTGAGGGAATTCGGCAAGGGATCTACCCGTTGCTTGCCAGCAGCGAAATCACGCAGAAGCCGCCCCAGATTGCTCCCATCTCTCCGTCCTCTTTTGCCCAAAGGGCGCGCAGTCAGCACAAAAAACGTGGGCCGACCAAGGGGTCGGTCAGATTCTAAGCACAAGGAGCTATCATGGACCAATGCCTGTTTTGCGCCATTGCCTGCGGCAGTATTCCTTCCCAGAAAATCTTTGAGAGTGACACGCTTTACGCCTTTCTGGACATTGCCCCGGCCAATAAGGGGCATGCCCTGCTCATTCCGCGTACCCACTGCAGTGACCTTCTGGGTCTTGATCCGGCCCTTGGTCAGGAGATCATGCAGGCCCAGCAGCGCATAGCCCGCGCCATTGTTTCCGTAACCAACGCCCAGGGCTTTAATGTCATCCAGAATAACGGCCGTGCTGCAGGTCAGGAGATCGACCATCTGCACTGGCATATTATTCCACGCTTTGACGGAGATGGTTTCAAGCTCTGGCAGCAGGGCAAATACGACCAAGAAGAGGAAATGGTGCGTCTGGCCACAGCTATCCGGGTCCAGATTGGCCGTTGACGAAATGAATGTCTTGACATCCCCCGTCCTCAATTCGGGGGATTTCTGTCGGTAAAGAGCTATTAGGTAGCTCCATAGGCGTGCCCCATGGGAAAGTGGACTGCCCAGAGCAATACGAGTTGATTTTTTGTTTACATATTTCCCCTGTGGGAAATAGTATAGCAGCGAACCAGCCCGATCTTTCCCCAGATCTTACGATCTTTCCGCAGACTGGAAAGGCAACATGACAGGGAAATTTTAGCTAAGGAGCATCTGCTATTCCTGTGCCTTGCGGACGGTTTTTTACGGCGCAGTGGACGACAAAAAAACGCTCAGCAAAAGCTGAGCGTTTTTTTGTCGTGAACGTATTATGTCTGATCTCGCCGTCATCCCCCTAAGAGGCGGAGGACTTCTGGGGGATTAGGTTAAAAAGTACGTACTATATGCCTCGCTCTCGCTTTTGGCCTGCGACAGCGACTTCTGCCAAGAGACAGGCGAAGATTCCTGCCATCTTGCAAGTTTGCCACGGCAACCTTTTCCTCTTCGGCGTTCTGAACAAAAAGGTCCATAAGAGTCAAACGACTCAACTCACCCATCATGCGTGTAACGGCCTTTGTCCAAACACTGACAACAGCGTTGTTGGCAAAGACATTCTCCTTGACCTCTGGAAGACTGATACCGCCTTCCACAGCGACAACAATATCGCTTAAGGAAATCTCCCTAGGCGCCTTCGCTAAGACAAAACCCCCAGCAATACCACGAATACTCCGCACAATTCCTGATCCCTGCAGCATACGCATAATTTTCTGAATAAAATGTTCAGAAATGGACGAGGTATCGGCGAGCTCAGAGGCAGACAAAGGAGTTTTGTCCGTTTGACGAGCAAGGCGGAAAAGCAGATGGAGAGCATGAAAAGTCATGGATGATATGCGCATGACATACCTTTAACAACCGTATGGGGGTAAAAGGAAAAACAAAGCAAGGGTATCTGCTCACATTCTCAGCAAGAAAGCAACAAAATATCAGCTACTCTTCGCCCCACTTAATGAAGCCTGGATTGACGTTTTCCATACAATTGACAATGAGTTCCACCAATCCACCGTAGGCGAAGCTGTTTTTCTCGTAGAGATCATTGTGCGCAAGTAATTCGCGGATCTGACCCTTGCAGTTGGAACAGGGAGCACAAATATACTTCTTGGTCTCAGGTCCAAGGCAGTCCTTAAAAGCCTCTCCGATCTGCCACATCTTCTTCCTGCCAGAAATATTGCCACGCCATTCCTCAATATTATTTCTCGACATGATGGCAAAGCCTGAGCCACCACCACAGCAGTAATTGTCTACACCGTGACAGGGCATCTCTCGAAACTTGGGAGCAATTTTATGCAGAATTTCACGTTGTGGTGAAACAATCCCCATCAGACGTACAATATTGCAGGGATCGTGCAAAGTGACGGGGAAATCATTGCGCGAGGGATTGAGCTTCAAACGCCCACTCATCACAATATCACGTAGAGTCACGTAGCAGCTTTCCCGAGGAGTCTGCAGTTCATAGGGAATGACGCGATCAGCAACAACTGTCAACGCCTTATGGGCATGTCCGCATTCACCTATGACAATTTTCTTCACGCCTAATTCTTTGGCTGCCTGCATATGCATCAAAGCAATTCGGGCAAGCTGGGCATCATCATAGAATACGCCATAATTGACACCGTCATAGCCAGCACATTTGCTGGATAAGGTCCAAGAAAGACCCGCCTCCTGGAAAATCAGTGAGAAGGCAGCCACATTTTCCGGCCACGCAATAATTTCACCGGCATTATGCAGGAGCAAAATATCAGCCCCTTTCACGTCAAAGGGCGTATGAACCTCAATACCTGTGATTTCGCTGTAGTCCTCGTCGATGAATTCGACATTGTCCTTGACGACCTGTGGCGTCATAGCCGTTGAAGAACCCACGCGGCTCTGCAGGACAGTGCCTTTTTCATGGAGTTCCTTGGGAGCAATGCCAAGCTCCTGGCTAAAAAGTTTTCTAATCTCTCTCGCAATCAGCCCATTATCCACACCAATAGGACAGGTCTGAGCACAACGGCGGCAAAGGTTGCAGCGATAGGCGAGTTCTCCCAGGCGGGCCACAGTTTTCCAGTTAAGCCCAAGATCACCGTAGCGCCAGCGAGCAAAGGGTTCTTTTTTAATATACTGTTTATAGATTCGCCTGAAAATTTCAGAGCGGTAATTGGGGCGATAGATTTCATTTTCACCGCTCATCTCAAAGAGATGACAGGCACTTGAACAGGAATTGCACTGCACGCAGTTGTCCATGCTGGTTTCCAGCATGGGCAGACAGGTAAAATTGTTATCCGTCGTAAAAAGTTTGCGCATTCCCGTCAAAAAACGGTTAACCAGGTTCTCTTCTTCGGCCTGACTCTTGGGCACGGGGATATTCAGAACATTAACCTCGTCCAGAAGGCAGGCAAAGCTCTTTTTTTGCTCTTCAGTATAGGGCTTCCATGGCATGAAGGCCAGGTCAAGACGCTGCGCGGGCAGGTCTTTTTCCTCTACTGTGGTTAATTGCCCCTCAACAGTGGAAAAATCACGAATTGTTAATTGTTCTCGCATGACTGCCCCCTACTTCTTAAGCCCATTATCGGGATTCACGGCCACATCTAACCAGGTTTTGGGTGTGCCATCTCCTGCGATATGCGGAGCAGCCCAAGTCACCTGCTTCTTCAGCAGCTCAGGAATGAGCTGCTGATTCTTTTCACTGGCCGGGGTGGGAACGTCATTCCAACGAATATCGTGATACATGAAGTACTTGAGCAGTAAATGCTGCATATTGGAAAGCGGAATCCAAATCATCACAAAAAAGCCCAAAAACATGCTCAGCTCAAAGAGGACGTTATTCAAAGGCTCACAGGAAAACGTCAGAAGGCTGTGCACAAAGATGGCAGCCACCTGAATATAATCAGCATTGAAAGCCCAGGCTGCGAGAGTCATAAGGGCAAAAAGCACAAAGGCACCGATATTCAGGTAATGTTCACGCGAAGTATAAACTGCGAGGCCTTTATCATGCATACGCCGCAAAATCAGAGAAATACCACCGCCAAAAATGCAAAATGCCCCCAACAAAACAACAGCATTGAGCACATTATGCATAAAGGTGACAAAGCCCCCCATTTCCTTGGGATTCCAAAGAGGGCTTGCCCCCAGAAGGCCGGCAATGACTGTCAAAAATAGGAGAATAGTTCCCCCCATGAGCAGATACATGCCAAGATGGAAGGGATAGGTACGAAACCAGAGTTTGTGATTGTGTTTAAATGTGGCTTCGAGCAGGAGTACTTCCTTAAAAATACCCAGGATATCGTAAATATGCTCTACATGGCGGCCCTTAAGCCACCAGTCGGAGTTTTCCATAAAACTGCCGCCATACGCCGCTTTTTTGCCCTCATGGGGCACGGGATAAATCTCCCAACGCACATGCAGTGGGCTTGCCGCACAGTAACCGCGAATCTTGCTCACACAGAGAATCAAAAAGGCGGCAAAGGACAGGTAAGCCAAAAGGTAAAAAATGGTGGTCATGCATTTCTCCCTTAGGTTAGGGCCGTAAGCCCGAAAATATCCATGCCTTGCGAATGCTGGGTGAAACTCCTTGGGTTAGATGGTTCGATTCCTCAAAAAAAAGCTCGCAAAGCTCATGGAAAAAGTGATTTTATCTAAATTAATTTAGTCAAGATTCAAGTGATCTGGTATCTAACAGAAAATCATAGAAAAGAAAAGTCAGTTGAAACGTCATTCAGATTAGTACGTCCAGTCTCGTGACAAAGGAATGGCTGAACCTAGCGTGATACCTATTTCTGTGACATGGGCTCTATAGACGTACATTTCAACATGGCACTGTAGAGCCTTGGCAAAAAGGTTTGCATAGGCCTCGTCAATATAGTCTGCCGGGGCAAAGCAGTGGCCTTCCGGGTGTTGCACAAGGTAGAACATGGCCGCACGCATTTTGCGTCCTGCAATCTCCATAAGCGTGGTCAGATGTTTTTGCCCACGCAGACTCTGAGCATCGGGAAAACTTGCCACATCATCTTCAACAAGGGTGACATTTTTGCATTCCACCCAGAGATCAGGACGATGTTTCCCGGAAAAATGGACATCAAGCCGGCTTGTACCAAAGACGGCCTCAGCCCTGACCTGCTCATAGCCGAGGCTGAAGGGCAAAAGCCCCCGTGCATGGGCTGCCAATATAAGGCGATTGGGCACAAGGGTGTTGACGCCTACCCAACCCTTTGCACCCGGGCAGGCCACAGCCTCAAGGGTATAGGGAAGCTTACGCTTGGGATTGGCGGAGCGGGAAAGAAGCACAGGGCTTCCCTTGCGTGTCAGACCGAGCATGGCCCCTGAATTATTGGTATGCGCCCAAACGATTTTCCCATCTTCAAGCGCAACCTCAACGCTAAAGCGCTTATGACGTCGCAGGAAGGTGCCAGATAGGCAGCGTTCAGCAAATGGCAAAAGGAGCTCTCCCATCTTCCCTCCTCTTCTTGGTCAAGACGTGTTCTGTGCCCGCCCTGCCTTGTTTTTTTCCCCAGCCAGTGCTATTTAGCGCGTAGTTTTTCACGCTTTTCCACTTCAGCCTGGAGCTGGCCATGCAGATATCTGACCGTCTCAAGAGTATTCAACCGTCTCTGACCCTTGCCGTCAACAGTAAAGCCCTTGAACTGCGCGCCAAGGGGGCTGATATCATCAGCCTTGCCGTAGGCGAGCCCGATTTTCCCACACCCAAACATATTTGCGAGGCAGCCAAACGCGCCATAGACGAGAATTTCTGCCGTTACACCCAGGTTCCCGGCATCCCCGAACTGCGCAAAGCGGCTGCCGACTATTTTGCAAGCCAGCATAAGTTCGCTGTGACCCCTGACGCCATAGTCATTGGTGCCGGCGGTAAGCACTGTATCTATAATTTTCTTCAGACCTTTCTCAATCCCGGCGATGAAGTGCTCATTCCCTCACCCTACTGGCTCAGCTACCCCGATATGGTCCAGCTGGCCGGGGGTGTACCGGTCTTTGTCAAAGCGGACGTTGAACACGGCTTTAAAGTCACAACGGCTATGCTCGATAAAGCCCTCTCCCCCAAGACAAAACTGCTCATTGTGAATTCTCCCAGCAATCCCACAGGCGCTGTCTACAGCGAGGAAGAATTTGCCAAAATCATGGACTGGGCTCTGGATCATGGTCTTTTTGTTCTCTCTGACGAGATTTACGAGCAGCTTGTCTATACAGGCAAACCCGCCCCAAGTGCCCTTCCCTGGTATGCCAAAAAACCTGATCAGGTGGCTGTCTTAAACGGACTTTCCAAGAGTTTTGCCATGACTGGCTGGCGTGTGGGTTTCCTCTGCGCGCATCCGGACCTCATCAAAAAGATTTCCGCCATGCAGGGGCACAGCACCTCCAATATCTGCTCCATTGCCCAGAAAGCAGCTCTTGCCGCCCTCACAGGCCCCATGGACTGCGTTTGTGAAATGCGCAAGGCTTTTCAGCGCAGACGCGACCTTGGCTATGCCGAGGTCGCCAGCTGGCCCGGCATTGCCTGCCCCAAGCCTGACGGGGCCTTCTACCTTTTCTGCGATGTGCATACAGTCTATGGCAAGACCGTGCACAATTCCACAGAGCTATGCACCTATCTTCTGGAACATGCCCATGTGGCCCTTGTTCCTGGTGCGGCCTTTGGCGACGACAACTGTATCCGCTTCTCGTACGCTGTTGCTGACGATGTCCTAAAACGTGCCCTTTCGGCAGTGGGGCGTGAACTTGCCGCTCTGCAAAACTAAGGAGGAAACTATGGCCACAGACAAAAGCGATGCTCTGGTCATAGGCCTCGCAGGCCTCGGAACGGTGGGTGGAGGACTTGTTACGCTCTTGCAATCCAACCGCGACATCATTGAACGGCGCTGCGGCAAACGCATTGTGCTCAAACGCGTGCTTGTGCACAATCTGCAGAAAAAACGCAAAGTGACTCTCAGCCCGGACATTGATATCACCGATGATCTCACCAAGCTTACCGATGATCCGGAAATTGATGCCATTGTGGAAGTCATTGGCGGCAAAACCACAGCGCAGACCATCATTGACCGGGCCCTTGATCACGGCAAGCACATTGTCACAGCCAACAAAGCTCTTTTGGCCGAAAAGGGGCTGCCCCTCTTTGCCAAGGCCAAGGAGAAAAATCGCATTCTGCGCTACGAGGCAAGTGTGGCCGGCGCCATTCCCATTGTCCAGGCGCTCAAGGACAGTCTTGCCTCCAATCATATTCTCTCTCTGCTTGGCATCTTAAACGGTACGAGCAATTTTGTGCTCTCCCAGATGACCGCCAGAAATCTCGATTTTGCCACAGCCCTCAAGGAAGCCCAGGACAAAGGCTATGCCGAAGCTGATCCTTCCTTAGACATTGATGGCTTTGATGCTGCCCATAAGCTTATTTTACTCATCCGACTGGCCTTTGGTGTCCACTACGATTATGCCAGTCTCCCCATTCAGGGCATCCGTGATCTGTCGGCCATGGATATCCGTCTGGCCAATGAACTTGGCTACCATATCAAGCTTATTGGCTCTGCCAAGGCGACTGACCAGTCCGGGAAAATTGAGGCTGGCGTCTTTCCGGCTCTTGTCTCTCACTCCTTCCTGCTTGCCCGCGTTGAAGGCGCCTTCAATGCCATTCACATCAGGGCCAATGCCGCAGGCTCACTCTTTTTCCACGGACGCGGCGCCGGCGATCTGCCCACAGCCAGTGCCGTCTTAGCGGACCTTCTGGCCGTTGCCCGCGAAGAGTATCCCAATAATACCGGCTTTGCCCTTGATCTTCCTTCAGCCACGATTTTCCCGGCCTCTGACAGCTGCTCATGCTATTATATGCGTCTTATGGTCGACGATGCTCCAGGCGTGCTGAGAGACATTGCAGGCTGTATGGCTGCACAAGGAATCAGCATGAGTCATGTCATGCAGCGCCAGCAGGAAGAGTCCGGCAAAGTTCCTCTTGTGCTCATGACCCATGAGACCACAGAACGCGCCATGCAAAAGGCGAAGCAGGAGATCCAGGAAAAACTTCATCCCACTGAAATGGTCTCCTTCAAAGTCCTTGCCTAATGTTCGGCACAACGTTTTGGCAGAAAGCGCGTGAGCGTGGTCTCAGCCTTGGCAATATCACAGCCTATCTCTCGTTGTGCTGCATGAGCAGATTTGGCGAGCTCACAGGCACCCTTGCCCTTACGCTGAAAGCACGACTTCTTGGTGTCTGTCTGGGCAACCATGTCAAAGCGCACGGGCCTGTTGGTCTTTTACGCTGGCCAGGCGGCCGCATTACTATTGGCCACAACGTACATTTCATCTCCTCCTGGCGCAGGGCAACAGCGGCGAGTCTTTCTGCGCCAGTTCGTCTGAGAGTTTTTGGACCGGGTGCGGTCATTGACATCGGAGACGGCTGCGAGCTCTCGGGGACATCCATCACAGCCCGCTCCAAGGCCATACGCCTTGGTAAAAACGTCCTGCTTGGGCCCAATTGTGTCATTGTCGATAGTGATTTCCACGCGCCCTGGCCTTGCGAAGACCGGGCCAAGCAGCCAGGCTATGAGCGAGACCGGGAAGTCTGCATTGACGATTACGCCTGGATTGGCATGCACAGCCTGATCCTCAAAGGCGTCCACATCGGGCGCGGTGCCATTATTGGGGCTGGCAGTGTTGTCACCCGCGATATTCCAGCCATGACTGTTGCTTGTGGCAATCCCTGCCGTCCGGTCAAATCCTTGTCTGAGAGTCCACGTGCATGAGCGTTGCTGACTATGTGAAAACGATTCTGCAATTGCCTGCCCTGAGACTGCAAATCACCGATCACCGTATTCTTCAGGCCCAAACAGCCCAATATGCCGACCCTCACAATCCCTGGCCCAGAGCTGTCCAAAAACTTCTCGACGAACGTGACATTCATCTCTATAGCCATCAGGCCCTTGCCACAGACCATATCCGTGCCGGGCACTCCATTGTCGTTAGCACCCCCACAGCCAGTGGCAAAAGCCTGATCTACACACTGCCTGTGCTTGAGCAGTGTCTTCTGGACCAGGATGCCCACGCCCTTTTTCTCTTCCCCCTCAAAGCCCTTGCTCAGGACCAGCTCCAGTCCTTTAGGGAATTTTGCGCCCCCTGGCCCAAGGAGGTCCAGCCCTCTGCCGCGCTCTACGACGGTGACACACCGGACAATGAGCGCCGCAAAATCCGCCGTGATCCTCCCCGCGTGCTCATCTCCAATCCCGAGATGCTGCATCTTGGCATCCTTCCCTGGCACAGCCAGTGGACCAGCTTCCTCGCAGGCCTGCGCACCATTGTGGTGGATGAAGCCCATACCTACCGCGGTGTCTTTGGCAGTCACATGGCACAGGTCTTTCGCCGTTTGAACCGCATCGTGCGACGTTATGGTGTGGACCCGACCTATGTCCTTTGTACAGCAACCGTGGGCAATCCCTGTGAGCTTGCGCAGCTTCTTACAGGCGCTGCCAGGCCGCCTTTTGTCATCGACAAGTCAGGGGCCCCGCAGGGTGCTCGCCATTTCATCTTCATCGACCCGACGCTTTCCCCGTCAACTATTGCCATTGATCTTTTGCAGCTGGCCATGGCGCGAAATCTGCGCACCATTGTCTATTGTCAGTCCCGCAAAATGACGGAACTCATCAGTCTCTGGGCCTCGCATTCGGCCAGTGCCGAGCAGAAAGCCCATATTTCAGCCTACAGGGCTGGCTTTCTCCCCGAAGAGCGACGGGCCATTGAAGCCAAGATGGCTTCCGGGCAATTGACCGGCATTGTCACCACAAGTGCCCTTGAACTTGGCATTGATATTGGCGGTCTCGATGTCTGCATTCTTGTTGGCTACCCGGGAACAGTCATGAGCACCCTGCAGCGAGGCGGACGTGTCGGCCGAGCGAGCCAGGAATCTGTCGTCATTCTCATTGCCGCAGAAAACGCTCTTGACCAATATTTTATCCACAATCCCAACGACTTTTTCAATCGCCAACCGGAAAAAGCCGTCCTCAATCCCGACAACGAAATCATAGCAAGCCGCCACCTGGAATGCGCAGCCCAGGAACTTCCCATTAAACCCGACGAGGACTGGCTTGCCAGTCAAGGCCAGCAACGTATTCTCAAAGAGCTCATAGCCCAGGGGCGTCTTCTCCCTTCTGAAGACGGTTCAGCCTATCTGAGCCCGCGTAAAAATCCTCAGCGTGACATTTCTCTGCGCAGCGGTGGTCAAACCTGTCTCATTGAAGACCAGAACGGGCGGCTGATCGGCTCCCTGGATACCTTCAGAGCCTGGCGTGAGGCCCATCCAGGTGCCGTCTATCTCCACCATGGGCACACCTACCTTGTACAAAGTCTTGATGTCGAGCGCGGACGCGTTCTCGTGCACGAGGAAAAGGTCCCATGGTTTACCCGAGTCCGTGCCCAGAAAAGTACAAGCATTCTTCAAGAAGAGGATCGACAGAGTCTTGGGCGCTGTCTCGTCTGCCGCGGGCGTCTGCGTATCACAGATCAGGTCTCAGGCTATGAGCGGCGCTCCAATGCCGGCAACCGCCTGCTTGACTTCACAAGTCTTGATGTCCCGCCACAGATTTTTGAGACGGAAGGTCTCTGGTATGTCATCCCTGAAAGCATCCGCCTGTCCATGGAAGAGGAATTTCTCCATTTCATGGGCTCCATTCACGCTTGTGAACACGCCATCATCGGTCTTTTGCCGCTGCAGGTGATGGCTGACCGCAATGATTTTGGCGGCATTTCAACGCCTTTGCACCCACAGGTAGGGCTCTCCTGCATTTTTATCTATGACGGGGTGCCAGGCGGAGCCGGACTGACACGAGAAGCCTTTGGCAGTGCCCGCAAGGTCCTTGAAGATACCTTACAGGTCATTGCTAGGTGTCCGTGCTTTGACGGCTGTCCCTCCTGCGTGCACTCCCCCAAATGCGGTTCAGGCAATCGCCCCATCAGCAAAAAAGGCGCCATTATTCTCTTACAGGAACTGCTGAACTCTGGTCATGAAGGCGACGATCTGGCAAACACTCTGCAGATTTCGCCTGCGCCATCTTCCCCCGAGCTTCCAGCCCAAGCTCCATCATTGCCGCATCCCAAGCCCCTGGAGCCCACAAAAATCCTAGAGGTCACAATACCTTCCCACTACATGGTCTTTGATGTCGAAACCAGACGCTCAGCCAAGGATGTGGGAGGCTGGAAATATCCGTATAAAATGGGGGTCAGCGTCTGCGTTGCCTATGACAGCCTTGAAGATCGCTTCCTGCAATTTCAGCAGGAGGAGCTTGCTGAACTCTTCGAGCGTTTTACCAAAGCCGACCTTGTCATCGGCTTCAATAGCCTGCGTTTTGATTACCAGGTGCTTCAGCCCTTCTGTTCCTACGACCTTATGGACCTGCCAAGCCTTGATCTGCTCAAACAAGTCTATGATAGCTTAAAATATCGCATATCCCTTGACTCCCTTGCCCGTTCCACCCTTGGCGCGCAAAAAAGCGCTGACGGTCTTTTGGCGCTTGCCTGGTGGAAGGAAGGAAAAGTGAAGGAAATTGCGAAATATTGTGAGCAGGACGTTCGACTCACCCGCGATCTCTATCTCTATGGTCTCCAGCACGGCCATCTTTTCTTTCATGCCAAATCCGGCCAGAAGGTGCGCGTGAATGTAGACTTTTCCGTTCCCAAAAAGAAGGTTCAGACCCATGAATGATGTTTTTACCAAGCACATTATGTTTGACAAAGAACACTGGGCACTTTGCCTGCTGGATCAGCGCAAGCTCCCCGAATTGGAGGAGTACCTCACTGTGACGAGCGTTGAAGAGGCGATCTACGCCATTCAGCAGATGGTTGTACGTGGGGCACCGGCCATTGGTGTAAGTGCAGGTTTTGCTGCCGTACTTGCTGCACGCCAGGCCTGTCAGCAAACACAATCAGACGCCGACAGGCGAGAGAGCTTGCACAGTCTGCTTGAACGTCTTGCCTGCGCCCGCCCTACAGCTGTCAATCTCACCTGGGCTGTGCAACGCATGAAAACGCTCCTTGCCGCCAACCCAAACACAAGCGCTTGCCACATTCCCGAGCTCTTTCTTGAGGAAGCCCTGCGCATGCAAGCGGAAGATGTACGGATCTGCCAAAGCATTGGTCACCATGGCGGAGCCCTGCTCCACGACGGAGACTGTGTGCTCACCCACTGCAATGCCGGAGGTCTTGCCACAGCTGGCTACGGGACTGCCCTTGGCGTCATCCGGGGCGCCATCGACCAGGGCAAAAAGATCTCTGTCATCGCCGATGAAACGCGCCCTCTGCTCCAGGGAGCGCGCTTAACCTGCTGGGAGCTTGCGCGCGATGCCATCCCAGTGACGCTTGCCTGTGACAATGCCTGTGCCAGCCTTATGCAAAAAGGCCTCGTCCAGGCTGTGGTTGTGGGTGCTGACCGTATTGCCGCCAATGGCGATACCGCCAATAAAATTGGTACCTTTGGCTGCGCTCTTCTTGCTCAGCACTTTGCGATTCCCTTTTATGTCGCAGCCCCCCTTTCAACAATTGATCTCACGCTCACAAATGGTTCCCAGATACCCATTGAAGAGCGTCCGGCAGAGGAAGTGACACGCATTTTTGGCAAGGCTGCGGCACCTGCTGGTATTGCTGCCTACAATTACGCCTTTGATGTGACAAGCGCCTCCCTCATCACAGCCATTATCACTGAAGTCGGCGTACTGCGCCCGCCCTTCACCTCATCCATTGCCTGGGCCCATACGGTTTCAGCAAAGGTCTAAGCCCTATACGCAGGATCTTCCATGCACACACATCTTTTTCTGACCTGTCAAAGCGCCCAGGGAAGTGGGCTCACTGTCCACTGGGATGCTTGGGATGTGCCTCACACACACATTTCACTTCCGGCCCTCGTCAATGCGCAACTTCTTGACATCCGCAGGGAACACGCGGCCTGGGCCTATGATCTTGGCAAAACTCGCATTGCTGGCAAGCAGGTCGCCGAACACTTCACCATCCACGAAACCCTATCCATGTGGTGGTGCTCACTGCTCTATGAACGTCATCCCAAGATGACGCCCTGTCTCTATACGCTGTTTCGCCTGCGTGCGTTGGAAAAACTTATGGAGCAGGAAAACATCACAGCGTGTGAGACAGATATTCAAGATCAAGATCTGCTTGAGGTCTTAGCAAGCTTCTGCGCCAAATCTGGCATAGGCTTTACCGGGCCAAGCAAACACCTCCCCGCACACAAGAAGGACTCGCTTAAGAAGCGACTCTATACGGCGCTACCCGGTCCTTTGCGGGCACTGCTGCGCCTAGGGCACTGGCTTCTGACTGTCAAGCGACTTTTTCCCCGCGCAAAGCTTGCTCAACAGGCAGATTGTGCCAGCGTTGTCACCTATTTTCCCAATATTGATCTCGAGCAGGCCAAATCCGGCCGTTTTGTCTCCCATTACTGGGAAAATTTTCACAAGCTCCTGGCCCAGAACAAGGTGCCTGTGCGCTGGCTCTTCATTCGCTTTCCTTCGCCGCAGCTTGACCTGAAAGCCTGCCTGCGACTCACGAAGACGTTTGCCGACAAAGGTTGTGACGGCGTATCCTTTCATTATCTCGAGGAGTTCTTATCAGGTACAGATATTCTCAAAGCCTTATGGAGCTATGTCCGCCTGGCAACAACAAGTCTGCGCTTTGAAAAAAGCGTACTTGCCCATGCGCATTTTTCCGCATCCCACATGAATTTTGCCAAACTCATACACGCGGACTATGTGGAATCCTTTAGAGGCTGGCGTTGTCTTGAACGCTGCCTCATGGCTCAGGCCTTTGCCCATTATGTGGAGGAAGCCGGTCCCATGCGCTGGACCATCTTTCCTCTTGAAAACTGCCCCTGGGAACGCATGCTCAGCTATGAGATCGCTCGCAGAAACTATGGACCGGTTTACGGTGTACAGCATTCAACCATCAGGCCTACGGATCTGCGCTATTTTGATGATCCCCGCATTTTTGCAGACACATCTGTTCCAAGCCCGACGCTCCTCTGCCCCAATGGGAAAAGTGCCGAGGAGCAATGGCAGGAAAGCGGTGTGCCTTCTCAGCGTCTGAAGCTTGTTGAAGCCCTGCGCTATGGCTACCTGGAAGAGGCAAGACACATGGAGCTTCCTCAATCTCCCCAAAAAACACTGCTGGTACTCACAAGTTTTTTTGCTGATGAAACCGAGGCCCATCTCAAACTTTTTGCCGAAGCTTACGCCGCAGGTTTTTTTGCCGGACTCAACTGCCTCATTAAGCCTCATCCCTATCTTGATCCAAAGCCTTTTTTACCGGCTGAGATCGTCGCCCAAATTCACATTGGCACAGAGCCACTCAAACACTACTGGCAGAAGAATATTCTTGTCTGGGCCTCCAACTCAACTACTGCGGCTCTTGAAGCGGCCATCCTGGGTCTGCCCGTAGCCTGCATGCGTCCAAGTCATGACTTTGATCTTTCCCCCATTCAGAATATTCCCCATCTCGTGCGCACAGCTTCCCTTGAGGACGTCCGCACCATGCTTCGAGATACAGCTCCTCTCACGATTCCCAAGGACTATCTGCTCCTTGACCCGAAACTGCCGAGACTTGCCAGCCTGCTTTTTCCCTGAGTGGCAAAAAAAAAACGCCAAAAAAAAAGACCCCTGAATATTCGGGGGTCTTTTTTTTTGAACACCTAACGCGCTTAGTCAGCGGAGGAATTTTCACTGTCTTCCTGAGCAGCCTTGAGGAGATCGCCCAGATTCTGTCCGCTCTCCTGAGGTCCAGCATGGAATTCCTTAGGCTTACGGCGTTCTTCGTCTTCACGGATCTGCTTGATGGAAAGACCGAGACGACGTTCTTCGGCGCTGACATGAATGACCTTGGCTTCAATTTCCTGACCTTCTTTATAGGTCTCCTGAGGCACCGGTTTGCCCTTTTTGCCGCCACTCAGTTCAGAAATGTGCACAAGCCCTTCAATCCCGTCTTCGACTTCCACAAAGAGACCGAAATCGGTGATATTGGTAATCACACCCTTGACGGTTGTGCCTTCGGGATAGGTCTCAGGCACATGCGCCCAGGGGTCATCAGCCAGCTGCTTGATACCAAGGGTGAATTTTTCGCTGTTCTGATCAACGGTCAGAACTTTGGCCTGCACCGTATCGCCTACCTTGTAGAGCTCATTGGGATGACGAATCTTGCGGGTCCAAGAAATATCTGAAACGTGGATCAAGCCGTCAATGCCGTCTTCAATACCAATAAACATCCCAAATTCGGTGATGTTCTTGATATCGCCCTCAAGAATGGTGCCTTCAGGATATTTTTCAGCCACCAGTTCCCAAGGATTGGGACGAACTTGCTTCATGCCGAGGCTGATGCGCTTTTTCTCGCCATCCACACCCAGAATGACCACTTCTACTTCATCACCCACGTGAACCATCTGAGAGGGATGACGGAGCTTGCGCGTCCAGCTCATCTCAGAGATGTGCACCAAGCCTTCCACGCCGGGCTCAAGTTCCACAAAGGCGCCGTAGTCGACAAGATTGGTGACCTTGCCCTGACATTTCATGCCTTCAGGATAGCGTTCCGTGATGTCCTTCCAGGGATCGGGCACAAGCTGCTTCAGACCAAGAGAAACTTTATTGTTTTCCCGATCAAAGGAAAGCACCTTGAGGGTCAGCTCCTGCCCCATGGTGATCATCTCGCGAGGATGACGAATGCGCTTCCAGCTCATATCGGTGATGTGCAGAAGACCGTCCAGGCCACCAAGATCCACAAACACACCGTATTCGGTAATATTCTTGGCCTTGCCTGTAACAAGCTGCCCTTCCTGAAGGGTTGACAGAAGCTCCTTGCGCTTGCTGTCACGCTCCTCTTCAAGAAGCACACGGCGCGAAACAATGACATTGCTGCGTCTGCGGTTGATCTTCAACACGCGGAATTCAAACTCCTGATTGACCAGGGCATCCATGTCCGGCACGGGTCTCAGGTCCACATGGGAGCCGGGAAGAAAAGCTTCCACGCCGCCGATGTTGACGGTATAGCCGCCCTTGATGCGGTGCATGATCCGACCTTTGATAACGCGCTCGTTCTCCTGAACTTCCTCGAGCTGATCAAAGACCTGCATGCGCTTGGCCCGCTCAAACGACAAGGTAATGGTGCCGTCATTTTCATTCTTGCGTACCACATAAACGTCGATCTTATCGCCGACCTTGACGTTCAGATTGCCATCAGCGTCACGAAATTCAGCAGCGGGAATTTGTCCCTCTGATTTGAAGTTCACATCCACCAAAACGGTGTCGTCGTCCACGCGGACTACTTCGCCCTTGGTAATCGACCCCTCTTCGAGGTCCCCGAATTCGGCGGTCATATAGTTTTCAAGGGCTGCTTCAAAATTAAGCTCTTCTTGTCCGCTATCCTTTTCTGCCATAGCCTTTCCTCCAAAAAAATCTTCCCGTTACACGGGTAGCGGCAACATACCAGAAAGAAACAGTAACGACAAGCAAAAAAGCATCTTCTACTCGACCTTTCGTGAATTCCCGGTTGCGCTCGGCACCCAAAAAAACGCGATTTGCGTCGTATAGGTCAGACAAGCAGACGAGACACTCTCCTCTCCCTCAAGGCCAACACGAGTTCTGCTGACACGGTATTGCTAGTGGGCTCCACAGGCGGGTTTCTGCGTTATTGCACACGTTTGAGCCCGAGCCTCTTGAAAAGCATTGCATTTTTGTGGTGTATGTGTATTCAACTGTCTTTGCCCTGAATTCGTCAAAAAATATCTCGCGGATTCTGGGGCTATTTTTCGACGTCTTTACTGGCTGAAAAATTCGCCATCATAACATCAACGGCGTGCTTGACCAGATCAAAGAGCGCGGCCCGTCCCACAGGAGGAAGCTTTGACATACATTCTGTGATCAACAGGTCGTGATTATGCTGTTTTTCAGCTTCTGTCAGAAACAGCCTGCTTATGGGACACTTAAAAACCGTGGCAAAGTCTTCAAGCCGGCTCATCTTGGGTGCCATTTTGCCCTTTTCTATGCGGGACAAGGCATCCTGCGTTATGCCAAGTTCATGGGCAAGTTCTCGCTGATTCATGCCCAATTTTTTTCGCTCTTCAGCGATATTCCTGCCCAGTACACTAAGAATCGTCATGCGTTTTCTCCGTTTGTCTACTTGTCCGCCCAAACAAGCCTCTGCCTTTGATTCTCCCACGATACGCAAACATCGGGGGTTCCAGAGAAAATTATTTTCTTATCGCCCGAGGTATTCTCTGAGGGCCTGCCAAAACTCGATTCACGGGTGCAAAGTGCTTCCGCTTACTTTTCTTCTTGACGGCTTTGAAGATGGATTGAAGCCTTGCCTTTTCCTTGTTTCAATGCCAGCTGATGGATGTAAGAGTAGGCCCGTCGAGAATGAACAGGGTCCTGACACTTGATACGCATGCCGCAAGTCAGAACACAACGCTTCGTGGTTTAGCGGCGCCACATAGATGTAGCCTTGTTTTTGGCGTAAAAACGTGATTGCGGCCGAACACCGTCAAACAAAAGCAGAACACACAAAAAAAAAGAAGGGGCCTACGAGTTCTTGGCAGTGGAGTAAAGGGACTCTTTCTGAACGCACAAACTCCGTATGCTCTGAAGCAAAGAGCGTTTCTGTGCAAGCCATACCTGTTGACATCCTCCCCTCGTCTTACGGGAGGGGATTCCTGCTGAAACACGGTATTTCTACCGAGTTCCACAGATGGGTTCCTGCAGAAATGCGGACGCTCGAGCCCGAACCTCATCACAGGCTGACACGGCATGCCCTGCCGCCAGAATGTTTTTTGCTGCATTGAAGTCGGCATTATCCACATGTCCACAACGGACACAATAGAAATATGCCTGTGATGGTCGGTTTCGAGGATCTCTGCAACTGCTGCGATGACACAAAAGACGTGTATTTCTGAGAGGAACAAGGATGCGCGTTCCACCAAGCCGGTACATCGAAAATCAGCGTACTCCAAACTAACGAAAAGACAAAAATGCAGGTAATGTGCGCGTTATATCCCTGTGCCTTTCGGACAGGGTTTACGGCGCGTTGCATAAGAAAGCAAACCTGATTTGGCCCATTCTCCGCCTAAAGACCCAGGAGTGATCTACGCTTAGAAATTTGATGCAAATTTCGAATTGACATTCGTATTGACAAATTTTTTTATCAGAGGGTGAAACAGAATACAAGCTGTCTATAATCATTTTTTGGCTCGTATGTATCCCAAGCTGCCTGGAAATAGCCGAAACGGAGACCGGCATAAGGACAAAAAAACCGGGTCTTCGACGCACGAAAACCCGGTCTGAAATGTTCCTCAACGTGGATTTCAGCTGAGATTGGCAATGATGCTCTCGCCAAAATCTGAGCAGGAAACCTGGACAGAACCTTCCATCTGGGCTGCCAGGTCAAAAGTCACATGGCGACTTTGCACAGCTCGCGCCACAGCCTGACGCAGCATGGCAGCAACATCGTCCCAGCCGAGGTATTCAAACATCATGGCGCCTGAAAGAATCACGGCACTGGGATTGACCTTATTCTGACCAGCATCCTTAGGAGAGGAGCCATGGGTGGCTTCAAAGACCGCAACGCCGTGACCGATATTGGCACCGGGAGCCATACCGAGCCCGCCAACTTGGGCCGCCAGGGCATCAGACATGTAGTCGCCGTTGAGATTGGGAAGCGCCAGCACACTGTACTCAGAAGGCGAAAGCAGAACTTGCTGGAACATGGCATCGGCAATACGGTCTTTAATGACGAGCTTTTTGCCGGCAGGAAGTTTTCCACCATGTTTTTCCCAAAGCTCGGCCTCAGTAATGGTCACATCGCCATAGGCTTCCGCCGCGAGCTCATAGCCCCACTGCCGAAAACCACCTTCCGTAAACTTCATGATATTGCCCTTGTGCACTAGGGTCACGCTTTCCCTGCCATGGCTCAGGGCATATTCAATGGCCATACGGACGAGACGTTGACTGCCGAATTTACTGATAGGCTTGATACCGATGCCTGAATCCTCACGGATTTTGCGTCCTGACAGTTTCTCCACCAGGGCGATGACCTCCTTTGCTTCCGGAGAATCTTTGGGCCATTCAATACCGCAATAGACATCCTCGGTATTTTCTCTGAAGACGACCATATCCACCTGTTCCGGATGTTTCACAGGCGATGGGACTGGTGGAAAATAGCGCACTGGGCGCACGCACGCATAAAGATCTAGGGTCCTGCGCAGAGCCACGTTGACGCTGCGGATCCCCTTACCCACTGGCGTAGTCAAAGGCCCCTTGATGGCCACATGATATTTTCTAATGGCTTCCAGAGAGGCTTCAGGTAAGGTGTCCCCGCATTCTTTCAGGGCTTTTTCACCGGCCTGAATTTCTAGCCAGTCAATGGCACGACCGCCACCGGCCTTGGCCACCGCACAGTCAAAAACTTTTCTCGCCACGCCCCAGATATCAGGGCCAATACCGTCGCCGGGAACAAAGGGAATTACAGGATTTTTGGGTGTCTGAAGACGCCCGTCGGCACTCACCGTAATGGCTTCACCCATGGCAAACCTCCCAGAAGCTGAATTGCAGGTAAAGAGCGTGAAACAGACCAATTAGAGTACAAAGCAAAAGACCTTTCCACAAGCAAAAATGCACGAAATACCTCACTACACTACAAAGCAAAGGAATTTGCCTTTTCGCACACTCCCCGCATAGCCGTTTCATGGGAGAATCGGGCTGGGCTTCAACAGTCACAGCGTGGGTCGATTTTTTCCTTGAAAGATCGGGAGCTCTGCCAGGAACTTGGCAATATCTCCCAGCTTTCAGGCTATGGCGTTGCCACCCTCGACGTTACGCCATTGGCCAATAGCAAGCGTGTCTGGGTTTTGCTGTGATCTGTGCCAAAGGCGCTTGCCGCGCAAACATGCAGACAAAGGAGAGGAGGAGGTCATCGCACGCTGAGACCGTGACGGAATTTTGCCGGAACTCTTGACTTTTTCAGCTACTTGGGGCAAAGAATATCTTCCCATTTTCGGAGGTTCTCATCATGTATGCAATTATAGAAACTGGTGGCAAACAGTACCGCGTTGAGGAAGGTTCCCGCATCAGCGTGGAAAAACTCCCCGTCAAGGCCGGAAATACCCTCACCCTGGACAAGGTGCTGATGATCGGCGGCGCCGAGACCAAGATCGGTACCCCCTATGTTCAGGGTTCCTCTGTCACCGCTGAAGTTGTGGAACAGGGTCGTGGACCCCGTATCCGTGTTTTCAAACGCTGGCGTCGTAATGACAGCCGCAGACTCAAGGGTCATCGTCAGTATCTGACCACGCTGCGCATTACAGGCATCACTGCCTAGGTTTTAGGAGGATATCATGGCTCACAAGAAAGCTGGCGGCTCATCACGCAACGGCCGCGACAGCGCCGGTCAGAGACGCGGCGTCAAACGCTTCAGCGGTGAAAAAGTTCTGGCTGGCAATATAATCGTGCGCCAGCTTGGCACCACCGTCTATCCCGGACAAAATGTCGGCATGGGCAGGGACTATACCCTTTTTGCCAAGATCGACGGGACTGTCCGTTTTGAAAAATATGTGCGCAGACGCCGCGTCTTAAAGCGTGTGCATGTGGACTGCGCAGAAAACGTATCGCAGTAAGGCGTACTCGCCAACTGCCATAAACGATCTGCAAGAGGAAGAACCTTCCAGGCTCTTCCTCTTTTCTTTGGCAGCAATGCGGGTGCTTTTTTGAGGTAAGAGCATGCGTTTTATCGATGAAGCCACGATTCAGATCAGTGCCGGGCATGGTGGCCACGGCTGCGTGTCCTTTCGCAGGGAAAAATTCATTCCCAAGGGAGGTCCCGACGGCGGCAATGGTGGCGACGGGGGATCAGTCTATCTTCAGGCGGACAAACGCCTGCTCTCACTTTATGACTTTCGTCTGAAGCGCAGCTATACGGCGCAAAACGGCAAGCCTGGCCAGGGCAGTCAATGTGACGGCCGCAAAGGCGAAGATCTTGTGCTGGGGCTGCCGCCAGGCACGCAGGTCTATGTCCAGGATGATGACGGTGAACATCTCCTGACCGATCTGGATGGCGGCGATGAGCTTGTTCTGGCAGCCAAAGGTGGCAGAGGCGGGAAGGGCAATGAATTTTTTAAAAGTGCAACGCAGAGAGCCCCACGTTTTGCCCAGAAAGGCGAGGACGGAGAACGTCGCAATCTTCATCTCGTCCTCAAAATTTTGGCCGATGTAGGACTTCTAGGTCTGCCCAATGCCGGGAAGTCCACCTTTATCAGCGCGGTTTCCCAGGCGCGCCCCAAGATTGCCCCCTATCCTTTCACAACCCTTGAGCCTCAGCTTGGCGTTGTCTTCAATGACCACGATGCTGATAAACGTCTGGTTATGGCTGACATTCCCGGTCTTGTGGAAGGGGCCCATCTTGGCCAGGGTCTCGGGCACCGTTTTCTCAGGCATATCGAGCGTACACGTTTTCTCATTCACATCCTCAGTTGTGAAGAGCTGAGTCTTGAAGATCCTTGGGCGGGCTTTGCCCTCCTCGACGAGGAGCTCAAAAATTTTCATGCGGAATTGGCGCAGCGCAAGCAGATCAGGGTCATCAACAAAATAGATCTTCTTGATCCTGAAACCTTGAAGGCCCTGCAGGAAAAAGCAAAGAGCAGCCAAGAGAATATTTTTTTCATTTCTGCCAAAGACCACATTGGTATCGACACGCTGATGCAGGCTGTCTGGCAGGAATTTGACAGACTTCCTCCAGGAACGCCCCTTCTGCAGACGGATTTTCCCAACAATACCACAGAAGCAGCAGAGGACGATTTTCCTGACATTGAAGTCCACTATCAAGCCTACTAAGAGGCTAGCAGAGGGGCCCGCTATGGATGACTCCAAGGAGAGCTGGCGACAGGAACGAGCTCTGGTACTCAAGGAAGCACACTGCATTGTCTTTAAAGTGGGCAGCGCCGTACTCACCAATACCCAGGGGCTTGACAATGAGGTAATCTCACATTTGGCAGCGCAGATGGCCGACATCTGGAAGGCTAGGCTCGGCCGGCGCATTGTCCTCGTCACTTCGGCAGCCGTTGCTGCAGGTCGCAGCGTTTTACGCAAACTCGGACAGGATGCGGAAAAGACCGGACTTTCAGCCCGTCAGGCCATAGCCGCCATTGGTCAGTGCCAGCTGATGCAGGCCTGGGATGAAGCCTTTACCGCCCATGGCCTTGCCACAGCCCAGGTACTTCTCACCCGTGAGGATCTGCGCGTGCGCCAGCATTTCCTCAATGTCCGTAATACCTTTGCGGAACTCATGGACTGGGGTATTTTACCCATTGTCAATGAAAACGATACGGTTTCCGTGCAGGAGCTGAAATTTGGAGACAATGACAATCTCTCAAGCCTTCTGGCAAATCTCGTGCATGCCGATCTTGTGGTCAATCTCACCCAGGCTCCGGGCGTAAAAGCCAGTGATCCGCAAAAAAATCCCGAGGCACCTGTTCTTGAGCATATCGCAGACATTGCCAGTCTTGACATCACAAAAATCTGTGGCAGCAAAAGCAATGTCGGTACAGGCGGCATGTACTCCAAGCTCAAGGCCGCCCGCAGGACAGCCCAGATTGGGGTTCCAACGCTCATCCTGCCTGGCCGGCAAAAAGATATCCTGACCTTGGCCTTTCACGGCCAATCAGGCCTTGGCACCTATATTCAGCCCAATCGTGATATTGTCTCACGCCGTAAATACTGGCTCGCCTATCAGACCGATCCCTGTGGCATTCTCTTTGTTGATCAGGGAGCTGCCAGTGCCCTGCTGCACGATGGTCGCAGTCTCCTGCCCGGCGGTATCTGCCGTGTCGAAGGCAATTTTCAGGAAGGCGCACTTGTTGCCATCAGAAAAGATGACGAAGAAATCGGAGTGGGACTCTCCAATTACAGTTCTCAGCAGATTGCCCGCATTATGGGGCTCAAGCGTCATGAAGTTGCGGCCATCCTCGGTGATGCCCATTATCCTGACGTCATTCACCGCGACAATCTTCTCCTGCACGCTGTTGTCTAAATCAGAGCTTCCTTGGCCAGACAAGAGACGCTTTTCTCATAGACGTTTTTGCCGTCAAAGAGTAGACAAAGTTCCTCATGACCAGCTTCGGCAAGCCTACGTAGCTGCGGAGCATCCATGAGTTGCTTCGGCAGACGTGAAAGCGCCCAAGCGGCCATGCCCCGACAGATGATATCGCTGTCCTGGAGGCCTTTGAGAAGCCAGGGGCGCCAGCCGGAACAAAGGTCGGGCCTGGCCTCAGCAAAGCGTCCACACGCCCAATAGCAGGAACGCCGCAAAATATCGTGATCACAAAAATTGTCCTCACGGCCAAGATCAATAACGTAGGTAATGAGAATTCTGTGAAACTCACGGGCAAGAAGCGGGCTAGCTACAAGGGTCTCAGCAAAGGCCTCCGGTATGCCCCAGCCAATATTGCCGCTTTCCTCGCTCAAATGCCACATATAACGGCGCACGACATTTCTTGCCTTTTCAGGCTCCTTTTCGGCTATGCCTGCCACAGTCATACCAAGGGCTAACGCCGCTTTGTGCCGCATCAACGGCTCAAGAAGCAAAAAGGAAAAAAGCGGGCCCACACTGGTCTGACCACCCCGAGCAATGTCACAAAGTCTGCTCTGCCAGCCTTCGTCCTCCAACGCCTCCCTGATGACTTTTTTTGCCTGCCGCATTCTCGCCATACGTTTTTCCTCCAAAGTCCTCAGGCCAAAGGCTGAAGTCCAATAGTCCCTAGGATATCTCGCAACATCTTCTGCATTTCTCCGTACAGAGACAAATTTTGCGTAAGATCCTGAATGTCCTGAAAAACCACCACATGACAGCCGCGGGCGTGATGCTGGCTGTAGGGAACGACTGTTTTTCCCAAAAGGGCAAGCCCAGCTTCCTGGCCCAGGATCATCACGGCCTCAGCCTTGAGTCGGCTCACGCCACTCCAGAAAAGCTCCGGACAGGGCGCAGCCTCGGGCAGCTGATACGGCCAAAAGGTATGCGTGCCCTGCGGGTAGACCGGGCTTTCCTTAAGAATGCGGGTCAAAAAAGCTCGCCGTTCTGCAAGACCCGGGCTTTGCTTTTGAAGAAGATCACTGCCAAGCAGGCGATAGGTCCAGACCACATGGCCTTGCTTGACGCGCCCCAAAAGTGTCTGCCAGATGGCGGGCCAGGACTGAGACTGCACAGCAGAAACGTGAGGAACGTGTACGGTCTTTGGCGATTTTGGAGCAGTTTGCGGAGCCTGCTTTGGTTGCGGGGCAGCTCTTCGTTGTGGAAATCGACCCTGCATCTCATGCCGTTGCACCTGGTCTGCTCCCAGTCCCGGTTCCTTGCCCGTCAACAGCGAGAGCTCCGGAGGCAGGGCCTCTTCCCGCAAAAGCGTTGCAAGCCCCCTGTTCAGCCAAAGCCTGCTCAACAGGTCGCTGTTTGCAAAAGCCACGTGCATAACCTCCAGGCGACATCGGCCTTGCTCATGGATGGCCATTTTTCGCTGCGTTCAGCGTCCACGACAGCCATAGTATTGGTTGCGGAAACAAAGCCGCTATCCTGGGCATTGACGCAATTGGCCGCCAAAAGATCCGCTCCCTTGCGAGCTCTTTTTTCCTTGGCAAGAGCCAGAAGCTGATCCATGTCAGAAGCTGTTTCTGCAGCAAAGGCCAGAATTTTTTGCTCTGGCCTTTTCCTTTGGCTAAGCTCAAGCAGTATGTCCGTATTTTTATGAAACGGCAGATCAAAATGCTCAGGAAACTGCGCTTTTTTGCATTTCTCAGGCAAAGGTCTGGCGTCTGGGGCAAAGTCGCTGACAGCTGCGGTGAAGATCCCCATATCGGCATGCGCAAAGAGCTCACAGGCTCTGGCATACATTTCTGAGGCCGAGGTCACGCTATAGCGCTTGATGTCAGAGGGCAAATCAAAAGCCACAGAGCTTCCACAGACGGCGGAAACCTGTGCCCCCCTGAGCCAGCAGCTCAAGGCAAGATCTGCTCCCATGCGACCACTTGAGGGATTGGACCAGAAACGCACGCCATCCCAAAATTCCCGTGTGGGCCCTAAGGTCAGCATAACCCTACGACCAGCAAAATCCTGGGGTGAAAGAGCTCTGAGCACGGCCCAAAAAAGCTCAGAAATCTCACAGAGTCTTCCCTGACCGAGGTCGCCGCAGGCTGTTGACCCGCAGCCAGGTTCCAGGACGGTCCATCCGCGCTCACGCAAAAGCTTAATATTGGCCTGTACAGCCTGATTATGCCACATTTTGGGATTCATAGCCGGCGCTATAAGCAAAGGTCCTGCAAAAGCCAGGGCTTGCGTGGCAAGGAGATCAGAGGCAGCCCCTTGCGCAAGACGTGAGATACTATTGGCTGATGCCGGAGCTATGAGCAGGGCATGCGCGATTTCACCTGGTTCAAGATGCGCAAAGGGCGTGAGCTGACTGCCATCAGCATAAACGGGGGCGGCTCCCAGCGCCTCAAAGAGCAGCGGCGTGACAAATTGCCGGGCCCCCTGGCTGAGAGTTACAGAAACCTGTACCCCGATTTTCTGCAAAAGCCTGAGCAAATCGCAGGTGCGGTATGCGGCTATGGATCCTGTCACGCCCAGATGCAAACGTTTTCCCTGAAACTGTCGGCTATCAGAAAAAAGATAATCGTTATGCGACATATAAATCCCTTTGTGGAAAGAGCTAGCTTTCGACGTCCTCTTTGCTGTCTACGGCTAAGCTAGCTGTCCAAAGCTCTTTTTGCAAGACCGAGGTACACTCATGACCAATGCTGCTGATTTTCAGCTTGCCAGTTATACCTTTCCTCTGCCACAGACCCAGATTGCCCAGTTTCCTCCGGAAATCCGCGGCACATCCAGACTCATGGTCATGCACAGGGACCCTGAGCGTTCGCGCCCCCTCTGCGAACACAGTGATTTTTCCCAAATCTGCCGTTTTCTGCCCAAGGGGGCCCTCCTTGTGGCCAATAATTCCCGTGTGTTGCAGGCACGGCTTTTCGGGCAACGCAAAACAGGCGGAAAAGTTGAATTTCTGCTGCTGACCCCCTTTCCTCTCCTCAACAAAGAGCCAGGATCCACAGCCTCTGCCCCCTCACAGGCCAAAGCCTGTGGCCTTCTCCGTTCCAATGCCCGACTCCACCCTGGTGAGACCTATACGTTTGGAAACGATCTCCGTATTACCATTGATCAGGTGGAAAATTTTGGGCGCTGTCAAGTAACCTTGACCTGGTTTGGAGATCTTGCGGCCATTTTTGCTAAGCAGGGGCATATTCCCCTGCCGCCCTATATCCGACGAGCGGACAGTCCCATGGACGCAAGTCGCTATCAAACAGTCTACGCAAAGCGTGATAAAACAGGCTCTGTGGCAGCGCCGACAGCCGGTCTGCACTTTACCGAAGCCATCCGCAACGAGCTTGAGAAATCCGGTATTTCCTGGACCGAAATCACTCTCTATGTAGGCTATGGCACATTTAGCCCTGTACGTGAAGACGACATCCGCCGCCATCAAATGCACAGTGAATACGTTGAAATTTCAGAAGACACGGCACAGGCTCTGCGCAAGGCTAAGGCAGAAGGTCGTCCGATCATTGCCGTTGGCACCACAAGCGTTCGAGCCCTTGAAGGCATGATGGCCAAAGGTCAGGGCATTATGCCCTTTCAGGGCACAACCGATATTTTCCTCTACCCTGGCAAGACCTTTCAGCTTGTGGACGGGCTCATCACCAATTTTCATCTACCGGGCTCTTCGCTGTTGATGCTTGTATCTGCGTTGACAGGCAGAGAGCGTCTCCTTGCGGCCTATCAGGAGGCCATTCACCAAGGCTACCGTTTTTTCTCCTATGGTGACTGCATGCTCATTGTCCCCTAGCTCTCACCCAACAATGGCCCAAGATGCGGCATGCCTCAAACCGTCATAACGCAAAAAGCCCGCTTATGCGGGCTTTTTGCTATATCTTCAAAGGTTTTGCCTACAGGCCTTTTTCCTGCATCAGACACACGAGATCACAAACGCGGCACGAATAGCCCCATTCATTGTCGTACCAGGCAACGGCCTTGATCAGGGTTCCTTCCTGAACGGTGGTGCAAGAGCTTTCAAGAATGGATGAGGCGCTATTGCCCTTGAAATCCATGGAAACCAAAGGTTTGTCATTGTATTCGAGAATGCCTTTGAGATAGCTCTCAGAGGCCTCACGCATTTTGGCAAGCACAGTTTCGGTATCTGTGGATTTTTCCAGAATACCGGAAAAGTCCACCACGGAAACCGTCGGCGTAGGTACACGCAGGGAATAGCCAGAAAACTTGCCGGCCAGTTCAGGAATGACCTTGGCTACGGCCTGAGCAGCGCCTGTGGTGGTGGGGATGATATTGCAGGCAGCGGCGCGGGCACGGCGAGGATCCTTGTGGGCCTGATCGAGAATGCGCTGATCATTGGTATAGGAATGAATGGTCACCATATTGCCGAGCTTGATGCCAAATTCACGCTGCAGGACCAGAGCCACAGGGGCCAGGCAGTTTGTGGTGCACGAGGCATTGGAGACAATATGATGCTTTTTGGGATCATAGGCAGAATCGTTGACACCCATGACAATGGTAATGTCCTCTTCTTTGGCCGGTGCCGTAATAATCACCTTTTTGGCGCCATTCTCCAGATGTACCTGAGCCTGAGAGGCTTTCCGGAAAATACCGGTACTTTCGATAACCACATCCACACCATAGTTCTTCCACAGAAGCTGCTTGGGATCCTTTTCGGCAAAGCAGTGGATATTCCAGTCGCCCACGCTGACTTCCGTTCCGTTGACCTTGGCGTTGAGGTTGCCTCGTCCATAGACGGAATCATATTCAGCAAGGTGGAAATTCTGCTCGGCATCATACAGATCATTGATGGCGACCACTTCTACTTTGTCGCGATAGGATGCATTGAGAGCACGGAAAACCTGACGGCCAATACGACCAAAACCATTGATGCCAACTTTGACTTTGTTCATCAGATATTCAGCGTGGAAACCCCGTCATGCATGACGGGGAGGAAACGCTGCCTCCATTGTTTTTCCTTAAAGGATTATCTGCGCTGTCAGAGCGGATACACAGACAAAGTATCTCTGACAGCCCGCCAAGAGCAAAAAAGTTGCGCCGTATTCCGCCCTTGGGACAAAACGAGGGAAAAAAACGCTATGCCTTTATCGCCAGGCGCAAAAATATGACATTAATTTTCAAAAGCATCAAGAGGGGAAAGACCCTCAGCATTTAAACATAAATCTACGCATTGAAACATTAAGCACAACACCCAGAAGTGTAAAGTTCACCAGCGTTGCACTGCCTCCATAACTGATGAAAGGCAGAGGGATACCCACAACAGGCATCAGTCCCACGACCATGCACATATTGATAAGGATCTCCCAGAAAAAGTAGAAGAAAATACCGACCACAAGCATGCTGCCAAAACGATCCTTTGCCTGTACGGCTGAGGAAAAAATGGCAAGGAGAAAGAAACAAAACAGCGAGACAAGCGCGACACACCCCACAAAGCCCCATTCTTCGCCGAAGACGGCAAGGGCAAAGTCCGAATGGCGTTCTGGCAGAAAACGCAGCTGACTCTGTGTGCCTTCGGCAAACCCCTTACCCCAGAGCTGTCCGCTGCCAATAGCAATATGCGATTGCAGAATGTGGTAGCCTGTGCCTCGGGGGTCATTGCCTGGATTGAGAAAGTTTAAAATACGCTGGCGCTGATAATCATGCATACCCAGAAACCAGAGCAGTGCCCCGGCGCAGGGTATGGCAACAAGGCAGCTGCGCAAAACCGAGGCACGCATGCCGTGGAAAAGAATCATGCCCCCCATGATCAAAAGCAGCATCATGGACGTGCCAAGGTCAGGCTGGTGCAGAATGAGTGCACAAGGCAAAAGACCAATTGTCAGAATGCCAAAAAAACGCTTCCAACCCAGGGGTTGCCCGTCTTGGGACAAAAGCCTTGCCACAAGGACAAGCACAGCGATCTTGGCCATCTCCGAGGGCTGAAAACTGATCCCCCCCAGTGAAATCCAGCGCGTGGCGCCGTAGACGTTTTTCCCGGCTACAGCCACAAGAATCAGCAGTACAAAAGTCACCCAGTAGAATGACCAGGCAAAATTACGCAGTCTGCGGTAATCAATGGCCAAGGTTGCCAGCATGCAAGCAAGTCCGCACAGCCCCCAGACAATCTGCTTCTGGTAAAAGCTTGAAACGAATATACCGTCTTCCAGGCGTGTGCCACTGGCTGAGTAGAGATTGATCAGACCCACAAAAAAAAGCAGAGCCATGCAGGCCAAAAGAGACCAGTTGACATGACTAAAAAGGCGCATATCCATGATCTTGGCTCCGCGACTTAGGATGCTGGCTGCCCACCGACAGGACCAAAAAGATGCTCATAGACCTTCTTGGCGACAGGACCGGCAACGGAAGATCCGCCACCGCCATGTTCCACCATGACCACGACAACGTAGGTTTTGCCGTTTTTTCTGCCCCAGGTGGCAATCCAGGCATGGTCTCGCATGGCCTTTTGCATGTCCTTGTTCCTGATGCGTCGATTGGCTGCCATACGCAGTTTGACAACCTGGGCAGTACCGGTCTTTCCTCCCATCTCCGCATCCTTGCGGCTGATGACCCTGGCTGTGCCCACAGTAGCCGTTCTGTGCATGGCATTTTTAATAAATTCGAGCGTTTCTGGCCGACAAGGCAAGGTCCCCATCACTTCACGAGGGGCATGTTCCAACAGTTGTGGTTTCAAGAGTTTGCCGCCATTGAGAATGGCACAGACATAGTTGGCCATCTGCACAGGTGTAACCAGCGTTGATCCCTGACCGATGGAGACATTGAAGGTATCACCACGCAGCCAGCTGCGTCCAAAACGCCTCTGCTTCCATTTTTTGGAAGGCACAAGGCCTGAGCGCTCATGGGGCAGGTCTATCCCTGTGGGTTTGCCAAAGCCACAACTTTTGGCAAAGCTTTCAATGCGGTCAATGCCGAGCTTTTCCGCCATCAGATAAAAATAGACATCACAGGAATGGATCAGTGCCTGTTCGAGATTCAGAGAACCGTGGCCACTGTGCTTCCAGCAGCGAAAGATCTGTTTGCCGAGTTTGGCGTAGCCGGGGCAAAAAACCGTTTCCTTGGCACTGACGCCACTTTCAAGAATCAGGGCTGCCATCATCAGCTTCCAGACGGAACCTGGTGGATAGGTACTCTGAATGGCTCTGTTCTGCAGAGGAAAGCTGCGATTGCTTCTCAGTTCCTCCCAATCCTTGTGTGAAATGCCCTCGGCAAAGAGATTATTGTCGTAGGCCGGAGAGGTGACAAGCGCACGCACTTTGCCGCTCTCAGGCTCCATGACCACAACACAGCCATCCTCACCCTGCAGAGCATCCCAACACGCCTGCTGAAGATCCCGATCCAACGCCAGTTTCAGATCGTGTCCGCCCTTGGGCTCATCGCGCATACGGCGGCCCATAACCCGAGCATGGGCATCCACCTCAACTTCGTAGAGCCCCTTGCTGCCGCGCAGACGTTTTTCCATCTGCAGTTCCAAGCCCTGCTTGCCCATGAGATCCCCCATGGCAAGTTGCGGGTCCTTTTCCATCTCCTGCTCGTTGACTTCGGCAACATAACCCAGAATATGGCTGAAAAGTTCCCGCTCAGGATAACTGCGCTTGGTGCGCACGACAATTTTAAGTCCAGGCCAGGCGTGAATTTCCGCCTCAATGCGAGCTACGAGGTCAAAATTGATGTCTGGAACCATCAAAAGCGGTTCATAGGGTTTGATCTTGATACGGTCCTGCTGATATCGCTCAATAACTCTCGACAATGGCATCTGGGACCAGGCGCTGATCTGAGCCAGCGTTGCCGGCAGATCCAAACAGTCCTCACGGATCAGAAAAAGGCCGTAGGTAGTGCGATTATCAGTGAGGATGCGGTCATGCAGATCAAGAATACGGCCACGCGGAGCAAGCACATATTCCTGACGCATACGGTTTTCTATAGCCTGTCTGGCAAAGAATTCCCCTTTGTGCATCTGCAGATACCAAAAGCGGATAACCAAAAGGAAAAAAAAGATGCCAATGAGCACCTGCAGAAGAATGACACCTGCTCTTGGGGGCTGGTAGAGCTCCTGCTCAACGGGAATTTTCAGCCAGGAATGACCCTTTTCCCCGTTTTCCCGTTCTTCGTTCTCCTGCACGGAGGCATTCTGCTGCGTTTTCATCATCAAAAAATCAGCGTCTCACAGCGCCCAAGGGATGCCGGAGAACAAGGGCTTTTGCGTTATTGTGAGAAATGAATTTGCCTCTGATGAGAGATCAGCCGCTTACCACCAAAGACCTCTTCGTTCTCTGCACATGTTCAAACACCGATCTTATGGAGATTTTCACCTTTCACGGGATTTGGCTGGGAACTGGCAGGCAGGCAAAGACGCAGGTAATGTACGACACACCAAGAGATCGGCAAAAAGATGGCCTGAAGAAGACTGCTGTCGATGAGCTGCTGCACATTGACCTCAAGATCCTGCAGGGGAGCCATAAGCACATTCAGTGCATAACTTGCCGCACCACAGGCAGCAGAGAGAAAGAAGACAAAGACAAAAGTTCCTGAATTAAAAAAACGCTCACCAATATGAAAAAAAAGAACAATCACAGCATACCAGACAACACTGCCGCCAAAGGGCCGTGAGCCCAATCCCTCCTGCAAAAGGACAAAAAGTGGCAGAAGCCAGACCAAGGTTTTGAAGTTGCGCTCCTGCAAAAGCACAATCAAGCCACAGACAAGGGCATCAATACGCGGAACAAGCATTTCGCAGACAAGACCCGCGGCTGTAAAGATGAGCCAGAAGCAGATATTGCCAAGGCCGCTCATAATCCGTTATTTCCTTCTGGCTTTGCCTGGTTTGGGTGGGCCGACGAACTGCGAGGGGGATGTGGCGTTTTCTTCCACTTCAGGAGCCTGTCCTGTCTTTTCAAAGAGCAGGACCTCCTCCAGGTGCTGCAGATCAACCAACGGTTCGGCGGTAATGGCAAGAAATTCCGAGTAGTTGGAGGGTTCCACGGAAACCACACGCGCTGCGGGCAGTCCCTTGGGATAAAAGCCGTCAAGACCCGATGTAACAAGAAGTTCCCCGCGACGCACGCCGGCATCACGGGGGACAAAATCAACGGTCAAAGGGCGCATGGCGCCATTACCGTGCAAAATACCCATCGCCCGGCTGTCTTGCGTAAAGATGGCAATACGGCTGCCAGGGTCTGTCATCAGGAGCACGCTTGCCGAGTGAGCGCTGGCTCTCAGCACCCTCCCGACAACACCTTTATTGGTCAGAAGCGGTGTGCCCGGCCGTCCACCAGTGGCATAGCCTCTGTTGATGGTAATCGTATTGAGGACCGCATTGGGACCAATCTGTCCACTGAGCACTCGCGCCCCAAGAGGTCTCCAGTTATTGTCCACAGGGACCTGCAAAAGAATGCGCAGGCGCCTCAGCTCCGCCAGGTCCTCACTATTGGCGAGAAGGCGCGTTTCTAACGTGGCCACATGCGCTTTGAGTGCTTCATTTTCCTCTCGCACGGCCACCAGATCCACATAACGCGTCCAAAGACCACCAAGGAAATCCTGAGCTGCGCGCACAGGGCTCAGGACCGCGCCTCCGACCTCCAGTCCGATGTCCGTTGAAAGATCATCCAGGGTATGGGTGGTTTGATTCCACGAATACATACCCAAGAAAAAAATCAGAAGGGCTCCGGCAATGACCAGCATGCGACGCAGGGACACGATCGTACCCGAAAAAACAGGGCTAATCTATGCACACATCGCGCAAAAGATGGAGATTATCCAGGGCTTTGCCCGTGCCGAGCACCACTGTGGACAGAGGATCATCCACGACAGTAATAGGCAGCTGCGTTTCCTCCCGCAAAAGTGAGTCCAGGCCCTTAAGCAGTGCACCGCCTCCTGTCAGGACAATACCGCGATCCACAATATCCGCGGCCAGTTCAGGAGGCGTCTGCTCGAGAGCTATGCGCACTGCCGAAACAATGCTTTCCACCTGCTCGGCAATGGCCTTACGGATCTCTTCAGACGAAATAATGATATTCTGCGGAATTCCTGTGGCAAGGTCCCTGCCCTTGACTTCAATCTGCTGCTCGGGATCCATGGGGTAGGCCGAGGCGATTTTCAGTTTAATGGCCTCAGCGGAGGATTCGCCGATAAGCATCTTGTATTTGCGCTTAACGTGGGTCAGGATGGCTTCGTCCATTTTATCCCCGCCCACGCGTACAGAACGCGAATAGACGATACCGGAGAGGGAAATGACCGCAACTTCCGTTGTGCCACCGCCAATATCGACGACCATATTACTCGTCGGCTCCTGAATGGGCAGACCTGCCCCAATGGCGGCAGCCATGGGTTCTTCAATGAGGTAAACCTCTCTGGCACCGGCTGACTGCGCCGATTCCTTGACCGCACGCTTTTCCACCTGGGTAATGCCAGTCGGCACACAGACCATGATCCGCGGGCGCACCAGATAGCGTGAATTATGCGCTTTGGCAATAAAATGGCGAAGCATGGCCTCTGTCGTCTCGAAGTCCGCAATGACGCCATCTTTCATGGGGCGAATAGCCCAGATATTGCCGGGTGTACGGCCAAGCATGCGCTTGGCCTCATGGCCAACGGCAACCACTTCTGTATTATTGCGGGCATCCTTGCGCACCGCCACCACAGAGGGTTCCCTGAGCACAATCCCCTGTCCCTTGACATACACACAGGTATTGGCTGTGCCCAGATCAATGGCCAGATCATTGGAAAAAAAACCAAATGCAAAATCCAGAAATTTGGACATTCCCTAATTGCCCCTCTCCAATATGAGTACCATGGCGCTTTCCGCCATTTCTGCGCAAGCTTGACAAAAACAAAAAAGCAGAGTTTGAAAAAGAGCACTCTTGACTCCAAGAGGAAACGCCTTCCTTTTCACTGCTCTGAAGTTGCTAAATATGTGCCTAATATGCCCTCTTAGTCAAGGATAAGTCGCAGCAGTTCAAAATCTTTGTCATTGCTCCGAAGGCATTTTTTCGAGTCTTTCCGGCCCAAAGACTATGACCCGGCTTTTTTCCTCTAGGAAGACACAGAGGCCTTCCAACCTGCAACGCACGAACAGACAAGAAATTTGTACACTTCAGCCAGGATAACGGGTGCCTTGTGTCACACACAGACGATTTTCCGCTCCTTGATATCACAGGTCTCTCCAATCAGGGTCAGGGCATAGCTCGGCTGAGCCAGGGACCAGAAAGCGGTCTTGTGGTTTTTGTACCAGGAGCTCTGCCAGGAGAGCGTGTGCGCGCAAAAATCCGCGAGCGCACCAAAAACTACCTTGTGGCCGACATTGTGGAAGAGATCGCTTCCCTGGGCCCTGCAGATTGTCCTCACGTTTCTCTTTGCGGCGGCTGCGCACTGGCTCGCCTACCCTATAGTGAGCAGCTTATCTGGAAACGTGATTTTGTGCGACAGGCCATGCTGCGCACAGCGCATCTTGGGGCCGATGAGCTTGAGACCCAGCTTGCAGATATTGAGGCATCTCCAGAAACAACCTGCTATCGCAATAAAATGACCTTTGCTTTTGGAGATGACCAGCAAGGGAACCTCATTCTTGGCCAGCGCAGCCCGCACAGCCACAGCATTGTACCAACGCCGCAATGTGCCCGCATGCCAGATATTGTGCAAAGTATCTGTCAGTGCTGCACAGATTTTGCCAGGACTCAGCACCTTGAGGCCTATCGACAGGGGGTTGGCCAGGGCCTCTTACGTTTTCTTGTGGTACGCCAGGGTTTTCTGCTAGAGAGCCATGAACAAGGACTCTGGCTACTATTGCTCTCAAGCCCTAGCGAAAAACAGGTGCGCCGCAAAATAGTGAGGCTCGCTGAAGAGCTTTTGGCGGCTTTTCCTGAGATTGCCTGCTTTGTGCATGAAGAGCGCAAAAGCAGGGATGCCTTTGCCATAGGGGAAAAACGTATCTTCGTCCTTGGCAAAGCCCAGGATGCCAGGCTTGCGCTTCCCCTTGCCGACCGCTTCTTTAACCTCGATACGGCATCTTTTTTTCAGGTCAATACCAGTGCAAGCCAGAAACTGGTTCACGTTGTCCAAAATCTCCTTTTGCCCAGCGCAGGCAGGGATCGGCATCTTCTTGATCTTTTCTGCGGAGTTGGAGCCCCTGGGCTCCTCTATGCCAAGCATTTTGCCGATGTGCAGGCTATTGAAGTGCAAAAGGCAAGCGCTATCCAGGCCGAGATGAACGCCAGGGCCTTTGGTATGACCAACTACCATGCCCGGGCCGGTGCTTGCCAAAAACTTGTACAATCAGTGGCAAACGCTGATGTACTCTTATGCGACCCGCCGCGCACAGGCCTTGAGCCATTGACCCTATCGCATCTGCTGTCACGGGATGACCTTCGCAGCATCTGCTACATTTCCTGCAATCCTGTAACCCTGGCCCGTGATGTTCGGCTTCTGTCAAAACGTTTTGCGGTTTCGACCATTGTGCCCGTTGATCTCTTTCCCCATACCCCACATGTTGAAAGCGTTGTCCTTATGTCGCGCTGTTCTTGATGCGGTGCACAGACGAGAATTCAGGCAAAAGCGGTCACCTGCTGCCAAAAAAGAAAAGACGCATGGCGTAGGCGGCAATGACCCTTGGCGGAGACACAGGAGTAAGATCACTACGCAGCATCTCACAGGCTTCCTGCGTCCAGACAATGGCCTGAGAAAGCGCTTTGGCTGACAATCTTCCCAGGAGAATCTCAAGAGGACTTGAGGCACAAGCCGACAAAACATGGATAAGACTTTTCTGACAACAGCTTAAAAACGCACGGGCAAGAGAGAGTGTGAGAAACCCCTTCTGCCCGATCTGTTCCAGAAAATTTCCCTTGTCCTGCAAAAAAGCACAGAAAAGGGCTATGAGATCTGCCACATCTGGGGCTATGACCTCATCGTCCAGGGGATAGGGAAGGGTTAAAATCAGGGAGCGAGAAACGAGAGTGGGTAGAATCTGCTCGCGCTGGGGTACGAGCAAGACGAAAAGCGCCGATTTGGAAGGTTCTTCGAGAATTTTGAGCAGGGCATTGGGGGCTTCAGCACGACTTGCGGCAATGCCTGTAATAAAGACAAGATGGTAGCGCAGTCTGGGGAAATTGCCGAGCCAACCTTTGAGATCTCGGGAATTTTCCGCATTGAAGGATTTGAAAAAACCTGGATTTTCCTCTTCTTCCTTGCTGCTGACACGACCATCAAGAGCTCTGATTTCAAGACATTGATCCTGCAGGATAGCCTTGCAGCTTGCGCAGCAGAAACAGGGACGCTCATCACGTTCACAGAGGTTGGCACAGGCCCAGTAACGAGCAAGCTCTAGGCGAGCGGCTTCTGTTCCGCCTTCAAAGAGAAGAACCTGGGGAGGACGTCTTGCCAGACTGTGCAGATGCTCAAGTGTGGTATCTGCGCCCAGTCTGGCAAGAGCAGGAAAAAGATTGTCTGAGATCTTATCGGACAATGGTCGCATCCCGGTCGCAGCCTACGGAAATATAGGCGATATGCACGCCTACAAGCTCTTCCACGCGTTCAACGTAGCGGCGTACATTGGCCGGCAGAGCATTAAAGGTGCGAATACCGGAAATATCCTCGTCAAAGCCGGGCAACTCTTCATAACAGGGGGTCACTTCGCCAAGAGTCCCTTCACCCTGAGGTGGATAGGAGATCTCTTGGCCCTGATACTTGTAGGCGGTGCAAATTTTCAGTTTCTCGAGCCCTCTGAGCACGTCCAGCTTCGTCAGGGCAATTTCCGTAAGCCCATTAAGTCTTGCGCTTGCGCGCAAAATCACGCAGTCCAGCCAGCCGCAGCGCCGCGGTCTGCCAGTGGTTGCCCCAAATTCATGGCCATTCTTCTGAAGAAATGCTCCCTGACTGTCAAAGAGCTCTGTGGGGAAAGCACCCTCTCCCACGCGCGTGGTATAGGCCTTGACGATACCAGTGATTGTGTCAAGCACATCAGCGCCAACGCCGCTACCGGTTGCCGCATTGGAGGCCACGGTATTGGAAGAGGTCACAAAGGGATAGGTCCCGTGGTCAATATCAAGATGTGTACCCTGGGCGCCTTCAAAAAGAATCTTCTTGCCGGCCATCTTCGCGCGGCTTACCTCTTCTTCCACATTTTTCAGATAGGGTAGAAGACGGGGAGCAAGACTCAGCAGCTCATCGGCGATCTTCGCCGCATCCATGGGTTCACGCTGATAGAGGTGGGTAAAAAGAATATTTTTTTCACTGAGGGCTCGCTCTACTTTGGCTTTGACCAGTTCAGGGCGGGCGAGATCACCTGCTCTGAGCCCAATGCGCGAAGCCTTGTCCTCATAGCAGGGACCGATACCTCGACCAGTTGTCCCTATTTTGTCCTTACTGCGCGCGCTTTCACGGGCAGCGTCCAAAGCTTTGTGATAGGGCAGGATAAGATGTGTTTTGTAGCTGATGCCCAAGCGTTTGGAAGAGGCATCTACGCCGTTGCTTACAAGCGCGTCCACTTCTTCCAGAAAAACCTGGGGATCGAGCACAACGCCGTTGCCGATCAGACAGAGAGCCTGGGGATGCAGAATACCTGAGGGAATAAGATGCAGTATCGTCTTTTTTCCAGCAACACTGATGGTGTGTCCGGCATTGTTACCCCCCTGAAAACGCACAATGACATCACTGTGTTCGCTCATAAGGTCAACAATTTTTCCCTTGCCCTCATCGCCCCACTGGGCACCAATGATCACAGTATTGGCCATGCTGTGTTCCTTTGCGTTGCGAATGTCTAGCTTTCGTGAGAATCATCATCGCGGGAAGCCGCGCCGTCCTTTTTAAAAGAAAGGACACGACAATGAGAGACTTCCTGGCGCCTGCTTTTCTTTTCCTTGGGTTCAAGGGAGAAGCCAAAGTTCAGGGTCAGCTGCTGCTCATTGCTGTCTGGCCTGTGCACAGCAGGTCTGCTCATCTGGGCCAGATTATAGTTGAAAAGCTGATTTTTCCAGTGTTTGGCCTGGATCAGAGAAAAAATAAGTGCTGCTTCTTCCCAGCGCTCAGTCGGTTCAAAACGCTGCGTCAAGGTGGCGTACTTACTCCACAGATCGAGCAGTGAGGCTTCATCCAAAGAATCCAGCTGTCGTGCAAGACGGGCGAGCATCTTTTCCACGGAGATCTCCTTACCCAACGCGCCGTAAAACCCCGTTCGAAAGACTCGGGGGATAGAAGGCGCACCGCTAGCATTTCCTTGCCTTTCTGCCTTTCCTGCCAAAAACTGCTCTCTGGTGGCTGGGCAAGCTGTGTCAGCCTGTGGAGAGATAGTTGAGATCTGGGGAAAGAGGTGTTGAGTTCGCAGCCAGAACCTTCCCCACAGAAGGGAAGATAAAAGCGAAAACCAAGCGCGTATTCCTCTGGGCAATCTCGATGAAGCAGGAAACCTCCTAGGGCTGCAGGTGAAGGCCTGCCTCCGCCAGGAATCCCCCGACTTGAGACGAGGGAGGATATGTGGGCCTATAATCCCATAAATTTTTTCATCTTTTTCTGAGCTTTTTTCACAAGTCCCTCGTCGTCCTCAGCTTCAAATTCACGCAAAAGCTCCTCCTGACGCTGGCTGAGGTGTGTCGGGGTCTTGACATTCACCTGGACAAGCAGGTCACCACGCGTGGTACGCCCAGGATAGGGCATTCCCTCGCCCTTCAGACGCAGAAGGGAGCCACTCTGGACACCTTTGGGAATATCAATGGGAAGATCTCCGTCAAGACCAGGAACTTCGGTTTTAAAGCCCAGAGCCGCCTGCACGAAGGTGATATCCACCTGACAGAGCAGATCCTGTCCGTGGCGTTCAAAACGCTTATCGTCTTCAACGGTAACTACGACGTAAAGATCTCCGGGAGGGCCACCGTGAGTACCAGGCTCACCCTCGCCACGCACACGCAGTCTCACCCCGGTATCCACACCGGCCGGAATATGCACTTCAAGTTTCCGCGTATCCACGACCATGCCTTCGCCTTTGCAGCGGGCACAGGGTTTGACAATGACCTTCCCCTGTCCATGACAAATTGGACAGGGCATGGCTATCTGGAAAAAGCCTTGATTGCGCCGCACCTGGCCTGTACCATTACAGTGTCGACAGGTTTCAACCTTGGAACCGGGCGCCGCACCAGAGCCCTGACAGTCCGGGCAGGTAACATGCTTGGGCAAAGAAAGCGTGACCTTATCGCCTTTGGCCGCCTGAGCAAAAGAAATCGTTAGATTGTAGCGTAAATCTGCACCTTCGGAGGCGCGGGAACCGGACATGCCGGAAAAACCGAAGAAATCACCAAAAATATCGCCGAAATGAGAAAAGATATCGTCGGTGGAGTTGAAACCACCCCCACCGCCCTGCACACCGGCAAAGCCGAAGCGATCATAGCGTGCTCGCTTGTTTTCGTCCCGAAGAACATCATAGGCTTCAGCCGCTTCCTTAAACTTCTGCTCGGCCTCGGCATCGCCAGGATTGTGGTCGGGGTGGTATTTCATGGCGAGCTTACGATAGGCCTTTTTCAGCTCGTCCTCACTGGCGTTTCTGCTGACGCCCAAAACTTCATAGTAATCACGCTGCGGCATGTCTGTATGCTCTTTTCAGTAAAGCTCTGCGCCCAAACGGGCAAAAAAAGACCTTTGGCCTAATCTTCGGGGTAATCGCGACCCGAAGCGGCTGCCATCTCAGATTCACTCAGTGGTGTGTAAAGGCTATCATCGTCAGGACGTACCTTGCCTGCAGCAATTTCACGCAGGGCGGTGACACATTCCTTATTGCGGGTATTAATCTGAGGTTCGTAACCTTCCCGGTACTGATGTACACGCTTAATAGCCATCTGCACAAGCAGAAAGCGATTATTCACCCGTTCCTGACAGTCTTCCACGGTAATGCGGGCCATACTTCCTCCACGTTGCACCGTATCCAAAAGATCATGGTAGCACTTGCCGGCAAATCCTGCTAGACTCAGCACCGCACGGACAAAGGCCGTGCTTTTGCCGGTGTCTGCAGCGAAAAAAAGGCCATACCCAGGCCTGAAAGCAGTGCTGCGCATGCATTCATCTTCTGTTAACAATCTTCGCGCAAATTTTTATTTAAGCCAGAAAACATACCGTCTGTCAAGTGATTTGCCGAAGCGCTCTTTCTGTATTTACGTCCTAGGAGAATGAAAATGGCTGAAAATCTCAAGGCAATGTATTCCACTATCGTGGCAGATTCCTTCCCGGACACATTAACCATTCTGCTGGGCGAGCAGAAACTGGTCTACAAAAAACGGGTCTGGACCCTAGACGGTGAGGTCAAGGGTCTGCGTTACGGCGAGAACCCTGATCAGCCAGCGGCGCTCTATGCCTTACACGAGGGAAGTCTTTCCATTGGTGGCATAACTTGGCGTGGTCCGGGCAATGCTCTTGTTTCCGCCATGGATGAAAAGCAGATGATTCAGGCAGGCAAGCATCCCGGCAAAACCAATCTCACTGACGTGGATAATGCCGCCAATATGCTGCAGTATCTGCATGAGCGTGCAGCAGCGGTCATCGTCAAGCATAATAATCCCTGCGGAGCTGCCTGGAGTAAGGATGGCCTTGGAGACGCCCTGAACAAGGCCTTCTGGTGTGACCGCATCGCAGCCTTTGGCGGCGCCTGTGTCGTCAACCGACCTTTTACACGCGAAGCTGCAGAGCTTGTGGCTGCCAATTACTTTGAGGTTGTGGCCGCGCCTGCCTTTGAAGAGGGAACCGTCGAGATTCTCAAAAGCCGCAAAAATCTGCGCATTATGGAACTTCCCGGGCTTGGCCGTCTTGAAGAATTGACCCGCTCGGCCTTCCTCGACATCAAGAGTCTTGCCGATGGCGGCCTTGTCCTGCAGAAATCTTTTGCTGATCGCATTTTGAGTAATGACGATTTTTTGCCGGCTCAGGCCAAAACCAAGGACGGTGTTGAAGTTGCCACACGCAAGCCAAGTGAGGCCGAAATGGATGACCTGCGCTTTGCCTGGGCTGTTGAAAGCTGCGTCACCTCCAATTCCGTGATCTTCGCTCGTGACGGCGCAACCTGCGCCATTGGTACAGGAGAGCAGGACCGCGTAGGTTGTGTGGAGCTTGCCATTCACAAGGCCTATACCAAATACGCCGATGTCCTGGCCTTCAAAGAACTCGAGCTCTCGCTCTATGAGTTGAAGCAAAAGGCCAGCTCTGATCCGAAGATGGCCGAACATTTGGCCGATATCGAAACACGTGTGCAAAAAGCACACGGTGGCCTTGAAGGTTCACGTCTGGTCTCCGACGGTTTCTTTCCCTTCAGAGACGGCGTCGATGTCGCCGTGGCCCAAAAGGTCACAGCCATTGCCCAACCTGGCGGAGCCATGCGAGACGCTGAAGTGATTATGGCTTGCAATGAGGCAAGCCCGCAGGTGGCTATGGTCTTTACTGCCCAACGTTCATTCAAGCATTAATTGTCATACAAGAGCCTGGGGAAATCCCCAGGCTCAGGAATAGACTATGGCAGAGGCGCAAACAAAACCCTTCTCCCTCCCCTCTCCTGGCATCTGTATATCAGCGGTCAGAGGCGGAGGGGGCAAAACGCTGATTTCCCTGGGACTGTGCCGGGCCCTTGTCCACAAGGGTTTTACCGTCAAAGCCTTTAAAAAAGGGCCGGATTATATTGATGCGGCCTGGCTGGCGAGAGCAAGTAAAAACCCCGCAACGAACCTAGACCTTTTTTTTCTTCCTCCGCACAAAATCTGTGAGCTCGCACAAGCTTCTCTTGCCAAGCTTGACAGTCTCAGCCCCTGCTTTGCCCTGCTTGAAGGCAATCGAGGTCTCTACGATGGACAAAACAGCAAAGGCGCCTTTTCAACGGCAGAGCTGAGCCGCATTCTCAATCTTCCCATTCTCCTCGTCATTGACGTTACCAAGGTCACGCGCACAGCCGCAGCCGTCATCTCTGGCCTGACGCACTTTGAGCCTGGGCTGCGCTTTACCGGCTGTGTTCTCAATAGAGTTGGGACATCTCGCCAGGAGGCCCTGCTTCGCACCTGCATTGAAGAGGAGACAGGCATACCCGTTCTTGGAGCCATTCCAAGACTTTCGGCCAATCCCCTGCCTGAACGGCATATGGGTTTGGCAAGCTACGGTGCAAAACTTGCCGATGACACGGAGGCAAAACTTGAGGGTCTTGCCAATCTTGTGGAAACATCCCTTGATCTGGCAAAGCTCTTGGAACGCTGCACGCCGCAGGCATCTGAAAATACAACGTCTTCCTCCATCCCAACGCTCCTCACAAAGAAAACAGCAGATGTCCGCATAGGCTTTCTGCGCGACGAGGCCTTCTGGTTTTACTACGAGGAGAACCTCGAGGCTCTCGCAAATGAAGGCGTAGACCTTGTTCCCCTGCGGCTGCTTGGTAAACCGAGTGAACCCAGACTTTGGCAGACGATTCACGGCCTCTACCTTGGAGGCGGCTTTCCTGAAGATTTTGCCTCTGAACTTGCGGCAAGTCCTGATATCAAACGTATTGCAGAGCTCTCAGCGCAAGGTCTTCCCATCTACGCCGAGTGCGGTGGTTTTATGCTCTTGGCAAGGTCCCTGTGCATCAAAGGACAGAATTATCCCATGTGCAACGTTTTTCCGGTTGATGTGGAGTTCTGCCCAAAGCCTCAGGGGCTTGGTTACGTTCAGGCCAAAGTTCTCGCCAACTCGCCTTTTTTTACCAGGGGCGAAGAGCTGCGTGGCCATGAATTTCACTATTCCCGCTGTGTCAGGGCAGAGGATCTCCCCTACCAGCTCCGACTCAGCCTTGGCCATGGTATGAGCAATTTTCAAGACCGAGCCTTTGATGGTCTCTGCATCAACAAGACCTGGGCGTCCTACATGCACCTCTTTGCCCCTGCCTATCCTGCCTGGGCCAGACATTTCGCCCAGGCTGCCCGCCAATTCAGTCAAAACGCCTGATAACCAGTTCCTCAAGAGATCGCTTGGGCACGTAGTGAACACCTTCGGCATCACGATAATAATTGAGGGAACCTGATGCAGGCAGGTCAACGCTGACACGTTTTTCCACGGCAACACCAAGACCCAGGACAAGAGAAAGCTGAAGATCGTCAGGAATTTCCAGAAGTTCTTCGGCTTTTTGCTGGTCAAAGCTTTTTATGATGCAGCAACCAAAGCCGCGGCTCGTGGCGGCAAGCTGTACGGTCTGCGCGCAAATGCCGAGATCAACAAAAGCCAGTTCTCCACAGGATTTAGGGAGAGCAAGACCCAGAAAAGCCGTTGGCCGTTCACCGGCAAAAGGACCTTTCCAGTCCTTGAGAGCCATGGCCCAGTGCGTCAGCGGAAAAAGCTTGGCCGCACACTCACTCAGCACTTCCACAAAACGCACCTGCTGGGCATTACGGGCTGAAGGGGTATGACGGGCGCATTCCACGAGAAAATCCAGATCTTCACGACTCAAAGGCTTGTCTTCAGCAAAACGCCGGCATGTTCTGGCTTTTTTCACGAAATTGAGAAAATCCATAAAGCCTCCTCAGTCAAAGGGTACAAAAAAGAAATAGCAGCTGAGCGAGTACGATACCCGCCCCAAAATAATCCCCGGAAATACCGCCATTCTCATGTGCTCTCTTGTGGAGATAACGGACAAGGCACCAGGTCAATCCCAAAAGCAAAATGAACTGCCAGAGAGAAACAAACGCAAGCAAGAGCAGGGGGAGAGTAACGACAAATAGAAGAGTGCCCGCATACAGGGTTGGGTACCTATCAAGGGCTTGTAAGACAGCAAGTCCGAGCAAGGAGCCATGATTTGGGACAGCATTTCTCGCAAGCAGGACAGGAACAGCTCTTGCGTAGGCCGGTGCAAGAATCAGAATTCCATACTGATGCGCAGCGCTGTGCAGAGAAAGACAAAGAAAATGCCCAAGAAGGACGAGAATAAGCGTGATGGCTCCAAAACTTCCGAGGCGACTGTCTCGAAGGATCTCAAGGAAGCGTTCCCCTTGCGCACCGCTACCCAGGGCATCTGCAAGATCTGCGAGGCCATCCCAGTGCAGGGCGCGTGTCAACCATACTTCAAGAACAAGCCAGACAAAGCCTGCGAGAAAAGCGCAATGAGCAATGACCGTAAAAAGCTGGTTTACGAGAAAACACGCCACAGTCAGGACGAAGCCTAAAAGAAGACCTGCAGGCACAAAATACGGCACACAGCGGGAGGGATCAGAAAAGGCGTGCGAGAAAGAAAATCGCGTGAGAAAGGTAAGCGCCTGGCAAAAATGAGCCCACATCAGGAGTTACGTCCATTCTGCGTCAAATCAAAAACAAGGCTGTAGAGGTTGCGGAAAAAATCGACGTATTCGACATTGACGGTATCAGGTACCTTGATACGGGCAGGAGCAAAGTTCAGAATGGCCGTGATACCGGCGTTGACAAGGTGATCACAGGCGCGTTGCGCACGCTCAGGGCGAGTTGTGATAATGCCGATATCAATATGCATTTTTTCAACGCATTCCTGGATCTCACTGGGGCTCATCACCTCAAAGCCAGAGACTATATCACCGATTTTAAACGGATCGCAGTCAAAAATCGCCTTAACGGTAAAGGCAGAAGAAGCGCGGTTAATGTGGTTGATCATGGCGCGGCCAAGATTGCCCACCCCCACGAGAACCATGGGCCATTCATGGTCCACTCGCAGTGAAGAGGTAATCGACTGCATGAGACTTTTTACGTGATAGCCCACACCCCTGATGCCAAACTCCCCAAAATAGGCAAGATCCTTGCGAACCTGAGATCCCTGAACACCACAGGCTTCAGCCAAAGGGTTGGAAGAGACGACTTCGACATTGTCTCGCTCAAAATTTTTGAGGACCTGAACATAGGTGGCAAGCCGTTTGACGGTCGCCTGAGGAATATGTTTGCTTTTCGGCTCACTGGACATAATGGCTCACTTAGAGAATGGAAGCTGCAAAACACAATAGAGCTCTTGTACAATTTTTCACAAGTCCTAGGCAAGAAAAAAGAGGACGGCTCTGAGAGCCGCCCTCACATATCCTGAGCAAGATTTAGTCTTGCTTTTTCTGCGTCAGACTAGGCACCAAGGGGGTTGGTGTAAAGAAGAATGAAGCTAATGACAAGAGCATAAATGGCCAGGGATTCGATGAAGGCGAAGGCCAGGATCATGGTACCGGTAATTTTGCCGCTCACTTCAGGATTGCGGGCAACGCCTTCGCAGGCGCCTTTGAGGCCCAGGCCCATGCCGCAACCGCAGCCGCAGGCAGCGATGCCAATGCCCAGAGCAGCGGCGAGGTTGCTATAGCCCATGGCCATAGGATCGAGGCCGGCAGCAAGAGCAAGGCTAGCGATGCCCAGAAGGGCGACTGTGTTCAGCACGATGAGAAGCATTTTACGCATGATACACTCCTAAACGGTTATATGTTTGGGTCAAAGCGACCATTCCCGCAAATTAATGTTCAGGTCCTTCAAGAGCACTCTTCAGATAGAACATGGTGAGCATGAAGAACACGAAGGCCTGCATGGTCTTGCCCAGAAGGAAGAGGGCATAGATCGGCACTGTGCTCAGAATAGGGGCCATGGAGAAGAAGAGAATCATGACGATTTCTTCACCGCGGATATTGCCGAAAAGACGGAGAGACAGAGAGAGAGGACGGGCAAGGTGGGATACCATCTCCAGAGGCAACATCAGCGGAATCAAAACCTTGGAAGGACCTGTAAATTGATTGATGTAATGGCCTTTCCAACGAATGATACCCACAATATTGTAAAGCACAAAGACAAAAAGCGCCATGCACACGGTAGAATTCAAGTTAGCAGTTGGCGCATCAAAGCCGGGCACAAGGCCCAAGAAATTCATACAGAAAATATAGAGGAACATACCGGCAAGGAGGGGGGTATAGAAATGCCCATCCTTACCCATATTGGAGACAACAAATTTTTCTATGGTGTCAATCACCGATTCAAAGACATTCTGCAGCATGCCCGGTGTCTTTTCTGTGAGACGCTTGCGCACCATAAGAGCGAGGACAACGAGGATGGCGATGGCGACCCAGGAAAAAAAGACATGTTTAAATTCAATCAGCTGACCGCTGATGGTGATTTCATCAAGGCCAAGAGCGGTAGAAAGAAGTACTGGTTCTGGCAATGCACCTGCCATAACAACCCCCCGTTGCTGCAGTTAGGATCTTTTCGCCTGTACCGCGTACGTCACTAAGGCGACCAGGGATGCCGATACAAGTCCCGACAAAATCGCCAATACTGGTGCAGCACAAAGTACCAAGGCCACATAAAGAAGGAGAACCGTCAGAAGAAGACGGCCTGTCCAGCGTGCAAGCACGCTCAACAGAAGTTGACTGCGAAATCCGGAAAAATCAGTTCGTACGAAAAAACGTGCCAGGGCAAAAAACGTCCAGGCCATAATGGCCGCCCCAACACCGAACCAAAAAAGCCAGTTATCCCAGAGAAAAAGCAAAAGACCGCAAAGCAATGTGGAGACAGAGAGCAGTATTTCATTGCGAACGATGGGCATCACCTGAGGATGTCCAAGGCCCATGCTCCACAGCCACTTATCAATACGAAAAACGGGACTGAAACTTAGCGTCATGGCTTGAGCTCTTTAGCATTTTTTTCGGCAGCCGCGCGTCTTGCCATACGCTCAAGCAAAATTTTCGTATCACGGTAAACGTTAAGGAAACCGGCTCCAATACCGATGATCAAGAAAATAATTTTTCCCCAGGGATGACATCCAAAAAACCAATCAAGTCCATAGCCTATACCAAAGCCCACAAGAGGTCCGCTGACCATATGCAGCCCGATGACACCAGCGCTGGCCAGAGCGCTCATGCCGGCCTGCTGCTGCATAAGAAAATCCTTGAACGCTTTTTTGCGTTCAGAGATCGGTTTTTCCGAAGGTACTTGTTTGGAATCGGTCAAATGCGAATCTCTCAGACGCTTCAGGGTGCGAAGACGTTTGGCGTTCTCTTCAGATAGGGCCATAGCAGAAAACTTTCATCCCGCAGAATGACGACTAACCTATACCTAAACCAAGGCTTTTTCAAGAAGAAATGGGGAAAAAAGATGCTTGGATGGCGATTTTTTTTGCTTGGGCCGATCCAACTAGCAAAAAACCGAGGCATCACTCCGAATCTCGTACCTGTCGCGCAAGCTTTGCCTATTCACGTCATCGCAAATTTTGCCCTGTGAACGGATCGCGTACGTCGATGTGAGCGCTAAAGCGGACAAAATTGCAAATCGATATTTGGGCTAAAATCGGACAAAATCGCATATTAAGGATGGCGATTTTTTTGCTTGGGCCGATCCTACTAGCAAAAAATCGAGGCATCGCTCCGAATCTCGTACCTGTCGCGCAAGCTTTGCCTATTCACGGCATCGCAAATTTTGCCCTGCGAACGGATCTCGTACGTCGATATGAGGCTAAAGCGGACAAAACTGCAAATCGATATTTGGGCTAAAATCGGACAAAATCGCATAAATATTGTTCAAGATAAAAAAAGAGGCGGTCTGCAATGTCGCAGACCGCCTGACAATCACTGGAAGACGATACTAGGATCTTGCAAGCTGCAGACGGACTAAAGCCCTCTGTAAAGCAGCATTGGCCCTCGTTTCATCCACCTTGTCGCTTTTTTCGGCAAGCCTTTTTTCAGCACGTTCCTTGGCAGCCCTGGCGCGAGCCTCGTCGATGTCGGCGGCTTTTTCAGCCGACTCGGCAAGGACACTCAAGACATTATTGTTCATGTCCGCAAAGCCACCAGAGATAAAGACATGCTCGTCCTTGCCATTAACCCGGTAACGCAGATCTCCGATCTTCAGCGCAGAAAGGATGGAAACGTGATTCGGCAAGACACCGAATTCACCAGCCACACCAGGGCAGATGCACATTTCCACGGTTTCGCTGACTACCGTTTTATCGGGCGTTACCACACTAAGCTGCAGCGTGGACATAGCTACTCCTTATACTGAAAGGCAAGTAGGAACGAAAGGGCATCCTAGGCTTCTTGCTTACGCTTCTCGTACTTGGCAACAGCCTGATCAATGCCGCCGAGCATGTAGAAGTCACCTTCAGCCAGTTCGTCATACTCACCGTCCAGAATACCCTTGAAGCCCTTAATAGTATCCTCGAGCTTAACATACTGACCGGGTGTACCGGTGAAGATTTCAGCAACGTGGAAGGGCTGGGAAAGGAAGCGCTGAATACGACGGGCACGGGCCACCGTAAGCTTGTCTTCGTCGGAGAGTTCGTCCATGCCAAGGATGGCGATAATATCCTGCAGCTCCTTGTACTTCTGGAGCACCATCTGTACACGTCTGGCGACATTGTAGTGCTCTTCGCCCACAACGTCGGGAGAAAGAATACGTGATGTGGAGTCCAGAGGATCCACAGCAGGATAGATACCAAGTTCCGCGATCTGACGCGAAAGCACCAATGTACCGTCCAAGTGCGAGAACGTCGTTGCAGGCGCAGGGTCAGTCAAGTCGTCAGCGGGCACGTAGACGGCCTGCACTGACGTAATGGACCCCTTATTGGTGGAGGTAATGCGTTCCTGCAGGGCACCGAGGTCAGTACCGAGGGTAGGCTGATAACCCACCGCGGAAGGCATACGACCGAGAAGAGCGGACACTTCTGAACCAGCCTGAGTGAAACGGAAGATATTGTCGATAAAGAGCAACACGTCCTGATGCTCTTCGTCACGCAGGTATTCCGCGCAGGCAAGACCAGTAAGGGCCACACGAGCACGGGCTCCCGGAGGCTCATTCATCTGGCCATAGACCAAGGTGGAGCGCTCAAGAACACCAGCTTCTTTGAGTTCGTGATAGAGGTCATTGCCTTCACGGGTGCGTTCGCCCACACCTGTGAAAACTGAAGAACCACCGTGCTGTTGGGCAATGTTATTGATCATTTCCATGAGAATAACGGTTTTGCCCACGCCGGCGCCACCAAAGAGACCCATCTTGCCGCCCTTGGGGAAAGGAACGAGCAAGTCGACGACCTTGATGCCGGTTTCCAGCAGTTCGACCTTGGTGTTCTGTTCGGTGAACTCGGGGGCAGGACGGTGAATGGGATAATATTTATCCGCATTGACCGGCCCCAGCTCGTCCACGGGACGCCCCAGAACATTCAGGATACGACCCACAGAAGCCTTGCCTACAGGAACCATGATAGGTTTACCTGTATCAACGGCCTCCATGCCACGGGTCAGGCCGTCGGTGGCATCCATGGCAATGGTACGAACCACATTGTCGCCGAGATGCTGCGCCACTTCGCAAACCAGATCCGATGCGTTGGCATTATTTGGGTTTTTAATCTCAAGGGCGTTCAGGATATTCGGCAAGTTGCCGTCGGGGAACGCGACGTCCACGACAGCGCCGATGACCTGAACGATCTTTCCGGTATTTTTGCTCATACTACGGCTCCTTAACCGTTCAGCGCTTCTGCGCCGCCGACGATATCGATGAGTTCGCTGGTGATGGAAGCCTGACGCGTCTTGTTGTAGAGCAGAGTCAAGGAATTGATCAGCTCATTGCAGTTACGTGTGGCGTTGTCCATAGCCGCCATACGCGCGGCATGTTCACTGGCTGAAGTGTCCAGAAGTCCACGGTAAACCTGCACATTGACATAGCGAGGCAAAAGTTCCGCCAGCAATTGCTCTTCTTTGGGCTCATAGATGTATTCACAGTGAGGCCCAGTCTCGGCGGGAGCAGCTTGTTCTTCCGCTTCCGGAGTCTTTAACGGCAAAAGACAGAGCGACTTGGGAGGCTGCTGGGCCATGGAGACAAATTCTCCGTAGATCAGCCAGACCTCGTCAAAATCAAGCGTCTCATAACCATGAATGAGTTCCTGAGCCACGGTGCTTGCGAGAGAGAAGTCTATGCTTCCCATTCTGTCAGCAAAAGCAGTCAGAATCTCGTAACCTGCCTGACGTACAGCATCGCGACCCTTACGGCCCACGCAGCTGAACTTCACGGTCATGCCCTCAGCAGCTTTATCTTTGGCCAGTTTCAAGGCGGTGGAAATAATATTTCCGTTGAAGCTTCCGCACAGGCCGCGGTCACTGGTGATAAGAATGATTCCGCAGGTTTTCTTTTCCTCATGCTCGGCAAGCAGAGGATGGGCATTGCCTTCGACTTTGTTCGAAAGTTCTGCCAGAACATCATGGTATTTTGCCGCATAGGGTCGGAAGGCTTCAATACGAGCCTGAGCACCGCGCAGTTTGGCCGAAGCCACCATATTCATGGCCTTGGTAATCTGCTTGGTCTTGCCGACCCCGACAATCTTCATTTTGACATCTTTTAGTGAAGGCATGTGAGTACCCTCCCGGATTAAGCCTGCCAGCCTTTCTTGAAGGCGGTCACAGCATCGGTGAGCGCACTCTCAATACTATCGTCGATAACCTTCTTCTCTTTCAGAGCGGAAAGGACGTCTTTCTTGGTGTCACGAATGAACGTGAGCATGTCGGTTTCGAACTGACGGATTTTCTCCACAGGCACATCGTCCATGTGACCGTGGGTGGCAGCCCAAATGGAGGCTACCTGCTCTTCGGCGGGCATGGGACGATACTGAGGCTGCTTGAGAAGCTCCACAAGACGGGCACCACGGTCAAGCTTGGCCTTGGTGGCCTTGTCGAGGTCAGAACCGAACTGAGCAAAAGCGGCCAATTCGCGGTACTGCGCCAGGTCGAGACGCATGGTACCAGCAACCTGTTTCATGGCCTTGATCTGAGCGGCACCACCCACACGCGAGACCGAAAGTCCAACGTTAATAGCGGGACGCACACCGGCGTTAAACAGGTTGGGTTCCAGGTACACCTGGCCATCAGTAATGGAAATAACGTTCGTGGGAATATAGGCTGAAACGTCGCCTGCCTGGGTTTCAATGATAGGCAGAGCCGTCAGGCTACCGCCGCCAAGGCTGTCATTGAGCTTAGCAGCTCTTTCCAGCAGGCGGGAATGCAGGTAGAAAACGTCGCCGGGAAAAGCTTCACGTCCGGGAGGACGACGAAGCAGAAGTGACATCTGACGGTAGGCCACAGCCTGTTTGGACAGGTCATCATAAATGATCAGGGCGTGTTTACCGTTGTCACGGTAGTGCTCTGCCATGGTGCAGCCGGTATACGCGGCAATGTACTGCAGGGGAGCAGGATCCGACGCCGTAGCAGAAATGATGGTGGTGTACTCCATGGCGCCATACTTGCGCAGGGTATCAGCAACAAGAGCCACCGAAGCCTTCTTCTGACCGATGGCCACATAGAAGCAGTGGATATCTGTTTCTTTCTGAGCAAGAATGGCATCAATGCAGACAGCGGTTTTTCCGGTCTGACGGTCGCCGATGATCAATTCACGCTGTCCGCGACCGATAGGTGTCATGGCATCAATAGCCTTGAGGCCAGTGGGCATGGGCTCGTGCACGCTCTTACGAGCGATGATGCCCGGTGCCTTAATTTCCACAGGACGGACTTCCGTGGCTTCAATCGGTCCAAGACCGTCAATAGGCTCACCAAGAGGATTGAGCACGCGGCCCATAACCTTCTCGCCAACAGGTACCGAGAAAATTTTCCCAGTACGTTTGACGGGATCGCCTTCCTTAATGCCAACATCCGAGCCAAGCAGAGCTACGCCGACGTTGTCCTCTTCCAGGTTGAGGACCATGCCCATGACACCGCCGGGGAATTCCAGCAGTTCCATGCTCATGGCATTCTGCACGCCGTGCACGCGGGCAATACCGTCACCGATATAGAGAACGGTACCGGTCTCGCTCATTTCCACGCGCTGATCGTAGTTCTGGATTTGCTCTTGGATGATCTTGCTAATCTCTTCAGCTTTGATCTGCATCTCCTTACTCACCCCTCTTGAAAGTCTCCCGCAGGATACTCAGTTGCGCTCGCAGACTTGCATCCAGCACACGATCTCCCATATGGAGCACCATTCCACCAAGGATACTTGCATCGACAGCAAATTCCAGTTTTATCTCACCACCGCTTTTCTTTGAAAGAGAGTTCAAAATAGACTTTTCGGTTTCAGGCGAAAGCGGAATTGCCGTTGTCACGCGACCACGAACAATGCCTTTTTTCTCATCCAGCAGTTCACCGTAACGCGTGGCAATGTCACGCAGGAAGGAGAGCCGCTCTTTGTCTGCTAACAAAAAGCAGAAATTCTTCATGATCTTATCAGCTTTGAGTTTGGAAAGCAGCTTTGCAAGTACCGCTTTCTTTTCCTCAACATTGACAACAGGACTTTTTAAGGTCAAATCCAGGCCGGGCGTTGCGGCAATCATGCTTTTCAAATTCGCCAGGCACTCACCACGCTTGGTCAGTGCCTCATCCCCTTCCTTTTCGCCCAGTGCAAAAATCGCATTGGCGTACCTGCGTGCAACCACGGTATTAATCAATGGAGCACCACCTTATTAAGGGAATTGGTGATAAGCTTCTCATGTTCGGCGGGCCCCAGTTTTTCCCGCAGAAGCTTTTCTGCCGCATCCACAATTTCATCGGCCATGGTTGACCGAACCTGAGACAAAATGGAACGACCTTCGTTTTCAGCTGTCAGACGGGCCTGAGCCACAATCTGTTCAGCCTGGCGTTTAGCGTCTTCAATAATATTTTTCTTCAGGGCCTCGGCCTGGCTACGGCTTTCATCAAGAATAGCACGCCGCTCCTGCTCGAGGTTAGCAATGTGCGCTTCGACTTCACTCAGCTTTTTCTTGGCCGCTTCGCGACGGCTGTCGAGATTATCGAACGTATCCTGAATGTTTTGACGACGACCCCGGAAATAGTTCTTGATCAGTTTACCCGTAAAGTACCAGAGAATGCCAAAGAAGATGATAAAGTTGACTACACGGTAGGCAAAATCACCCCAGCGGTACTCGTGGCCCTCATTAGCCAAGGCTTCCGTAGCACAAAGACAGACGAGCAGCGCCACGTAGCAAATGAACCCTTTTCTTGGCAGTGAATTCAAGTTGCACCCCCAATATCTTGCGCACATCACTCTTAAAGATTAAAGGATCAGCCTTTAATCAGACGATCCGCGAGTTTTTCAGAAAGGGCTCCAGCCTGAGCCCGCAAAGCAGCCAAGGTATCATCAGCTTCCTTCTGCAGGGAGACACGTGCCTGATCCAGAATGGAGCGTGCTTCCTTCTGTGCCTGAGCAACCAGGGACTGCTGTTCTGCCTGTCCCTGCTCACGACCCTGCAGGCGAGCCTGGGCAGCTTCCTGACGTGCCTGCTTGAGGGCAGCATCATAATCTGCGAGGCTTTTTTCGGCCTGACTTTCGAAGGTCTCCGCTTCGCCGCTCATATCATCAACAATCTGCTGGCGTCGTTTAAGAATCTGACGTACAGGCCGCACTAACAGAACATTGAGAAGATACACGGCGATGAAGAAATTAACCAATTGAAAAAGCAGTGTGATATTGAGATCAAGCATGCAAATTCCCCCTCTGGAAGCGCTTTTCACCACTACCCTGCCTAATAGCAAAATACTCGCAACAATTTTACTTCCCTCAGCACGTCATGTCAATGCTTTCTCAACAAAAACTCGGTTACTGAACACTCTTCTGGTACTTTTCCGTGATCTCCAAGCAAAGCTCCTCACAGGGTCTCTCTGCAAGAAGAATATAGTTTGCACACGCTTCATAAAGGGCACTGCGTTCGACAAGCACCCTTTTAACCTCTTCTTCTATGCTCCCTTTGCCGAGTGAAGGCCGAAGCTCGCCTTTGGGCTCGCCCTTAAGCCGCTCAATCAAGACCGCCTCCGACACTTTAAGATAGCAGACCCAGCCAGTCGAAGCCATAAGCTGGCAATTTCGAGGATCAAGAACGATACCTCCGCCTGTAGCAACAACGAGAGGACGTGTGCTTGCCATCCTGGCCACGTGGCTTAAGGTAAGACATTCTTCCTCCCGAAAGCGTGACCAGCCGTAGCCACTCACGAAATCCGCGATACTTGTCCCAAGACGCTCTGTCAGCAAAAGATCTGTATCAATAGCTTGATAGCCCCTCAAGCGTGTCGCAACAATCTTTGCCAGGGTGCTCTTGCCGCTTGCGCGAGCTCCGATAAGGTATATTGGTTTGTCCACGACTATCGTCCCTTTTGCTAGAGAATGCGCACCCCGTCCTCTACGACGAGCACCGTATTTTCCCAGCGGCAGCCGCCCCATTGGGGATAATAAAGACCGGGTTCGACCGTCACAACCATACCAGCCTGAAGCTTTCCTTGACTGCGTGGTGAAAGCGATGGCTTCTCATGTGTTTCGAGGCCAACGCCGTGACCAAGGCCATGAGTAAAAGCTTCGGCACAGCCTGCCTTTTCAAAGACATTTCTCGCCTGCGCATAGACGTCTGCGAAGGCAACCCCTGGATGCATACACGCTATAGCAGCGCTTTGTGCCTCGCGCACCAGGGCAAGCGTTTCCTCAAAGCGGGAATCTTTTTGACCACCGACCCAGAAGGTTCTTGTCTGGTCTGAACAATAGCCATCCACTCTGCACCCCACATCAACTAATACAAGGCAGTTTTCGGTAATCGTCTTGTCACTTGCGAGGGCATGAGGCATTGCCGCGTTCTCATCAATAGCCACAATACTTTCAAAAGCCAGTTCACTGGCTCCATTTTCCCGGAAATAGCGTTCGATCTTCCAGCTGACCTCTTTCTCGCTAAGCCCCGGGACAAGCTCGCCTTCAAGCCAGGTAAGCATGTTATGGTTCAAGACAAAGGACTTCTCGAGTGCGGCAATTTCCCTGCTGTCTTTCATCTGGCGCAAGCCCTCTGTCATGCCGTCGCAGCTTTCAAAGGAAAGCTCTGGGCAGCTAGCGGCAAGGGTACGCACACAATTCATGCTCAAAGCATCCATTTCAAGACCAATGCGTCGACCAAGCCCTTTCAGAGTTTTGCTCATTGCCTCGTGCTGAGCCCCCTTGTAGATGACAATATTTTCTCTCGGAAGACATTTTGCGGCAGCTTCCAAGTAGCGCGGATCGGTGAGCAGGATATCTCGCCCGTCAGCGCCAACAGCGAGATAACCAGAGGTCTCATTAAACTGCACATCGTGCAGCTCAAAACCTGAAAGGTAGAATCTATTGGCCGCATAACTGATCAGTACGGCGTCAAAACCCTTTTCCAGCATGAGTTCGCGCAGGCGGTTGCGGCGCCGGGCAAAAATCTCATCCATACGTATACTCCTCGTAATCTTCAATGTTTATCAGGCTGCGGCTCCCTTCATGGCACAAAAACAGTCTTCCCGTAAAGTCGTGGAAAGCCTCTGCCCCAGGATTTTCGGCGTTGTCTCGGCACAACTCTTTTGCTATGCTAGTCGTTCCTTGAGATCGTTGACGTCTAAGAGAACATCTTGACTTTCGCCAGCCGTCTTTACGCGGTCTCTCGCATTACCTATTTTGAGTGAGGCAGCAGTTACTTCCTACGGGATGCAACGCTGAATATCTGATGAAAGCTGAACGCTGTGTGGAACTTACGGTCCTTGACCTTGTCCCCTTTGGGCAAACTGGAAGCCAACCTCTTTTCTACGCTCTGAGGCTTTCCAGCCCTGATTGGCAACAATGGGCGCCTGGCCAGTTTGTCATGGTCCGTCCTTTTTCTTTTGGTCTTGAAATTCCCTGGGCAAGGCCCTTGGGCATCTGCCATCTGGACGAGCGGCATCTCATCTGTTTTTTCCAGGTTCTGGGACGTGGCACGCGCAGACTTGCCCAAGCCAAAAGCGGTGATAAGGTCCTGGTCTGGGGCCCGCTGGGCAATGGTTTTGCCATGGAAGAGAATACACCGACCCTGCTGCTGGCCGGCGGCATGGGCATTGCGCCCTTCGTCGGCTATGTACACAGACATCCTCAGCCCTGGAATTTGACCATGCTTTTTGGGCACCGCCCGCCTCTGGACTGCTATCCTGTCGACAGCATCAACGAACGCATAACCATGGATACGCTGCGCGAGACCATTCCCGGAGATCTCGACAATCTCATTTTTTCTCTCGAAGAGCGCATCAAGGACAATGCAGAGCAAAACGGCCTGGTTCTTGCCTGCGGCCCCATGCCATTTCTACGTACCGTGCACGGTTTTGTCGTAAAATACAAAGCCAGAGCACAACTGTCCTTAGAAAACCGCATGGCCTGCGGTGTAGGAGCCTGCCTTGGTTGCGTAACCAAAGTGCGCTCAAACAGCAGCAAGGAAGAGGGCTATCAACAGGTCTGCACACGCGGTCCAGTGTTCTGGGCCAGTGACCTCGTCCTCGAATAACCTTTTTGAATTTCTCATCTGCAAGGAGTAGCAGGTGGATCTCCACGTAACGCTTCACGGCCAACGCCACAGTCTTGAGTTGAAAAATCCGGTGCTCACGGCTTCAGGAACCTTTGGCTACGGCGCAGAATTTTCCGCCTATGGCAATCTTTCGAGCCTTGGCGGATTTATTGTCAAAGGACTTTCTCTGGAACCCAGACAGGGTAACAGAACGCCACGCATTGTTGAGACGACGGCCGGCATGCTCAATGCCGTGGGTCTGCAAAACGATGGGGCCGAGTATTTTCTGAGTAAAACATTGCCGCGTCTGCCCTGGCAGCATACAGCCGTCATTGCCAATATCTATGCAGCCTCTGTCGAAGAGTTCGCCAGTCTTGCAGCGCGTCTGGACACGGATGTGCGCATCAGCGCCCTTGAGGTGAATATATCCTGCCCCAATGTCAAGTGCGGTGGCGTCCTCTTCGGGCAGGATCCAGACCTAGCTGCCGAGGTCACACGTGCTGTTTGTGAACATGCGCCACACAAACATGTTATGGTCAAGCTCTCGCCCAATGTCACAGATATCAAGGCCATAGCACGTGCCGTAGAAGCTGCCGGAGCAGATAGCATCTCCTGCATCAATACTCTGCAGGGCATGAGCATTGATTACCGCACTCGCCGCCCAAGGCTGGCCAATATCATTGGCGGTCTTTCTGGCCCTGCGATCAAACCTGTGGCGTTGCGCTGTGTCTGGCAGGTTGCCAGCTCCGTCAAGATTCCTGTCATCGGTGTCGGCGGCATCTGCTGCTGCGAAGATATTCTCGAGTTCATCATTGCCGGAGCAAGCGCCGTCGAAATCGGCACAGCCAATTTCATGGATCCGAGAGCGTCTTTCTCCATGGTTCAGGATCTGCCCAGGCTCTGTGAAGAATGTGGTATCACCTCCCTTCAGGAACTGCGCGGCAGTCTCAAACTGGACGAAGTATGAGTGTGGGCATTTTTCCCGTGTTCTCAGGCCTTGATCTTCAGGCCTTCATAGAATTGCCTTACACACTCCATGCCCAATCGCTCTGGGTTCCACCCCTACGCAGCCAGGAGCGTCTCCTTTTATCTTCGACAAGTCATCCATTCTGGAAAAATGCTGACGTTCGACTCTTTCTGGCCAGGCGCAAGGGCCAGGTTATTGGCCGCATCGCCGCCATTGTAGACCACACCTACAATAGCTATGCCCACGAAAGCTGCGGAGCCTTTGGTTTTTTTGAATGCCGCAATGACCGTGAAGCAGCCCATGCGCTGCTCAATGCAGCCTCGGACTGGCTGGCAGCCCAGGGCATGACCTTTATCCGTGGTCCCCTCAATCCCTCAACCAATTATACCTGTGGCCTGCTCGTTGATGGTTTTGATGAACCGCCGGCGCTTATGATGCCCTGGAATCCGCCTTACTACGCAGAACTTCTGGCATCCTGGCAGGCTTACAAGGAGCAGGATCTCTTTGCCTATCGTATTCTCAGAGATGCCAAGGCTCTTCAGAACTTGCCAACTTTTGATTCATCTCTTGCCAATTCCTTCAGCGTCCGCCATGCCAGCCAAGCAACGCTCAAGGAAGATATCCAAAGCCTTTTGGCCATTTATCGTAGTTCTTGGGCCAAAAATTTCCTCTATACGCCCCTTTCCCGGGCTGAAGAAGAACTGATGGTTGAAGAGATGCTTCCCATTGTGGACTGCGACTATTTTGTCCTTTTCTTTCATGAGAACCAAGCCTGCGCCGGCATGTTGGCCCTACCTGATCTGACACCTCTCCTACGCAAGCTCAATGGGAGATTCAGACTGTCTGCACCCTTCCACTATCTGAGCCAGCGCCCGCTTTTCCGCCGTGGCTATCGCATTATGCTTTTTGGCATTGAAGAACGTTTCAGACTGCTCGGTCTGCCGTCTCTCTTGCTTGGCTATATGCTCCAGCAGGCGCGTAAAAATAAGGATCTTCAATGGGTTGAAGGCTCCTGGGTGCTTGAGGACAATACCGCCATCTGTGATCTCATCGAAGATTTTTCTGGCACTATCACCAAACGTTACCGAATCTATCGCAAGGACATTGTCACATGCAGATGCTCGCGGGAAAACGTCTAGTTCTTACCGGCGCCACAGGTTTTGTGGGTGGACATCTCGTTCCCAAGCTCGTGCAGGCTGGGGCCGAAGTGAGTTGTATCGTGCGCTCAAGTTCAGATACTTCGCGCCTGCCGGCCTCAGTCAACATTTTTGTCTGTGATCTGACAACAGGTGCAGGCCTGAAGGAGGCATTAAACGACCAGGATATCTTTATCCATATGGCAGCGCTGCTCTTTGGCACTGGTTTTCAAGCCTATCTTGAGCAAAATGGCGTCTCAGCCCAAAGACTCTGCGAAGCCCTAGCCTCCGTTGCCAATCCTCCCCAAAAGGTGGTCCTCCTCTCGAGCATGGCAGCCTCAGGCCCGGACGCTTCTGCACAAGGTGCTCAGGATACCTGTCTGCCCAAGCCTGTTTCTGCCTATGGCTGGTCCAAGCTTCTCGTTGAACGCACCTTTATGGCCCACTATCACGGTGAGCTTGTGATCCTGAGGCCCGGTATCATTTATGGTTCAGGAGATAAGGGTCTTCTCCCGGTCTTTCAGGGAGCTAAGCATGGTTTTGCCGTAAGCCCGGGTTATGGACGCAGCTTTCCCGTCTCCTGCATCCACGGAGACGATATGGCCCAGGCTTTGATTTGTGCCACATCCCCCGGGGCCCAGGGTATTTACCATGTCAGCGACGGGAACCGCCATACTATGGAGAGTTTTTGCCAGGCCATGAGTCAGGCTTTGGGCAAAAAGGCCGCTATTTTTCACATACCCTTGCCAGTTATGGCCATTTCCGCCTTCTTTGCGAGCCTCTGGGGGCAGCTGTGTGCCTGTGTAAGCCCAAAAAAGACCGTACGCGCGCCCAATTGGAATCTCGACAAATACCGTGAAGCGCGCGAGGCTGGCTGGGTCTGTGACTGTTCTCGTCTTATGCAGGACACAGGCTTCAGCCCCAAGATCACGCTTTCCGAGGGTATGCGAGAAAGTGTCGAAGGCTACCGTCTACGAGGTTGGCTGTGAAACTCACCTTACAGGATCTCTCCAAATCTTTCGGCGGCCACGATATCTTCTCGCATTTTTCACTGGAAGTTGATTCCGGGATGCGTCTCTGTGTCTGTGGCCCCAACGGCACAGGCAAATCCACGCTTTTGCGCATCATGGCTGGCCTTGAAGAACCTGATGCCGGCAAAGTCATTCTGCCCAAGGGCTGCCGTCTTGGCTATGTTGAGCAAGAGCTTTCAGACGAGGCTCTGCACACGCAGCTTCTGACCTATGTGCTCGACGTGCTCCTTGACTGGCAGGATTTCTGGACACAATGGGAGGAAGCTGCCAGCGAAAAGGATGAACGCCGGCTCAAGCAGCTGATGCAGACCCAGAGTGAACTTGAGCGCAGTTATGGCTATAATCCCGAGCAGCGGGCCAAAAAAGTGCTTTCAGGCCTGGGATTTTCCGAGTCCAAATGGCAACGCTGCCTCGGGGAGCTTTCCGGTGGCTGGCGTGAACGCGCCAAACTTGCACGAGTTCTCACTGCAGGCGCAGACGTACTTCTCCTTGACGAGCCGACCAACCATCTGGATATTGATGCGGTGGAATGGCTTGAGGAATTTCTCCTCGCCTTCCAAGGTGTTCTGATTTTTGTGGCCCATGACCGCCGCTTCATGGACACCATTGCCAATCATGTTCTCTATCTTGGTCTGTCCAAACCCATTTTCCGCAAAACCAACTACACACAGTTTCTAACGCTGCAAGAAGAGTACAATGCCCAGCGTGAACGCGAACGCCAGGCCCTGCAGGATGAGCTCTCACGCAAAATGGCTTTTGTGGACCGTTTCCGCGCCAAGGCGACCAAGGCGCGTCAGGCATCGTCTCATCAGAAGATGGCCAAACGCCTGGAAAAGGAACTTGAGGATTATCGCGCTGAGCCCAAACGGCGGGAACTGCGTTTTTTCTGGCCTGAAGCGCCGCATGTGGAAAAAATCGTTCTGGCGGTCTCAGAACTCGACTTTCATTTCCCTGATGGCAAATATCTCTGGCCGCAGCTCACCTTTACCATTTACCGCGGCAACCGCATTGCCCTGGTGGGACACAATGGCTGCGGCAAATCTACGCTGCTCAAGTTGCTCTCAGGTCATTTAGCGCGCACAGGCGGCAATATCGCCAGTGCCCAGCAGCTACGTATGGGCTATTATACTCAGCATCAGATGGATACCCTGCGGGCAGAATCCACAGTGTTTGGTGAGATTCGCAGGCTTTCAGATCCTCACTGCACCGAAGAAGAACTCATGAGTGTCCTAGGTCTTTTTCTTCTCGGCGAAAGCTATTTTGACAGGCAGATTACGCAGCTGTCAGGTGGAGAAAAATGTCGTCTTGTGCTGGCGAGCCTCTTTCTCAGGCGCTGTAACCTCCTTTTGCTTGACGAACCAACCAACCATCTTGATCTGGAAAGCCGCGAGGCCCTGCTCAAAGCGCTCCAAAACTATAACGGCACGCTCCTGATGGTGGCCCATGACCGTTGGCTCCTGCAGGAAACGGCTGCTGAAGCCTGGGAGCTCTCCCCCACTGGGCTTACTGTCTATGAAAACTATCAGGCTTTTGAAGCGAGTCGACATCTGCCTGCAGAGCCTGAGAAAAAAGACGAAAAGGCAGACAAAAACGAGGCTCTCAATCAGCTTTCTCGTGATGCTCTGAAAAAGCAGAAGCGCGAGCAGGCAGAACGGCGCAATGCCCTTCATCGCAAGCTCAAGCCTTTGCGCACAGCCTATGAACGTTGTGAAAATGAACTTAACGACACCTTGAATCTTCAGAGCGCCATTGAGGAGGAGCTTGTAGATCCTGAGGTCTATGCCGATCAGAAGCGTTCAGGCGAATTGCTCAAACGTTTTGAGGAGTGCAAGGATAAAAGCGAAAAGCTTCTAGAAAAGCTGCAGGGGCTGGAAGAAGAGATTGAAAAGATCAGGCTTGAAGGGGTGCTGACTAAAGGTTGTGTATGAACAATACCTTAGAGAAAACGTTGACAGAGGGACCTGTCATAGAAGTCGCTGCAGGCATCATCTGGCGAGAGTCCCTTTTTCTTGCAGCTCAACGCACAAAAAGTGGTCCTTTTAAAAGTCTTTGGGAATTTCCCGGGGGAAAATGTGAAGCTAATGAGCGTCCTGAAGAAGCGCTCGTGCGAGAGCTTTCCGAAGAACTTGGCATCAAGGTACAGGAGCATGCGCTGTGGCAAACCATAGAGCATGACTATCACGAGCTCAACTACCGCGTTCGGCTCTATTTTTTCCATGTGCGCGCTTTTACCGGTGAGCCCTGTTCCAAAGAAAATCAGATCTTGCGCTGGCTTTCTCCCCAGGAGGCGCTCAAGCTGGAGTTTTTGCCTGCAGATCGGGGCATTCTCACACGCTTAAACGCCCTTCACCTGCTGTAATTGCCCTGGACTCAACCATAAACCTGTGCAACATCGCTTTTATATGGTGTTCTTCTGAGCGTGTCAGAAGTATAAGATTCCGTGGACTCTATTCACCTTTTTTAACCCACGTCACGACATTGCCATGAGCACATCTATCACCACATCCATTCCTGAGATCGATTCCGTCGTGGATCGTCTCTGTGACAGTCAGTCGCTGCAAAAAGTCTGGTGCCAGACGCCATCGACAGCCTCCATGCCACAGCTCTCCCAGCTCACGGAAATTATGCAGCGACTGAGGGCCATCATTTTTCCAGGCTATTTTGGAGCCAGTGTCAGTGTGCGCTCTGTGCGCTACCATCTAGCGGCCAATCTCGACAGTGTCTACCGCCTTTTGCGAGATCAGATACAATGCGGTTTTGCCTTTGCCGAAGCCATCGATCAAAAGAAAGCCAACGACATGGTTCTCAGGGAGCGCGCTGAGGCCTGCACCTTTGCTCTCATGGAGCAATTGCCAGAAATTCGTGATCTTTTGGCCCTGGATGCCCAGGCCGGCTATGAAGGCGACCCTGCAGCCACATCCCCCGGCGAGACCATTTTCTGCTATCCTTCCATGTACACCATGTTCCATCATCGTATCGCCCATGTTCTCTACTCGCTAAAAGTGCCACTCATACCGCGCATCATTTCAGAAATGGCCCACGCCCATACAGGCATTGATATTCACCCTGGTGCTACCATAGGCCCCAGTTTCTTCATTGATCACGGCACAGGTGTGGTAATTGGCGAAACAAGCATTGTCGGCAGCAATTGCCGTCTCTACCAGGGGGTTACCCTGGGAGCACTCTCCTTCCCCAAAAACGCCGACGGCAGCCTGACCAAGGGGATTGCCCGCCATCCTGTTCTCGGCAATCACGTCACTGTCTACGCCGGAGCGACTATTCTCGGACGCGTGACTATTGGGGACAATAGCGTTATCGGCGGTAATGTCTGGGTCACCACTGATGTCCCGCCAGGAGCCCGTATTATTCAGGGGAAACAATGAGCAGGCTTTTGATTCTCATGCTGATAGCGCTCTGTCTGCTGAGTGCCTGTCAAACCATGGAATTTCGTGCCCAGGGTTCAAGTCAGCTCAGTGTCCGAGCTGGTCACAGTCTACGATAAGAGGAGGCAGCGCCGTTCAGGTTGCTGAAAAAAACTATGAAGGTTCTCGTTACTCCCCGTTCTTTCGGAAAAAACAATCCAGCCCTCTTTGACCAATTAACGGCTAAGGGACTGACAGTTGTGCGCAACGACACAGGCGGCATTCTCACTGAGCAGCAGATGTGTGAAAAAATCGCCGACTGTGCCGGCCTCATTCTGGGCATTGACCCGGTCAATCAGCGTGTGCTTGATCAGGCCAAGGAACTCAAAGCCATCGCCAAATACGGTGTAGGCACGGATAATATCGATCTTGAGGCCTGCCAACGTCTTGGCATCAAAGTTTCCAGAACCGTTGGTGCCAACAGCAATGCCGTGGCCGACTACGCTTTTGCCCTGATGCTCGCCTGCGCAAGACGTGTCAATCTCATTGACCGGAGATGCCGGCAGAAAGACTGGGGAAAAATCACGAGTATAGATCTCTATGGCAAAACCCTGGGCATTGTGGGCCTAGGTTGTGTGGGCAAATGTGTGGCCAAACGTGCCCAAGGCTTTTCCATGCGAGTTCTCGCCTACGATATTTACAAAGACGAGACGTATGCCAAAGCCAATAATATCTGCTATACGGATCTTGACACGCTCATTGCCGAATCCGATGTCATCACCCTCCATGCCGCCCTCACCCCGGAAAATCATCAGATGATTTCCAAAGAGCGTCTCTGTGCCATGAAAAAGACGGCTATTCTCGTCAATACCGCCCGAGGCGACCTGGTCGATGAGGCAGCCTTGCTCTGGGCATTAACTGAGGGTGAAATCTATGCCGCAGGTCTTGATGTCTTTGTCCAGGAACCGCCCACAGACCCTCGCTGGTATACGCTTGACAATCTCGTCATGGGTTCACACTGTGCCTCTTCAACGGCAGGAGCTACAGACACCATGGGGCAGATGGCCGTAGACAACCTTCTGCGCGATCTTGCGATTGCCTAAATCTATGCATGGCTGCACAGGCTATGGGGCAGCACTGCTTGCAACTGTCATCTGGTCCGGCAATTTCATCGCGGCCAGAGCTCTTGCCACAAGCATTCCACCCTGCCAATTCAATTTCTGGCGCTGGGTCATTGCTCTTGTCGCTGTTTTACCCTTTGCCCTGAAACACCTTGCTTCAGACAAGCAGGCAATTATCCGCCATCTTGGCTATCTCTCGGTCATGGGCATCCTTGGCGTGACCCTGATGAATACGTTTGTCTACAAAGCCGGTCAGACAACGGAAAGTCTAAACATGGCGCTGCTCATGCCGGCAACGCCTCTTGTTATTCTCATCCTTGCCCGCATCTTCTACGCTGAGCCCATCAGCCCCATGCGCCTGCTAGGCATGCTCACAGCGTTCACAGGCATTGTCATTCTCGTCTTGCGGGGCGAATTTGCGCATATCTCAGCCATCAAGATCAACAGTGGTGATCTTTGGACCATGGGCTGCATGCTCTGCTTTGCCCTCTATTCCCTGCTGATGCGCAAAAGACCAAGAGATATTTCACCATCAGGCTTCAATGCGGCGGTCTTCAGCCTTGGTCTGATCTATGCCCTACCCTGTGTGGCTATAGAAATCTGGCTTCTGCCACTGCCGACAATCAGCCTGCCTCTTGTGACAGGCCTCGCCTATGCCGGTCTAGGTTGCTCGGCGCTCGCCTTTTGGCTGTGGACAGTGGGAATCGACAGCATTGGCCCGGTCCGGGCAGGGATTATCTATTATAGCCTTCCGCTCTTTGCGGGCATCGGATCAGTGCTCATTCTCCATGAAACGGTCACCTTCACGCAAATTCTCGGCGGTGTATTGATTGTTCTGGGAATCTGGCTTGCCACTATCTGTGCACGACCTTCTGTCAGCAGGTGCAAGACTGCAAACAAGGCTATGTGAACGACAAGTCTTGATGATTTCGTGACCGCCTTGCGTTGACAGAAACCGTCGTTTCTCAGAGCAATGTGGGGCACACAGGCCAATGCATGCACGTGAGCATGCTAACAGTACGACTCGCCAAGACAGCACAAAAACAAAGAAAGCCGGGATGCATGGGGATCCCGGCTTTCTTTGTTTTTGTGCTGAATTTAGTATTTCATGACCTCAGTGTACCAACCGGCACTTTTTTCTAGCAAAGCACGCGTACGAGCTGCCACGAGCTGAGGATCCTTAACGTAACCATCGAGAAGCAGGCAGGCGTCAAAGAGCGTTTCTGTCATTTCACGCAAGAAGGGATCTTCCTTGTTGGCCTTGTAAACACGCAGCATATTGCGCAGAAGCGGGTGATCCCTGTTGACTTCCATATTACGCACCGGCAGAGATTCGTCCTTCTGCATCACACGCATGATTTTTTCCATGGACGAAGTCATGCCGTCAGGAGAGACAAGGACAGCGGGGCTGTCGGCCAGTCTGTGCGAGACCACAACATTTTTTACGCGCTCGCCAAGGATATCCTTGATCAGACCCAGCAGGTGATCAAAAGTCGTGGAATCCTCGGCAGACAGCGGAGGCGTCTTTTCTTTTTCCGACTCTTCCTGATCGGCAAAATCCTTGAGAGCATCATCAGCAGCTGTCTCAATAGACTTAAAGTCCCATTCCTTGTACTTGCCAAGGTTTTCCATGAGGAATTCGTCCACAGGATCGAGAAGGAAGAGGACCTCAAGACCCTTTTTACGGAAGCGCTCCATATGCGGGCTCAGTCTGGCAGCTTCGCGGTTGGGGGCAGCGACATACCAGAACGTCTTCTGTCCTTCTTTGGCACGTTCCATATAGCTGTCAAAACTCGTCAAGGCCTCCTTCCCCGTTTCAGTGTCCGGCATGGCCGACGAGGTAAAGCGCATCAGGGCGCAGACGCGGTCGTGATTGGCATAGTCACGGTAGCTGAGTTTAAAGACACGACCATGCAGACGCCAAAATTCGTCGTATTTCTCAGTTTCATCCTTGGCCATTTTTTCAAGTTTGCTCAGGGTCTGCTTGACCAGAACCTGCTGAATCTTACGCAGCAGGGCATTTTCCTGCAATGTTTCACGTGAAATGTTCAGCGGCAGATCTTCAGCATCAACCACACCTTTCATAAAGCCAAGATATTCCGGCAGAAGGTCCTTGTTCTTATGCTGAATGAGCACACGGCGGGTATATAGGTCGAGCCCCCAAAGTTCCTGATCCTGCCCGAAGAAATCCTGAGCAGTTGAGGGGATGAAGAGCAGTGCGGAAAACTGCACAGGCACATCCACGGAAATATGCTGCACATCAAGGGGATCCTTGCCGTCATACGTCAAGGATTTATAGAAGCTGGCATACTGCTCTTGCGTCACCGAGGTTTTTGGCTCACGCCAGAGCGCGGGCTGTGTATTGGCCTGCTCGCCGTCGACAAAAACCGGGAAGGGCACAAAGGCTGAATGGCTGCGGATCACGGAATCAATGCGGTATTTTTCGGCAAACTCAAGGGCATTTTCCTTGAGATGCGCGACAATGACGGTGCCACGCTTGGGCTCCGCATCCTCCACGCGCTCCAGCGTAAACGTGCCAAGGCCGTCACTCGTCCAAACATGGGCTGCATTGTCTCCGCCCTCAGGCACAAAAGCCGGACGTGAGGTCACCGTCACTTTTTCAGCCACCATAAAGACAGAGTAGAAACCCACACCAAAACGGCCAATGATATTGGAGGCATCTGCCTTGGCGTCTTCGCCTTCCTGAGGTTCGGCACTGGCCAGATCCGCCAAGAAGTGCTCGGAGCCTGAGCGGGCAATAGTGCCCAGATTATCGGCAAGCTCGGCCTCTGTCATGCCAAGGCCGATATCGGCAATGGTCAGCGTCTTCTTATCCTTGTCAAGCGTAATACGGATTTCCAGGGGTAAATCCGCCACAGTAGGGTTTTCGCCGCGATTAATGCGAAAACGCAGCTTGTCCAGAGCATCTGAGGCATTGCTGATAAGTTCGCGTAAAAATATTTCGCGATTGGTGTACAGAGAATTGGTGAGGATATTGAGGACCTTGCGGACTTCCGCACGGAACTCGTGAGTTTTTGCTGTTTCAGCCATAAACGACGTCTCCTTGTTGGTGTCTCAATAATAAGAACGCAAAAGCCTTCGTCAAGCGTCGTACGGTTGAGAAAAACTGAAGATCTGATACAAATTCCCTGAGACAAACTACAGGGAGGACCTATGGATGTAGTCCTACTTTCACGACTGCAATTTGCAGCAACGGTTTTTTTTCACTTTATTTTCGTGCCGCTGACTCTAGGCCTCTCCATACTCGTGGCCTTCATGGAAAGCCGCTATGTTGTCACAGGCGATGAAGTCTGGAGAAAGCATACCAAATTCTGGGGGAAACTCTTTCTCATCAATTTTACCTTAGGTGTGGTCACAGGTATCACCCTGGAATTTCAATTTGGGACCAACTGGTCGCGTTATTCTGAATATGTCGGTGACATTTTTGGATCACTATTGGCCATTGAAGCCACTGTAGCCTTCTTTTTGGAATCCACCTTTCTCGCTGTCTGGGTCTTCGGCTGGAAGAAGTTGAGCCGCAAAGCCCATTGCCTCTGCATTTGGCTTGTGACCATCGGCGGCAATATCTCAGCGCTGTGGATTATTCTGGCCAATGGCTTCATGCAGCACCCTGTCGGCTATGTCATCAACAGCCAGGCCAACCGCTGTGAACTCGCAAGCTTTGCCGATGTTGTCAGCAATGGCTTTGCCTGGAATATGTACGCGCACACAGTTCTGGGATCCTGGGCACTGGGCGGGTTCTTTGTCCTTGGCGTCTCTGCCTGGCATCTTCTGCGCAAGCATCAGACCGACTTCTTCAGACGTTCCTTCCGCATGGCAGCCCCTTGGACGCTCGTTATGGCCCTGCTTGTAGCCTTCACAGGCGACCTCAACGGCAAGGACGTCGCAGAAACACAGCCGGCTAAGCTGGCCGCCATGGAGGCACAGTGGACAACGGCCAAAAATGTTCCCTTCCATCTTTTTGTATTGCCAAGTGAGGACAAAGAGGAAAATCTCGTTGAAGCCGTGGGCATTCCCGGTTTGATGAGTGTTATTGCCTATGGTTCCTCGGAGGCTGAAGTCAAGGGGCTAAAGGACTTTCCCAAGGAAGACCGTCCCCCAGTACTTGCCACTTTCTGGACCTTCCGACTGATGGTGGCTCTCGGCTGCTTCTTTGTGCTGCTTGCGCTCATTGCCTTTGTGCAGAGAAAGCGTGAGACCATCAATAGCAAACTTCTCTCCTGTCTTGTCTGGAATATCCCTCTGCCCTATCTGGCCCTTGGTCTTGGCTGGGCTGTGGCTGAAATCGGTCGGCAGCCCTGGATTGTCTACGGTCTGATGCGTACGCAGGATGGCGTTTCACCCCTCGCGGCCACGCATGTTTCCGTATCCTTCATCGCCTTTATTATTCTTTATACCCTTTTGGGGGTTCTCGACATCTATCTTTTGCGCAAGTACGCCATCTCTGGCTCAGAAAGCGAGGAGGCTGATCATGCTTGAGACAATCTGGTTTATCCTCTGGACGCTGCTCTGGGCTGTGTACTTTGTGCTTGATGGTTTTGACCTGGGATTGGGGGTTCTGCAACCATTCCTCGCCAGAAACGAATACGAACGCCGTGTGGTCTACGCGGCAGAAGGCCCGTTCTGGGATGGCAATGAGGTCTGGCTGATTGCAGCCGGCGGTGTCACCTTCGCAGCATTTCCCAAAGCCTATGCTGTCATGTTCAGCGCACTCTATGCGCCTCTGCTCATGCTGCTTTTTGGACTCATCCTGCGCGCTGTTTCCTACGAATTTCGTGAAAAGGTTGAAAACAGTCTCTGGCGCGGCTTCTGGGACTTTGTGCACTTTGTTGCCAATCTCGTGCCGGCTCTGCTTTTGGGAGTGGCCTTTGCCAATCTCTTCCAGGGCATTCCCATTGACGTCAAGGGCGTTTTCCACGGTAGCCTCATCGGCCTCTTAAACAGCTATGGTCTTGTGGGCGGGATCTTCTTCGTGGTGGTTTTCATGCTGCACGGAGCTCTTTGGCTTATCATCAAAAGCGATGATCGTCTGCAGCTCAAGGCCATTGCCTGCGCCAATTTCCTCTGGCCAGTCGTAGTACTGCTCCTTGGCCTTTTCCTCTGGATGACCAAGACGCATACCCATATCTTTGATAATTATATGGCCAACCCGGCCCTTTTTGCCCTGCCGGTTCTCGCTCTGGGAGGTCTGATCGCCACGCGTCTGATGCTCAGCGCAGGTCGCATTTGGTCGGCATGGGCCTGCCACGGTCTCTTTATTCTGGCAGTAACTTTTTTTGGGGTCAGTGGTCTTTATCCAGGCATCATCCTCTCAAGTCTTGACCCTGCAGCCAGCATCACCGTGATGAACGGTGCCTCAAGCCCCCTGACACTCAAGATCATGCTCGCAGTGGTCGTTGTCATGGTCCCCATTGTCATTGCCTATCAGGTATGGATGTACCGCCTCTTCAAGGATCCGCTGGAAGTCCCGAAGACCCAGGAATACTAAAAACCTTTCCACAAACAGGACTAAGGTCAAAATCACCTCTGAGCCCCTTTGTGTCGAAATACCTGACAGGCAGGTCGACGCAGCCCGTCAGGTGGCAAAAGCGCCTGGAGGTGCGTGCCCACAGGTGACACGGCTCTTTGTGGATAGTTCAAATGCAGCGTAAAGGAACAGTCGTAATGATCAGTTTTGAGGATCTCACAACAAAGAAAAAAAGCGTTGCCATTGTGGGGCTCGGCTATGTGGGGCTGCCCCTCGCCGTGTCGCTTGCCAAACATTTTGACGTCATTGGCTTCGATATCAAGGAAGCGCGTGTCAAGGCCCTGAAAGCCGGCCATGACAGCACCAATGAAGTTGATGATACCAGTCTTGCTCAAAGCACAGTGCACTTTACTTCCAATGCCAGTGATCTTTCCCGGGCAGGCGTAATTATTGTAGCTGTGCCGACGCCCATCGATAGCCACAGAAGCCCGGATCTGCGTCCTGTGATCGGAGCGAGCAAAACTGTTGGACAATATCTTAGCAAGGGCACTGTTGTCTGCTACGAGTCCACGGTCTATCCTGGCGTCACAGAAGATATCTGCGTACCGCTTCTGGAAGAGGCAAGTCATCTGCACTTTGGCACTGACTTTACCGTCGGCTATTCGCCAGAACGCATCAACCCCGGCGACAAGGTGCACAGACTTGAAACCATCTGTAAAATCGTTTCCGGCTCAGATGCCCCAAGCTGTGAGCTGCTGGCACAAGTCTACGGGAGCGTTGTCACTGCCGGCATCCACAGAGCCTCCTCCATCAAAGTGGCTGAAGCAGCCAAGGTTATTGAAAACACACAGCGAGACATCAATATTGCGCTGATGAACGAACTGGCCATTATCTTCAATAAAATGGGTATTGATACCCTTGAAGTGCTGGAAGCGGCAGGCAGCAAATGGAATTTCCTGCCCTTCAGACCTGGACTGGTCGGTGGACACTGCATTGGTGTGGATCCCTACTATCTGACCTTTAAAGCCGAAGAAATCGGCTGTCATCCCGAGGTCATTTTGGCCGGCCGCCGCATCAACGACAATATGGGCAAATATGTGGCGGAGATGTGTGTCAAACGCCTTATTCAGCATGAAAAAACCGTTCGCGGGGCGCGCATCGGCATTCTTGGCTTCACCTTCAAGGAAAATGTTCCGGACACCCGCAATACGCGAGTTATTGATATTGTCAGGGAACTTCAGGAATACGGCACCCAGCCCCTTGTCTACGACCCTGTCGCCGATATGGACGATGCCAAGCGTGAATACCAAATCAACCTCTGCCCCCTGGAAGATCTTCAAAACCTTGATGCCCTCATTGTCGCTGTTGCGCATCATGACTTTGAAAAGCTCTCTGTGAAGCAGATTGCCGCAATGTTTGCCAGTCCGCCTGTCATTGTCATGGATATCAAAGGATTTCTTGATCAGCAGGCATGCCGCAGCGCTGGCTTTGATCTCTGGCGACTCTAAGAAAAAAAGAAGCCCCTCTTCGAGGGGCTTCTTTTTTTCTGCCTTTTGCTGTCGCTAATCACGTTGGAAAAGATCTCGTGTATAGACCTTCTCCATGTAGGGAGCAAGCTCATCGGTCACCCTATTAGCCACAATGACATCGCATTTGGCGGCAAAGCCTTCAAGATCATCGAGCAAGGTATACTCTTCAGGTAGTTGCCCTTTGAGCATGGGCTCATAGACATAGATTGCAAGCCCAGCCTCAGACAGTTCACGCATCACATCCTGTATGGCTGACTGTCGGAAATTATCGCTGCCGGCCTTCATGATCAGGCGATAAATACCCACGGCACGGGGTTTACGCAAAAGGATACGTGAAACAATGAATTTTTTGCGTGTTTCATTGGCACTGACAATAGCTGGCACAAGATCTGCCGGGGTCAGTGCAAAATTCGATTTGAGCTGGCGCGTATCCTTGGGCAGGCAATAGCCGCCATAGCCAAAAGAGGGATTATTGTAGTGAGTGCCGATTCTTGGATCCAGGCAGACCCCCTCAATAATTTCTGCCGTGTTTAAGCCATACTGTTCGGCATAGCTATCCAACTCATTAAAATAGGCCACACGCAGGGCGAGATACGAATTGGCAAAAAGTTTAATACATTCAGCTTCTGTGGCATGTACCAGACGTACGGGAACATTTTCATCCAATGCTGCCTGCTGCAGAATGCCGGCAAAATCAGCAGCCCGCTTCGCCAGTTCCTCTGAACTGTTTTCTGGCATACCCACAACGATACGCGATGGATGCAGATTATCGTAAAGTGCCCGGCCTTCCCGTAAGAACTCCGGGGAAAAGAGCATATAGGGCAGTTCAGGATAGCGTGCCATGGTTTTTTTGAGGTAGCCTACTGGCACCGTGCTCTTAATCACAATGGTTGCTTCAGGGTGTACTTTGGCAATCACCTTGAGAACGGCATCTATTGACTTGGTGTCAAAACGCTGGCTGGTGGGATCATAGTTGGTCGGAGTTGCAATAATGATAAAATCAGCCTTGGCGTAGGCTGATTCGGCATCCAATGTGGCCTGAAGATTCAGCGGCTGATGCGCCAGGTAATCTTCAATCTCTCGATCCACAATGGGAGACTTCTTATTCTTGATCATCTCCACTTTTTCGGGAAGAATATCAACAGCAGTCACAGTGTGCTGACGCGAAAGAAGCACAGCAAGACTCAGCCCCACATATCCAGTTCCAGCAATGGCAATATTCACAGATGCACTCCAGACTAAAAAAAAGTCCGCATACGCGGACAAAAAATGGGGCGAGGGGCGGGACTTGAACCCACGGCCCCCTGGGCCACAACCAGGTGCTCTGCCAACTGAGCTACTCTCGCCATAGACGTTGCTTTATATACTTCTTTACTGTCCTTGGCAAGGATTTTTTTTCTTGAAAAAAACCAAAAAAAAACTACATTACCGGGGAACAGTCATGCCATCGTAGTCACTCTGCGCTCTCACGGCTACGACCCTATCTCTAAGGACTTTACATTAAGAGAACGTTGTATGGACAAACTGATTATTGAGGGCGGGGTGCCGCTCAACGGCACCATCGCTGTCAGCGGTTCCAAGAATGCCGCTCTCCCCATTCTTTTTTCTGCCATTCTTTTGGATGCGCCCTTTTCCTTCCTGAACGTTCCGCACCTCCAGGACATTACCACCACCATTCGCCTCCTGCGCATGCTGGGCGTCAACTGCGAACTTGAAGACCACGTGGTGCAGACTGAGCCAGGCCATCTTGTGCCTGAGGCCCCCTACGACCTTGTGCGCACCATGCGGGCCTCCGTTCTTTGCCTGGGACCTCTGCTCACACGCCTCGGCCGAGCCAGGGTCTCGCTGCCAGGAGGCTGTGCCATCGGGGCAAGACCCGTAGACCAGCATCTCAAGGGTTTTGAACAAATGGGAGCGCGCTTTGATCTGGAAGGCGGAGACATTGTGGGACGCTGTTCAACACTGCGGGGAGCGCATATTGTCTTCGATATGCCAACAGTGGGCGGTACCGAAAACCTGTTGATGGCCGCTGTGCTGGCACAGGGCACAACGATTCTGGAAAATGCCGCACGCGAGCCCGAAGTTGTTGATCTCGCCAATTTTCTCTGTTGCTGCGGTGCCAAAATTCAGGGACAGGGCACAGGTATGATCACCATTGAAGGAGTCTCTTCCCTGAAAGGTGAGAGCTATACCATTATGCCTGACCGTATTGAGGCGGGTACGTTTCTGGCTGCGGCAGGGATCACCGGCGGCAAACTCCTGATCAAAAACTGCCCCTTTGCCGAGCTTGAGACGGTCATCAATACCTTGGAACAACTGGGCATGGATATCAGTAAAACCGATGACGGCGTCCTGGCCGAGCTTGGCAAGGCTGGTTTGCACGGTACCGATGTCAAAACCCAACCGTATCCAGGCTTCCCCACAGACATGCAGGCGCAGATCATGGCTATGATGTGCATTGCCAAAAGTTCAAGTATTGTCGATGAGCGCATCTTCGAAAACCGTTTCATGCATGTGCCAGAGCTCATCCGCATGGGCGCTCAGATCAAGATTTCCGGCCATACCGCCATGATCCGCGGGGTGGAGCATCTCATTGGCGCCCAGGTCATGGCCAGTGACCTCAGAGCCAGCGCATCCCTTGTCCTCGCCGGCCTCGCGGCCCATGGCACAACACATGTGCGTCGCATCTATCATCTTGACCGAGGCTATGAACAAATTGAAAAGAAGCTCAATGCCGTAGGCGCCCGTATCATCCGGGCCGAGCAATAAGGAGCAACTATGCGTGCACACTCTCCATGCCTTGTCATCCTTCTCCTGCTTTGCTTTGTTCAGGGCTGCGCCTATAGCATTATGGACGACAAACGCCTGCTTGACACCATGAGTCAGGACAAGGCTCTTGCCTCCAATATCAAGACAGCTCTCATGAAAAACGATTTTACCAAGGGCTTCTCCATCTCGGTCTACAGCTACTATAAGCATGTCTTTCTTGTGGGCGAACTTTCAGAGCGCTTCCAGAACCGCGCTTTAGCCATTGCCCAAAGCAAAAATCCACGTTCGGTGACGACACACTGGTTCACGCCAGCCAAAAGTGCAGAAAGCGACTTTATCCTCTCAGGGCGACTGCGCACAGCACTGATCGGGGCCAAGGGTCTTTCCTCAACGCGTGTGGACACCGAAATCAATGCCGGCCGGGTCGTCCTGCTCGGCGTGGTCGGCAATGAAAACGAGCGCAAGATAGCCATTCGCACAGCCCGCAAACTCGATGGCGTCGTCAATGTCACAAGTTATTTGATGCTGCCTCCCTATGGCGAGGAGGCCAGCAAGGCTCCGAAAAAAGAAGTCGCTAAGCCTCTGACATACCAACCCTAAAGGTTTCCAGACCCTTTTCCGGCGAGATACCGTGCAAAGTTCTCCACGCCCCGAAAACGCCCTGACACTTTTGTACGAGCTCTCTGAGCTCATGCATAGCTTTGGTGACATCTCCAAAACCCTTGATCAGGCGCTTGCGCTGATGGCCTTGCATCTCGGCATCAGACGTGGCTCGGTCACGCTGATTTCACCTGAAACCGGTCAGATCAGGACAGAGGCCTCCTATGGTCTGAATGCCAAGGAACGACGCCTTGGCATCTACAAGCAGGGCGAAGGCATCACAGGCAGGGTTGTCCAGACAGGGACCCCCATGTCTGTCTCCAATGTCAGTCTTGACCCGCGTTTTCTCAATAGAACAGGCGCCAGGGATCTTACAGCAGAAGCCATTGGCTTCTGCTGTGTGCCCATTATGCTCAATGGCCAAGTTGTGGGAGCCCTTTCGGTGGATAGCGAGAAAACAGATTCTGCCTTTGTGCAGCTTCTGGAAATTGTGGCTTCTCTTCTGGCACATGCGGCCATGGAGTGGCAAAGTCGGATGGACGCGCAACTTCCTGCCTCCAAACGGCCGGCCGGCTTTATCGGTGCCTCGCGTGAAATGGAAAATGTGTATCAGCTCATTCATCAGGTCGCAGATTCCACAGCCACAGTTCTCCTCCAGGGTGAGTCAGGAACAGGGAAAGGCCTCTGTGCCCATGCCTTGCACACGCAGAGTTCCCGAGCCAAGGGGCCGTTTATTTCCCTGAACTGCGCAGCACTGCCCGAGCAGCTCATTGAAAGCGAGCTCTTTGGCCACGAAAAAGGCGCTTTTACCGGTGCCCAAAGTCAGCGTCAGGGACGCTTTGAACTGGCACAGGGAGGTACGCTCTTTCTGGACGAAATCGGCGAGCTGCCCTTAGCCACTCAGGCCAAACTTCTGCGGGTTCTTCAAGAAAAGTGTTTTGAGCGGGTGGGTGGGAGTCAGACACGTCAGGTGGATGTGCGTTTCATTGCTGCCACCAATAGGGATCTGCAGCAAATGGTGGAAAAGGGCCTTTTTCGGGAAGATCTCTTCTACCGTATTCATGTCTTTCCCATTTTCCTGCCGCCACTGCGCAAACGTAGTGAGGACATCCTGCCCCTCTGCCAGCATTTTCTCAAAAAATTTGCCCGTGAAAATGGCACAGGACTACCCACACTCTCCTCCAAAGCCATGGATCTTCTGCAACAGTATCACTGGCCAGGCAATGTGCGCGAGCTGGAAAATGTCATGCTGCGTGCCGTCCTTTTGCTTGGCCAAGACAAGCTCATTACCCCGGAGCATCTTCCATCTGTCCTTCAGGATAAAGGCAGCAAGGAGCCGCACGAAGCCACCGCAAAATTGCCCGATAAAGTTGCTGATCTTGAAAAAACAGCCCTTATCAATGCCCTGACTCAGAGCCGCGGGAAAATTCGCTCGGCATGTACCCTTTTAGGGCTCACGCCGCGCATTTTTGCCTACAAAATGCGCAAATATCAGCTCAGCTACAAGGATTTCAGAAGCAGAGAAATTCTCTCGTAGCCGTCCATACACAAGTTTCCACTCTCCGCTTCCAAGTAAGCACATTGCCATGCCTCTGTGTGCGCTCAAGATGCTCACGACGCATCATTGTTCAGTGTTTCAGAGCGCTTTCCTTTTTCATCTTGACGAATACCTTCTTGCGTTCTACTTTCGGGAGATGTTCACTTGCAAAGTTCTGCCTCTCAATCACATTGTACAAGCACACCTTACGGTGACTGCTTTGCCAGGGCTTTGCGAACTTTCTGGCGCCACCTGATGTGTTCAGCATGGGCGGGGCTGGATGTCTTCCCTTTTCTGATACGGCTTTGACCGTCTCACCGCTTTCCCTTCTTCTGCATCCCCCGCCTTGTGATTGTGGCGTTTTCTATTCCACACAACTTGCGGAGGGACTATGTCCATATTTTCTGCCAAATCTCTTGTTCTTGCCTGTGCTGGACTGCTTTTTTCTGTGCAGCCCGTCTTCAGTGATGCCCTTGCCCCTTTTAAAACACTCTCAGGGTCCCTTGATATTGCTGGCGGTACAGCCCATATCCCTGTCATGAAGGGTGCTGCCCAGCAGATCATGCAGGCCAATCCCAAAATCCGTATTACGGTTGCCGGTGGTGGATCAGGTGTTGGTGTGCAAAAAGTCGGTGAAGGCCTGGTTCAGATCGGAAATACGGGCCGCGCTCTCAAGGAAAGCGAAATCACCAAATACGGCCTTGTAAGTTTTCCCTTTGCCATCGACGGGGTCGCTGTTGCCGTCAATCCCCAAAACAGTGTCAAAAGCTTACGTAAAGACCAAATCAAGGATATTTTTACAGGCAAAATCACCAACTGGCGCGACCTTGGAGGCAAAGACGCGCCCATCAGTCTCTACGTGCGTGAAGATGGCAGCGGCACCCGTGAGACCTTTGAAGGCCGGGCCCTGGATAAGGTAAGTTCCACCGACACGGCCAATGTCGTCAATTCCAACGGAGCCATGAAGACGGCCATTGCCAGAGACCCCAATGCCATTGGCTACGTGGGTATCGGTCATCTCGATGCTTCCATCCAGGGAGTAGCCATCGACCAGAAGCAGCCGACCCAGGAAGCAGCAGCCAAGGGTGAATACCCCGTCACCCGTCTTCTGTACATGAATACCAAGGGGCAACCCACAGGCCTGACCAAAGCCTTTGTCGACTATATTTTCTCAGACAATGGCCGGGCCCTGATCACCAAGGCTGGGTATATCCCCTATGCCAGGAAGTAAGCTACTAACCTTACCACATGACAAGGACAGCGAGGCCGATCTCTGGATCAAAGCAGCTACGGTGCTCGCTGTCCTTGCGGTGATTGCGCTCTGCGCAATGATTGTGGTTGCCGCCTTGCCGGCGCTCTTTTCCCAGACCCATACACCCTTTGAATGGGTTTGGCAGCCCTATCATGGGCATTTTGGCATTTTGCCCATGTGTGCCAGTTCTCTGCTTCTCGCGCTATCAGCGCTGATCATTGCTTTCCCCTGGGCTCTGGGCATCGTCATCTGGCATCTCACAGAGGAGGAGCCTGCCCTTTCCTGGGCACGAAAAGCCTTTGGACTCTTTATCCGCCTTTTGACAACAGTCCCTACCGTTGTTCTCAGCTTTGCCGCAGTTTTTCTGCTCACACCGCTTTTGCGCACTGCCTTTGGCGGGACAGGGATGTGCCTTCTTGGGGCAACGCTCATGGTGAGCCTGCTCATTTTGCCAACCATGGTGCTTGTCATGGAAAGCGGTCTTGCCCAGCCTCTTGAAAGGCTCTGCCCGCAGGGTCTGGCTCTTGGTCTTTCTCGCTATCAGCTGCTCTGTCACTGCCTACTTCCCCAAAGCCGCACAACCCTGCTACAGGCGGCAGTTCTTGGCTTTGGACGGGCCTGCGGAGATACCCTTTTACCGCTCATGCTTGCCGGCAATGCCCCAAGGCTGCCCTTGCATCTCACCGACAGTACGCGCACCCTTTCTGCCCACATGGCCCTTGTCACAGCCAACGAGGTAGGTGGCGCAGCCTATAATTCTCTCTTCGCAGCGGGATTATTCCTGCTTGGCACAACGCTCTGCGTGACCCTCGCCCTGCGACGCCTTGCACGCGCGAAAAGCTCGGGGTCCACCGTATGAAAAGACTTCTGCCATGGCTTATACGGCTCGCCCCGCTCCTCCTCGTCGCCGTCTGTGCCATCCTGCTTGTTTTTCTTTTGCAGCAAGGCCTTGGCAGCCTTTCCCCGACGCTGCTTTTTGGCAATGTACCGCCGCTGCAGGCGATTCTGGGTAAAGCTCCTGTCTGGGAAGGGCTATGGCCTGCCTGCGCTGGCACGTTCTGCCTTGTCTTGCTCACACAAGCTCTGGCCCTCCTTCCAGGTCTTGGCTGCGGTATCTATCTTGCCGAATACGCAAGCCCCAAAAAAGCTGCGACCATCAGCCTTGCCATGGACATTCTGGCTGGCACGCCATCTATTGTCATGGGCCTTTTTGGTTTCACGCTCATTGTGTGTCTGCGACAAAGCTTCCTACCAAATGCCAATACCTCTCTTCTGCTTTCCGCAGCCTGTCTTTCCCTGCTTGTGCTGCCTGTGATTGTCAGCAGCTGCTGCGAAGCATTGCGAGCGCTACCTAGGGATTTGCGCATCACAGCCCTTGCCCTTGGCTTGAAGAAAAGAACCGTTGTCACACGCATTCTTCTGCCCCAAGCCTCACAAGGCCTTGCCGCAGGTCTGATTCTCGCCCTTGCGCGCTCAGCAGAAGATACGGCAGTCATCATGCTTACTGGTGCGGTTGCCAATGCCGGACTTCCGGCAGGCCTTTGGGACAAATTTGAAGCTTTGCCCTTCGCCATCTACTACACAGCAGGCGAATACCAGAATGCCCAGGATCTCACGCGTGGTTTCGGAGCAGCGCTGCTTCTGCTTCTGCTCTCCATACTCCTTGTGCTCATTGCACATGTTCTTGAACGCCGCTATCTGCGGCAGAGGCAGGGTACACATGCAGCCGGCTGTTCTCGTTGAAAATTTCAGTCTCTCACTGAACCGAGTGCGCATCCTCCATGCTGTGAATTTTTCTGCTGCTCAGCAGGGAATCAGCGTTCTCGTTGGCCGTTCAGGCTCAGGCAAGACGACCCTTTTGCGCAGCCTCAACCGCTTAAACGAAACCATTGCTCAGACCGAGACACAAGGTCGGATTCGACTTGACCTTGGTGTAGGGCTTGAAGATATCTATCCAGGCGAACAGACACCGCGTCCGGTCAGTGAAATTCGCCGTCTTGTCGGCATGGTCTTCCAGTCGCCCAATGTTCTGCCGCTGAGCATTGCCGAAAATATTGCACTGCCTTTACGCCTTGTGCGCAAGCTCCCCTCCAGGGAAATCAACGAGCGCCTACAGACATGTCTGAAGCAAGTGGGTCTTTGGGAGGAAACCGAGCACAGGTTAGAGAGTTCAGCCGAGACTCTTTCAGGCGGCCAAAAGCAAAGGCTCTGCCTAGCCCGCGCCCTCGCCCTTGAACCGGCACTTCTTCTGCTTGATGAACCTACCGCATCCCTTGATGTCCACGCAGCGGCAAGTATTGAAGAACATCTCAAAGAACTCGCTACGCACTATCCTATTGTCCTTGTTTCACACAATCCCCGGCAGGCCTGTCGACTGGCAACGCAGCTAACTGTTATGGAAGACGGTAAGATTGTGGAAACCTTTCGCGAGCACCTTCCCAATGCCTCGGAAATAACAGAAATGCTCTCAGAACGCATGACAGAATTGGTCTAAAGCAGGGATCTCCGCACTTCTTGTGCAATGGTCTGGGCTCACAGCCTCCTCCCCTTCAATGCCCCTCGATAGATGCCTGTGGGATTACCAAGATCGATCTTCGACAAAAGCCTCTCTGAAGTGGCTCTTTTTATGACAATTTTGTTCTTTTTAGACAGAAAGCCTTCTGCAAACTGCCATGCCCGCGCATACACGTACGGCTTTAAAAAAATAACAATTTTGTAATATCAATTAGTTCTTCCTTTCTGCCCCAGCTTCCCCTGTTTTTTCTGGGATTTTTCTCTCCTTTCCCGCAAAAAAATACATTCCTGTCGTTATTTCTTCCTCTTGTGAGCCTCCCTCACTTCCTCGTATCTCCCCGCTTCCCCTGATTCCATACGCGCTTCCGCCTTCCTGGCACAGGCTTTGCTCTAGGCTCTGCGTTCCGAAGGAGGATTCTATGAATGTTGCCGACACAAGTTTTATGCTTATCAGCGTGACCTTTGTCATGCTCATGACCCCAGCCCTTGCCTTGTTTTATGGAGGTCTTTCCCGTGCCAGAAATATGCTGGCAACGAGCATGTACAGCTATGCCAGCCTGGGAGCCATTACCGTACTCTGGGCACTGGCAGGCTACACGCTTTCTTTTGGTGGTGATCTCAACGGTTTAATCGGGGATTTTTCCTATCTAGGGCTTGCCAACGTTTCAGGCGGTGTGCACGCCAATGCCCCGACCATTCCACACACCGTCTTCATGGCTTTTCAGTGCATGTTTGCCGTACTGACAGTGGCCCTCATCTCGGGAAGCTATGCCGGACGCATCCGCTTTTCAGCCATGCTGCTCTTTTCCTGTCTCTGGCTCTTTGTCTGCTACTGCCCCATGGCCCACTGGGTTTGGGGAGGTGGCTGGCTGGCAAAGCTTGGAGCCCTGGATTTTGCAGGCGGAGCTGTTGTGCATATGGCCAGTGCTGCCGCGGCACTAGCTGCAGCCATGGCACTTGGTCCACGTAAAAAGATTGGGAGTTTTGCTCCCAACAATCTGCCCCTCACCCTTCTGGGAGGTGGAATCCTCTGGTTTGGCTGGTTCGGCTTCAATGCAGGAAGTGCCCTGACAAGCGGCAATCTCGCAGGCCACGCCTTGCTCACGACGCACCTTGCCACAGCAAGCGGCATCTTAGGCTGGATGTGTATTGAATGGAAAAAGACCGGAAAGCCTACAACGCTCGGCGTCATTTCCGGAGCATTGGCTGGCCTTGTGGCAATCACTCCAGGAGCGGGTTTCATTCCTCTCTGGGCTTCCATGCTCACAGGTTTTCTCGGTGGCCTTATCTGTTACCTTGGAGTGCTGCTGAAGAACCGCCTTGGCTACGATGACGCCCTTGACGTAGTGGGGATTCACGGTGTGGGCGGCACATGGGGTGCTCTCGCAACCGGTCTCTTTGCGAGCTCAGCAGTCAATGGCGTAGACGGCCTCTTTTTCGGCAATAGTTGGCAATTTGTGGTGCAGGCCATCTCCGTGGTCGCTACCTGGGCTTATGTCTATGTGATGAGTCGTCTTCTCTTCTGGGGCATCAGTTGCATCATGCCGCTCAGAGTGAGTCCTGACGCCGAACATGTGGGTCTTGATCTCTCCGAACACAATGAACGCGCCTACAGTCTCTGATACAGGTCGCAAAAAACGAGTACTTCCTATGAAAAAGCTTCAGATCATTGTTAGACCAGGCATGCTCGATGCTGTGCGTGAGGCCCTGCAGGGACTGGGCATCCTCGGTCTGAACTATACGGAAATTCACGGCTATGGACGTCAGATGGGCCACACAGAAGTTTACCGCGGCAATGTCATGCAGGTAGATTTCCTTCCCAAACTCTCCTGCGAAGTGGTGCTTGACGACGAAAAACTCGAGTCAGCTATTACGGCTATCTGTGACGCAACGCGCACAGGTCATGTGGGTGACGGCAAGATCTTTGTCACCGAAGTTCTGGATGCCATCCGCATTCGTACCGGCGAACGCGGGAAAGCCGCTCTCTAATTCACCATTATTCTTTTAAGGAGTTACTCCATGCTATCGCAACGCGCACAGGCAGTCAGCCAGGCTTTCAGCACACAGGCACGTAAAGCTCAGACAGAATGTGAACGTGGCCTTCTGGCCGATAAAATCTTTGGGGCCAATGTCTTCAATCTTGATGAAATGCGCAGGCGTTTGCCCAAGACCGTTTTTGAGGAATTGGAAAAAACCGTCGAAGAAGGCCGCAGGCTTAATCCGGCCATAGCCGATGTGGTGGCCAATGCCATGAAGGACTGGGCCATTGAACATAAGGCGACCCATTACACCCACTGGTTCCAGCCCATGACCGGACTCACCGCAGAGAAGCATGATGCTTTTCTCACTCCGAGTCAAAAGGGCCATGTAATCAGCTCTTTTTCCGGCAAAATGCTCATCACAGGCGAGCCTGATGCCTCGTCGTTTCCCTCCGGGGGCCTGCGTTCCACTTTTGAAGCCCGCGGCTACACGGCCTGGGATCCCACGGTGCCAGCCTTCATCATTGACGAGCCCTATGGTTCAACTCTGCACATTCCAAGCTTTTTCTATGCCTACTCCGGTGAAGCTCTAGACCGCAAAATTCCCCTGGAACGTTCCATAGAGGCCGTATCCAAGCAGGCTTTGCGCATCCTTCGCCTTTTTGGCAATACCACTGCCCGCTTTGTCCACCCCATGGTCGGTTCCGAGCAGGAATACTTTCTTGTGGACAGTCATCTTGCGGCCCTCAGGCCTGATCTCCTGCTCTGTGGCAGAACACTTCTGGGAGCTCCTGCCGCCAAGGGACAGGAAATGTCCGATCATTATTTCGGGGCCATTCCAGAGCGAGTCCTTGCCTTTATGCAGGATCTCGAACGGGAGCTTCTTAAGCTTGGAATCCCCTGCAAGACCCGTCACAACGAGGTCGCACCAGGCCAGTTTGAACTTGCGCCGGTTTTTGAGGATGCCAATATGGCCTGTGACCACAATATGCTGACCATGAATATGATGCGGCACATTGCCCCTCGCCATGGATTTGTCTGCCTTCTCCATGAAAAACCTTTTGCCGGCGTCAACGGCAGCGGCAAGCACAATAACTGGTCCCTTTGCGATTCTGACGGCCAGAATCTCCTCAATCCCGGCAAAACCCCCAAGGACAATGCCCAATTCCTCGTTTTTCTGGCAGCGGTACTGGCGGCCGTGCATAATCACGCAGCCCTGCTCAGACTGGGCACCATCGGCGCCGGCAATGACCACAGACTTGGTGCCAATGAAGCTCCGCCGGCCATTCTCTCTGTCTATGTGGGCGACGAGCTCAACGATGTCATTGAGGGCATCATTGACCCCTCCTACGCAAGTCATGAAAATAAAAGCGCTATGGAAATTGGCGTCTCAAGTCTGCCGGCTCTTCCTGTGGATCAGAGCGACCGCAACCGCACAAGCCCCTTTGCCTTTACGGGCAACAAATTTGAATTCCGTGCTGTTGGTTCCTCCCAATCCATTGCACCAGCCAATATTGCCCTCAACGCCGCTGTAGCCATGAGTCTTGCCGAAATTGCCGATACCCTGGAAAAATCCACAGCCAGCGGCAAAACAGTGACTGAGGCTCTGCAGAGCCTTCTGCCAAGCTATTTCTTGCAGCACAAGGCCATCCTCTTCAATGGCAATGGATATACGCAAGAATGGGTGGAAGAGGCCAAAAAACGAGGCTTACCCAATGATGACAATACCGTGGATGCCCTTGACCGCTACAGCGACCCCAAGGTCATGCAGGTTTTTGCCAGTCAGGGCATTTTGAATGAACGCGAAATGCTGGCCCGTCAGGAGATACTCTATGCAGGCTATGCCAAGACACTGATCATTGAAGGCCAGCAGCTTCTGGAACTGGCAAAAACCCGTGTACTGCCTGTGGCCAATAGTTCCCTTGAGAAGACAGCTCAAAGGGCACAAAGTCTCTGCCAAAGCCTTGGCAAAGATGCGGCCAAAGCTGAACAGGAAATCCTGCGCGATTTCTACAGCCTGGTGTTGAAGCTGCGTTCGGCCATTACGCACCTTGAAGAGATGCTCAGCCTCTGCCGCGAGGAGAATGACATCGCAAAACAGGCGCATGTCGCACGACAGTCCATTGTGCCGGCCATGCAAAGCCTGCGAGAATACTGCGACAGTCTTGAGGAGACAGTGGACGACAGTCTCTGGCCTCTGCCCAAGTATCGTGAACTGCTTTGGATCCATTAGCCGAGGGAAAAGGTATGTGCCGCATAGGAGCTATTAAAAGCCGTTCTCCGCAGTCACCCAAGGCAGCGCTTCAGCTCATGCTGCCCCAACAGGAAGGTCATGACAGCTCAGGCTTTGCCATGGTTATGCAGGATCTCTACGGTGCTTTTGCCCATGACAAGGAGAAACCGCTCTTGAGCATGGCCTGTACAGTCAGAGGTCTGGCGCTGGTCAATGAGTATATGGATCATCATGGGTTTGCACAGCTTGGTCAGTGGGTCCCTGATGTCTGCAAGGACAAATCTCTCAACATCCACGCCATGCCCCGCTATGTCTTTCGCAACTATGACTATCCTGAGATCTTTCACTACCGCAGTCAGGCCGAACGCGAGGATCTGCTCATGGACACGCGCCTTGCCCTGCGGGAGCTCCTGCACAAGGAAAAGGCCGGCTTTGTCTACTCCTTCTGGCCAGATGTCTTAACACTCAAAGAAATTGGCGATCCAGCTGACATCGCCACCTATTTTGGTCTCTGGCAGGATAATTGCCGCTTAAGTGCCAAAAATATCGTTGTGCAATGCCGTCAGAACACCAATTACGACATCGTCCGCTATGCGGCACATCCTTTTTTCCTTCAGGGCTTTACCCTCTGCGTCAATGGTGAAAATACCTTTTTCACCCGCAACCGCGAATACCAAAAATCACTCTATCGTGGCTATCTGGGTTTTGAATCTGATTCGCAGACCCTGCTCTACACCCTGCACTATGTGCTGCGGGAACTCAAATGGCCATTGCCCTATTTTAAGCACGTGATCACGCCGCTTCCCTATGATGAGCAAAAAAAACGTCATGATGCCGATGTGCTTCTGCTTATCCGTGAAAGCCTGGCAAATCTGGAAATCAATGGGCCCAATGCTTTGATCGCTCTGCTTCCTGACAAGACCATGATCAGTTGCTGTGATGCCAAAAAACTCAGGCCATGCGTCATTGGCCACGACGATGACATGGCCGTGATCTCCTCGGAGGTTTCGGGGTTGAATGTACTTCTGCCCAATAGGGATATCAGTTGTGACATCTACCCCACTGAACGCGAACTTGTTGCCATAGATGACAATCTGGAGATCACACGATGGATACAGTGAATGTGCAGGACCTTGCGGTCAATGATCTTGCGTGGATGATCGACTATTCCTATGATCTTTGCGTCCATTGCGGAGCCTGCGTGGCCTCTTGCAGCTTCAACGCCATCAGCTTCGTGGCTCAGCACACGCTTCTGCCGCCTGAGCTCCCCAAAAGCAGTAAAAAACTTGCCCAGAAGATCATTGTCAAACAAAGTACGGATCCCACAAAAATCTGCTGCGGTTGCGGCATCTGCGCGAAAGTCTGCCCATGTGGCGCCATTACCCCAATCCACAATCCCCACAACCGCGAGCCCTTTCTCAATCAGGCCCAAGGGCCAAGACGACGCGGTGGGCGGGGCAATCTCAGCAAAAAACGCACCCTGGATGCCCTCTTTGTGGGTCGCATCTCCCAGATGACTGATCCGCCTCTGGACGCCGAACGCCATACCTTTGATCTGCGCGCGCCCTTTGGCCGCGTACTTGCTGCCAAAGACCTTCCTCTGGAGGTGCATGGCAACAGTTTGCGAGTCTGTGCAAGTCATCCGCCTGTGGCCTGGATCTATCCGCTGATTTTTTCGGATATGTCCATTGGCGCTCTTTCCACACGCGCCTGGGAAGCCATAGCGCTCGCCACAGGCTACCTCAACGAAGAATGCGGACTACCTGTCCGAATGTGTTCAGGAGAGGGCGGTGTGCCCCAAAATCTTCTGACAAGTGATAAGCTGGCCTATACCATCCTCCAGATCGCCTCCGGACATTTCGGCTGGAACCGCATTGTACGGGCAATTCCCCAAATGCGCACAGACCCGGCGGGCGTTCTCATTAAAATCGGTCAGGGTGCCAAACCTGGTGATGGCGGCTGGCTTTCTGCCAATAAGGTCAGTCCGCATATTCAGGCCATCCGCGGTGTTCCTCAAACGACCCTCCATTCGCCACCCAATCACCAGGGGCTCTATTCCATTGAGGAAAGTGTGCAGAAAATGCATCTTTCTCTCAATCAGGCCTTTGGCTTCCGCGTGCCTGTTGCCATCAAATGTGCGGCCTCCTCCACCTCAGTTGCCGTCTACAACAATCTTTTGCGAGACCCCTACCGCATCTGCGGCGGTTTCTTCCTGGACGGACTCGACGGCGGGACAGGCGCGGCCAATACTGTGGCACTCAACCACACAGGGCACCCCATTACAAGCAAACTCAGGGACTGTTATCGGGCGGCGACAACCCAAGGTCTTCAGGGACAGATTCCCCTCTGGGTGGGTGGCGGTCTCGGCATGCATGCCGATGCCGCAGCCGATGCCTTCAAACTGATCTGCCTAGGCGCCAATGGCGTCTTTGTGGGTCGGGTTCTTCTGCAACTGCTTGGCTGCGTCGGCAATGAACATGGCCGCTGCAATCAGTGCCATAGCGGCAAATGCCCGACCGGTATCTGCACACAGGACATTCGCCTTGTGCAACGTCTTGATGTTGATCGCGGTGCTGAAAATATTGTCAACTTCGTGCTCAATTTTGATCGGGAACTGAAGAAGCTTCTGGCTCCTGTGGGTAACAGCAGTCTGCCTGTGGGCCGCAGCGACGCACTGATCACCAATGACTGGGCCATTGCCCAAAGTCTGGGCATTGCTTTTGCCTGCTAAAGGAGGGGGGACATGCGCCACATTGATACCCTTGAGGGACATCAACGCCTGTCCACACAGGCGCTTCTGCAAACGCTGGAAAAAGCCATTGAGGAAGGAGAAACTGATTTCTATATCCATGCTTCGGGCCAGCACGACATCGGCGGTCCACTCTGGAACCGTCAGGGCAAGACATTGCACCTTTTCCTGAGCAATCCTGGGCAGAGAGTTGGGGCCATGGCCCTGCCGGGGACAGAAATTGTCGTTCAAGGAAGTGTTGCCGCTGATGCTGGCTGGCTCAATGCGGGAGGCGAGCTCACGATTCTCGGTGATTGCGGCGATACGGCTGGCCATTGTGCGGCCCAGGGACAAATATATATTGCCGGACACGCCGGCGCCCGTTCAGGGTCTCTGATGAAGAAGGACCCGTCCTATCCGGCCCCGGAACTCTGGGTTCTGAAAAGCGTCGGAAGTTTTGCCTTTGAGTTTATGAGTGGAGGCTGTGCTGTTGTCTGCGGCTATGGCTGTCAGGGGACTGTGCTTGGGCAAAGGCCGTGCGTGGGAATGGTGGAGGGCGTAGTCTATGTGCGGGGAGAGGTGCCTGATGAGACAGGAGAGCTGCACAAAGAGCCTCTGAGCAGCGAGGATGAACACTTTCTGCGTGACGGGCTCAAACGCTTTCTTGGCAAGATCGGACAAATTGCCCTTCTGCCGGAACTGAACAACTGGCAGCAGTGGCAAAAAATTCTGCCGGCTGTCAAAACGCCCAAGACAGGGCTTTCCTTGCGTGAGTACCGGACTACTCACTGGATCAGTCAGGGACTTTTTGCTGATGTTCTGCCTGACACGTTTGACAGTGTTGGCCTGGCTGAAAGCGGGCAATTTCGTCTGCGCATTCCCGTCTGGGAAAATCAGGGAACATGCCGCGACTGCCACAGATGTGAGCTGAACTGTCCGAGAAAGGCCATTGTGCGCTCTGAGGCGAGCGATGGGAGCCCAGTCTATACAGCTCATGACCATCTCTGTATCGGCTGCGGACTCTGTGCCAGTTTTTGTCCAGAACAGGTTTGGCAGATACGGGAAAATCAGGAGCTTTTCGCCTTCAGCAGTCGAGACCGGGAAGCGCTTTCTTCCCAAGACTAAAAGGATGTTTGGTCTGTGAAAGTGTGGTCACAAGATCACTGACCCTTTCAAGCCAGGCCGGCAGGTAACGACCTGAAAGCAGAAGATGCGTATGCAAATGACCTGCACGCTCAAGCAAAGTGTGTAGGTCATTTGCCGTTAGGAGTTCATAATGCAAAGCATAGAGGATCTCATCGAGCACCAAGAGCCAGACTGTGGGAAGCATATCAAGACACCATGAGAAAAGATCTTTGGCGGCTTGGATGTGCGGGGCTTTGTCAGGGACATTTTTGACAAAACCAAGGCCCTGTGCTCTGAAATTGTCCCCCAGAAGCTGCCTGAGAAGGACCTGCTCGCCGGCACAGCCATCACGCTTAATAAATTGTGCAAAGGCCACACGTTTGCCATGGCCAAGTGCTCTCAGGGTCTGTCCGAGACAGGCGGATGTTTTTCCCTTGCCTTCCCCCGTGTAGACGAGAATCATGCCCAGATACCGGCGATCTCTGTGCCGCAGGATGGACAGCGGCCCTTGGGCGGGTAGGTCACTTTGCAAGGTGAGCGTTCAATAACAAGGCCAGAACACTTGGGACAATAGGTATTGCCACCCAGCGTAGTCATGATATTTCCCATATAGACGTAATGCAGCCCCATTTCCTTGCCGATAGCCCAACCTTCCTGCAGTTTGTCCAAAGGGGTTGCAGGATGATTTTGCATCTTATGAGCCCCGTGGAAGGCACTCAAATGCCAGGGTACATCAGGGCCAAGCTCTTCGCAGATAAAACGGGCACAATCGGCCAGTTCCTCAGGACTATCATTGACGCCGGGAATGACAAGAGTTGTCACCTCAAGCCACCAGCCAAGATCGCGCACGCGTTTCAGGCTGTCCAGGACAGGAGCAAGCTTGGCACCGCAATACTCCCGGTAAAACGCCTCTCGGAAGCTCTTGAGATCAATGTTCACCGCACGGATATCATTGCGTAAAAGCTTGCAGAATTCGGCACTCATATACCCGTTGGACACAAGCAAAACAGGGAGCTGATAGGCTAAAGCGCGCTGACAGGTCTCATGAATCAGGTCAACGGAGAGTGTCGGTTCATTATAGGTGAAGGCAATGCTTGCAGCATGCTTGCTCAGAGCCAAATCCACAAGTCCTTTGGCGGAAGTACGGCTGCCCTGAACTCGCCCTGAGGCGGGGATGACAGAGATATGGGCATTCTGGCAAAAACGGCAGCTAAAATTACAGCCTACACTGCCAATGGAAAAGGTTTTGGTCCCGGGCAAGAAATGGTAGAGCGGCTTTTTTTCCACAGGATCCATTTGCACCCCGCTGACCAAATCCGAAAGCACACTGACCAGGCTCCCCTGCTGATTGACGCGGGTTTTACACAGGCCCTTGCCACCGTTTTTGATCACACATTGATGGGCACAAAGTCGGCATTGCACTTGCGCGCCATTGAGCGATGCCCAGAGTTTTGTTGGCTGCATGAGTTCTCCTTAGGCTCAGGGGCGCACAATGGGTTCAATATAGAAAGTGTGCGGCGACTGGCTCTGCTCACGGCGAGAGCGCACAGAAACCACACGATCTCCTGTGTCAGGATCAATGTAGACGTGAATACCCTCACGAGGATCCACAGGAGATTCCTTGACAGAGTTCGAATAGATCGTGGAATTATGGTACTCATTGTGTACAGGAGCCATGGGCTGTTGTGGCTGTACACCCTCTGACCATGCCTGAGCCGGAGAAAAAAGCAGCATAACGCCCACCCAAAAAATCATACGCACCATGATCTGCTCACACGTAATTAAGGAGTTGGTCACAAGGAAACTCAAGAGTGTCCTCCAAAAACGGGGAGGATTGTTTGGTCAAAATACGTCAACTTCTCTTGCTTGCGCTGCCGCGCCAAGAGGCAAGATTCAAGGCCTGTGCCACAAGAGGTTTTGCGAGCTCTCGTTTTGGCAGATCGGTACACATTTCTCTAGAGGCACGACAAGCTCACACAAAAAGGTGCATGAGCCATATGGCAATCTCCTTGGGCCTCCCAAACGAGGCCCAAGGCCAAGGTCGGGATCGGTTAACTTGCGTATATTCTCCAAGGACTACGTTCCCGTATGGAGGAAGACACGGGAGAATTCTTCAGCCCCAGGCTCTGTACGCTCTGCAGACAAACAAGAGGGACCTTGCATTGCGAATGCAAAATTGCTGCCAGAAAGTCAAACAACGGAGGCCGCGTTTTCTCCGTAATCTTGAGAAATGTAGTGAAAAAAGCAAGAAAAAACAAGAAACCTTCAGAAAACAGCAGCCCATAGCAATTACCGTTTCCTTGGGCTGATTTCTTCCTGGGTTTCGTTCGATATGCTGTCGTTGTCTTCGACGTTCCTGATTATGCCGCCCAATAGCCGCAAACCATTTCCTTGTTTCTCCAGTCCAAACCGGTCATTATTGTGCTGAATTGGGATCTCAAAAGTTTTTTCGCCCAGATTGCACCTGGAGCAGCCCCAACGATGACTCCTGTATTCCAGAAGATAGAGATTTTTTGGAGCGTAAGGGGATGATCGAGAACTTGTCCAAAACGCTACGCAAATCCACCATCGCGCTCTTATTTTGCATTTTTAAGAAAGATAGGGTATTTCTCCTTTCGACAGTCGTACATTGCCGTGATGCTTTCGAAGCATCACCGATGCATACGGCATCCTGCACAAGGAGTGTTTTTCATGTCCAATGACAGATCAAAAGCCTATACCGAAGCCGGTGTGAATATTGCTGCAGGCAATGCTCTGGTTGAAAGAATCAAGGCACTTGTGACTTCAACGCAGACAAGAGGCGTCGTCAGCGATATCGGTGGTTTCGGCGGTCTGTTCAGACCAGACCTTGCCAATATGCGCGAGCCCTTTCTTGTGGCGTCCACTGATGGGGTTGGCACTAAACTGAAAATAGCCTTCGCCTGTCATCGTCACGATACCGTTGGCATTGACCTTGTGGCCATGAGTGCCAATGATATTCTCGTTCAGGGAGCATTACCCCTCTTCTTTCTTGATTATTTTGCCACAGGCAAACTCGATGTGGACACGGCAGAATGTGTGATTAAGGGCGTAGCCGATGGCTGCCGCATGGCCGAATGTGCACTGCTTGGCGGAGAAACCGCTGAAATGCCTGAAATGTACGCTGAAGGGGAATACGATCTTGCCGGTTTTTGCGTGGGAATTGTTGATAACGCACGGCTTATTGACGGATCGTCCATACGCGTGGGTGATGCCATCATTGGCATTGCCTCTTCCGGTCTGCATTCCAACGGTTACTCCCTCGTGCGAAAGATTCTCAAAGAAAGTGGTCTTACCCTGACCGATCCTTTTCCTGGCTATGACGGACAAAGTGTCGGCGACGTTTTACTCACCCCCACACGCATCTATGTGGAGACAGTTCGGCATCTTCTTCGAGACATGCAAATTGAAGGCATGGCCCATATTACCGGCGGCGGCTTTTACGACAATATTCCCCGTATTCTGCCAGAGCGCATTCAGGCCGATATTCATTTTGACAGCTGGGAAAAAGCCCCTGTTTTTTCCTGGCTCAAGGAGGCTGGCAATCTCTCCTGGCCTGAAATGTTGCAGATCTTCAACTGCGGCATCGGCTATATCCTCGTACTGCCCAGAGAGCAGGCAGAGGAGGCCATCAGTCGCATCCGTGTTTTCAAAATGCCAGCCTGGCAGATTGGTGAAATCAGTCGACGATCCGGTGATGAACAGGTCATCATCGACTGTTAAGCGCAAACGTTCACAAAAAAAGCCGGTCAAAGACCGGCTTTTTTTGTGGCTCTTCTTAGATTTCCTTATAACGGCCGCCATTGGCTGCCGAGCTGACCAGCTTGGCATACCGGCGCAAAACGGGATATGGCGACTTACTCTCTTTAGGTACAAAGGCCGAGCGTCGCTTCTCAAGCTCTTCGGCAGACACCAGCAGATCAAGCTTACGATTGGGAATATCGATCTGAATAAAATCGCCTTCCTCAACGAGGGAAATCACCCCGCCATCGGCTGCCTCCGGAGAAATATGCCCGATGGCCGCGCCATTGGTGCCGCCAGAAAAACGCCCGTCTGTCAATAACGCCACGTCCTTACCAAGCCCCATGCCAGTGATGGCAGCGGTTGGTGAAAGCATCTCGCGCATGCCAGGTCCGCCTTTGGGCCCCTCATAACGGATCACCACACCGTCGCCAGGTTTAATCTTACCATCAAGGATGGCATGCATGGCATCTTCCTCGGACTCAAAGACCCGTGCCCGCACTTTCCGGCACATCATCTCGGGGGCAACGGCCGACTGTTTCACCACAGCGCCATCAGGAGCTAGGCTGCCGTGAAGAATGGCAATGCCACCTTCGCGTGAATAGGCCTGATCAATGGGATGAATGACTTCGGGATCCCGGATTTTGGCCTTCAGAAGCTGTAAATTTTCTCCCACAGTCTTCCCGGTCACGGTCATGCAGTCCATGGAAATAAGATCAAGCTTGGAGAGCTCCTGCATGACGGCGGCAATGCCACCGGCATTGTTCAGGTCAACCATATAGTATTTGCCGGCGGGAGAAAGCTTGCAGAGGTTGGGGGCCTTGCGACTGACCTCGTCAAAGATGTCCATGCCAAGACGCAGTCCGGCCTCACCGGCGATGGCCGGCATATGCAGAACAGTGTTTGTGGAACAGCCAAGGGCCATATCCACGGCCACGGCATTGGCCACAGATTGTTTGGTCACAATATCAAGAGGACGAATATTTTTGTTCACAAGATCCATGACACGCATGCCGGCCGTCTTCGCCAGACGCACACGGGCGGCATCCACGGCAGGAATAGTGCCATTGCCAGGCAGTGCTACGCCTAGCGTTTCTGCCAGGCAGTTCATGGAATTCGCGGTAAACATACCCGCACAGGAGCCGCAGCCTGGACAGGCATGTTCGGTCATCTCCTCGAGCTCATCTTCACTGATGGTGCCTGCGCGCATTCTGCCTACAGCCTCGAAAACCGATATCAGGTCAGCCTGTTTGTGCGGACCAACATTGCCCGGCAGCATGGGCCCGCCGGAAATCAACACCGAGGGAAGATTGAGACGCATCATGGCCATGAGCATGCCAGGTACGCATTTATCACAGTTGGGAATAAAAACGAGGGCGTCAAAGGCATGGGCGCGGGCCATGATTTCGATGGAATCGGCAATAAACTCACGAGAGGGCAAGGAAAAGCGCATGCCTTCGTGATTCATGGCAATGCCGTCACAGACCGCAATGGCAGGAAATTCCAAAGGCGTACCACCGGCCAGACGGACACCAGCCTTGACAGCACTGGCCAGAGTATCAAGGTGGAGATGTCCCGGCACCACTTCATTGGCGGCATTGACAACACCCACCAAAGGGCGATCCATTTCCTCCCGCGTGAGTCCCAGAGCATAGAGCAGAGACCGGTGAGGGGCCTTTTCCAAGCCACATTTCATCTTCTGACTGTTTGTATCGTGCATGAGTCAACCTCGAATGAAACCTCTCCTGCTGAGAAAAGCCGGAGATCCTTGAGAAGTTTGAAAAGGCCATGCATCTCCCACTGTAAAGGCGGGAGTCTTCTGGCGTATTCTAAGACAAAATGTCGTACCTGCAGAACACTGGAAAAGCGGCATTTGACAGAGAGAGAGCCCCAACGTAAAAGGAGACACTCTTTCGCAAGTTCTCCAGGCTTTTCTGCAGAGAAATTTCAGAGGTAGCCTAAAAGCAGACCAATGGCAAGAATGTGGGGCCTTTGTGCTCCCGCAGCCGTATTTTTTCGCACGGATCATTATGCAAAGCACCACGCCACCTCTGGCCAGCCGCTATCTTTTCAAGCTTATTGCCAATATCGCTTCTGTCCCCGTCTATCTGATCATGGAAGCCCTTTTGCCGCGGGCACTGGGGCCTGCCATGTACGGCAACTACAGTTTTGCCACAGCCGTTTTTCTGCAAATGACGGGTTTTCTGGACATGGGCACCTCCACCTGCTTTTACAATGCCCTATCCAGACGTCAACAGGAATTTTCCCTCATAGCTTTCTATATGCGGGTAAGCCTGGTGATCTGCGCGGTTACCATGCTTGTCGCCTTCTGCCTGCTCTACGAGCCACTGGGTTCGCTCTTTCTACCGCAAGTACCCCTCTGGCTTGCACCCTTTGCCGCATTCTTCGCCTTTTTAACTTGGCTTGGGCGCGTACTGCGCTCCATGAACGACGCCACAGGGGCAACTATTCAGTCTGAGCTGCTGCGGACAGCCATTTCTCTGCTCTGTGTGGGACTACTCGTTTTTCTTTTTCTCTCTGGCCTACTCAATATCCTCACGCTTTTTCTGCAGCAGTACCTCATGCTTGCCGCCACAGCTCTGGGTTTCTGGTATGTGACCTGGCGCTGCTATCGTGACCGCAACATCACCCTTGCCTTTACCCTTACTCCTCAGAAATGGCGTGCCTACCTGCACGAATTTTTCACCTACAGTCACCCACTCTTTGTACAGTCCCTACTCTCCTTTCTCATGCTCAGCCTTGAACGGTGGCTTTTGCAGTGGTTCAACGGCAGCTCTGAACAGGGGTATTTTGCTCTCTCCCAAAAAGTGAGTATGGCCTGTTTTCTCTTTGTCTCGGCGATGACCCCGCTCATCATGCGTGAACTGTCCATTGCCTGGGGAAGTCGTGATACCGACACCATGGGACGGCTGATCAACCGCTTTGCGCCGCTTCTCTATATTATTGCAGCCTATTTTTCCTGTTTTACTCTGGTAGAAGCCGAGGCTCTGGTTGGCCTGTTTGGTGGCAGTGAATTTGCCCAAGCTATTGTGCCTGTGCAAATCATGGCGCTCTACCCCCTGCATCAGGCCTATGGACAACTCGCAGGCTCTGTCTTCCACGCAACTGGACGCACACGCGTGCTGCGCAATATGACAGCTCTGGAATGCCTCTACGGTTTTCTGCTCACCTGGTTTCTGCTGGCCCCACCTGATCTCTACGGTCTTGGGCAGGGCGCTACGGGCCTGGCGATCAAAACTGTTGCCGTGCAGTTCATCACGGTGAACGGCTATCTCTGGCTTGCCTCACGTTTCATTCCACTCCATTTCTGGCGCAATCTGGCACATCAAATTCTGAGTCTTGGCCTTCTGCTGGCGCTTGCCTTTGTTTCCCACCAGATTACCTTTATTTTCCCCTACGGAGAAAGCTTTACACTTTTGCGTTTCCTGGCAAGCGGCCTGCTCTACAGCCTGATAACGCTCCTCCTCTGTCTGCTCTTTCCCCAAATTATGGGCATGCAGCGCAAAGACCTCACAGAACTGCTGACACGTTTCACCCGCCACGCGTAGCCTAAGCCAGGTCAAAAAAAGACCTTGACAATAGATGCCCGTCTGGCCATGCTCGTTTTCTCTTCCACCCACAGCCGCTGCTGGAGGCTCTATGCACCTTGTGATCAACGGCCAGCCCCAGGAAGTCACCTGTTCAAGACTGGATGAGCTTGTCCAAAGTCTGCATCTTGACGCCAAACGTCTGGTCGCCGAAATCAACGGCGAAATCGTTGCGCGCGAACACTTTGCCACGACCCAACTTCAGGAAAACGACAAGCTTGAACTTGTGCACTTCGTGGGCGGAGGCTAACCCATTTCACAACGCATTTCAGCAACGCCATAGTTTTTTCCGGGAGGTACCAGCCATGGAGGATGCCCTGATTCTGGGCGCCGTCACCCTGAATAGCCGTCTTTTTATCGGCACTGGGAAATATGCCAGTGATGCCCTCATCCCCGCCGTTATTGAAGCCAGTGGAGCCGAGGTCGTTACCGTAGCTCTGCGACGCGTGGGTATGCAACAGGAAGGGGTCATGGACCATATTCCTGAGAATGTGCGACTTTTGCCCAATACTTCAGGCGCGCGCACCGCCGAAGAAGCTGTGCGTCTTGCCAGGCTTGCCAAAGCTGCCGGCTGCGGAGACTGGGTGAAAATCGAAGTTATTGCCGACACAAGGCACCTTCTGCCTGATGGCTATGAGACCTGCAAGGCCACAGAAATTCTCGCCAAAGAGGGTTTTACGGTCCTACCCTATATCAATCCCGACCTCTATGTGGCACGCAGTCTGATTTCGGCCGGTGCGGCCTGTGTCATGCCTTTGGCTGCCCCCATAGGTACCAACCGCGGACTTCAGACCAAGGAAATGATTGGCATTCTCATTGAGGAGCTGGACACACCGGTCATCGTCGATGCGGGTTTGGGTCGACCTTCGCAAGCCTGTGAAGCCATGGAAATGGGCGCTGCCGCCTGTCTTGTGAATACCGCCATTGCCTCAGCCGATGACCCTGTGACTATGGCACGCGCCTTTCATCTTGCGGTGCGCGCCGGCAGGGAGAGTTTTCTCGCAGGCGCCGGGCTTGTACGGGATAGCTCTCTTGCTGAAGCCTCCTCTCCGCTCACAGGTTTTTTGCAGTAGGTAGACTATGACCTCTTTTTATGATCTGCTTGCACAGTGGCCGGCTGAAAAACGCAAAGCCGTCTGGGAGAACACAGACTTCTCTCAGGTACAACGTGCGCTCTCCAAAGACAACCTCACTCCGCAGGATTTTCTGGCACTTCTTTCACCCTGTGCCAGTGAGCATCTTGAGCTGATCGCCCAGCGTGCCCATGAGCTTACCCTTCGCTTCTTCGGCCATGCCGTCAATCTCTTCACACCCCTCTATATTTCCGACGTCTGCACCAATCAGTGCCGCTATTGCGGGTTCAATGCCCGCAATACCCAGAAACGCACGCATCTTTCACCGGAAGCTGCTGCCGCTGAAGCACGCCTTTTGCACGATCAAGGGCATAGACATCTCCTGCTGCTCACAGGTGACGCCCCCAAGCTCTCTTCGCCGGCGTATATTGCCGATGTTGTCCAACGCATCAAGCCACTCTTTGCCTCGGTTGGCATCGAGGTCTACGCGCTGACTGAAGACGAATACGCCATGCTGGTGGCCAGCGGCGTGGACAGTATGACCATGTTTCAAGAAACCTACGACCCAGAGCTCTACGCCTGGCTGCATCCGGCCGGACCCAAGCACAACTACCGCTTCCGCCTCGATGCCCCGCAACGGGCTGCGGCAGCAGGTATGCGTTCTGTCGGTGTAGGCGCCCTTCTGGGCCTAGCACCCTTTGAGCAGGACACCTTTGCCACTGGATTGCACGCCTGGTGGCTAGAACGCCATTACCCAGGCGTCGATATCGGGCTCTCCATTCCACGCATCTGTCCGCATGAAGGAAGCTTTACCGTCAAACACGCCGTGGATGACAGGCATTTTGTCCAGTATGTCATGGCCCTGCGCTGTTTTTTGCCACGCTGTTCCATTACCTGCTCCACACGTGAAAGTGCCGTGATGCGAGACCATCTCATTCCGCTTGGCGTCACTCGCGTCTCGGCCGGTGTTTCCACCGCAGTGGGCGGCCGAGCCACCAAGGAGGCCTCACCTACCGGGCAGTTTGAAATCACAGATCATCGCAGTCTTCCCGAAATGATCGCAGCCATTGCAGCCCTTGGCTATCAGGCCGTCATCAAGGACTGGGAAGATCCCACGGCAAGCTCACAAGCTACAGCCTGCGCCTGAGATGGATGCCATTCTTTACAAGGGCCTGCGTCGCTATCTTGACGAATCAAGCCTTCGGACCTTGGCCGAAATACGCGTTGGCATAGCAGGTCTTGGCGGACTTGGCTCCAATGTCGCCATGCTCCTCGCCCGCACAGGTTTTGAAAATTTTGTGCTCATTGACCATGACAGTGTGGATGCCTCCAATCTCAACCGACAAAACTATCTGCCTGAGGACTTAGGGCATCGCAAAACTCAGGCCTGTCTCAGACATCTCTCCGAACTCAACAGCGATATCAGGGCCCTCTGCCTGAACGAAACGATCTCCAGCCATACGCTGCCAGACATCCTGAAAACATCTCAGATCTGGGTCGAGGCTCTGGATGAACCTGAAACCAAAGCTTTGTTTGTCCAGGAAGCACTTTTGGCCGGCAAAATTGTGGCAAGCGCCTCAGGTCTTGCTGGTTTTGGCGGGCCCTGTCTTGAACGGCGCAAATTGCACAATCTTGTCCTTGTGGGCGATTTTGTCAGTGACGTGAATACATCGGCTCCTCTTGCCCCGCGTGTCATGTGGGCGGCCTCTATGCTGGCAGACGCCGTGCTTGAAAGAGTCCTTGCCTTGACAGACTCCCCTTTGCCTTCCATCAAGGGGCGCTAGAAAAGGCTCAAAGATTCCGTGTCGAGTGTTCCTCTACCAACAGTTTTTTTCCATGCAAACATGTGCTGCAGACAAGTCGTAGCCAAGTCTTGCACCAAAAAAAGCTTTTCCTTCAAAAAAAAATACAAGGCCATAGCCGAGTGAGAGACTCAGCTATGGCCTGATCCTTTGAATGAAGCTCAGCCAACTAGGAGAAGCGTGGGGTGCAACACTTCTCCATTTGTTGGCAACTACTTGGTCTGTTCAGCAGGTGATTTCTCGTCTTTTTTCTCCTCAGGCTTGGGTGCGTCCTTGGCTGCGGGCTCATCCTTGCTGCCTTCAGCTTTGGGCGTCTGAGCCTTGGGGGCAGGCAGAGGCTTAAATTCAACTTTCTCAGCATTCATGGCATCGGTAATAGCACTTGTCACGTCCACGCTATCACTAAAGGAAAGGACCACGTCGGAAAAAAGGATCATGGCGAACCCTTTGTCCTTGCGGAACTTATCCACTGTGCGATGCAGCACATCATTCAAGATACTCTGCACATTCTGTTGCTCTGCCTGCAGCTTGGCATAGGCTGCCTGCACTTCCTTCTGCAAAGCTTCTTCGCTGCCCTTGTCCTCGGCTTTTTTCTCTCCAGCCGCATTCTGCTGGCTGACACGGCTCTGCAGCTGTGTCAGCTGGCCGCGCAGACTATCCTGCAGTTCTTCCATATACTTGGCCGCAGCTTTGCCGGCATCACTGTCCACCATAATACGATTGATGTTGACCACACCAATTTTCTGCTGACTTGCGCTCCCCTGTTCACAGGCCTGTAAAAGGCCAAGAAGCAGGACAACCAGGGAAAAAGCCAGATACTTGTACATACTAACTCCTCACAACCTATCGTCAAAACGATCGAATTTTTGTGCAAAGAGCCACATGGCCCATGACTACCGCTGTGTACACTCTTTGTGAACTCTTGTCACGAGCCTTAACGGCCGATACCCATGGCGGCATACTGTTGCTTGAGACTGCGGACCTTAGCCAGATAGTTGCGTGTTTCTTGACGTGGCAGTCTTGTCACAAGCCAAGTATAGACTTCTTCAGAAGAAAGTTCATTGATGCGTCTGGCAGCTTCCTGGGCTGTGGGGGCAAAGACGCGGATGACCCGACCTGGTCCCATATTATAGGCTGCCACAACACAGTATTCTCTGGCAAGGGCATCACGCACGCCTGAAAAATAGCGCTGCATGAGCATCTGTAAATAGGCTGTGCCGTAACGAATATTTGTTTCAGGATCAAAGAGATCGTGCTGAGCCAGACTTCCCCGAGTTCCGTAGAGAAAACGATGAACATCACTCTGTGCAGTATTGGGCAAAACCTGCATGAGCCCCACAGCACTTCTGGGACTGACGAGTGAGGTGTTAAAATTACTCTCACTATAGATAATGGCATTGATGAGCATGGGATCCAGGCCTGAACGTCTGGCAAAGGTCTGCACAAGCCCCTGAAAAGCCCTGGCCCGCTCAAGACCATGGCCCCGAACGAGGTATCGTCTGAGCGGAGGTGCTGCTGCAAGCATAGGCGCATCAGCTTGAGGCAAGGGCGATCTGTGCAAGGCAAGGGGCGTATAGCCCATGTGCAGCGTTCTGTTCTGCAGCCAGCTCAGTGGCTGCCCACTGGCATCGATCAGATCGGCATAGGTTTCAGGAAGTGCTGCAAAAAGCAGTGGTTGAGAAAAGCCGTCCAAGGTGAGTAGTGGCACAAGGCTCGTGGGTACGCTTTGATTGGCTCTATCGGCAATGCCCAACACGACGGCATCCGCGAGAAAGCGCACCGCTCCACTCTGAGTCTCGGCCCGTACAAGAAGACTGTCCGGCTCCCGGCTTGTCAGGACACAGGGACCTCGGAAAGCCCACTGTCTCTGGGCATCACCTTGAGATTGGATAGGCCTTGGCATATCTTCGCTTCGCAACCGTGCAACCATGGAGCTAGCAGGCCTGCGCAGACATGGGCCCTCATCTCTGGGCACAAAACCTGACAGCAGCAAAGCCCCGGTCAGCATGCCTGCCGCACTCAGAGCTATGGCACAAAGGGTGTGTCGTATCTTCACAAAAATTCTCCCTTCAGAACTTTTGTCCGCATGAACCTTGAAAATACTTAAGCAAAATCTTTGCCAGCTTGCAACAGGTCTGGCAATCAAAGGATCACATGGCAAAATTTCGACTTCCCCAGGCTCCTGCCTGCAACAAAATGCTGACATTCCGGGCTGACACTCCCTGGCTGGCCCCACTTGCAGGGTACAGTGACCTGCCCTTCCGTCTCCTTTGCCGCGAGTTTGGCGCATCTGTCACAACCACGGAAATGATTAGCGCCAAGGGCCTGTGCTATGAAAGTCCAGGGACCTTACCGCTTCTGCAGACCACTGAGCGTGATCAGCCGCTTGTGGTCCAGCTCTTCGGAGCTGAGCCTGAATTTCTGGGACAGGCCACTGCAGCACTCGTCCAGGCAGGCTATTGCTATTTTGATCTCAACATGGGCTGTTCCGTGCCCAAAGTCATGCGTCAGAAGGCCGGAGCTGCCCTTTTGGGCACACCGGATCTCGCACTTGCCTGTGCACGTGCTATGATCAAGGAAGCCGGTCCAGGACGCGTCGGCTGCAAACTGCGTCTTGGCCTCTCAGCCAGCAACAACTGCCTGCCAGACCTTGCCCTTCGTCTTGAAGAGGCAGGAGCTGCCTGGATTACCCTACATCCGCGTTATGCCGGCCAGCATTTCCAGGGAGAGGCCGACCACGCCTGGCTTACTCGCTTGGCTCAAACGCTGCATATTCCCCTCATTGCTTCAGGCGATCTTTTGACAGCTCAGGCTGGACTGTCCTGCCTTGAAAAAACCAAGGTCTCCTGCGTCATGTACGCTCGTGGTGCCCTCAAAAATCCCGCTATTTTCGAAGATCACCTCCATTTGCAAAAGGGGCTTCCGAGCAAAGAACGCTCTCTCAGGGATCTGCTGCTACGTCATCTGAAGCTCGTGGAAGACTACCCACCAAGTCCTCGCGATCAGACAGCCAGAATGCGCGGCATTCTTTCCTCCTATGTACGCGGCACACCTTGTGCCCGGGCCATGCGCATAGACTTTTGTCAGGCACGCACCTGGTCTGAGCTCTACACCATTGTGGACAGGTATCTCCTGGATTCTTAATAAAAACTTTTTTTCACAAAGTCCGGAAAAAGCCTTTTTTTTGCCGTTCTTTCTCTAGACTGACTGACAGGAATCAAGTAGATTTACAGGACTTCTATCACTTTAGACCAAAACAGGATGCTTTACAGGTATCTACGTGGTGCGCATGGTCTACCCTACCCCCGTGCCGGTGTCTTTACGCCCGTGATGGAAGTGGCATCCCATACGTTTTCCAGACAATTCTGGAACTCTTTTTCACATGCTCCTTATTTAGCCACCAACCCCAATCTTTAGGAGGCAACAATGGCTGGGATGAAAACGATGGATGGCAACAATGCCACAGCATACATCGCGTACGCATTGACAGAAACGGCTGCGATCTACCCGATTACGCCCTCGTCTGTCATGGGCGAAGTTATGGATGAAATGGCCGCCAAAGGGAAAAAAAATCTCTTCGGCCAGAAAGTGCTGATCCGGGAAATGCAGTCTGAAGCTGGTGCGGCAGGCGTTGTCCATGGCATGCTCTCAGCAGGCTCTCTGACCTCGACCTATACGGCTTCGCAGGGTCTGCTGCTGATGATTCCCAATATGTACAAAATTGCCGGCGAAATGCTGCCCGGCGTGTTCCACGTTTCAGCACGTGCTCTGGCTGCCCATGCGCTGTCCATCTTCGGCGATCATCAGGACGTTATGGCCAGTCGTGCCACAGGCTTCTGCTTCCTCTGCTCCTCCTCGGTGCAGGAATGTATGGACCTGGCCCTTGTGGCTCACCTTTCGGCCTTAGACGCTAGCCTGCCCTTCTGCCATTTCTTTGACGGTTTCAGAACCTCACACGAAATTCAAAAAATTTCCGTCATTGATTACGAAGACATCAAAAAAATCGTCAATTGGGAAAAAATCGATGAATTCCGCGCTCAGGCCTTGAACCCCGAGCATCCTCACATCCGCGGCACGGCACAGAACCCCGATATCTACTTCCAGAACATGGAAGCCAAAAATCTCTATTACGACGCCGTGCCCAATATTGTGCTCGAAAATATGCGCAAGGTGGAGAGCATCACCGGCCGTAAATATCATCTCTTTGACTATGTTGGTGATCCTGAGGCCGATCGTGTCATCATCTCCATGGGTTCCTCCTGTGAAGTTGTCGAAGAGACCGTCAAATACCTCAATGACCAGGGTCAACGCACAGGTCTTGTCAAAGTGCGCCTTTTCCGTCCTTTCTCTGCGAAGGACCTCCTGGCTGCCATCCCAGCTACTGCTACCTGTCTCACCGTACTCGACCGCACCAAGGAGCCCGGTACCCTGGGTGAGCCTCTCTACGAAGACGTCTGCACGGCCTTCCTGGAAAAGGGCGAAGCTCCCACCATCCTTGCCGGCCGTTATGGCTTGGGTTCCAAAGACTTTACGCCCGGTATGGCCAAGGCCATTTTCGACAATATGCGCGGTCTGCAGCCCCGCAATCACTTCACCGTTGGCATCAACGATGATGTCTCCCACCTTTCCCTTGATGTCGACGAAGAAATCGACACCGTGCCCGTGGGCACCGTGCAGTGCAAATTCTTCGGTATTGGCAGTGACGGCACGGTGGGTGCCAATAAGCAGGCCATCAAGATCATTGGTGACAATACCGATCTCTATGCTCAGGCCTACTTTGCCTATGACTCCAAAAAGAGCGGCGGCTTCACCGTCTCGCACCTGCGTTTCGGCAAAAAGCCTATCACCTCTTCCTATCTCATCACCCAGGCCGATTATATTGCCTGCCACAAGAGCGCCTATGTCACCATGTATGACATTCTGGAAGGCGCCAAAGACGGTGCGACATTCGTGCTCAACTCCAATTGGAGTGACAGTGAGCTCGACAAGCACCTGCCCGCTTCCATGAAGCGCACCATCGCTGCCAAGAAACTGAAGTTCTACAATATTGACGCCGTGGACGTGGCGCAGAAAGTTGGTCTTGGCGGACGCATCAATATGATCATGCAGACCGTCTTCTTCAAGCTCGCCAATGTCATCGATTTTGACAAGGCTGTGGAACTGCTCAAGGTTTCCATCAAGAAGACCTACGGCAGCAAGGGCGACAAGGTCGTCAACATGAATATCGCTGCCGTCGACAATGCCCTCTCAAGCCTGCATGAAGTCAAGTACCCCGATTCTTGGCTGACAGCTAAGGACGAAGCAGCCTGTGATAAGGGCTGCTGCTGCGACTGCGAGAGCGACGACTACATCGAAAGCTATGTCAAGCCCATTCTCCTGCAGCACGGCGACAAGCTCCCGGTTTCCGCCATGGAGCCCGCAGGCTTTGCCCTGACCGGCACCTCTGCTTGTGAGAAACGCGGCGTGGCCATTCTCGTGCCCGAATGGCAGTCTCAGAACTGTATCCAGTGCTGCCAATGCTCCTTTGTCTGCCCCCATGCCGCCATCCGTCCTGTCATTCTCAGCGACGAAGAAAAAGCCGGGGCTCCTGCGAGCTTTGTCACCGAAGAAGCCAAGGGCAAGGAACTCAAGGGCTTCCATTTCCGCATGCAGATCTATCCCGAAGACTGCCTGGGTTGTGGATCCTGCGCCGATGTCTGCCCCGCCAAGGAAAAGGCTCTCGTTATGAAGCCTCTGGAGACGCAGATGGACGAGCAGAAGGCCAACCTCGCCTTTGCCGAAGCCAATGTGGAGATCAAGGACGCCTTGATGCCGCGTACGACCGTCAAGGGTTCTCAGCTGCAACAGCCGCTGCATGAATTCTCCGGTGCCTGCGCAGGCTGCGGTGAAACTCCCTATGTCAAGGTTCTCACCCAGCTCTTCGGTGAGCGTATGCTCATCGCCAACGCCACAGGCTGCTCCTCCATCTGGGGTGCCTCATCTCCCACAACGCCCTATACGACTAATAAAAACGGTCATGGTCCGGCCTGGGGCAATTCACTCTTTGAAGACGCTGCTGAATACGGCTGCGGTATCGGCCTTGCCTACGTCCAGCGCAGAAACCGCGTTGCCGATATGGTGAACGAGCTGCTCAAGGTCGAAAATATTCCGGCAGGCCTGGCCGAAGCGTGCAAGGGCTGGCTGGAGAACAAAGAAGACGCCGACGGCTCCCGTGAATACGGCGAAAAGATTCTGGCCAACCTCAGCGATTTTGACCATCCTCTGGCTCAGGAGCTCTATGGCTGTGAAGACCTCTTCACCAAGAAGAGCGTCTGGATCTTTGGTGGCGACGGTTGGGCCTATGATATTGGCTACGCCGGTCTGGACCATGTTCTGGCCAGTGGCGACGACATCAATGTCCTCGTCATGGACACCGAAGTCTACTCCAATACCGGTGGTCAGTCCTCCAAGGCAACGCCGCTGGGCGCTGTAGCCCAATTTGCGGCAGCAGGCAAGAGGACTGGCAAAAAGGATCTCGGCAGAATGGCCATGACCTACGGCTATGTCTATGTGGCCTCAATCTGCATGGGTGCCGACAAGCAGGGTGTTCTCCGGGCCTTCAAGGAAGCTGAAGCCTATAAGGGCCCCTCACTGATTATCGCCTACGCGCCCTGCATCAATCAGGGTGTCCGTAAGGGTATGGGCAAGAGTATGGCCGAGGGCAAGGCCGCGGTAACATCAGGTTACTGGCCGCTGTACCGCTACAATCCTGATCTGGTCAAGGAACGCAAGAATCCCTTCCAGCTGGATAGCAAGGCTCCGTCCACTGATATGGAAGAGTTCCTGAGCGGCGAAAACCGTTTTGCTTCTCTCGCCAAGGCAGACCCCGAAGCCAGCCGCAAGCTGCGTGATGATCTGATCAAGTCCTACATGGACCGTTACGCCTTCCTCAAGCAAAGAGCCGGCCTTGATCTCCCCGAAGAGGTGAGCAAGCCTGCTGAAGAATCCAAGTAAGACCTCTGTGCGTGCGCCGACTTTCGAGTTGGCGCACGCTTTTTTTTTCGCAAGACAGGCTGCAGAGGTATCCTTATTGATGCCTGCAGCCAAGGGAAGTGCTGTGCAGCTTACAAACAGCACACAGAAACGTTGTCAACCACCTCGCTATGCATGAAGAGGCCTGTATCAGCCCAATCATTGTCGTCGGTTGTTGACACGAAAGGTCAACACGATAGACCAGCCTCAATCCTTCGAGGACGATGTTAACGTAAGGTGAAAGACGGCCCTTGGAATGTTATTATCCGCTCCTGACGTGTATCTGCATCCCCCCAGAGCTTGTGGCAAAACGAGGTATATCGCTAGCTCTGCGTTAACTGCCCTTATGTAGCTTTCTGGGAACCACAGATACTGTCACCAGAAAAAAACACCTTTATTATTACGGAGGCAGCGTTTCCTCCCCGACATGTATGACGGGGCTCCACGCTGAATATTTGATGAAAAGCAATTCTCTCACTCTGCTCGGCAATGTTTCACAAGCGACCATATCTTCTCTGATCCCGAGATTCTGCGATCTGGCCAAAGCCGCCAAGAAAAAGGCAGCTCTGCTTGCCTGCTGCGACGAGGCCATGGCCAAAAATGTCGCAGCCAAAGCGCAGGATCTCGCCAAATGTGAAGTTGTCTCCAAGGCCAACGCCAAAAAACAGTTTGCAGCCCTGGCAGATGCCGGAACCTTTGTTCTGGTGCTCGGTCAGACTGGCGAGGCCAACCTTGCCGAAGACGCAGCCCTGGCTGCAGAGTTGGGTTCACCAGCGCTTCTGCTCTGCGAGGGCCTGACGGATTATACAGCGATCAAAAATGGTCTTGCCCAGGCACAGACCTGCCTGGCTCAGGCCGGATGCTATCCCTTCGCCACCATGCTCTTTGGCGTCTGCCTCGCTAAAAGCGAAGAAAATGCCTTGAATGCCAATTTCATGGTTAATGGTGAATCTCCTGTCTTCTTCTTTGAAGACAGTAATGTCACGGCCGATCGTTTTGCCCATGCGGTGGATCTGGCCAACCTGCAGAGCCGTCTGCTTGATAGTGCAGATCTTCCCATGGCTCCGGAACTCTTCCAGCTTGAACTCAACAGTAAAGCCCGCAAGGCCAAACAGCGTATCGTGCTGGCCGAAGGCCTGGAAGACCGTATCCTGAAAGCCACTGACGTTCTGCTCAAGGGCGAAATCGCGGATATTGTCCTTCTCGGCAAGGCCGACGAGATTCAGAAAAAAGCCAAGGCACTTGGCCTTGACATTGCCAAAGCAACAGTCATTGATCCCGCAAATTCCGATAAATTTGCCGATTACGCCAATACCTACTATGAGCTGCGTAAGAAAAAAGGTGTCACTGAAGAAGATGCCAAAAAGACCATGCTCGACGCCACAGTCTATGGCACGATGATGGTGAAAAAAGGTGACGCCGACGGCATGGTCAGCGGAGCCGTGAATACCACAGCGCACACTATTCGCCCCGCTCTGCAGTTCATCAAGACCAAACCGGGTTTTTCCGTGGTTTCCTCATGCTTCCTGATGTGCCTCAAGGATCGCGTGCTTGTCTTTGGTGACTGTGCCGTGAATCCTAACCCCACAGCTGAACAGCTTGCGGAAATCGCCGTAACCACAGCTCAGACGGCTATGGCTTTCGGCATCGAACCTCGTGTTGCCATGATTTCCTATTCCTCAGGCAATTCCGGCAAGGGTCCTGACGTGGATCTCGTTATCGAAGCAACCAAACTTGCTAAGGAAAAAGATCCCAGCTTGCTCATTGATGGTCCTCTGCAGTATGATGCGGCTATTGACCCTGTTGTTGCCAAAACCAAGATGCCCAATAGCCCTGTAGCCGGTCAGGCAACGGTCTTTATCTTCCCCAGCCTGACCACTGGCAATACCGCCTATAAGGCCGTTCAGAGGGCCTGCGACTGCATTGCTATTGGTCCGGTGCTACAGGGTCTAAACAAGCCTGTGAATGACCTCTCGCGCGGCTGCCTTGTCCCTGATATCGTCAATACCGTCGCCATCACGGCCATTCAGGCTGCAAGCGAAAAATAAGCAATATCGCATAACACCCTACGTCCATGCAGAAAAAGGAGGCAGCGCATCTCAGTTTTGTCTGAAAAGAGCGCTGAATATTGGATGAAAATACTTGTGCTTAATGCAGGCTCATCTTCCTGCAAATACAAACTCTATGAAATGACCGATCAGAGCGTGCTCTGTTCTGGTCTTGTGGAACGCATCGGCGATCCCAAAACTGGCTGTCTGACCCACAAGATTGCCCCTGATACGGACAAGGAAGAAAAAATTGTCCAGGAATCGGTCTTTCCCAATCACAACGAGGCCATCCGCCAGGTAATCAATCTGATCACTGACCCCAAAAAAGGCGTGATCAAAGACCTCAAGGAAATTGCAGTTATTGGCCATCGCGTCCTTCATGGCGGTTACTACCAGACTGAGCCCGCTCTGGTCGATGAGGCAACCAAAAAGACCATCCGAGACGCCTTCCCCCTTGGCCCTCTGCACAATCCCGCCAACCTTACGGGCATTGAAGTGGCAGAGCAGCTCTTTCCCGGCGTACCCAATGTTGCGGTCTTCGATACAGCCTTTGGCATGAAAATGCCGCGCGAAGCCTATACCTACGCGCTGCCTCAGGATCTCTGCAAAGAGCTGCAAATCCGCCGCTACGGCTTCCACGGCACAAGCCATACCTACCTTGTGAACCGCGGCGCCGCCTTCATGAAAAAACCGCTCAAGGATTTCAACTGCATTACCCTGCACCTGGGTAACGGTTCCTCTCTGGGCTGCGTGAAAAATGGTCAGTGCATTGATACCAGCATGGGCATCACGCCGCTGGAAGGACTGATCATGGGAACCCGCTGCGGGAGCATTGACCCGGCCATTGTCCCCTATATCATCAAGCAGAAAGGCTGGTCCGCCGATGAGGTGGATACGCTGATGAACAAAAAGTCCGGTCTGCTTGGCTTATGTGGAAAAACAGACCTGCGTGACATCCATAAGCTGGCCGATCAAGAGCATGATGAAAACGCGCTTCTTGCCCGCCGCATGCTCATCCGCTCCATCAAAAAGACTCTTGGAGCCTTCTTCTTCCTGCTTGAAGGCAAGGTGGACGCTTTAATCTTCAGCGCCGGTATTGGCGAAAACGATGCTCTGGTGCGTGCCGGTGTTGTGGAAGGTCTGGAGTCTCTGGGCATTTGCCTGGATGCAGAGAAAAATGCTACGCGCAGCGGCGATGAACGTGAAATATCCAGTAAAGACTCGAAAATCAAAATTCTCGTTCTGCCAACCAATGAAGAGCTACAAATAGCACTGACCTCGCAGGAAGTGCTCGCCAAAAGCAAAGCCTAGCGTGCTAGGTGTTTGACATTGTGGAGGGAGGGTAAACTCCCTCCCTTTTTTTTCGTTTTACAAGGGGTTTTCCCATGGGAATCAGCTACTTTCTTGCGGCCCTTCTGCTCCTTTTGCTTGGTTATGCCGTCTATGGTCTTGTGGTTGAAAAAGTCTTTGGCATTGAGCCCTCACGCCAAACTCCCGTGTACAGCAAGGCCGACGGCATAGACTATGTCCCGCTTGCCCCCTATAAGATTTTCTTTATCCAACTGTTGAACATAGCTGGGCTCGGGCCAGTCTTTGGCCCGATTCTTGGGGCGCTCTACGGACCTTCGGCTCTGCTCTGGGTGGTTGTCGGCTCTATTTTTGCGGGAGCCGTACATGATTTTCTGTCTGGAGCCATGAGTCTGCGCTACGGTGGAGTTTCCTACCCAGAAGTGATTGGCCGCAATCTCGGGCCCTATGTACGCTGGTTCCTTTTGCTTTTTACCATCTGGTTCATGATTCTGGTCGGAGCGGTCTTCGTCAACGGTCCGGCCGGTCTTCTCGCCTTTAAAACGCACAATCTTCTCTCTGACAGCCAAAGTTACCGTCAGTTGCTAGTATCGCTTGGGCAATATCCGCTTTTTGCAGCGTTTGTCGACAATGGATCGTTCAACGCCCTCAAGTTCCTCACCGTCTGCTTTTCAATACTCATTTTCATCTACTATTTTCTCGCAACCATCCTGCCCATCGACAAAATTATCGGCCGCGTCTACCCGCTTTTTGCCATTCTCCTCATCTTCATGGCCCTGGGTCTCTTCATCGCCCTCATTGTCAATGACAACTACACCGTGCTACCGGGCATTGCCTTCAAGGACTTTTTCACCAATATGCATCCGCAGGGCCTTCCCCTCTGGCCCATGCTCTTTGTGACCGTTGCCTGTGGTGCCATCTCAGGCTTCCACGCCACCCAGTCGCCCATGATGGCCCGCTGCATGCAGTCTGAAAAACAGGCTCGTCCCATGTTTTACGGAGTGATGATCGCCGAAGGCGTCATAGCCCTCATCTGGGTCACCATTGGTCTTTCCTTTTACGGCGGAGACCCGCAAGCGCTGCTTGCTGCCGGCAAACCTGCCGTAGTCGTCTCCCAGGCTTCAGAAGGGCTGCTCGGCGGTGTTGTTGGCGGGACACTGGTTTTTCTTGGGGTTGTCATTCTGCCCATTTCCACAGGTGATACGGCCTTCCGCACAGGCCGACTGATTTTGGCCGACATGCTTGAGTGGAATCAGAACAGACTCAAACACCGCATTATCCTGGCCATTCCTGTCTTCCTGCTTGGCATCTACTTTGCGACCGGTGAATTCACTCAGATCTGGATGGCTTTTGGCTGGACCAATCAAACCCTTGCCTGTGTCACACTCTGGGCTTGTGCCGTCTGGCTCAGACGTCGCCATCGCTGTTTTTATGTGGCACTTCTGCCGGCACTTTTTATGACCACTGTCTGCGCAAGCTACCTTTTTGCCTACAATAAATTTCCCTTTGCCTGGCCTATGCCGCAAGCAACGATCACAGGCGTATTGATCACCCTCTTCTGTCTCGTGCTCTTTCTCTGGCGTGGAAAAAAGATGCCTCAGGGCGATGAAAGCACCTTCTAAGAGTACCGATCTCCCGAAAGCCACACACATCAAAGCAAAAGCCCCGCTTCTGCGGGGCTTAAGCGTTTCTGCAGTCGTCTTCACTGACTATAAGGAATACGTTCAAAAACTTTGCGTCTTAGGGTTACGCTGATGTGATAGTATTCATTCTGAGGAATGAAGATGTACGGGATATCCGCTTCGCGGCAGCGCAGAAAAAGGGAGAGCAGCACTCTATTGATGGCCTGATGGCCAATGATCAGAATCGAACTGTCGCCTGCCAGAAAAAGGGCTCTGCGCAGACCACTTTTGACACGCTCATTGAGCATGGCATAACTCTCGCCATTGGGGTAGCAATAGCCGTATTTATCGGCATTGCGACCTTCCGAGACGTGGGGCATTGTCTCACGAATGTCGCAGTAGCGCATCCCTTCACAGTCGCCGGCCCACAATTCATCAAATTCTGGCATGGCGAGTGTATGGACATTGGGTCGATCTCTGAGCACAGGCGCTGCTGTCTCATGAGATCTGCGTCGTGTGGAAGTAAAAACCCAGTCGATGCGCTTGGAGCGAAAATGTTCGGCCAAGGCATTGGCCTGGGCACGCCCCTTGTCAGTCAGAAGAGGATCTCCGCCAATTCGGCCTTGGACGTTGAACTCCGTCTGCCCGTGTCTGGCCAGATAGAGATTAGAAGCGGGCACATCCACGAGAATTTGACGAATAGCAGGATAAAACGGACTGCCCTCAAGGGCATGCTCCTCAAGAATTCTGTTGGCCGTGGAATCCACGCGCAGCCAGTACTTTTCCGAAGACAGAGGCACATAGATGGACTCATAGTAGCGGATACGCTTCAAAAAGCTTGCAAGTGCCTCCTCCTGCGTATAGCTAGCAAATTCCGGTAATGCGGTTTTGCGCCGAATGCAGATATCCTGCAACATGGCATCTTCATTGACGCATTCCACAAAGAGCACAGGATGATCTGTCAGCATCGTCTCAATGAGCTGCCTGCGTTCACGGCTCGCATTGGTAGCATCGAGGACAGCCACAGCGCCGTCACTGTCAAGCCAGCCCTGTGCCCTCTTGATATTGCGCATGGCAATCTGCTCGCGCATACGCTTATGCTCGAGATCCCTAGGATCATAGAAATCGGCATCTGTCGAGTCAGAACCATAGAGAGTACGCCTAAGCTCGCCATTATTGAAAATGCGCGCACGCACCCCCTCTTCCTTCAGCCCCTGACAAATGCGCCGGGCCAGAGTGGACTTGCCGCGTGCCGGCAGACCGACCATAACGACGTAGAGCTTTTGCACGATTCCCCCAAAATTACTGCACGAGACTGCCGAGACGCTTCCAGCGGATACTTTTGAGCCCATCAGAGCCCCACGACCAATAGATACGCCAAGCTTTGGCTCGTATGGATTCGCGGGTAATAAAGCCCCAGAAGCGGGAGTCATGCGAATTGTCGCGGTTGTCGCCCATGACAAAATAATGATTTTCCGGGACCGTAACAGGCCCAAAATTATCTCGACGTGCGACAATGTGCTCCTGATCGGTAAACTGAATGTACTTTTCCTTAACGGCCTCACCATTGCGGTAGAGCTGCTTGTCACGAACTTCTATGGTATCACCGGGAACACCAATAATTCTCTTGATAAAATCCGTACTTGGATCTTCAGGATACTCGAAAATGACAATGTCTCCACGCTCAGGGTCCGGACCTCGGTATATATAGGTATGGGTGAAGGGAATTTTGACGCCATAGGCGAATTTACTTGCCAAAAGCTGATCACCCACAAGCAAGGTGGAGAGCATGGACTCCGAAGGAATCTTAAATGCCTGAACAATAAAGGTTCGTATAACCAGTGCCAGAAGCAGAGCGATGCCTAGCGCTTCTGCATATTCACGGATCAGTGATTTTTTGTTTTTCTGCTGCATATCAACGTCAGTCATAAACTCGTGTCCTCTTTTTTCCAGCTCCAAATTTTTGCCGAAAATCTGAATTGTCACTTCTACCAAAGTTGAGCCAAAATGTCACCACTCACTTCCTCCCGGCAAAAGGCTCTCATCTATACCAGGCAGAGGTTGAGGCAAAAGTGATACACAGAATCCTGGCCCATGACCAAAGAAGATTGTCCTTGCAAAATGAAGCTTAGGTCTATACAATGCGTGCCCTGTGTTGGACTACTGCGCACACAGGTTGCTTAGGCCCACATTTTGCTTTTGCGCAATGACGCCATACACCTGTTTGTCAGAAGAAGGAGCAGCACCTTTTTTTGCCTCTTCTGCCTTTTTTCGTCAATCAGCTCTTCCTGTGCGGGAAGATCCAGCGAGATCATTATGAAAAAGAACATTCATCCCAAAGTTTACAATGCCACCATTGTCTGCGCCTGCGGACATGAAGAAAAAGTGCTCTCCACGAAGGGAGAGACCGTACACGTGGAAGTCTGCTCAGCCTGTCATCCTTTTTTCACCGGCAAGCAGCGTTTTCTTGACACAGCAGGACGTATTGACCGCTTCCGTAAAAAGTACGCGAAATTTGAGAAGAAATAAGTTTTTTTTTCCTTCCCTTTTTGCGATTCACGCCTTCCTTTCCCAATCCATCGACGAACTGGATAAAAACGAGTCTCTGAGTGTTCGACCTCTTGTTGGTGGTCAGGCGGTCATGGAAGGCGTGATGATGCGCAATGCCGATGTCTACGGGCTTGCCGTACGCAGACCCGATGGCTCTATTGTGGCCATCCGCAGGCCATGGCGCTCCTTCTTTAGCCATCCTTTTTTTAAGATTCCTGGAATCCGTGGCTTTCCCGTACTCGTGGACACACTCTACAACGGTGTTGGCGCCTTAAACAGAAGCGCGGAACTTGCTGAGGCCGATGCGAACCAGAAGGTAACGAGCCTGCAACTAGCCGTAAGCATGGTTATCGCTGTGCTCATGGCTGTGGCGCTCTTTGTGCTTGCCCCCCACTTTCTGTCCCTTTTGATGTTTTTTCTCCATATCGGGGGCAATGTCGAAGGTTTTTCCTTTCACATTTGGGATGGATTTTTCAAGGCCTGCATTTTTTTCGGCTACCTCTGGCTGATTTCCCTGATGCCGGACATCCGCCGGGTTCTCTGCTATCATGGGGCGGAGCATAAAACCATTCACGCCTTTGAATCGGCACATATTGTCTCTCAAGCCAATACACGCCTGCAGAGCCGCTTTCATCCCCGTTGCGGGACAACGTTTCTGCTCTTTGTCATCACCTTATCTATACTGCTCCATGCAGCTCTGGTTCCCCCCCTACTTGCGCTCTTCTCGCCAGTAGGAGAAGTGGCCAAACACAGTCTGGGTATTGCCATCAAGCTTCTTTTGATTGTCCCCATCAGCTCGTTTTCCTATGAGCTGATCCGCTATGCCGCGAAACTTCGCCATAGTGCTGCCAGACGCCTGCTGCAGGTTCCGGGCCTTTTCCTGCAGAGACTGACAACCAGAGAACCGGATAGCAGTCAGATTGATGTGGCATTGGTTTCCCTGGCTGTTGCCCTTGATAGCTGCGACCGTAAACTTGTGGAAACCGTTTCCTATACTTTTCAAGACTAAGTCAGCTCAAATAGCCCCGAGGACACCATGTTTGCCAAACTTGAAAGCCTTGAACGCAAATACCTTGAACTTGAAGAGTCCCTCGCTGACCCCGAAGTCTTCAATAATCAGGAACGTTACCGCAAGCTGGCTAAATCCCATGCCGATCTTGAGCCAATCGTTACCCTTTTCCGCAAGCATAAGGAACTTGCCAACGAAATCGAAGAGAATAAGCTTCTGCTCCATGATGAGGATAACGAGATTCGGGAAATGGCCAAAGAAGAAATCCAGAAAGCTGAAGCACAGCTGCCTGAGCTTGAGCATCAGCTCAAGGTGGCCTTGCTACCACCAGATCCTCTGGATGAAAAAAATACCATTCTGGAAATCCGTGCGGGAACAGGCGGCGACGAGGCCACACTTTTTGCCGCAGACCTCTTCCGCATGTATACCCGTTTCGCCGAACTTCAGGGCTGGAAAGTTGAAATCTTAAGTCAGTCTGATTCTGAAACGGGAGGCTTTAAGGAAATTATCTGCCTCATTGCCGGCAATCGTGTCTACAGTCATCTCAAATATGAAGCAGGCACGCACAGAGTACAGAGAGTGCCTGTGACGGAAACCCAAGGGCGTATTCATACATCGGCGGCAACGGTGGCAGTTCTCCCCGAAGCTGATGAGGTGGATATTGAAATTCGCCCTGAAGATCTAAGCATTGACGTCTACAGGGCCAGCGGCGCTGGCGGCCAGCACGTCAATAAAACAGAATCGGCTGTCCGCATTACCCACATTCCCACAGGAACAGTGGTCACCTGTCAGGATGAACGCTCGCAGCACAAAAATAAAGCGCGGGCCATGAAAGTTCTGGCCTCGCGCCTTCTCGCTGCCGAGCGTGACAGGAAAAATTCCGAAGTTTCCGCTGACCGTAAGGCTCAGGTCGGTTCCGGGGATCGCTCTGAACGCATTCGCACCTATAATTTTCCCCAGGGACGCTGCACAGATCACCGCATCAATCTCACCCTGTATTCTCTGGAAAAAATCATGCAGGGCGAACTCACGCCTCTCGTTGAAGCGCTGGCCACAGCGGCACAGACGGAAGCTCTCAAGGCCCAGGCTGAGTAAGGGGTACCAAAAACGGTCACGTAAAGCCCCTGCTTCAGCTGTGTCAAGCGTCTTCGACCTTCAGGGCTGCTAGAAAAGCCTCCTGCGGCAATTCCACATTGCCCATCATCTTCATCCGCTTTTTTCCTTCCTTTTGCTTTTCCAAAAGCTTTCTCTTACGGGTAATGTCACCACCGTAGCATTTGGCCGTCACATCCTTGCGAAAGGCTGAGACGGTCTCGCGGGCAATGATTTTCTGTCCGATGGCAGCCTGAATGGCCACCTGAAAAAGCTGACGTGGAATCGTGCGTTTGAGTTTCAAGGCAAGAGCCCGCCCATACGGATAGGCACGGTCACTGTGCACGATCACAGAAAGCGCATCCACAGGCTCGCCGTTGAGAAGAATATCAAGGCGCACAAGCTTGGACTCACGATAATCAATGGGCTGATAATCCATGGATGCGTAGCCACGGGTAACCGATTTAAGCCGGTCAAAAAAGTCGTAGACAATTTCGGCAAAGGGCAGTTCATAGGTGAGCACCACACGCTTGCTCGAAAGATAATTCAAATTCTTTTGCGTGCCGCGCTTTTCCTCGCAAAGCTTCATGACATTGCCCACATATTCGTTGGGAACATGTATATCCATGCGCACAAAGGGCTCATACATGGCCTTGATCTTGCCGGCATCAGGCAAATGACTGGGATTATCGATGGACAGGGTTTCGCCACTGGTGGTTTCCACCTTATAGACCACAGAGGGCGCCGTGGCGATGAGTCCAACGGAAAATTCACGTTCCAAACGCTCCTGGGCAATTTCCATGTGCAGAAGGCCGAGGAATCCACAACGAAAGCCAAAGCCCAGGGCCTGAGATGTTTCCGCTTCAAAGGTAAAGGCGGCATCATTGAGCTGGAGTTTTTCAAGGGCGGACTTCAGGGCCTCATAGGCGTCGGATTCTGTGGGATAAAGGCCACAGAAAACCATTGGCCGCGCTTCCTTGAAGCCGGGAACGGCTTCGTTGGCAGGCCTATCCACAGAGGTGATGGTGTCACCAACTCTGGCATGTCCCAGCTCTTTAATGGATCCGCAGAGAAAGCCCACCTCACCTGTGGAAAGCATCTCCACATCACGGGCTTCCGGAGAAAAAACACCAAGGCGCAGGACTTCATATTCACGACCCGTATTCATGAGCCGAATACGATCCCCAAGGTGAATGGCACCGTCAAAAACCCGAAACAGTGTTACGACACCCTGATAGCTGTCGTACCAGGAATCAAAGATTAACGCCTTGAGGGGAGCCTTGGGGTCGCCAGAGGGCGCTGGAAGGTGGGTAACAATAGCTTCAAGCACGGCATCCACGCCCTGACCGGTCTTTGCGGAAACGGCAAGAGCTTCGCTGCAGTCAAGACCTATGGATTCCTCGATTTCCTCCTTGACACGGCCGACATCGGCACTTGGCAGGTCGATTTTATTGAGCACAGGAATCAGCTCGTGATCGTGATCAAGAGCGAGATAGACGTTGGCAAGGGTCTGTGCCTCCACCCCTTGCGTGGCATCCACAACAAGAAGAGCTCCCTCGCAGGCAGCAAGAGAACGTGACACTTCATAGTTGAAGTCAACATGACCTGGTGTGTCGATGAGATTGAGCTCGTACTCCTGCCCGTCCTGGGCAGTGTAAGGAATGCGCACAGTCTGCGCCTTGATGGTGATTCCCCGCTCACGTTCAAGATCCATGCGGTCCAGATACTGCTCGCGCGCTTCACGACCACTGACAACCTTGGTCAGCTCAAGGATTCGGTCTGCAAGCGTCGATTTCCCGTGATCAATATGGGCAATAATACAAAAATTTCTGATTTTCTCTTGTGCGGTCATAGCCTCTTCCACATGGCAAAGAAAAAAAGATTGGGGCAAAGGCCTATAAAATCGCGGCGATTCTCTTGGGGAGTGGGCCAAAGGTCTCCTGGTAGCGCTTGGCAAATTCCTCTCTGGTAAAGGAATGCTCCTGTGTCCCCATCTTTTCGACGGTAAAGCTTGCCGTTACAGAACCCAGGCGTGCGGCACGGGGAAGATCAAGACCTGCAGCCAGGCCAAACAGAATACCGCTGCGGTGCGCATCTCCAGCTCCGGTGGGATCCACCACATTATCCACGGGAACAGGATCAATGTGCATTTCTGTCCCGTCAGCGCCGTGTACGCTGGCCCCCTTGCTGCCCTGCGTTGTGACAAGCCAAAGCGTCCTGCCAATGAGTTCATTGGGGCTCAAACCGGTTGTTTTACAAATCATGTTGATTTCGTAATCATTGGAAATGAGCGCAAAAGAGCCCTCAATAGCTTCTATTAACTCCTCCTGCTTAAGCACAGGCAGCTGCTGTCCAGGATCATAGATGTAGCGTACACCATGTTCTTTATAAAAACGTGGGAGCCGCTGCATGTCCTGCATATTGCCAGGGGAGACAATAGCTATGTCATGCTCAGGATCGAGTTTGGGGAAGCTGTAGTCTGCGGGCAGGCCCATGGCGCCAGGATAAAAGCCGGTAATCTGATTGTTATTGAGATCAGTTGTGATAAATCCCTGAGCGGTATAAATATCATCAAGAACACGGATGCCTTCCAGGGGAAGGCCAGCCTGCTGCAAATGTGCGGCATAACTGCCAAAATCCTTGCCAGCTGAAGCTATAATAATAGGTTTCTGTCCCAAAAGCGAAAGCGTATAGGCAATATTACCCGCACAGCCGCCGCGCCGCTCCTCCATGCCGTCCACCATGAAACTCACATTAATGGTCCGCAAATTTTCTGCAAGTATATGATCATGAAAATGGCCAGGGAAGGTCATAATTCTGTCAAAAGCAAGAGATCCTGAGATATAAATGGACATGATTTTCCTCGCACGTGCTGAAAGAACGGTGTGGCTATGCCAAATCCCAAACTGGCAAGATAGAACAAGCCTCTGCAAAGCGCAAGCCAGGCGATCTTCCAGCTGTTCAGCTATGACAAGGTTCGCCATGGCGAACTTCGTCCTCTCCCCAACATCTGCTCTGCTCAAGGTTTGCTAAGTCATGGAATTTTTTGCCTTTTATCTGCCCCAGTACCATCCCATACCGGAAAATGACGCGATCTACGGTAAGGGGTTTACAGAATGGGATAATGTGCGTCGGGCAAGACCTCTTTTTCCGGGTCACTATCAGCCACACGTTCCGCATAAAATGGTTGGCTACTACGATCTCCGCAACGAAAAATTTCTCTGCTATCAGCACGATCTGGCCTATAGCTACGGCATAACAGGCTTTTGCTACTATTATTACAATTTTTCAGGCACAACGCTGCTGGAACAACCTCTGCGACTTATCCGTAACAACACCAGCATCAAAAATCGCTATTGCCTGTGCTGGGCGCATCCTGGCTGGTACGACAACAGGGTTGGACCACAGGCCATTTTTGTCAGGCAGCACTATTCTCAAGGCCATGCCAGACAGCTTTTTGCACAGATCAGGACGTATCTTGAAGATGAAAGATACCTGACCATCAACGGTCGGCCCTGCTTTTTGATTTGGGCTCCAGAACGCAATCCTCTCATGCGTGTCTATGCAGAAACGCTCAAGGAGGAAAGTCTACGAGGTGGCTTTAACGAACTTTTTCTGGCAGGTGTTGAAGCGTATGGGCCAACGTCGCCTGAGGATTTCTGCTTTGACGCCATGGTCGAGTTTGCCCCCAATTGGCGTCCTGAAAATCACGTTTCTCTGCCTGATGAAAAACCTGTCCGGATTGACTACGAAAAGACCTTGCAATTTATGTTGCATAAGGCAATTCCCCCCTACCCTCGCATCCGTTGTACATTTCCAGGCTGGGATAATACCCCGAGACGGGGCATGTCAGGCATTGCCTGCACTGGCACAAGTCCAGGAGCTTTTGCACAAGCCTTACGTTTTCTCATTCATTACACCCAGAAAACACTTCCGCCCTCACTGCAATACATTTTTCTCAATGCCTGGAATGAATGGGGAGAAGGGTGTCACCTGGAGCCTGATGCAAAGCATGGAACTGCCTATATGAATATTGTGAAAAAGGCGGCGTCTCTAGGGCGTTGACAATGAAAGGGGGACAGCTGATATCAGCCCATGAAGCTGGTGTAGAAAAGCGTAAACGCTGGGAAAGATCGGTGAAGGACGTGAAGACCGAGAAAATGTCTTGTACATAACCCGATACAAGAGCAAGTTCCTGCAAAAAATCTGCAGGGCTGCCGTTTCAACAATACGCAAGGAGTCTGCTGTATGAAAGTCTTTGTTCAGAAAGTGTGGCTATTTTGCCTGACATTGTTGTTGTGTTCAGCATGGTACCTACCAAAAGGCGCAGACGCTGCCGATTTTTCACAAGCGCAGCTCAAACTCATGAGTACCTTCGTCAGCAATTTTACTGAGCTAGGACTCATGAATTTTGATATCAAGAAAGGGAGTTCCGGCAAGGTCCGGCATCTGGGCGGAGACCCCTCAAACCCGGAACTGATTCTCTTTGGCATCATGCATAACTACGTCAATAACTTTAAGAGCCGGATCAAGCCCTGCCCAACCCAGGGCTGTGTTCACGGTCCACGGGTCATCGACGCCAAATACGTGGTGGAGAGCGTCAAGAAGTATTTTGACATCAACTTGAAAAACCCAAGGGTGAAGCAGTCAGACCAACCCTACTACTTTGACGGCAAACTATACCACTTTGCGGACACAGACGGTGAATTCGTCTACTATGCCGAGGTCAAACAGGCAACACAGAAAGGTGGCATCGTTCGTATGACAGGCGACATCTACAATGCCGATGACAAAAATGATCGTCCGTTTACCTTTGTAGCCACGGCCAAGCCCTACAAGTGGAACGGGAAGGATACTTGGGCGATCCTTTCCCTACGCACCACAAAGCGTTGACCTCTTTCCCCACAAAAGTCGGAGGATTTCGGGCCGAGGCAGGCATAGGCTTACGCTCCGAGACGAATTCCTGCGGAAACGAGACTCCCAGAGAAGTCTGATCTTGGTTTTTGCTTGCACATTCCCCTCTGGGGAGTGGTACGTCGGCAAATCCACCAGATTTTCCCACAGGCTTCACTATCTCTTTCAGGCTAACACAGCTTGCCTGGCGTCCAAGGAACAGGATTCGGCTGGAAAGGCAACTGTGTGCAGCAATCTCCGTGCCTTTGGAACATGGTTTGATATCTCATTTGGGAAAAAAAGAGCCCGGCAGTACGTTCTGCCGGGCTCTTATAATGTCATGCCAATTTGTAGCTCCTAGTTTTCGCGTCAGCTTCTCAACAGCGATATAGTTTTCGCAATCTCCTTCGAAAAACTTTTAGACACAAAAAAATTTCTGTAATTTTATACAAAAAGCTTAAAATATGCAATACCTAACATTAGGTATTTTCTTTTTGCTTGAAAAAGGCATACTTGAACCATAGAAAAAATTTTGAGAGTAAAACTCCCCTTTTTACGCATAGTTAGAGGTGAAAGGACATGGGGCGCAGGCCACAAAAGAAAACCCGTTATTGCTTTTCTCGACGTCTTGAGAAAGCTCTTTCGGATATTCCCACGTATGGTCTGACGGTCATAGAAGCACCGTCCGGATTTGGTAAAACCACGGCGCTGCGAGAATATTTAACAAGAGAACACAAGCAAGCCGATGTGCGCTGGTACACATGTTTTGGGGAATCGACGGGTAAGGCCTGGGCTGGCATGTGCGCACTTTTTGCCGGATCAGAAGACAGTATCGAGGATGAGCTCTCTGAGATCGGCGAGCCTTCACAGGAGAATCTGGCAGGCATTGCCTCTCTGATTTCCGGCTATTCCTGCCCTGAACCCAAGTATCTTGTCATTGACAACTACCAGCTTTTCAAAAGCCCTGTACGAAAGCGCATGATTCCCGTCTTTTCCTCATGCCGTGATGAAAACCTGCATATCATCGTGGTTACACAACCCCTTAAAGATGAGGGACGCGGCCCAACCTTTCACCCCCAGCCTTATCTCAGTATCACAGCACGAGAGCTCTTTTTCGACAATACGTGTATCGCTGAATATTGCCGTCTGATGGGCATATCCATCACTCCAGAAAAAATAGCGACTATCCAGCTAGCCGCAAGAGGTTGGGTGGCGGCTGTTCTCCTGCAACTACAGCACTTCCTGCATACAGGAAGCTTAGCAGATTTCAGCGATATCCGACCGCTGGTGGAAACGGCCATCTGGAATCGACTTTCGTGCGACGAGCGCAATCTCATGATGGGACTTTCCCTGCTGGACGCCTTTAATACCCGTCAGGCAGCCATCATGCGTGACGGCCTGGCCTTGCCAGATACTGTCGCAGAGCTCCTTTCTCAAGATTTTTTCATTCGCCATATGCCAGACAAACAGGCATATGTCATGCACAGCATTCTGCAAGACTACCTGCGCGAACGTTTTGCCATGGAGTCTCCAGACTTCAAGGGTACCATGTACCGCAAGGCAGCACTGGCATCCCTAGATACAGGCGATCTCTTTCAGGCAGCACTGTTTTTTATGGAGGTGGGAGATTACAGGGCTATTCTCTCTCTGCCCATGTCCACGCAATATGTCTATGACAATCAAGAGCGCAACATCACCTCTCTGTTCGAAAAACTGATGGACAGATGCCCGCTTGACATTCTGCTCGATTACCCGGTCTTTCTCGTCCTCATGGCCTATAATTTCTTCCGGCGTGGCTCACGCACCTATTTCCTCCGCGCTACCGATGTTTTGCGAAATCTGCTGGAGGAGAGCAGAGAAGGTCAAGGGCCTGAATGGGAACGGGCTTGCGGCGAATACGCCATGCTCATGTCCTTCACCGAATACAATGATATCGCCAGAATGGGGGCTTTCCACAGCAGGGCACTGCAACATTTGCAGGCTATTTCAGACAACCCCCGTTCCGAAGTCTTCCGAGGAACCATGCCCTTCGGCACGGCCTCGGTGCTTTGCCTGTACTGGAACCGCGTAGGCGGCCTCAATCAACTCCTAGACCTCATGGATACCTATCTGCCGGTCTATTCCGATCTAGCTTCCGGGCACGGTGCTGGAGCAGAGCATATTTTTAGAGCCGAGGCGGCTCTTGCCTGCGGGGATGACCTAACAGCTGAACTCATGGCCCACAAGGCTACATATCGGGGGCGTAATGCCGGACAATACGGCGTCTGTCTCAGCGCAGATCTTATTCTCGCAGAGATCGCACTTCTGCGCGGCGACATTGAAGGCTATGAAACAGCCCGCGAGAGCCTGGCCCGCAACGCGCATGAATCAGGACAGCATTCCATACTGCGCCTGGGGGAATTGTGCCAGGCAGAGCTCGACCTCAGCATGGGACGAACCGAAGACATTCCCGCATGGCTGCGCGACGCCGCCGGCATACAGAGAGTCGTGTATGCCCATAGTATCCCCTATGCCCTGATCTTCCACGAGCACTACCTGCTGCTGGAGGGACGGTATACAGAGCTGCAAGGACTTGAAGATCAGATTATGCAGCAGGCAAACACCATGAACTACATCCTTCCCCGCCTCTATTACGCTATTTATTTGGCCTCGGCTGAAGCGAAGAAAGGATCCATGTCGCAGGCAGTCTCCCATATGGAGGAGGCATTGCGACTTTCCCTTCCAGACAAAATCTATCTGCCCTTCGCCCGTCTTGCCACAAATATCAAGTCGATTTTGCCCCGCTTGTCACAACCTGTGCCAAAAGAGCTGCTGGACATCTGTTCCCGCCGTGAAAAAGGGGTGTCAGCTATTCTGAAAAAAGATGCCGAAGAATCATCCCTGTTGACGCCACGGGAGCAAGAAGTTTGCACTCTGGCTCGAAAGCAGCTGTCTGCAAAGGAAATCTCAGCACGTCTCTGCATCAGTGTGCATACGGTCAACACCATCTTAAAAGCCGTATACCGGAAATATCATGTCAGCGGGAAGGCGGAGTTGAGCCATATCTACTCTTGATAGCAGGATAAGAAGCCAAAGTTGCCGAATAAGGGAGAAAGCCGTACAAAAAATCTGTGTGAAGAGCGTCAGGCTATTATTTTCAACGGTGCTATTGGCCTGCATCCCGGCTGCACTCTGTTCGGCGCAGACCTTAGCAGCTAATGCACGACATACTGCCTTTCTGAAGGCTGCCCAGGATTTTGTTGGGCAGCACAGATTTCCTGACAGCGAAACCATTGCCAAAGAGGACATCATCAATGACTTCGCCGAAAACAAACTCGCTATGTGTGATGTCAAAAGAGCTTGAAAGAAAGTGATGGCAAAGGCTCGGTGCGAGCAACTTTTTTGTCAAAGCCGAAGGACATTTTAGCTGGGAGACATGTTATGTGGAAAAAAGGATGTCTTTTTGCGTTTTGCCTACTGGCCATAGTCTGCTCAAGCAAAGTCTGGGCGGCAGATGCGCGACATGACGCTTATCTCAAAGCAGCTCGAGCTTTCGTTCTGGAACACAAACTTCCAGATGGCGAAACCATTGACAAAGAAACCATCATTGATGACTTCGCTGAAAACAAACTCGCGATTTGTGACGTGAATGGTGACGGCAAACCAGAACTACTTGTCCGGTTTACGACCGCCGCAAGAGGTTCACGGCAAGAGTTTATTTGTGGATTTGACGAGAAGACGGGCAAGCTCACTGTCATCTACACAAGCGTCCCGGAGGCCGAATACTTCAAAAACGGCTGCCTAAAAGAGCCTGCTGCACGCAATAAGGGATTGGCCGGAGAAAAATTCTGGCCCTACAACATGTTAATGTATAATGCCAAGACGGGAGAATATGAGGAAAAGGGCTTCGTTTTTGCCTGGAGCAAAGAGGAATTTCCGACCAACGATGATGACGTGCCCTTTCCCACAGGAATCGATGTCACACATGACGGTTTTGTGTACTTCATCGATGATGAAAATTTCAAGGGAGCCAAGGGAACAGAAACACCTGTGGACACGCCAATCTATAAGGCATGGGTCAAGCATTACACTGGCGGAGAACCGCCTATAAAGGTGACATGGGTCCCTGCAACTGCTGATGGAATCAAGGCTCTAGAAACAAAATAAGCTGAAGGCATTTTGTTCCCGACTGTATGATAGGGATGTACCAGTTTGACTATGGTGGAAATAGCATACAAAGCCACGTCACAACTCATTGTCGCATTCATCCTGCTTGCTGTGCCAGGATGGGCTCATGCCAAGGAGCGCATTAGCGACTTTTCCGTTGAAATCGTCGTACAGGAAGATGCCTCAATGCTCGTGACCGAGTCCATTACGGTGATAGCCGAGCACGACGCCATCAAGCACGGTATTTTCCGCTCTGTCCCGACACTCGCCTGGCAGGACAAAAGACTTCGCTCCTATGGTCTGGAGTTGCTTGAAGCGCGTATGGATGGAGATCCCGTGCCCTGCAAGACTGAGCGTGGTGATCTGCTGACGGTCTTCATCCTTGGCGATCCCGACAAGGAACTTACCCGGGGTACACATACATTTGTACTCAGCTACCGAACCACGGGCCATGTTCTCCGAGAGGAAAATGGCTATGCTATCCACTATAATGTCACAGGCAACCAGTGGAACATTCCCATTGACAAAGTGACTGTCCTCGTCACGCTGCCTAACGGCACAAGGGAAACAAACGCTTCTGCATCTATCCTGCGTGGCACAGAACGCATTGCCGGAAATACGGTTATTAAAGGCAATGCCTGTTCCACAACACGTCGCATGGAACCGGGAGAGGCACTGATTATCCATACAGCCTGGCTTGGTAGCTCCATCAGCATTTCCGAACCAACACTACGAGAGCAACTGAGCGCTAAAAGTTCACGCATCATGACAGCCGTCGGAGTGTTTCCGCTGTGTTGCTTTGTGCTCTTTTGGTTTTTCTTTCGTCGTACCCCAAAGCGCGACGTCGTGCCCCTGTATTCAGCACCCAAGGACATTTCTCCAGGTCTTGCCGCACACATCTTTGGCAAAGAGGAAAATGCCACACGCGCTGACCTTTTGTGGACTGCCGTACGAGGCTTCATGCGCATGCAAAGGCAAAACAAGTCATGGGTGTTTCTCCCCTCCTGGCCAAGGAACCTGCAACAGAACTGGCAAACCGAGATCTGTTTTGGCATCGCCGATCGCCTTTTCTCGGGAAGGTCTGACAACCAAGTTGCTCGCCTTGGTCGGGACATGCCAAATGACTGGAGCGCTGTGCTCAGTGATAACGGGATGCGCCTCTATCATGCCCTTGGCTGGCTACAGGAACACTACAAAAAACAGATGCAGGATTTGTCGCCTACCTCTTGGCTTCTGCCAGCCGCTGGTTTGGCCTTTAATGCTGCCATGCTCTATAGCGCTATGTATTTTGTCGGCTGGACAGGCATCTATGACGGTATGGATCTTTTTGATGATTTTCTGGACATCGTCTTCTGTTCCTTGATGGCAGTTGTCCCCATGCTTTTGCTGAAAAAGGGTGTGCTGCAACGTATTGTGCTGTTGTTTTTCGTGGCACTTTGTGCGCTGGCACTTGGGCTTTGGCTGGATTTTGAGCGGCAGTTTTGGCTTCCAGTTTTAAGCTGTGTCTTTACCCCCCTGTTCTTCTGGCGTTTCTTCCCATCTCGTCTGTCTCCTGAAGGGCTGAAAACTCGCGCTGACGTTGAGGGTTTAGCCATGTACATAAGCAACATGAAGGATCGGCTATCTCGCAGCAATGCCCCTGAAGACACGGTCGAAAAATATGAGGAGCTACTGCCCTACGCTGTGGCCCTAGGCCTGGCCGAGACCTGGGAAAAGCGCTTTTCCCCAAAACTTACCGCTGCCAGCTATCGCTCTGAATGGCTAGATGACCATTATCAACCCTTTCAGTGGGAAGAAAATGTCCCTTTTTCGGAAACGGCAGGAGGCTATACCTCTGCCCTGGCCTCTGCGAGTGTCGTCGCAGCCGCCTACGGTGCTTCGCAAAAAGAAAGCAGCGGGTCAGAAGCAAACTATGACGGTGACAATGGCGGCGGCAGTTCTGGCGGGGGCGGGGGTGGCGGCTGGTAGAGGCAGAAGAAGTTGGCAAGAAGGTGCTGTTTTTGGTCTTTCTCTATAAACTGACACAGGAGGTTTTGCATATGAAAAAACTGTATTCCTTATTTTTTTCCCTCTTTTTCGTTTGTCTGTTAGCAATAGTTTTTGACGTTCCTGCGGCACATTCAGACCCAGTTCTTAGTATCAAAGTCAATAATTATAGTAATAAGACTATCAGCTTTGCCTTTGCTCGCGAAAATGGCTATAATACTTCAGACACTACCACAAGAGGATGGTTTAGCGTTCCACCTAGGAAGTCAAAGACAATAAAACCCTTCAAGTATAATCCTAATGATAATTATTATTGGTATGCAAAAGGTGGTGGTCAGACAATTGCCAGCGGCAATGACTTTAATGGTTGGATTATCTCAAATCAGGCTTTCATATCTCAACGGGGCAGAAAGCTCGGTGGTGGTTCTCGTGTTGGTTTTAAAGTCCTGAAACAAAGTAGAGGCGCTGCTAACATCAATATAGGCAAGCCCTAGACCGTTTACCAACCTACTGCGCACAGCATCAGAGATACCATGCTGACCTTCTTCCTCGTATCCCTGCTGGGGATAGCTTGTTACATCTACGCTCTGGCGGTGCTGCTGCTGACCAGGCAGGAAACGCTCTTGTTCAGCGTTGTACTCTGTGGTTGTCTTGTCTTTGGTCTGACCGCATGGGTCTGCCTGAAGCGCAGACATAAACGAATGTGTGCTTTGCACGGTCTGATAGCCACTGCTTCCGCGTTGCTGCTCGTCGTGCTTTTGCTGAGTAACCTCTAGCAGGGAGTACAAGAGTGCGCTGCGCAAGTTTCCTTTTGATGATTTTGCTATATTCCTCCCCGTTTCCGGCTTTCGCCATGGAAGTGCTCATCACCAATGCCACGCCCTATGAGATCCTCGGCCTTTTTCTGGAAGGGGTCTCGGACGGTGGTCAGGAGATTTCCTCGTATTCTACGGTGCGCGCCCGACCCGGTGAAAGTTGTGGAGAGAGAAACGGAAATATGGATACGCTGAATGGCCTGCAAGTGGATTTCGGACTTGGGCGCGTTGTGGTCAAACAATGCGCTCTCAAAGGCAGGCTGGAGCTGACTTTGCGCATGGATGAGCAAGATAAGGCCTTGCTCTCCACTTCGGATGGCCAGGTGCTACCACTGGTATTCAGTGATCTGCGCTATGGCCAAGAAGACGAAAACGCGCTTGACTTCATGGAACTTGTGCAGATGACAAGCCGGGAGGACGTCCTGGGGTTTGGAAAATCTGCCGTTCTTGCATTCAGGGAAATTGGCGATCTTGTCATGCCAGTTCGCCTTGGCGACACCGTTTGGACGGGTACCGTCAGTTTTGCCTCTGATGCCAGCCTCGCGCGTATTCGCTTGATGACGGACAAATCATCAGAAGAATGGAAGGATATTCTGCCCGACTTCCTTGAGGCCTTCGACCTGCGCCCACTTTCGCTTGCCTTGCCTAATGGTGACACTATTCGCTACTGGGACAAAAGCGACGCCAACGCTGCTGATAACGCAAAAGAAGCACGTGAACAACTTGTCTCGCTCGTGACAGACCAGGCCTTGCTGGAAGAAAACCCTGAAGGGACGTTATGGGCTTTGATGGGAGGGGAAAGCGCTTTTGCGGCCTGCGGGCAGCCGCAAGGAGAGCTTTCCCCTTCGCTAGGAGCTGTCCTTCAGCTCAGCGCTTCAAATTTGGTAATCCTTGATGTGGAAAAAAACATTCGTGGTCGTGTCTTGCTTGAACACATGAGGTAGCGTCAATGTGCAAATGCCTTCTCGTCTTTGTGGTTTTTTGCTTCAATCTGACGCAGCAGGCCTTTGCCGCACCGACAAGCGGCAATCCCATTCCTTACGCGGTATTTGCCGAGATTCTTAAAACAGACGATGTTGGTAAACTTGAGGAGCTCATTGCACAAGGCTACGACTGCAACAAGCCATTGAAGAAAGGCGATGAAACTGCCCCTGAGGATAAAGATCTCAAAGCCTGGCCTATCACTGAAGCTGCCAGGGCCAATAGCTATCCTCTTGTCAAATGCCTCCTTGCACATGATGTCGACGCCAATGCGGAAAATGACGCCCATGTAGCCGTTTCACTGCGGCCTATCACCTATGCGGCTCACTACTACAACGTCACCATGTTCAAACTGCTTGTGGAAAACGGGGTGCAACTTTCGTGGCCCGATCAATATGCTGATGGTCTCTTTGATGGCTGTCTGTGTGACATCATCTACAACAAAGACTCAGAACTTCTGAAATTTGCGCTTGAACACGGAGCACATCCCAATGCCAGCAACTGTGGAGGCGATATTTGTATGCACCCCATGGCCATGGCTGCTGATCAAAATAATCTCCAGACGTTAAAGCTCCTCGTCAGATACGGTGGCGACGTAAATTATCAGGACCCATATGGAACATCAACATTACTTGTCGCGATAAAAAATGGCAATCTTGAGATTGTACAGTTTATTCTGGCAAATGGTGGTGATCCAAACAAATACGGGAATAACGGCAAAGGCATTGATACAAAGATGCCTCTGGCATACGCCAAAGAACTTGGCAATAACGCTATTATTGCTGAGCTCTTGAAATACGACGCAAAAGAAGAGCGTGTGGATACCAAGCCATAACACATAATTGCCTACAAAAGGATGTCGCAAGGAGTTTTTGGCCATGAAAATTGTGCGCTGCTTTCTGTGTGCAGGGCTGCTGGCTAGTCTGTTCTGCGCAGGCATAACCTTTGCCAGAGAGGGAGACTATGTTCTGAGGGACGGAAAAGCCTATCGAGTGCAGCAAGGAACAAGTATGCTGCTCGAAGACTGCGAACCACAGACGGCCAATACGGATAAAGGCCTATGGTCGTGGATTTTGGTGGATCCTGGTCAGACCGAAGCAATGAAGGGATCAGAAGGCGGCATCTACTTCTTCTGGGGTGAGGACAAGACAGTGGCTGGTTTTCTCCCCATCAAGGAAGAGGCGTCTTCCTGTAGACTGTACTTTTCCCCCTCCGGCGAAAAGCTGCTGGTAAATTGGGGTATGGAATACATCCAGCACCTCAGTCTCTATTTCATCGACAGTAAAAAGGGTTTTGTCAAAAAAGCCGCGTTTGAGGTGGCTGGACCTCCTTTCTGGCTTGATCACCACCGTTTTGTGTTCAATGCCATCAACCCCGGCAAGGGAGCACGCGTCAAAGACAGATTCGATCTGTGGTGGAGTTCTGTTGTGCTCTATGACACCGTGGAGAATGAAAAAATTGTCCTCAAGGAGGCCACTGCGAACAAGAACTATTCCATCTCCGACTACGACGAAGCAAGCGATGAGCTTGAGCTCTGGGAAAGTTCAGTCAAGGACGTGAAAGACTGGGAGGATGAGAACAAGGTCAAAGACATAAAGATCAAACTGCCCATCCCCGCAGCAGGTTAATACAAGGTGAGTAGGTAAAGACATATCCCGTACAAGAAACGCCCTGGAAAAATCTCTAGGGTTGCCGTTCCGACAAGACATCAGGAGTCTGCCGTATGCAAGGCTTTGTAAGGAAAGTGTGGCTGTTTTGCCTGACATTGTTGCTGTGTTCAACTCTGCACATGCCAAATGGCGCTCAGGCGGCCGGTTTTTCACAAGCTCAACTCAAACTCATGAGCACATTCGTCAGTAATTTTACTGAGCTGGGCTTCATGAATTTTGACACCAAGAAAGAGGGGACGGACGATGTCCTGCATCTGGGAAGCGACCCCTCGAATCCGGACCTTATTCGCTTTGGTATTATGCACAACTACGTCAATAACTATAAAAGCCGCATCAAGCCCTGCCCAACCAAGGGCTGCAAGCACGGCTCTCTGGTCATTGATGGCAAGTACGTGGTAGAGAGTGTCAAAAAGTACTTTGACATCAACTTGAAAAACGCAAGTGTTGAGCAGTCTGATCCACCATATCATTTTGACGGCAAGCTCTATCACTTTGAGGGCGCAGACGGCGAAGCCGTCTACTATGCCGAAGTGAAGCAAGCAACACAGGAAGGCGGCGTTATCCGTATGTCAGGTGACATTTATAATGCCGAAGACAAAAATGATCGTCCTTCAACCTTTGTGGCCACCGCAAAGCCCTACAAGTGGAACGGCAAGAACACCTGGGCAATTCTCTCCCTGCAAACTACACAGCGCTAACGTCGTCTCATGCCGGGCTGTCCTCCTTGTAAGGGCAGCCCGGTCAACGTATGACATATGTGTCCTGGAGAAATTCAATATGAAATGCTTTGTGCTGAGCGGAGTATTGCTTACGCTTATTTTTCTCCTGACGGAAATGTCGCTGGCAGAGCATCGTCAAAAACCTCAATGGCAAAGTATTGATGTGGAAGCCGGCCCCATCTGGGATAACGACCATGCCCACAAACGCTGTCCTGAAGTCCTGTCGGCCTGGCTTGAGGCCAATCCTGACAAAGAAGCACAATGGACAGGCCACTGGACAACCACTGTGGAATGCGAAATGAGTGTCTGCAATTTTCGATTTCGCAACAAAGAAAAGGTTGCCAGGTAGCACGCAGTCTGACTACTGTGTGCAAAGCCGTAAGGCCAGACAGGCAACACGCTCAAGATACGCGATGAAGCACCTAAGGAGTATCTCATGTTCACATCTCTGCTGAAAAAACTTTTTCCCATGGCCTGCATGTTTTTGTTGATGACTTCCGCTGTGAGCGCCGAGCCCACAAATCATGCCAAACTCATGGCCAATGACCAGTACAAAGGAGCTTTTGAAAGCTATTCTGCTTCATTGCAGGAGGCCAAAAAACGTTTTGAGGCAAAGGACTTTGCCTCCGTACAAAAAGCCGTAGAAGCTGAAATGCGTGATTCGGTCAAAGAAGATATGGCATCGGGGACAGCGGAAGCTGAAGCGTGGGTAACCGCCTATGCAGTCGGGCGCGAAAGTCTGAATCGTGAAATGAAGTGGGACTGGCTGCGTCGTCATCCTGAAGGCGTTCAAGGATATTATCGCATGCAAAGCAAGGCGTTTGACGGCTGGCTTACCGTGGAAAAAGGCGACAAACCCAATTTGTATGCCGTCCAAATTTATGCCATACAAAAAAACGCGCCCTACAACAGCGGCGAGATGGACGGATTTGGCAAGCTGAACGGCAATGCTATGAACGCTGTGGACAAAAACGACGATCAGAATCCTGTCAGCATAACTTTTAAGGGAGATACCGCAACGATTGCCGAGCCTAAAGCTTTCAAGGAAAGTGGTGCTTTGGGAGCTGGCGTGAGCTTTGACGGCAACTTCGTTCGCGAAAAAAGATAGGAACGAGTACTCTTGCTAAGCCAGACAGTCTGTATGCATAGTTTTTGGCGCAATATCAGCAATGCCAACTTCTTTGACAGCACAAACACACATGAATGAAACCTGTTCCAGGCATCAGACAAGGGAGGAAGGATATGTGTCTAGCTCATACACTCAAAATATTACCTATGCTGTCGATTTTGGCACTTTCGCTTACCTTTGTGCCAGCAAAACAGTGCAGAGCGGCAGATCTTTCACAGCAGGAAGCTGAGCACATATTGGAAGATACGGCGACAATAGCCTCGTATCTGGGGCTGAAGGGCGAATCAGATTATGTCAATAAGCCACAGAATATTATTATGGCGGCGTTGTTCGGCTGCTATGACGCAAAAATGAGATTCCACTTCGAGCAGGAGCAGCGCAAAGAAGCTGGTAAGCAGGCGTTGCCTGGCACAACGCCCCTGTTTACCGTCAACGGGCAGTCGGTTACGGCAGATCAGGTCATGACGCGTGAAGATAATCCAAAACTCTTTAAGAAAATGCCTGATAGTTGTACCTGCTTTATCACTCGAAATGCTGTCACTCTGGCGGCGCTGCAGTTCACCGGCCACACAGTCAAAAAGCACCAAGCTCCGAAGGGCAATGAATTCTTTGGTGAGAGCATCCTCAACGATAAAGGCTATTTTGTGAGTATTGACGGGCTAGGTGACGCGCCCACAGAAGCTGTCCTGAAAAAAGTCGCACCCCGCGGTCAAGGTTTTCTCCTTACAGGAGAGGTCATTGAGGTCCTGGGCGACCCTGATGAAAAGAAAAAGCCCGGAACATTCCGCCTAGAACTTACCCCAGGGGATGCACCAGGGACATGGAAGCGCCAGTACTCTGAGAAAGCACCCAAATAGAGAGCTTGTGTCTTTATTCCCTATTTGTGCTGCAAGGAAACGTACTGAAGCCTACCGTAAAGGAGAAAAAGTATGGTCAAAATTCCTGTGTTCCTGGTTGTCATGCTCTGCCTTGCCGCAGCGATTGTCCACGCAGAAAATATTTCGATAGATCCTAAGGCCCCAGCCTACCATAATGCCCGCTTCGGATTTTCTCTCTCCTGGCTACCGGGTAACTATACCGTGTTCGAAGCCGATAACGGCGATGGTATCACCGTCACCGACGGGAAAGGATTTACCATGCTGGCTTATGCTGATCTTGAGCCACGAATTGGCGATATCAGCCGAGAAGACTTCTTCAACCGAGTCAACGGCAAAGCTCAGGCCGCATACAAGCGAATCAATAAGCAGCAAGGCTGGTATGCCATATCGTATGTGGAGGATGGCAACATTATCTACACCAAGCAATTCTATCACAACGACCACTGGCCCACATTGCATTTCACATATCCACAATCTATGAAAAAACAGTACGACCAGCTTGTAAATAGTGCCGTTTCCTCATTTCGGCCGTTTTAATGCCAATTCGCCTCTCAGAAGCAAAAAGAAAGCCCTTCACGCATTACCTACGTTGAAGGGCTTTCTCAACTCGAGCTTTGGCGGAGAGAGAGGGATTTGAACCCCCGTAGGGCGTAAACCCTAAACGGTTTTCAAGACCGCCGCGATCAACCGCTCTGCCATCTCTCCAAAAACAGGTCTCTATTTAGACACAAGTTGAGATCTTTTACTCTTTACCAAGCAAAAGTGCAAGTCACGCTTTCTCCACACAAAGTTTTTCATCAACGGCAGGATCCACTGTGATCTCTCTGGTCAGCAGGACTTTATCCACCCGCACGGTCCCTTCTGAAGCTCCCTTCATCGCCTTGATATGCCGAATTTCAGCGTACTGCACAGCTGCGGTCTCCGCATGCTGCTGCCAGCTCTTATTGGCCGCAAGCTGACCGGCCTCGATGAGTGTTTGCTCGGGAACTTCCTGCCCCGGCCACTGCAAGCGGATAACGACATGCGCACCAGGTCCATTGAGCACATGCAGCCAGATATCATGATTTTTGGCCGTTCTACGGCAGGCAAGATTGCCGCGAGCACTCTTTCCTCTCAAAATGGAAAAACCGTCTGAACTGCGAAATTCCTGAATAGTTGAAGGAATTTGCCCTGCACTCTGTCCTTTCGCCGAAACAGATTTGACCTGAGGTTCAGCAAATGAACGTCCCTCTACAATTTCTCCGCTTTCAAGCATTGCTTTGCGCTGCTTCAGGAAAACAAGCCCCCGCTTTCCCCGTTGCGCCGTATGAAAAAGGCGTTCCATGTTCTCCTGCAATGAGTAGCGCACATCGAGCTTAAGGCGCACATTGCGCTGTGTCTGAGCATCAAAAAGCACAAGTTCAGGAAGCTTGGCATTTTTATCAAGGGACCAAATGACATTTTTGAGAAGAAGCGCCTTTTGCTGGGCTTCACACATTTCTTTGAGACGCACTTCCTCTTCTTCGAGTTTTTTTGCTATGCGAGCGAGCTTCTTTTGCTCAAGGCGTTTGCGCTGTTCCTGTTCTATTTCTTCTTTACGAACAATGTCCGCAAAAACGCTCCTCTGTCCTATCTGCTCAAGAACAGACAGCACGTCAGCGCGGACTTCTTCCGTGTCACCCTTGGCAAGCGCTGGCGGAAGAGGCCAGGCGAAAACAGTTTCAGGGACATTATCGCCATGGCGATACGTAAAAAGATCGCCGCCGCCCAGACGCAAGTCGCTTAAAAGCGCCAGTGCATCAGGCATTTCAAGATGTTGAAGTGTTTTGCGCAAAGCGGGAGTCAGAACAGGCCATTGCCGCCAGTTACGGAGGGCTTCTGGTAACGTCTCAGAAGTGGGCCATGCCAGGTTTTCTTCCGTGGGAAGTTCCTCAGCTCCCAAAAAGTGCAAAGAAACGCCTTCACGCATGTCAATCAAAAGACAGGGAATCTTGTGTTCTGAAGCATCAGCTTCATAGGCCAGCCCTGTCTCAAAAAGCAGCCACAAACGCCGCTGAAACGGCTGCGCAACCATATCTCGAACACGCCTGCCCTGCAGGTGCTTGCGCAGAAGCATCACTCTTGCCGGGGGGGATGTGCCTGCGGAAAGGGGATGGGAAGAGAGAAAAAGGAGCGCATGCTGGCGGCCAAAACGCAGACATAGCTGCCGTTTGCCAAGACGAGTATAGAAAACAAACGAAAACATCTCCTGAGCAGGCGACTGAATTTTCTCCAATCGCGACTGACTCAGGAGATGTGGAAGTTCATCCGTTAAACGACGAAAAAGGTGCGCATCCATGTCAGAGGGAATTAATTGCCGTGCTGCTTTTCCATCTGCTCCTGACGTTCTTTGCATTTAATGCAGAGCCGCGTCACAGGGCGCGCCTTCAACCTTGACAGACTGATTTCTTCTCCGCATTCTTCGCATATGCCAAAACTGCCATCTTCAATGCGCTGCAAAGCCGATTGAATTTTACGAATGAGATGCAGTTCACGGTCACGAATACGCAGGGTAAAAGACCTGTCGGATTCTGCCGTTGCTCGGTCAGCTGGGTCTGCGAAAATCTCGTTGCTGCCGTTCATATCCTCAATGGTCGAATCGCCTTTTTGTTTGGCATCCTCGAGCATGGCGGTGAGTGTCTTTCGAAAAAATTCAATATCCTTTTGTTCCATAGCATTCCTCCGGTGGCGTAAGCTACACAAAACAAGCGCGAAAACTGGCCCTTGTCCATGACAGTTTTGCCATTCACTGCAAATGCCAGCTAGGTACTTGGTTGCGAAAGACCTTACGCACTGCCTTCTGCTCTGTCTCTTGGTAGTCGTCTGCGAGATGGTAGTTCATAGAGAATTTTGCATACGCTGTCAAGTCAGTTTCCATAACAGACTCCTTTGCTCTAGTTTACCAGCGTTTGCTTGGTTATACATGTACAAAAAACAATTATCATAGGCCATAGAGCATAATTTTATAAAATAGCTAGGTATATACAATATTTTTTGGTAGCGTGTATTATGAAAAATATAAACAGTGCTCATATTATAGAATTTATTAAAAACTTAACAATACAAGAATATGAGTATCTCACATTCTACCTAAAAAGTAATAGAGCATCACCGACAACACCACACCTACTCAGTCGCAGCGAACTCCTAACAATTGAAACGTGGCTCTTTGAACAAAGAGAAAATGCCAGAAACAGCAAAACACGGCGTGCTCGCACAAAGATCTGGGCGATTTTTATCTTTCTGCGTTATGCAGCTCTGACGGTTGCAGAAATTTTTGCTCTCACGGAAAAAGACTTCGATCTTAACAATGACTGCATCCACATTCTGGGCAAGAGTCCAAGGATCATTTATTTACCGCGTTCTGTCAGTCGCCGCCTGCGAAGCTTTTTGGCAAGCGGCGAACTTGCGCCTGATCAACGCTATCCGCTCTCCTGTGATTCAGGCTTTCTGCGACACAGTTTTTTGCGCTGTGCCAAAAACTGTGGTCTCACGCGAGGCCTCGTCAATGCCAGATGCATTCGAAATTCACGTCTACAGGAACTCAAAAGACTTGGATTACCTTCTCTGGCACTCGATATCCTGACAGGAAAATCCATCCACACAAAAACGGCGGATCAACTTCAACTGAGCATGTCACAACAACTTTTGCAGGAATACTGTCAGATGGAAAATCCCATGAAGACCAGCGCACGAAATGTTTTCCAGGGGCGGGTAGAAAGTCTTGAGCAATCGGGGCTTATGGTGCGTGTGCGTCTCAGGACAAACGGGGGATTGACCATTTCTGCGCTGATCACGGATAAAAGTTGTCAACGTCTGCAAATTGTGCCGGGGAAAATTCTCACAGCAAGTATTAAAGCACCCTGGGTCATTATGCAGCCTATGCTGGAGCACGCAGCCGGTTTCCTCGCAAGTCAGGAAAACAGCTTTATCGCGACAGTTGAAACGGTTCGGACAGATACTCTGCTTTCAGAAATCACAGCCGTGCTTTCAGATGGCAGTCTGGTCTGTTCTCTGCAAGGAAGGAGTCCCGACCTGCCCAAGCCAGGTGATCGTGTTTTTGTACTGATCAAAGCGCTAGCTGTTGTCTTACACGCTGATTTGGGATAAAGTTCTGCCACTTTTTTCCCTTCTGCCAAAGCCTATCCTGCGCAAGGCATGCAGATAGCCAGATTTCTGATTCTTCATGGAAGGGATAAACGCAGCGTAAGAGCATCCATTTTCAGGAAAAGCTTCGCAAACGCAAAGCCACAATAAGTATTATGCAAAGAGGTTGCACATGGCTGAACAATGTAATCATAACTGTGGATCCTGTGGTGAGCACTGCTCTGACCGCACGGCAGAGCAGACGGATTTTTCTGTTCCTCTGGGTAAATTGAGTTCCGTCAAAAAAGTCATTGCCATTGTCAGCGGCAAAGGTGGCGTGGGCAAATCTCTTGTTACCGGTCTTGTGGCCAGTGCAATGGCCAAAAAAGGTAAACGCACCGCAATCCTTGACGCCGACATCACAGGACCTTCGATTCCCAAGATGTTTGGTATCCATGGTAAGCCCACGGTGATCGAACAGGGTCTTGTGCCCATGCAGAGCAAGGGTGGCGTAGATATTGTGTCTATGAACATGCTCTTGCCCGATGACACAGAAGCCGTGCTTTGGCGTGGACCAATTCTTGCGGGTGTGGTCAAGCAGTTCTGGTCAGAAGCCATCTGGAAGGACATTGACTACATGTTTGTGGATATGCCTCCGGGAACCGGTGATATTCCCCTCACCGTCTTCCAGTCTCTCCCTGTGGACGGTATTCTCATCATCACCTCCCCCCAGGATCTCGTGACCATGATTGTGGAAAAAGCCATCAGAATGGCCGGTCTCATGGAAATTCCCATCCTTGGCCTCATTGAAAACCTGGCCTATTTCGTCTGTCCAGATAATGGCAAAAGCTATCAAATCTTCGGTGAAAGCCGCACTGAAGCTGTCGCCAAAGAACATGGTCTCAAGCTGCTGGGTCGTCTGCCCATAGACCCCGTGCTCGCTGCCTCCTGCGACAGGGGAGAAATTGAAAACTACCCGTCTGACTGCCTCAACGACGTTTTGACAGTCGTGGAAAACACGCCAAAAAGGAAAAAATCCTAAGGTGGCCTTTTGCTGACGGCGGGGACCCCATCTCGCGGGTTCCCGCTACGCACAGCAGCTGTTTTCACCCTGTCTGACAACAGATGTGTTTGGCCGCCAAGCTCAACGGTTTTGCATATGCAGCAACAATCCTCGTCTCAGCACGGCAAAAACAGCGATAACGAACAGAAATGGTATGAGGGAAAAAACAAAGAGATTGTTATCTACTACCTCATAGCTGTTTTTTTTCTTGAAATTATTGCCGCTACAGCCGCCTTTTTCTACGGCGTCGCCCATCCAGTCGTTCAGACAGCAGGCGGGCCCAAACTGGCCAATTTTCCCTGGGTTGGCTGGATTATTTCCGCAACGCTTGTGCCGGTTGCCCTGCTCCTCCTTTTTCATCTCTCTGGCTGGTTTTTCACCCGCTCTCTCAATCCTGCCGCAGCAGAACAAAAAGCAGATACAGACAAGGCCATTCCCAAAAATATTGAAATGTTCTACTCCGTGGTCAGCAATGCCCCGGTCATTGTCATTCTGCTCGGGCTTCTGGCTCTTGGAGGCGTACTCTTTTTTCTGGACACAGCTTTAGGCACGCTGAGGCCATATATTCCCTGGATCCTCGGCAGTGCTACAGTTTTTCTCATCATCTGTTATATTGCACGTCTTGTGTTTCTGGCCAGACACCACCGCATGGAGCGGGAATATGCTTACCGCATGCAGGTTTTTGAAAAAACAGGCATTGTCATCACAGACAAAGACGCTCTTTCCATTCCTCTCAAGGATCTGGCCAATCTTAAAAATGCCCTGCCAGCAGGAGCTCAGCCGGCCCTGACAGAGGCAGACGAGCAGCTGAAAGGGAACGAAGATGAGGATATCGTGGATGCGGATATCGTCTCGCAAAAAGCAAAACCTCTTGCTGATGAGAAAGACAGTTCTGTATAAGCCCTTCTTTGTTCCGATCGCTACACAATCCTGCATACACATCACAGGAGCCTAGACGACAAAAAAAGGCACTTATGACTACTGCCATAAGCGCCTGAAATTTCTGGTTGCGGGGGCAGGATTTGAACCTGCGGCCTCCGGGTTATGAGCCCGACGAGCTACCGAGCTGCTCTACCCCGCGTCCGATGCAAGACATATACGGGGCTTTTTTGGGCATGTCAAGTCAAAGATGGCTCAGAAAAAGAACTCCTCAGCCGCCAACGCCAATCTTAGCTTCAGGATTTACTATGACTACGCTCATTCTAGCAGTTGTGTTGGCCATCTTCTTTTCTTTCACCTGTTCTCTGGCCGAAGCAGCTCTCTATTCCATTCCTCTTACGACCATTGAGCGCATGAAGGTAAATGGGGATAAAAAAGGCCAACTGCTCAGTGAAATGCGCAGCAATGTCAATAAACCCATCACAGCTATTCTCACCATCAACACCATCGCCAATACTGTAGGCGCGACTGTGGCTGGCGGTGCAGCGCTTGCCCACTTTGGCGAGATTTACATGGGAATTTTTGCCGCTGTTTTCACTCTACTGATTCTGACTCTCGGTGAAATTATCCCTAAGATCCTTGGAGTGGCCTTTGCCCCCAAGGTCGCCTGTGCTCTGGCTTTGCCGCTGTGCTGTGCCATCAAGATCCTTATGCCCATCATAGCCCTGATGAACTGTATTACAGGCTTTATCAAAAAATACCTTCCCAAGACGCCCCCGTGCTCTGAAGAAGATATCTGCGCAACAGCCGGTCTTTCCCGCAAAGCCGGGCAGATCAATGAATACGAGGAAGGCTGGATACGCAATGTGCTCGCTCTTGACCAAAAGCATGCCCATGAAATCATGACGCCACGAACCGTTGTTTTTTCACTGCCTGCGAGCATGCGTCTGGAAGAGGTGTATGCGGACAAACGCTTCTGGCAGTTCAGCAGGATTCCGGTCTATGGCAGAGACAATGAGGATCTTGTAGGGCTCATTGAACGCCCAACTATCATGCAGCATCTCCTCAACGGTGATAACAAGGCCACGCTCTCCAGCCTGATGCGCAAGATCTATTTTGTGCCAGAGGCACAGACACTCGACAAGCTTTTGCAAAGTATGCTCAAGGCCAATGTCCATCTTTTTGCTGTCGTCGATGAGTATGGAGGTCTCTCTGGCGTGGTTTCCCTGGAAGATGTGCTTGAAGAAGTCATTGGCCGTGAAATCGTCGATGAAAGTGACACTGTCGCTGACATGCGGGCTCTTGCCAGATCAAAGATCAGACTGCATATCAACGGCCCGATGGTTCAAAAGCCCTGAGGATCTCCTTGCAAAACGCTTGTGCGCGCGCATAAAATACCGCATACTAGTCTGCGCCAAAAAGTGATTTTGCCTTGTGCCCAACCATCAACAGCAGGCAGCCATACTGCCAGAAACAATGCAAAAAACGAACAAAAAGACCTCTCTTTTCTACACGCTGGCTTTTCTGCTTTTTTTGGGCGGAGTCTCCTGGCTCATCTATGCCGGTCTCAGCAGCAGCAATGTCTATTTTCTCAATGTCTCTGAAGCTCTTGCCGCAAGCCCAGAAAAAGTCCAGTCAATCCGCCTTTTCGGCACTGTTGCCGAGCGCGATCTTGTCCGTGACCCCAATTCCCTGCGTCTGACCTTTCTGTTGGAAGACAGAGACGATATCAAAATCACCATTCCCGTTTCCTATCAGGGGCTTGTTCCTGATGCCTTCAAGGTCGGAGCAGAAGTGATTGTCGAAGGTGGCATGAATTCGGAAAAACATTTTCTTGCCAAAACCTTGATGACCAAGTGCCCGTCAAAATATCAAAAGGAAAACCGCGGGAAACTCTAAGCAATGGCCGGCATACAGAGCGCTCCTTGTCGCTTCCGGGAACCCCCTCTTCTCTGCAGGCAACATTATGTATTACTTTGGCTTTCTCTCCATCGTGCTGGCCATGTTCTCTTCGCTTCTGGCTGCTCTGGCGGCCTTGACGGATTTATGGCACAACGAGACAAAATATCTCAAGCGTGTTGAGCAGGCTCATATTCCTGTCAGTCTTTGCCTGCTTCTGGCCTCAGCAGCGTTGCTACACGCTCTTTTCTGGCAGGACTATGCACTGCAGTATGCGGCAAACTATACGGACCGCTATCTTTCCCTCTTTTACCGACTGACGGCCTTCTGGGCAGGACAGCCTGGATCCATGCTTTTTTGGGCTCTTGCGACAGCCATTCTTGGATCCCTCTTTCCCCTCCTCTCTTGCTATCGCCATCTTTCAGAGCAAAGACGTCTCTGGTTCTGGACTTTTTTTCACTGCGTGATGGCCTTCTTTTCCCTGCTCCTTACATGTTACAGCAATCCTTTTATCATGCAGCAACCTGTGCCGGAAGACGGCAATGGACTCAACCCGCTTCTGCAAAATCCCGGCATGATCATTCACCCGCCACTGCTTTTCATCGGCTATGCGGGCTTTGTCATTCCCTTTTGCCTTGCTCTTGCCCAAAAGCTTGCCCCTGAAGAACACGAGGGCGCTAACCACACCTGGTTTCGCATCACTCGACCCTATCTCCTTTTTGCCTGGATGTTTCTGACAGCGGGAATTCTTCTCGGCGCCTGGTGGGCCTATATGGAGCTTGGCTGGGGAGGCTACTGGGCGTGGGATCCTGTTGAAAACTCTTCTCTTGTTCCTTGGCTGCTTGCCACCGCTCTTTTGCATACCCTCTCCGTTGAACGCACAAGCAAAGCTTTGACCCGTTACAATATCCTGCTCATCAGTTTAACCTGCATTTCCACGTTTTTTGCGACCTATCTTGTTCGTAGCGGCGTGGTGGACTCTGTCCATGCCTTTGGACAGGGAACAGTGGGGACCCCGCTCCTCATCTTTATTGTCTTAACCCTTGGCATCAGCATAGCCGTCAGCTTGAAACGCAGTGATTCTTCAAGCCTGCCAGATCTCTTTAGCCGCGAAGGCCTTCTGGCCATGATGTCCTGGTTTCTGCTGGCTTTGTGTGCCATCATTACTATCGCAACGCTTTGGCCCGTACTCACCCGTATGTTTTCACAAACCCCAAGCGGTCTTGACGCGCGCTTTTACAATACGGTTTGCCTACCCCTGGCAGCCGTTCTTCTGGCGCTCCTTGCCTTCTGCCCCTGGATCAGCGCTGATCGGGGAAAAAGATGGCGTCTGCTTGCGGTAATAGCAGCAATCTTTGTGGGCGCAGGCCTCCTTCTTGCCTTTTTCGGCTTCAGCAAAATCACAGCCTTAATCGCAGCCTCGGCGAGCATCGCCATTCTTGCCGGTATTGCCCTCAAATGTTTCCTTCTTACCCCCAGACCGAAGAAGCGTTCTCTAGCAGCTCTTGGCACTCATTTTGGCCTTGCCCTTGCAGGACTTGCCGTGGCTTTTTCCGGTCCTTACGACACAGAACAAGACATACTCCTGGCAACTGGCATGACGGAAAAGGTTGGAACCTATACACTGACGCTAGAAAACATCCGCCAGGAGGATGGCCCAGGCTACTCTGCCCTTCTGGCTGTCATACGTATTCAAGAAAAGGGCAAGGATAAAGGCATCCTCATTCCTGAGCGCCGCATCTACGAAAAATTCGGCGACATGCAATTTTCCGAGGTCGATACACTTCCCTCTTTGGGCAATGAGCTCTATGTTTCTCTTCTCGGCATGACACAGGAAAAAAAGGTCCTTGTTCGTTTCAGTATCAAGCCTCTGGTCAATTGGCTGTGGATTGGAGGCATATTCATGTGTCTAATGCCTGTTTTCGGCATTGCTGGCCGATTTGCAAAGCCTCAGAGCGAGGAAGTGCGTGCTTAAGCTGGATCATATCAGTAAGAAGTTCGCAGAGCGCACCGTGCTTTGCGATATTTCCTGCCGCTTTGCCCCTTCAAGCCTGACCTTACTGACTGGCAAAAACGGCAGTGGCAAGACCACACTGATGAAAATCATGGCCGGTCTGAGCAAACCCACCCAGGGCGATATCGAGCTTGCAGACGAAATCTCGCCTGTCTATGTTGCCCATGCGACCTTTCTCTACCCCAAGCTGACAGCCATGGAAAATCTTTCCTTCTGGAGCCGCTGTCTCAATCTACGACTCAGTGATGATCAGCTGGCAGACTGGCTGGAAAAAATAGGTCTGTGGGACTTTGCCGACAGCGAAACCGGAACCTTTTCACGCGGCATGTGCCAGCGCCTCAATCTCGCGCGGGCTTTCATGCAAAAGCCCAGACTCTTGCTCCTCGATGAGCCTTCCACAGGTCTTGATCTGGAATCACGCACGCTTCTGCATCAAGAACTTCTGCACATGAAAGCCAATGGGTGCTGCATTGTCCTGATCTCCCACGATCTTGCCGAAGACGCCTCTCTTGCCGACCGGGTTCTAAAGCTGGAAGGAGGAAAACTTTCAGGAAGCAGCGAGGATACGGCATGCACCACGTAATTCGGGCATTAATCGGCAAGGACCTCTCTCTGCTTTTTATACGCGGTAGCGGTCTTGTGCAGGCGTTGCTTTTAGGCTTGCTTTTGATCTTTGTCTTCAGCCTATCAAGCGGCCCGGCCAATCCAGTCTCTGCCCAGGCTGCAGCGGCCATTTTCTGGGTCAGTTCGCTCTTTTGTCAGGTTCTCATTTTCAATCAGCTTTACGCTCTGGAAGAAAGTCACGGGCAGCGTCTGGCTCTTCTTCTCTTACCTGTCATGCCGCAGACAATTTGGCTTGCCAAATCTCTTGCGGGTTTGTTGCTGTTACTCGCTGCACAGCTTTGCTTTCTTCCAGCCTGTGTTATTTTTCTGGGCCAAACAGCCGGCGCTCACTTTGTAACGTCCATAGCTGGCCTTTTTCTTGTGGATCTTGGTATTTCAGCGTTAGGTTCTCTTCTGGCAGCCGTGGCTCAGGGACAAGCCTCCCGAGAGTCTCTGCTGTCTATTTTGCTGTTTCCCCTCCTAACACCTCTTTTACTGGCAGGCATTAGCCTGCATACCGCAAGCTTTGGAGGTGAGTCCCAAGATCTTGATCAGTGGTTGATGCTTGCGTCAGCGTTTGATGCCGTCTTTGTCTCCGTTTCCTTTATCCTTTTTGCCTTCATCTACACAGGAGATGAGTCATGACGTCCTTGCTGCTTCTGCTTGGTGCTCTTGGCATGGCCTGCTGTCAATGGCTCATTTTCTGCTATGCTCCCATAGAAGAGAGTATGGGTATCACGCAAAAGATTTTTTACGTGCATCTTCCCCTTGCCTGGTGGGGTCTGATCAGTTTTTTGATTGTCTTTGTGGCCTCTCTGCTCTTTCTGTGCAAGCACAGGCCAGTGTATATGCGTCTGGCCAAAGCTGCCGGCGAAATCGGTGAATTGCTGGCCGTACTTACGGTCTTGACTGGCATCATCTGGGGGAAAACAGCTTGGGGAGTGTGGTGGACATGGGATCCAAGATTGACAACGGCTCTGGTTCTCTGCTTCCTCTACGCTGGCTGGCTTATGCTTCACGGCCTTGATTTTCCGGAGGAACGCAAACAAAAGCTCTGTGCGGTTACAGGTATTCTGGCCTTTCTGGATGTTCCTCTTGTTTTTATTTCTTCGCGCATCTGGCGCACCATCCATCCTGCAGTTTTCACCTCCCAAGGTATTCAGATGAGCCAGGAAATGCTCATCACCGTTCTCTGTGCACTTTTTGCTTTTGGCCTTTTTTACGCTGGTCTTCTCCGCTTACGTTTTGCATGCCTGAACGCTCAGGCGCGACTTGCTAGCCTCCGTGAGAATACCTTTGCCAACCCTGCCTGATGAGGTCTCCTATGGAATCCACGACCTGGCTTCTTGCCGCCAATGCCTTTGTCTGGCTTGGACTTGCTGGCTATACACTCTTTCTCAGTCGCAAGCTGCTGCGTCTCCAACAGCGTCTGCAACAACTTGAGCGTAACCGTCGATCTTCATCTGTGGCTGAGCAGATCTAACAATACCCTTACGTTTTTTTGGGTAACAGCCTGTGTGCCGTTGCCAGAAAACATACCTTTCTTATCATGGAGGCAGCGTTTTCTCCTCGCCGTGCATGACGAGGTTTCCACGCTGAATATGTGATGAACGAGCGACACCATTCTCCCAAAAACCGCCTGCTCATACTTCTTTTGGCTGCGCTGCTTATTCTCATGCTCTTTGTTCTCCTCAAGGATCGCCTCCTGCATCCGTCGCTGACTGTCGTCAATACACCACGTGAAATGCACTTTCAGGCTTCTTCTGAAACCATCACCCGCGATATGGACGAAATCGGGGCCCTCATGCAGAAGGTGAAGGCCAATCCCGAAGACAATGCTCTCTGTCTGGAACTTTGCGACGCCCTGATGCGCGCAGAGCGCTGGGATGCGGCAGAAAGCTTTGCCCAACGCGTTGTCCAGCGGGACAGCCAGAACTTTCAAGCACATTTTCTCCTTGGTGTCATACTCCATCAACAGCACAAAGATGAACAGGCATCCCAAGCTCTGGAAAAAGCCGTTGCCATCCGCGATGATGCCTCTGCCCGCTACAGTCTAGGCATTCTCTATCTGTACTTTCTCAAGCAATCGGACATGGGCATACGTCATCTTCAAGCCGCGCTGAAACTGCCTAACCTTTCCAAGGATCTCAAAGCAGCTATCGAAGAAGAACTCGAGAAACACTAAAAAACAAGAGCTCAGTGAGTTTGAGCAGAAAAGTCCCGCTGATCTTTGTAGCGCGCTCCATTGTCTGTTGAACATTTTACCCTCGAGCTCTCCGCTCCAAAAAACTGATGAAAAAACACCAATCCCTTCAAAAGAACAAAAACCAGACAGAAGTCAGTCAGGGCAAGCATCTCAGCAGAAGTACGGCCTTTCTTGGTATGGCTTTCTGCCTTGCACTAGGCCTTGTTCTTGGCTCGCTACTGGCCAATTACTCGCTTGAGGCAGCTTTACCAACATCTGCAGGTGCACCAGCAAAGCCAAACCCTACCCCGCAAACGCAGAATGCACCGCAGCTTTCCCCAGCCGATCAAAAGGAACTGAGCAGGCTGGAAATTGCTGTACAGAAAGAGCCTAAGAATCAGGAAAATTGGATACAACTTGGCAATGCCTATTTCGATGCACAACGGCCCGATGCCGCAATTCGAGCCTATGAGACAGCCTTGCGCCTTGGCAAACCGAATCCCAATCTCCTCACAGACCTGGGTATCATGTACCGACAGCTGCATCGTTTTGAAGACGCACTGCTTTCCTTTCAACAGGCCAAAGCCCTTGATGCCAGCCACCTTCAGTGCCGTCTCAATGAAGGCATTGTCTTCTTCTACGACCTGAAACTTAAAGCAGAGGCCATCCAGTCATGGAAAGAAGCCCTGCGACTGAATAACGAAATTCGCATGAGCAACGGAGAACTTCTCTCAGCTCTTGTAGAACGCTTGGAAAAAGAGCACTAAGGTTGTCCTATCATGCCAAAGGCATTGTCAACTGCCTTGAACGGAAGCCATTTCTTGACATCATTTTCAAGTATTCAAGGACAACAAGTCTAAGCTGCCGGTTTTCAGCCATAGACTTCTCAAAATTTTAGACGCAAAATACAACCTTTGATCTAAAACAGGCATTTTTTGCCTTTCACCTTAGTTTTCACCTTTTTTTGGTGAACAGAACATTCTGTTATGGGCAAGAGAGCAATGGTCAGCACTTTGCACGTTCCACACAGGCTCAGCCTTGTTGTGATCTTTTTCGTCAGTCTTTGTTTCTGCCGAGGGGCCTCTGCCGCTCAAATTCTGCCTTCTGACCTCCACGGGGATTGTGTTCCTTTTCTCCCCTATCTTGAGTACACACTTGATGAAAAAGGCAGTTTGGATATTGAAGCTCTTGCACTGCAGGAAAAAAGTCTGGTTTTCCAGCCGATACGCTCTCTAGGCTTTGTCTCTGAAACTGGGACATATTGGCTGCGCTTTACCATTGGAGCTCTAGCCGAAGGAGCGAAACCTACAGAATGGCTGCTGTCGCTGGGAGAAAGTCTGCCCGGCCACCCCAAGCTCTATATTCCAGAAGTCCAATCACAGACCGGTATGCAGCAGTGGCGCATTGTCCAGGTGACAGACCGTCATATTTTGAATCTACCTGAAGCTGGCAGCGAAGCAAAAACATGCTTCATTCGCCTTGACGGACCGCCTGGACTCTGGTTCGCCCCCATGCTCCGCTCTCCCAATAATGCCGCCAACAACTGGGGGGCTCTCGCTAAACCTGCAGCTGTGCTGTCGCTTGCCGTGCTGTTGATACTCAGCCTTTTGCGCTGTTTTTCAGAAAGAGGACAATGGCGCCTGTGGAGTGTACTTTTTGTGGGATGTTCCCTTGCGGCGGGCTACCTTGGGCTACCGACGATGGAAAAAGGACATATTGGTTTTGGACAGTTTGCCAGTGTCCTAGCGCCGGGTCTCGCGCTCATGCTTCTGCCCCACGTAGCCAGACACATGATGCGTACGCAATATTTTTCACGCATTATTGATGCTCAGCTCATTGTTCTGACTCTGGTCGGGGCCTGTGTCACCCTGCTTCCTCTCGTTCCAGGTTTCAGCTGGACTGCCCGTTTTCTTGAACTTTGGCCACTTGCCACCATTTTCTTTATCCCCACGGCTCTTTGGGCGCTCTTTCTTGGTATTCCTGCCTCTGGTTCCTTTCTCCTCATCTGCCTGCTTCCACCGCTGTTCACGGCAGCTGGCCTGCTAGGGTTGCTCAGCGGCCTTTCAGCTGATCTTTTGGCTGCCTTTCCTCTCTATGGTATAACCTGCAGTGTGCTCTTCCTTGTGGCATCACGCAGCCCGTCACTGTCTGAGAGCAAACAAGAAAAGCCAGGCAAGGAGAATGAAGCCATTATGCTTAAAGATCAGCTTGATGATCCCAACCTGCGCATTATTGCCCTTGACACGCCAAAGCCAGTCGAAGAAAAGCCACAAAACGTGCCAACCACAGGTTCGGCGACTGATGACGCCAAGGTATCTGCTGAGCTTCTCGAAAATCTGCAGCAACCTGTAGATCTTCTCATTTCTGAAGCAACACATCTTGAAGAATGCGCACTTCCACCGGCCGTTCGTGTTCATGCCAAGAATATGGTTGCGCACGCCAAGCGTCTCTGGAGTCTTGTCAAAGGGCACGGTGATCATGGCAGTAGTCCTGCTTTGGAAGAAAGCAGCAGTTGTGATCTGCAAATTATGATGCGAGACATTTATAATCATGCCATGCATGTCACCAACTCGCAGGAAATTGCCCTTGGCTGGTATATGCCCCCTGAAATGCCATCACTCTTCCAAGGCAAGATACGCAAACTCAAACAGACCCTTGAAATGCTCGTGGAGAGTTCCGTACGAGCCACCGCCCATGGCTCAGTCCACTTCACCGTATGCCCTTTTCCGGACGATGAAGACAAAGGGCATCTGCTTTTCTCAGTGACTGACACCGGTAGCGGCATGCCTCCGAAAGACCGCAGTGGACTCGCCTTCAACATGGCATGGGAACTGGCAGCTGATCTTCATGGTGCGCTTACTCTCCAAAGCAGCGTGCAAGGCACAACGATCAATCTTGCCGTACACCTAACGAATCTCGAAGAAAAAACGGCACAACTCTGTCAGTCGCCTCTAGTGCTCATCTGCTCTCAACACAAAGATATGTGCCAGCAACTGCTGGGAATTCTTCAAGGAATGCCTTGCCGATCCAAGACCTGTGCAAGTCTTGAAGAAGCTTTAGCCCTTTGTTCTGAAGATCCGTTTGCCTTACTCATTGCCCATGCAGAGACGGCGACTGCCAAGTCATCCACAACCATCACAAAGATTCGCAAGCAAAATCTTGAAGCTGGACTTCCCTTCTGCAAGGTACTGGCCATCACTCGTGATGATCTTTCCTGGAAAGAACTTGGAGAAGCGGGCTATACCTTTGCCTTACTTGAGCCCCTTGACGAGGAAGCGCTGCGCGTCACAGTCAGTGAAGTTCTTGAGGACCTCAACAAAGAAAGCTCAAAAGTTGGGGCAGAAAATAGCTCCGGCGTTCAGAGAAATGTTCCAGACCTGTTTGGCAGTGGCAATGCGGTCCCCAAAGATATTCAAGAACTCACAGGTCTTGCGAAACTTATTCACACCTTCAGTTCTCTTGGCAATGAAAACACCAACACTGGCAAAGCATCGGATTATACCAGTCAAACTGCTGTCAACGACGCAAACGATCTGCTATCCCCGTCAAGTGCGCCGCTCTCGTTCGAGAGCAGCTCTCCAAGCCAAGAAAAAACGCCTCCCTTGGGCAATCAGCTCAAACAAGAGACCAGCCATCAAGATAGTATGCCGGCAGCTCGTAAAAAAGATGCGTCTGCCGCAGAAGATCTTGTCTTGACATTTTCCCCAAGCGCTCCTGTTGCTGAGTCCTCCAAAGAACAGGAGTCTAAACACTTGGAGCATGACGTCAAAGACAGACTGAGGCAATCTGAGGATACGCTCTCTCAATCACAGATGCCGGAAAGTAATACCTCAAAAAACGAAGCAGCAGCGGAATCTCAAGAAATCCAAAGCAATGCTTCAAACATAAGCACAAACTTGCACGACGACGTATCAGCAAGGGAATATCTGCCCAAGGAAGCTTCTTCAACTTCTGAGCTACAGTATTTGTCGGAGATCTCCTTACCCAACGCAGAAGGAGTCGCACCTCACACTCTCCAGATACCAACACAAAAGACAGCGTTGAGCTTTCAGGATGTGATTCATCCTGAACAAAATGACGTGCAGGCTCAGACTGGTTTAAAACTTGCTTCTGATGAATGGGTCGGGGAACCCGTCCCTGTCCAGAAGCCTGCGCAGAGTGTTGCAAATACCCCTCAAGAGCCTAACCATCCTGAGCAGACTCCTACTCAGCCAAGCCATAATACCTGGCTTGCTTCTGATGAATGGGTCGGGGAACCCGTCCCTGTTCAGAAGCCTGCGCAAAGCGTAACAAATGCCTCTCAAGAGGCCCATCCTGAGCAGACTCCTACTCAGCCAAGCCACAATACCTGGCTTGCTTCTGATGAATGGGTCGGGGAACCCGTCCCTGTCCAGAAGCCTGCGCAGAGTGTAACAAATACCCCTCAAGAGGCTCATCCTGAACAGACTCCTACTCAGCCAAGTCATAATACCTGGCTTGCTTCTGATGAATGGGTCGGGGAACCCGTCCCTGTCCAGAAGCCTGCGCAGAGTGTTGCAAATACCCCTCAAGAGGCTCATCCTGAGCAGACTCCTACTCAGCCAAGCCATAATACCTGGCTTGCTTCTGATGAATGGGTCGGGGAACCCGTCCCTGTCCAGAAGCCTGCGCAGAGTGTAACAAATGCCCCTCAAGAGGCTCATCCTGAGCAGACTCCTACTCAGCCAAGCCATAATACCTGGCTTGCTTCTGATGAATGGGTCGGGGAACCCGTCCCTGTTCAAAAAGCAACTGCGCCTGAAATACACATGAAACGCCAAACCGAAGAGCTATCATCTCATAAGGATGACCACTCAGTTCCTCACAAAGGGAATTGGTCAGCTGCTTGGGAAGAAGAAACCATTCCCGTTTTAGCTGAGGTTGAAAAAGAAGATCAAAAGGTTGCAGAAGAAAAAGACAGCTCAGAAACGACGAGCAAAAGCAATGTCTTGGATTTCATCGAGGATGCTGTTGAAACGAACGACATCAACGGCACTTTTGTCTCATTGACAGAACAGAAAACAGACAACAGTCCCAAAAATGGTATAGCCCCTGATCCAGCCCTGCTCGATCTCGTTCGCAGGCTGAATCTCGCTGTAGAAGATGCCAAACGAGCACTGGCAGCCTCACAAAGCATGCGGGTAGCTGAGGCCGCAGGACGAATTGCCGCGGAATGTGATGCCTTTAGCTTTCGTATTCTTGCACGTATTGCCCGCTGTGTGGAGCAGGCTGGCAAGGCCAAAGACTTGAATGCCCTCAAGGATCTTTTACCGGAATTAGCTCAGCAGGTTGAACGAAACAATATTGCTCTGACGCAGATACGCTGAATTCAGGACAAAAGCTGCAACACCGCACGACTCTTGCCTTGTCGAAAAATATCGCGTAAAATTTTAAGTATGAACCTTTTAAAGCATCTAATGATGCTTGAACGACAGTCCCGCAGGGAGCATACGCCATGTTCAAAAAAGTTCTTTTACCGATCAGTAACAAGACTAAAGAAAGATCACTCAAGGCCATAACGGCTGCTATCCATCTTTCTCCTGAAGAGATCATTCTCCTTCACGTCCTTGATCCCGTTCCAGAAATGATCGGCGGAAAGGACAGACAACAGTTGCAGCAGGAAGCAGATGTGGCTGTACAAACAATTTTTACTGAATACGAAGAGATTATTAAGAAAGAAAACATCCACTGCACTAAGATTGTAGATCGGGGATCTCCAGCGAATATCATTGTGAAAATAGCTGAACGTGAAAAAGTTGATGTCATTGTCATGTTCAGTGATGGAAGAGACTGCGTGACAGATATGCTGCTTGGTTCATGCACAGAACGTGTTTTAAGAAACACGCTGACAACACTTCTCATCATCAGGCAGTAAAAAGACAAAAAAAGGACGCAACATGGCGTCCCTATAAGAATAAAGAAAGGGGGAAAAGACATCTTTTCCCCCTTTCTTTATTCTTATTCTACAGTAACACTTTTTGCAAGATTTCTGGGCTGATCTACATCCTTTCCTAAATAATCAGCTACTTCATAGCTAAACAACTGGAGACAAGGCAAAATTAGGAAAGCTCCAAGGGGACCTTCAAGAGAAGGAATTCTCCAAATATCAACCCCATGGAGATCGCTTTCAGCATCGGTTAAAACGATAATCTGCCCCTGCCGCGATTGGATTTCTACAATATTAGACTTGATTTTCTCATAAAGGACATCGTGCGGTGCCAACACAAAAGTCGGGAAAGTCGGATCGATAAGAGCAATAGGTCCGTGCTTCATCTCACCAGCGGCATACCCCTCTGCGTGAATATAGGAAAGCTCTTTAAGTTTAAGAGCACCTTCAAGGGCAAGAGAAAAACAATGACCGCGACCAAGATAGAAAAAGCTTTTGGATTGAGAAAACTTACGTGCAAGCAAGCGCGCGGTACTATGCATTTCTGGCAGAGCCGTCTCCAGCATCAGCGGTAATCGCTGAAGCCGATCAATATTCTGCAGACACTCATCGACACCAAGATTTCCCGAACGATAGCCATAGTAAAGAGCGAGACAGGCCAGCATTATCATCTGACTTGTCATCGCCTTGGTTGATGCCACACTAATTTCCGGGCCGGCCTGTGTATACAGGACAGCTCCAGCTTCTCTAGCCACAGAGGAACCAAGGACATTACACAGGCCTAAAGTTGGAACACCAATTTCATTGGCCATGCGCAAAGCAGCAAGAGTATCTGCTGTTTCACCGCTCTGGCTGATCACAAGAACAATATCCTGATCTGGATTCAGTAAAAGACGTTCTTTGTAGCGAAACTCAGAGGCGATTTCGACCTGGACGGGAATTCTGGCCCAATCTTCAAGCAGATGCTGCCCCCACAGTCCTGCGTGAAAAGAGGTGCCACAGGCAATAATATGCAGACGCTTAGGGACCGGCAGCGCATCCAGTTCGGATAAAAGCACTCGACTGCCTTCAAAACGGCCTGAAAGGGCGTCACTGATCACCTTGGGCTGCTCAAAAATTTCCTTGAGCATAAAATGCCGGTAACCGCCTTTCTGGGCAGCCTGCATACTCCATTGGATCTGCTGGACTGGACGCTGAATAGGGGTCAAGTCAGAGCTTTTCCAAAGTTGGTAACTATCGCTGTCCGCAACAAGGATGTCACCATCTTCAAGAAAAACAACATCTCGAGTATAGGCTAGAAATGCTGGAATGTCCGAAGCTATAAAATTTTCTCCAATACCTTGACCAAAAATAAGTGGAGCAGCCAGCCTGGCAGCGTAGAGTCTTTGAGGATCCTCTCTGTCCAAGACGCAGATTGCATATGCTCCGTGAGCCTTCTTCAGAGCAGCTGCAAGAGCGTGCAGAAGGTCACATTCTTGAGAGAGCATATCTTCAATGAGGTTGATCAGAACTTCACTGTCGGTGTCCGATGCAAAATGATAGCCTTTTTGGCTGAGTTCCTCGCGGATTTCAAGGTAATTTTCAATAATACCATTGTGCACTATAGCCAGGCGCTTAGAATTGCTAAGATGAGGATGCGCATTACGCTCTTCTGGAGCTCCATGCGTTGCCCACCGTGTATGGCCAATGGCGCAAGTCACAGTAAGCGCATTGCGCTCTCCCTGAAACTTTTCAGACAAATTTTTTAATTTGCCCTTAGCACGCACGACCATCAGCTCATTATTCAGATCATAGCCGACACCAGCCGAATCGTAGCCTCTGTATTCCAGATGCTCAAGACCTTCAAGAACAAGGGGAACGGCAGGTCTATGACCGCTGTAGCCGATAATTCCACACATTACAGACCTCGCAAGAAAATGACATAAAACAAGCGACTATCCGTCAAACCTATCGGCTTTTTCAAAATGAACATCGGTAATTTTCGCCCGTTTCAAAAGCTGATCAATAAAAAGGGAGCGGATATTTTCGCCTGCCTCGCGCGCAGCACCATTTTCAAGAATCCCATGAATGCGCTCCCAATCTTCTTCTGAGGCTTTCTGAACTTCGCGCACATGAAAGAGACCTGCTCCACGGGAACCGTCAGCCTTACTGAGTGAAAAGACCTGGCTGAGCCATTGACCAGGCTTTGCTTCAAAACAGGCACGGGAAAGATTATGATTTTCCATAAAAGGTTCAATAAGTCCTGAACGTTCCACAGGCTTCGTACTCTCAAGATGTCTTTGTGTTCTTTCTTCCTGTGAAATTGGGCCATTCTTAAGAGTCTTACGTAATTCCGTGGCTTTGGCCATGGCTGCTTCAAGCGCCTTTTGCTCGCGTAGCGTCTTTTCAATCTCACCCTTGACTATTTCTAACGGCTTAAGAGACTCTTTTTCCGTTGTATCAACACGGACAACCATGACATCGTCGCCGGCTTGCAACAAGGTATCCACTGGTGTTCCTGAAAGAAGCTGTGTTGCGTCGGAAGGACTGAAATGCATTTTGCTCACAAATTCTTCAGCACTCAGCAAACCACTTTTCTCCGCCTTGAGGCCGAAACGGGCGGCTGACACGTTAAGGTCCTTGCCAAGCAAGGCATCTTCAAGAAGGCTCTCACCTACTTCGCTCACCTTATCGCGGCCTTCTTCCTTTGCCATGGTTTTCAAAAGTTCTGCTTTGGCCTCATCAAAAGGCGTTACTTTTTCAGGACGTTTTTCATGGACCAGAATCAGATGCAGACCAAATTGCGTAGCAATTGGCTCTTTTGAAACGACACCTGCAGCCTGACTAAAAGCGGCTTCTTCAAAAGGCGGTACCGTGACGCCACGCTCAATCCAGCCAAGCTCACCCCCAGGACCGGCGGCATTGGGCTGATTATGCGCATCCGCAAGAGCCGCAAACTCCTTGCCTTTGGCAAGTTCAGCCTGAATCTCATGAATCTTTGCAAGGGCCGCGCTGCGCTCTTGCTCTGAAGCATTCTCATTCAGAGGAACCAGGATATGCGCTGCACGGACAGCCTCTTTTTGAGTATATTTTGCCAGATTCGTCTTATACCATTTTTGGGCAGCTTCCAGTGAAATCGACTGGGGATCGACCAGTTTCTCTGGAGACACACAAATGGAGGTGATCTGCGCCTTCTTAGGAATAGTGAAGACTGCCTGGTGCTCTTCATAGTATTTTTTGACTTCTTCTTCATTCACCGTAGCCTGCGCTAAAAAATCTTGAGCAGGCACAAAAAGATAGTCAAGAATGCGCTTCTCAAACATAAATTGGAAACGCCTGTGTGCTAGGTCAGGATCAACCCAGACAGAAGAGGAAACGAGCTCAAGCATTTTGTCGTAAAGCAATTCCTCTCGCATCTGTTGCTCAAAATCGGCAGCAGAAAGACGCAAAGCATTCAGTCCGCGCGCATAGGAATCTTTGTCCAATTGCCCCTTTTCATTTAAAAAGAGCGGATTCTGCTCAATAGCCTGGCGCAGCTCAACGGGACTGATACCGAGGCCCAAACGCTTTGCTTCCTGTAATACAAGCAAACGGGCAATCATATTTTGCAACACTAAGCGTCCCAGATGCTGCTCCTTGAGCTGGGCATGTGACGAACCCTGGCTCATCAACTGCTGCTCAATACGCTGATAGCGTTTATAAAATTGAGGTTCAAGAATTGGCTCACCATTGACCTGAGCCATCACACGGCTTGAGTCTGTCTCTGTGAAACTGCCGATACCCCAAAACACAAAAACGAGAATAATAACGCCAAAGGCCAATTTCACGAGGAAAGACTGCGTATTGGAACGAATCGCATCAAGCATCTCAACACCTCAATACTGACAGTAGAAGGACAAATGAAACGAATATTCTAATCATTTTCTTCCTTTCTCTCAAGCCCGTTGTTTGACCAAATGTCCAAAACAGGCATTCTTGACAGCTACCACTCACTCAAGTACAAAAGTGCGACACAATTCAGCATGCAAATTTTTAGCTTTTCGGAGCGTGGCGCAGCTTGGTAGCGCACCTGCTTTGGGAGCAGGGGGTCGAAGGTTCAAATCCTTTCGCTCCGACCATTAAATTCAAAGGCTTACGGGGTTATTCACCGTAAGCCTTTTTTATCCCACGCGCCGTAAAACCCTGTCCGAAAGGCACAGGGATATAAGGCGCACCGCTGGAATTTGCCTTTCCTGCATCACGACCTCTTTTGGCGGCTGGGCAAGCCGTGTCAGCCTGTGGAGAGATAGTGAGACCTGGAGGAGTAGCGGGTTGGTTCGCAGCCGTAACATTCCCCACAGTGGGAATTTGAAAGCGAAAACCAATCGATATTCCTCTGGGCAGTCCAGTTTTCGCAGGAACCCGCCTAGGGTAGCTTTCTACCGCTAGGAATCCCCCGACTTTAAGCGGGGGAGGATGTCAATTCCTCACCCAGCCCTGCGAAAGCTGAAATTGTGAAAACCCTATGATGCTCGAAAAAATATTGCTTCCGGCAAAACGTTGAAAGCAAAATGAAGTTGTCAGATCTGGGGAAAAAGTGTGTTGAATATAGCTGAGCCTATGCGGTGACCAGTGCCTGTTTACCGATTTGATAAGACTGCCGAAGCTCTTTCCCCAACAGAGAACAAAAGAGGCTTACAAAAAAACGTTCGTTTCTTTCGGGGCTATGCAAACACACGATTTCTCAAAAAGCGTGTTGTATTTGCCATTTTTTTCTGAAGCCCTTACGTTGCAGACTTCCTTGGCAAGGCTTACGTTCAAAAATTAACGCTTTTACCCAAAGGATGTCTCCATGAAACGTTTTCTTCCCTGTGCTGCACTTTTTCTTTCGCTTTACCTGCAACCCGGCCTGAGCCAGGCTGATGAAATAACCGTCTCTGCAGCAGCCAGTCTGACAAATGCCTTTAGCGACATCAAAGTCCTGTACGAAAAAAAACATCCAGAAACTACCATACATCTGAATTTTGCCGCATCTACGCCACTGCTTAAACAAATTCAAGAAGGGGCCCCAGTGGATGTTTTTGCCAGTGCCGATCAGGAAACTATGGACGCTGCCGTCAAATCACAAGTCATCAACACTCAAAGCCGCAAAAACTTTGTACGCAATACCCTTGTGCTCATCGTGCCCAAAGGTGGCAAAAAGCCGGCAAAACTTGAAGAGATCATGGCTTTTGAACGACTGGCTATCGGCAATCCCAATTCCGTGCCTGCCGGCCGCTATACCAAGCAGGCTTTGAGCAAAGCTGGCCTATGGGAAAAAGCTCAAAAAAAAGCCATTTTCGGAACCAATGTACGCCAAGTTCTTGATTATGTGGCCCGTGGCGAAGTTGATGCCGGTTTTGTCTACGGTACTGACGCCAAAAAACAAGCCGACAAGGTGGAAACTGTTTTTACGCTCGACGGGCACACAGCCATTCTCTATCCCATTGCCCAAGTCACGACAGGCAAAAATCCCAAAGACGGTCAGGATTTTCTTCACTTTGTGCTCAGCGCTGAAGGACAGGCCGTTCTCGACAAATATGGTTTTGCCCGTCCCTAGGAATGCGCCTCCATGGAGCTCTCTTCCATCATTCTTCCTCTTGAGCTCTCTCTCAGGGTCGCCGGACTTGCCACGCTTTTTTCCTTTCTTTTTGCCATGCTCCTGGCTTTTCTGCTTGCTCGTAAGTCCGGCCCCATTCCTGCCGTTATCGATGCCCTCTGTACGCTACCGCTAGTTCTGCCGCCCACAGTCATTGGCTACTACTTGATTATTGTCCTTGGCCGTCGCGGCATTCTCGGCCATGCTCTTTCAGAATTGGGTATCAACATTATTTTTTCGCTCAAGGGTGCTGTCATTGCCGCTACTCTGGTCATTTTTCCGTTAATCTACAAATCTGCCCGGGCGGCACTGGAACAGGTCGATCAGCGTCTTGAAAATGCTGCAAGGACCCTTGGCGCCAGTGAGCTGCGAGTCTTTTTGACAATTTCCCTGCCGCTTGCTTCCAAAGGCATCATTGCTGGTCTTATCTTGGCTTTTGCACGAGGAATGGGGGAATTTGGCGCGACATTGATGGTCGCGGGCAATATTCCAGGCAAGACACAGACCCTTTCTCTAGCTATTTACGCAGCTTTTCAGGCTGGCGACGACGCAACGGCAACACTGCTTGTGATTATTACCTCGTTTTTATGTATCTTCCTTTTACTCACAGCCGAAATAATCCTGAAACTCTCTGCCTATCTCAGGAAGACAAAATGATTCAATTGCGAATTGCCAAACGCTTTGGACAGGGTCAAAGAGCCTTTAGGCTGCATGTTGACTTTAGCCTTGCCTCTGAGCCGCAATTTGCCATTCTCTTTGGGGCTTCCGGTTCCGGCAAGACATTGACCTTACATTGCCTGGCAGGCCTCACCAAGCCGGATACAGGATTCCTTGTTGTCGATGACAGAGTTCTCTTTGACAGTCAGCACAAAATCTGCCTTCCCGCCCGCGCCCGCCAGATCGGGTACATGTTTCAGGACTACGCACTTTTTCCGCATCTCACAGTTCTGCAAAATGTCTGCTACTCCCAATCTCACTTCTTCCCGACATCCATTGCGAAACGTGAACGCGAGCGCTGCATGGAGCTGTTGCAACAGCTTGCCATTGCCCATCTTGAAAAACGCCTTCCCCATGAGCTCTCAGGCGGCCAACGGCAGCGTGTAGCTCTGGCCAGGGCTCTGTATGCCAAGCCTAAGCTGCTTCTTCTTGACGAGCCGTTCTCAGCCCTGGACCCACTGCTAAGAGGTCAACTGCGCCATGAACTCAAAAGTATCTTACGTCAGTTAGAGCTGCCAACCGTGATTATTACCCATGACCCGGACGACGTGGATTGTTTCAGTGGTCAGATTGTGCTGTATGCCAAAGGGCAAGCTCGCGTTATCCATGACTATGCCGCAAAACGTGCTGCCCATTCCACAACAACGCAATGCCTTCTTACTCTTCTTGCAGATGACATCCAATCCATTGACAAGCCTGCACGCTCTCACTAAGAAAAGACGATTCCCTTATCGGTAGGGTTATCATCTGAGCAAATGTACATGTACACTGTTAAGCAGATCAATCTATTGAGGATTCACTTGATCAGCCTCAAACCTACCGAACATTACCCCTTAGAGCTGTTAAAAAATACATTCACAGGCAACCCAGCGTCAAAACTTTTTGATCTGCTGGTATCTGGCAATTGAAAAAACGGAGGCAGCACTTCCTCCTCGGTGAAAACCGAGGTTCTACGCTGAATATTTGATGAATGAAGTGAGCATCTATACGGACGGTTCCTGTCTTGGCAATCCCGGCCCGGGCGGATGGGCATGTCGTATTTACAAGGATAGCCAAGAGCGCACGCCCATTGAACTTTCTGGCGGTTACAGCCACACGACCAATAATCGCATGGAAATCCTAAGCGTTCTGGAAGGGCTCAAGGCCTTACCAGAGCCCTCGTCTGTGCACATCTATTCAGACTCACAGTATGTCTGTTCAGCTCTTGAAAAAGGCTGGCTCAACGCATGGCTCAAAAAAAACTGGATCAACAGCGCAAAAAAACCCGTCAAGAACAAGGATCTCTGGCTTCTTTTGCTCAGTGAACTCAAACGCCATCAGGTCACTATGCACTGGCTCCGCGGCCATGCAGGACATCCTGAAAACGAACGCTGTGATGTACTGGCTCGCAGTATTGCCGAAGGTGGAAATCTTCCGCCAGACCCTGGCTACAGTGACTGACCGGCATGGTTGATGCTACTCTCTGGCAGAACCTGGTTTTGCCCATGGCCCGCCTCCTCTTTTCTCTGACTCTTGCACTGCTTCTTGCCAATATTCTGGAAGCCCTGCACTGGACGCGTTACCTCTCCCGTCTTGCAGCACCTCTTGCCAGAAGCGCCCATCTCGGTGAAAGTGCTCAGGCAGCTTTCACCATAGCCTTTCTTTCTCCGGCCCAAGCCAATGCGCTGCTTTCTGAGGCTTATACTGAACGCCGACTTTCCCTTCGAGAACTGACTCTTGCCAATCTTTTCAATAGTTTGCCGGCCTACTTTGTCCACACGCCAACGATTTTTCTGCTGACTTGGCCAGTCCTGGGTTATGCAGCTATTGTCTATGTTGGCTTGAGTCTGCTTGCGGCTTTCCTGCGAACGCTGCTCACTCTCTGTCTTTCTCGGAAGCTCCTTCCACCATCGCAGTCGACGCAGATAAATACGACCAAGGATACAGCTATTAGCCTGTGCACGGCTTTAGCACGAGCCTTACACCGTCTGGGCAAACGCCTTCCACGACTTCTCCTCTTTACGGTCCCCATCTATCTTTTGATGTACTATTTGCAGACCCATGGACTCTTTGAACAGCTTAACGCCTGGCTAGGCAATCAAACGTCCACATTCTCTTTCCTCACCCCGCAAGCCGCCGGCATCATTATGCTCCATTTTCTGGCCGAATTTGGCAGTGCGCTGGGAGCAGCTGGCTCTCTTCTGAGTACAGGCGGCATTAACGACCATGAAGTGGTCATTGCCCTGCTTGTGGGCAATATTCTCTCTACCCCCATCAGAGCACTGCGCCATCAATTGCCGTCATATGCCGGATTTTTCAACCCATCTCTTGGCCTGCGTCTCATTGTCCTCAATCAGGGCCTGAGAGCCGCAAGTATGGCACTTGTCACCACCGGCTACTGCCTGTGTACCTAAAAAGGAGCCTCATCCTATGGATAGTAAAGCTTGGGAGGAACTTCTTGCCACCAAGACTGAACCTGAGCTCATCAGACCTGATGAGCATGGACCGCGCATCACAGTGCTTCTTCAACCTGAAGGACGAACGCTCTCCATGCCACGCTGTAAAACAGTCTGGCAGCTGCTAAAAGCTCTTGACATTCCTGAAGAAACAGCGCTTGTGGCTCGGGACGGACTTTTGCTGACCCATGATCTAGCGATTCACCCCAATGAGACAATCCTTGTGAGAAAAGTCGCTTCACGCGGTTAGTTTCCCCCCCCCAAAAAAAAGAGGAAACCCTAAGATTTCCTCTTTTTTCAGTCCTGAGCTTTGGCTAATAACGATACATTTCGTGCTTGTAGGGACCTTCGACCTTAACGCCAATATAGTCGGCCTGCTGCTGTGTCAGTGTCGTCAGCTTGGCACCAAGACGGGCCAGATGCAGACGGGCCACTTCCTCGTCGAGTTCCTTGGGAAGCGTATAGACCTTGTTTTCCAATTGCTCCTTCGCCAGTTTGATCTGGGCAAGGGTCTGATTCGTGAAGCTATTGGACATCACAAAACTGGCATGACCTGTGGCACAGCCGAGGTTGACTAGGCGGCCTTCAGCCAGGACAATAATGCTGCGTCCGCTTTTCAATGTCCATTTGTCGACTTGAGGTTTAATATTGACCTTAGTCACGCCAGGCGTGGATTCGAGATAGGACATGTCGATTTCACTGTCAAAATGTCCGATATTGCAGACTATGGCCTCGTCTTTCATGCCTTCCAGATGTTTGCCTGTGATCACATGGTAATTACCGGTGCAAGTCACATAAATATCGCCTATGGGCAGCGCATCTTCCACCGTCGTCACTTCATACCCTTCCATGGCAGCCTGCAGGGCGCAGATGGGATCAATTTCCGTGACAAGTACACGTGCGCCAAAGCCGCGCATAGACTGAGCGCAACCCTTGCCGACGTCTCCATAGCCGCAGATAACCACGACCTTACCGGCAACCATAATATCAGTGGCGCGTTTGATACCGTCAGCCAAGGATTCGCGGCAGCCATAAAGATTGTCGAATTTGGACTTGGTCACAGAATCATTGACATTTATGGCCGGGAAGAGCAGACGACCTTCACGCTCCATCTGATAGAGACGATGGACACCAGTCGTTGTTTCTTCAGAGACACCGCGAATATTTTTGGCAATACGGTGCCAGTGTGTAGGATCTTCCTCATAGCGCAGGGCCAAACGATCCAGAACACATTGAAATTCCTTATTATCGGCCTTTTTCTTCAAAAGAGAGGGGTCATTTTCAACAGCATAGCCCTGATGCACGAGAAGTGTGGCGTCGCCACCATCGTCCACAATGAGATCTGGACCTGAACCGTCAGGCCAGGTCAGGGCCATTTCCGTGCACCACCAGTAATCTTCCAGGCTTTCACCCTTCCAGGCAAAGACCTTAGCCAGGCCCTGCTTGGCGACAGCAGCCGCTGCATGATCTTGCGTGGAAAAAATATTGCATGAGGCCCAACGAATATCAGCCCCCAGTGCGTGCAGGGTTTTAATGAGCATGGCCGTCTGAATGGTCATATGCAGGGAACCTGCTATTTTCATTCCCTTGAGGGGTTTTGTCTGCCCGTATTTCTTGATACATTCCATCAACCCGGGCATTTCCCGCTCTGAAAGCTGCATTTCCTTGCTGCCAAATTCCGCAAGATTCAAATCCGCAACCTTGTAGGGCAGTGCTGTTTCCAATTTCTGCGTCATTGTTTTTCCTTAAGGTTTTCCCAAGCAAAACTCAGGATTCATCACAGGCACGGGCACAGAGCAAAAGCAGAGAAAGATTCCGCTGCACACCAAGTGCTGTCATCCGCTCAAGCTTGAATCCCGTGCGCTCAAGCCATATACATAATTCTTCTCGACTGAAGCCGAGACGTAAATCACCATAACGCTCACGCATCATCTCATCGTTATGCTGAGCAAAATCCGAGAGAAAAAGTATCCCTCCCGGTTCAAGGCAGCGCCGGGTTTCTCTGAGAGCTGCCACGGGATCCGAGAGATGATGGAGAACCAGATTGATGCAGGCAAAATCGAGTTCGCGGTCGCGAAAAGGCAAATGTGTAAGCTCTCCGATGCGCAAGGAAAGTCTACCTGACACCTGATCGGCGTTCTGAAAACGTTTGGCGCAAAATTCCAGCATACGCTGTGAATTATCCACGCCAATGACCATGGGAACACGTTGAACCAGTGCGGTTAACACGGAACCTGTTCCGCATCCAAGATCAGCTGCTGTTTTGCAGTTATCCGGCACAGACTCACAGATAGCTTCCTGTAAATCAACATCTCCCAGAATTTCACGATTGAGATCATCCCATTTTTCGGCAATGGCATCAAAAAAATGCCGCGAGCGAGCGTTGCGCTCATCAAGCACATGCAAGGCCCTCAGGCCATCAGCCCGCATTTCTTCCGTCACCACCCAAAACGGTGCAATGGCCGCCAAAAAATCATGACAGTGCCCTTCTCTTGGCACAGTATAAAAAATCCAGAGACCGTCTCTGCGTGAGGAAAGAAGACCTGCTTCTGTCAAAATTTTCAAATGCCGCGAAATCCGCGACTGCCCCATACCTAGAATTTGCACCAGCTCATTCACGGAAAACTCATAGCGCAAAAGCAGATGTACCAATCGCAAGCGGGTACTGTCAGCCAGGGCTTTAAATTGAAGCAGCTGCATTGGAGCTCCACGGTAGTCAACAAACACGCTTAGTTCAAATATCAATTTTTCTTTATATATATATCAAAAAATTGTGATATAGTCAATTGTTTCCTAAAGGATCCCTATGCCACGCAAAACGAGACGCCCCGCCAAACCGTCAGAAACGCCTGCAAGGTCTTCCCGGCCACAAGCGGTCTGTTTTACCGACTATCTCGATAGCCTCGACAAAGAACATGTTCAAAGCGTACTCCATAGACTTTGGAACCATTGGGAAAGCATCCGTCGGGATGCCGGTATCGACTTCGGCGAGCCCCTGGGTCATCAAAAAAAGACGCTGATCATGGGCTGCATGGATTCCATTGAAATGCAGGAGCTGCGCATGCATGAGCAGAAGATTCTCCAGACGGTCAACGCCTTCCTTGGCTCGGCAGTGTTCACCAAATTACGGGTTGATCTTTTGCTCGGCAAGCAGTCCATAACCCAATCATTGGCTGTACGTGCTAAAAAAACGGCTGAGCCTTCTGCTCCTGAGCATCAGGCTGTAGGAACATTTCTTGACAAGATGGATCCTCATTCAGCCATTGCTCGTTGCTACCGCACATACTTACGAGAAAAAACGTCTTTTCATTCATAAAAAAAGCAACGGCAAGCCATCCGCAAAAACGCATCTTCCTGAAGACGTCAGTATCTGCCAAGTTTCCCCCGGGAACTGCGTTTTTGCTGTTTGGTTGTTGCCATTGTTGACAATTTTTTTGTGCCTGTGTAGTGTCTAGAAAAATTATGGCAACCACCTAAACCAGCAGGACGCGGAGGAAGCTCGTGCATAAAACCTTTGAAAATATTTCGCTTACGCAGGATAACGGACAGGACCTGACGTTTCGCGGAAACCTCTATTCCGAGTGTTCATGGTTCGATGAGGACGAAAAACAGCTGACAAGACAAAAGCTCTACATTACTGATAACAAAGAACAGATCTACTATATCGTCCGATCACAGGGTGATCAGAAGACCCACCATGCCTACCGCTTCTCCGTTGCCGGTGAAACCTGCACCATCAACAATGGCAAAAGCACCGTAACCCTGCCCTTTGATATGCTCATGCATGTGGTGCGCGGCATGTGCGGACTGAAACCGGGAGAGACGCCCTCTCTGGAAGAAGTGGAAGTCGCCAATATCAGTAATGGCTAATTTTTTTGCCGAAAGCGCAAAAAAAAGACCTTTCTTTGCAGAAGGGTCTTTTTTTTGGTTCAGCCAAGCTCACAGGGCTGCTTTTTCGCCATATTCGGCCACCTGTTCCCGAATGCGACAGACCTGACAGAGACTCTCAGCTGAGGTCGGATACCCGCATTGCGAACAGGGATGCAGAAGCTCCTGCCGAGCATCATTGGCAAACGCAGGTCGGCCACGCTTCAGAAAACCCTGGTAGAAATCTATTTTACGGCCCGGCATATGCCGCTCAAGCCGCTGCATCAGTCCCTTCAAGACACTGAAGGAAGCTCCTGCGCTATAGGGACAGGGCGCGTAGTGAATGTTGATATTGCGAAGAAAAGCATACGCAGCTGTTTCGTATTCCGTCAGACGCCAGAGCGGTTTCACCTTGCGCACGAAACCGCCCTCTTGGGCAAGCAGCGGGCTCTGCTTCCCAAGATAGCAGGTATCCCAACGCAGCGTATTGCTGAAAAGCCGCGCCACCTCATCATCGAGATTGTGGCCTGTGGCAAGAACGGTAAAACCTTCATCTATGGCAACTTTATTCAGATAATAACGTTTGATGATGCCGCAGGCAGAGCAGATAGGTCTGCGCAAAGCAGCCTTGACTCTGGGGATTGCAAGCCCTTCCCGGGCTAGTTCCCTAACTAGAAGTGGCAGGTGTTCTTGCGCGCAAAAGGCCTCCACAGCCTCACGCGCGAGTTGGGAGCTTTTGGGAATACCAAGATCAAGGTGCAGGCCCGTCACCTGATAACCCTGACGGGCAAGCTCAAGAATGAGGCCTAGAGAATCTTTGCCGCCAGAAAGAGCCACAAGCACACGGTCATCATGCGTCAGCAGACCTTGACTCTCAATGCCTCGACTCACCTGCCGACCAAAAAAGTCCAAAAAACACGTTTCACAAAATGCGGTATTATGACTTTTCAGGGCAACTCTAGCTTCACGTTTGCAAATACGACATTTCATCTCAACATTCAGCGTAGCTCTCTGCGTGCAGGCGGCAACGCTGCCTCCTTCTGTTTCCCAAATAGTTAGGCATTGCCATTGGCGTCGACGTCAGTCATGGGAACGGTATTTTCACAAGACCTCACTAAAGATAACCTTTGCTGGCACAAAGACAGTATTTTTCGCCCTTTTCCTTGCCATACCTAAGTTGCTGTTTTTTTTTTGCAACGGTCTTCCTGATCCTCGTTTTTCCCATAGCTCACGGCTGCAACGCAACTGGCTAGTCCGCCATATGCCTATACACACCCTGTGGCAAAAACGGTTCCTCGTGCAAAGAGCTCTTCAAAAAGCTGATCCTTAAGCCATCTGGCCACAGGACCAGGCTTGCCTCGAAGCTCTCCTTGTCCCACAGGCACACGATCAAAGGACGTCACTGGCACACAAAGCATGGAACTTGTCAAGAGCAAGACTTCTTGAGCCTGCGCAATATCTTCATGGAGGATATCCTGCTGCAGGACGTTCATTTTCTGCTCAGCCAGCTTCATGGCTGCAAGCAGTGTTGTGCCCGGAAGAATGTTGGTGAAGGTGGGGCAAACAAAACGGCCAAGGGCGTCAACGATGGCGATGTTGGCCACGGCTGCTTCTCCCATAACACCATCAGCGCCAAAGCTCACAGCCACGTCAAGCCCTTGTTTTTCGGCTTCACGCGCCATAAAGACATTGGGCAAGTAATTGGTGTTCTTGATGCGCGCGATATAGCTTTGCTTGGGGGGAATGGCGCTGGTAAAAGCCGCAACACCACGCTCATAAAGCTCCGTGTGGGGAGCTTTCGCTCGCAGGACAACCACATAGAGCCCGGCCCGTGGGCATTCACTTGGTTGGATACCAAAGCCACCGGGGCCACGGCTCAGAAAAACCCTGAGTTCTCCGTCCATAACCCCCACAGTCCGACATAATCCGCAGATAATTTCTTCAAGTTCCTTGAAGCTGCAGGGAACCGTTAGCTCCAGAGCCTCCGCTCCCTGACGCAATCGCTGTAAATGGGCTTCAAGGGCAAAAATACGACCTTTGCGAAAACAGATGCTCTCAAAAAGGCCATCACCGCGATGACAGATATGATCGTCAAGGGGAATCAGCAAAAGCCTGGGGTCACGACACATGGCACCGACTCTGTGATCATAGAAGCCAAGAAAGTTGTCAGCCCCAGGTCTCGGAACAGCGAGCATGCGCTCGAGATACTCGTCAAAGGGAAGCTCATGCATGATTTTTCTCCCATATTCCCCTATCCCAGTTTTTTTCAAGATAACCGCCCTGCACAAGATCCAAACCTAGCTGACAGAGAGAGAGGGCTGATCCGCGCCGAAGATTGTCTGCACAAATCCACAGATTGAGAGCTGACTCTCTGCTTCTGTCTTCGCGGATACGACCGACAAAGACCTCATCCTGACTGGTGCAGTCAACCGGACTTGGCAAAATTTCCTGGGCCGGATTGTCCAGGACCTGTACGCCAAAGGATTGTGAAAGCAGAGCTCGAGCATTTTTTGCCGACATTTTTTTCTCCATCTCCACATTCACGGAAAGGGCATGTCCAAAAAAAACCGGCATCTGCAGACAGCTGCTCGTGATAGCAAGGTCAGGCGCATCTAAAACGTGTGGAATATCATAGTGCAGATCTTCTTCATCCAGACTGTACTCATCGCGGCCAAAAGCACTTGTGGCAGGCAAAAGATTAAAGGCAATCTGCTCAGAAAACGTCTTACAGGTAACTTCACGCATATTCAAAAGATCACTGACCTGCTTTTCTAGCTCTTGAACTCCCTTTTGGCCTGCGCATGACACAGGCATGAGTGATGTCACCACAAGACGCGTGATGGTAGCCTCTTCATGCAAAGGCCAAAGGGCATAGAGCAAAACAAGGCTCTGGCTTGCCGGTAAAACAAGGAGTCCCCGGTGCAAAGACATGGCCTCGTCTTGCAGACCTGGAACAATAACAAGGCTGCGAGGATCTCGACGAAAGGCCCGCGAACTATCCACAACCACACAGCCGGCCTTTAAAGCAGCTGGAATAAAGCCTTTTGCGACCTCATCAGGTGCACAAAAAAACGCAAGATCACAATCAGCAAAGCCTTCCTCTGTCAGGGCTGTCACCTCAAGTTCAGTATCCCCATAGGAAACAAGATCTCCGGCAGAGCGCTCCGAAGCGAAGGCTCGCACCTCTTGCGCCGGAAATCGCTTGTCAGCAAGCAAATTGAGCAGTTCACGTCCCAAAAGACCTGTTGCCCCAACAAGCCCTACACGGACAGTTTTGGCCATGCTTCCTCCTTCAACAACCATGAGATTTCAGCTGAGCGATAACACCTCAATGAAGGTCACCGCAGCAATTTCATAAAAAAAGGTTTTCCTATGTTCATAAGCCCAAATCGAGTTTTTTGGCGCATTCTTGCGACCACAGCTACCCTGTGGTAGGTAATAGCCTTGGAGTTCAGCATGGAAACAACCTGCGCTATTGTTCTTTTCTCAGGAGGCCTCGACAGTATTCTCGCTGCACGCCTGCTGAGTGATTTGGGGCATAAGGTTCTCTGCCTGCACATGACCTCGCCGTTTTTCGGCGATAGCAGAAAAATTGCCAGCTGGGAACATCACTACGGGTTCACCATCATCCGCAAGGACGTCAGCGAAGCTTTTGTCGAACTCTTGCATAAGCCGGCCCATGGTTTTGGCAAAACCCTCAATCCCTGCGTGGACTGTAAAATTCTCCTGCTCAAAGAGGCCAAAAAAATCATGTTGGAGCAGGGGGCTCACTTTTTGGCCACAGGCGAGGTCATCGGCCAACGCCCCATGTCGCAAAGGCGTGATGTCCTTAATACCATCATACGCGAAGCAGATGTCAAAGACTGCTTGCTGCGGCCGCTCTCAGCGCTTCACCTTGAACCAACCCCCATGGAAATAGCAGGCATCGTTGACCGCAAGAAACTTCTTGGAATTCAAGGCCGCAGCCGCCAAGAACAACTGGCTCTTGCCAGAGATCGTTTTCACCTCACACATATCCCCTCACCAGCCGGAGGCTGTAAACTCACAGAGCGTGAAAACGCAAGGCGCTACTGGATGGTCCTCAAGCATCTCAAAAAACCAAGGGGCAGAGACTTCGATCTCGCCAATACCGGCAGACAAGGCTGGCTTAGATCTGGCGAAGCCACCTACTGGCTGAGTGTCGGCCGAAACAGCTGCGACAATGACCAGTTACGCACTCTGCTCAGTGAAGAGGACGCGCTCATCAGTTTTCCCAGCATTCCAGCACCAGTTGCCCTTGCACGTTTTGGCAGTCACTGGCCCGATGAGATCCTACAACTTGCCGGTCAATCGGCCCTTTCCTATGCCATCAAAGCGCTTAGCATCAGCTCTCAAGCCACCATGAAGGTTTCATGCTGCAAAAGCACCCGCACCTTTGTCGTTGAGGCAAAACGTCAAAGCGGCTTTAACCTCCCTGAATGGGAGGCCATCGCCGCAAACATCAAAGAACAGCGCTGCATCTAAAGCGCCTCTTCTGCAAGAAAAGCAGAGTCTGTAGCCTTGTTTATACTTTCTTGTCCGCCTCAGCCTCAGGCCACCAGCTTTTGGCCCTTTCACAGAGCAGGCCGATATCTCCTGATGCTGCAAGATTGAGGATTCTGCTGTAATTGCGAACCACTTCATGACTATTGCGGTTTGCTTCAAAGAGCGCTGAAAACATCGACGCGTCTTCAGTGAGCATTTTTCTGGCAGAAGCCAGTCTGCGCCGGAAAGAGGGGGTGAGATACGGATAGAGCTCTGTCTGACCTGCCAGCAGCGCAAAGTAGGCAAGATTGGTGATGAAGTTGAGATTCTGAATCTTGGCCATGGCCACGTCGTGCTCTTTGGGCGTGCAACGGAAAACCGTAAAGCCGAGACTCGTCCAGAATGCTTCACAGAAGTCGAGATCAGCATTCTCGAGCTGTCTCCCCGGCGTGATGGCCACAGGCAATGGCCCAGAAGAATCTGGCTCTGGACCAAACAGGGGATGGGTGCCGACAAAGGAGCCGGGCCAGATCCCTTCCATGGCCTCCATGGGCAATTCCTTGACGGAAGTGATGTCAGAGACAATGCAGGTTTTTGGCAAATGGGGGCAGACACGCTCAAGGACCTTCGCAAAAACCGGTGCAGGGACACAAAAGACCGCAAGAGAAACACCTTGCGCCTTTTCCTCAAGTTCAGTCTGCTCAAGCGGCTGATCAATGCCAAGAACATGAAGGCCGATATTTCTGGCACGCTGCAGAAGCATGCCACCCATTCTGCCTTTGTCTCCAACGATCAGGATTTTTTTCAACCTTACTTCGCAAGCACGCATTGCCATTTGGTCCAAAAGTCAGGAAACGATTTTTTTACCACTGAGGGATCATCAAGACGGCTGGCCACGTGCAGATCAGGATTGACAAGATCAAGCAGGGCCAGAGACATGGCCATACGGTGATCGTTGTGCGCAGAAAACATCGTTCCTTCGGGAAGCGTGGGAACAACGCTCTCCCCTCGCTTATGATGCACATTTCCCCCCTTACCGCTGATCAGGAGGCCATCAGACAGGGGGTCAGCCACAATACCGACCTTTGCCAGTTCTTCGGCTGGGGCAGCAATACGATCACTTTCCTTGAAGCGCAAGTGGGCCACGTTGCGAATTCTCGTTGAACCGTGGGCAAAGGCGGCAAGAACAGCCACTGTCTGCACAAGATCCGGGCAGCTGTTCATGTCGAGATCAACGCCGTGCAATGGCGAGGGGCAAACGGTAACACAGTCATCCGCAATGTTCAGCTGTGCGCCCATCTTGCAGAGAATATCGAGGATAATACGGTCACCCTGCAAGGAGTCTTCTCGCAAACCTCTGACACAAACAGGACGACTACCAAGAGCACCTGCTGCCAGAAAATAGGAAGCCTGCGACCAGTCGCCTTCAATGGTGTACTCCCCACTCTGATAGCTGCCTGGCGTAACCGTAATCCGCAGACAACCTGGTACAGCCAAGGCCACATCACGCCAGGTTCCTTTTTCCAACTCTTTCCACGCTGCTGTTTTTTCAGGACGCGTGGCCACTGTGAAATCTAGGCCAAAATCTGTCAGACACTGCAGAGTCAAACCCACATAGGGCCAGGAAACAGCCTTACTGCCACCAAGTTCCAGGATCAGAGCTGAAGGACACATGGGTGCTGCCAGCAAAAGTCCTGAAAAATACTGGCTTGAGGCATCCATGCCGATGCTCAGTTCCCCCTTGACCAGATCCGGATTTAGACCTCTTGCTTGAAGAAGAAACGGCGGGCAGCCACTCTTCCCTGTATAGACAACGCCTGCGCCAAGCCTTGTCAGGGCATGACAGAGATCTTCCACTGGCCGTTCATGCATCCGTCCCTGTCCAAAGATACGGAAGAGCCCGTCTCCAGCCGCAAAAACCGCACTGAGCAGTCGGCAGCTTGTGCCGCTTTCGCCCACATCACAGTCCATGGGACTGCCGCTGCCCCCGCGTACCTTTCCACCAACCCCCTGCACCACAAGCTCTTCGCCAGCAATTTCCTCAAAGCCTGCACCAATCTGTTGCAAAAGGGCCCGTGTCACATGGATATCTGCACTGTTCTGCACGTGTCGTAAACGTGACTTGCCGTTGGCCAGTGCAGCGCCAATGAGATATCGGTGAGAAAGCGATTTAGAACCTGGAACGTCAATAGAGATCGCATTCTGCTGATTTTGCCCTGACACCATTTCTCCCCCCAAAAAAAGAAAATTTTGCCAATAGGGAACTGCTTGCCCTTGTCTTCAATCAGCCTAAACAGCCTTTTATACGCCAAGACCGTCAAGAAGCAAAGGCTCAGGCAAGCCCCTCTTCAGCATTGGTCATACTCCGGTCGAGCTGGGGACCTGTGACATAACTGCCAAGGATACGGAAGCTGCTGCAGTGGGCATAGAGCTCTTCCACAAGCGCAGCATAATCTGGGCTCTCCAGATCGCATTCCACATCGGCAAAAAAGACATATTTCCAGGTTTCTGCCTTCAGGGGGCGGCTCTCAAGCTTGCGCATATTGATTTTATTGCGCGCAAGGCAGGCCAAAACATCCGAAAGAGCTCCTGGCCGATCCTGCAGGGTAAAAAGAACGGAGGTTTTGTTGGCCACATCATTTTTCTCAGCCATTGTTTTTCTGCTGCGCTGTCTGTTCTTTTCCTGCGCGATAATCACAAAACGCGTCCAGTTGCCAGGTTCATCTTCAATGCGGCTGGCCAGAACATTGAGTCCAAGCATCACTGAGAGGCCATGATGACCGATGGCAGCTGCATCAGGAAGCTCAGCTGCCCTGCGTGCGGCGCTGGCCGTAGATTCCACCGGCACAAGCACAGCTCTTGGTAAGTGCGTCCGCAGCCATGTGCTGCACTGGGCCAGAGGCTGCGGGTGGGAATAAATGGTCGTAATCGAGGAGAGATCCTGTGCTCTGCTTAAAAAACAGTGAGAAATTCGCGAAAAGAGTTCTGCCTGAATGAAAACCGGGTACTTCAAAAAGAGATCAAAGCTGACACCTACTGTGCCCTGCAGTGAATTCTCCAGAGGTACCACACCAAGCTCACAACGCCCGTCATGAATCATTTCAAAGATTTCAGCGATGTCCCGACAGGGATGGTAATTGGCTGAATGCCCCAGATATTCAAGACCGGCAAAGAAAGAAAAGGTACCTTCTGGCCCGAGATAGGCAACATCCTGCGGCCGCTGCAGCGCTCGTGAGGAGGAAAGGATTTCTCGCCAGATGGAGCGCAGATGGTCTTCAGGGAGGATGCCGGGATTGCGTCTGGCCAGCTCATTGAGCAGTTCGTGCTCGCGCAGAGGCTTGAAAATGGCGCCAGTGGCATCGGCCTTAATGCGACCGACCTCACGACTCAAGCCCGCGCGTTTATTCAAAAGTTCAAGCAGCTGTGAATCCAGGGCATCAATTTCCTGTCGAACGCTTTTCAGCCTGTCATTGATGTTTTGATCTTCGGTATGCGTAGCATGCATGGATTAATTCTCCTCAATTTCCTCACTAACGCGCATGCCGAAATGGCGTCCTGCAGCATCGAGACGACAGAGCACCGTATCGCCCACAGACAGTCCCACAACACTCAGGGGCTTCCCATCTGGTGCCGTGAGACGGATTGTCTCAGCATTCTGGACAAAGACCGTGCCACGCTGGCAACCATCTTCTGTGGCTACCTCAGCTTCAATGAGAAGCATGGGGCGCACTTCAATTTTGACACGGCCCACAGTGGCGAGCGTCGTTGCTCCGCTATGGTCGACAACAAGGACTTCCCGGCCGGCCTGGAGCTCTCCAAGATAGCAGGTTTTATCCCCAGGCAGACGCAGATAGGCATGAACTGCGCCGGCATTGATGCGAAATGGTCGTGCCGCCACATATTCATTATGCTCGGTTTCGGCATGCACAAGAAAGGTAAAGGCACTGGAATTACCCACGAGCATGCCCTGACCGGTGTGCAGCAATGACATGGTATCAACACAGACTCTGTGGCCAAGTCCGACCTGCTCTATGCGAGTAATTCTCCCAGGTAGAAGATTCTCATTTTTTTGAGCAAGTTTGCATTCTTTGACTATGCTTTTCAATTCCGAACAGGCCGAAGAAGGCACAACAAGACCAAAGACGCCACGTTCCAGGATGCCGCTTGCCAGTTTTGCCTCTGCCACATTAGCTACTTCCACGCACACTTCATCACTCTGTGCTAGCAAATTCTCCACGGGAATCACTTCCCAGCCTCGGCGCAATACCACCATCTGCCCCTTATGCAGGAGGTCTAGGGCATCAATTTCATCACTCTTGCCGGATAGCGTCACAAAATCAATATCTTCAAGGGCCAGCACCTGACCACGAGCAAGAGCCTGACAGCTTGCGAGATGCTCTCGGGCAACGATCAGACCATCCACACCGCTCTCCAGAGCAAGCGTCACTGCGCTTTTCTCAAAAGGATCACAAAGGAAAAAGACACGTGCCATACTTATTCTCCAACTATGCTCAAAGCTTGATCCACACTTGCGTTTTCGTGCACAAGCGCTTTCAGAGCCGCCACAAGTTTAGCACGACGCGGATGCTGGAAGACATTGCGACCAATGGAAATGCCAGAGCCACCTGCCTGCAGGGAATCATAAACCATGGTTAACACATCACGCGTTGAGTCCATACGCTGACCGCCGGCTATCACCACAGGAACGCAACAGGCATCGACAACACGGGAGAAGCTCTCCACATCCCCGGAGTAGCTCACTTTGACAATATCCGCGCCAAGTTCGACGCCCACCCGCGCACAGTGGGCAATGAGTTTGGGATCATAACTGTTGGCGATCTTCGGCCCACGGGCATAGACCATGGCCAGTAAAGGCATACCCCAGTCATCACAGGCTCCAGAAACCTTGCCCATAGCCTCAAGCATGGCAGCTTCGTTGTCATCACCGATATTCACATGGACAGAAACGGCATCGGCACCGTGACGGATAGCCTCTTCCACAGTTCCCACCAGGGTTTTGCTATTAGGCAGGGGGGAGAGATCCGTCGAAGCCGAAAGATGAATAATCAGTCCCACATCTTTTCCGCGGCTGCGGTAACCGCAACGCACCAGGCCCTTGTGCATGAGCACAGCATCAGCACCTCCCTCGGCGAGATCACTGACGGTTTCACGCATATCAATGAGTCCATCAACACGCCCCATGCTCACCCCATGGTCCATGGGAACAATAATAGTCCGGCCATTATTGCGTTTCAGAATGCGCTCAAGACGAATTTTTTTGCCCAAGTACATAAGATACCTCTCTGCTTTGCTCAGTGATAAAAAAAGGCCACAGATTGTACACCTGTGGCCTGGTCAAAGATCTGTGACGATACGCGTCAGGAGACCTGTCCTTGGCCACAGGACACGAAGAAATAATACCAGCAATAAAATCGTGTGCTCTTGCGGGTATTGATCTGTGCATAAGTGGCCAGAGATAGAGACATAGGACTTCCGTCGTATAAGGTCGAAAAATATTTGTTGTTTTTTAGCTCAATTGCCTTGGCCCGTCAAGAGCTCGAAACAAACTTTTCAGGTCCCTATCCACCTATTTGGGTTTTTCGCAGCACGTGATAGCTGGCAAGTTTCTGATGGACAAATTCCACAGGCTTGACGTTTTCAGGCACTTGGCTGAGAGGAAATTCGGCGCGGGCTAGATTGCGATGGCCTCCGCCCTGGCCAAGGCTGCTAAAACATTGCTTGGCCATCTGCCCCACATCGCGTGCCCCATCCCCTCTGAAGATAACCACTATTTTTTTCTCCACCACGCCGCTTACCGCGATCCAGCGCAGCCCGTGCACCTTGGTGAAAAAATCGGCAATGGACACTAAAAGGTCAGCATTTTTCACCTCATTGAGTGAGGCGTGAGCGCCGTTACCCGGGCAATCTTTCAGAGAGCGAAACGCCCTGGCAAAAAGAGGTAGCCAATCCCGGAGGTATTCACTACGGCAAATACGGCGTAAAATTGTCGCATTGGCGTATTTAAAAAGCCAGTGATAGGCCTTTAGGTCCTCTTCTCCACCTGAACGCTCGAAGGAGGCTGTATCTGTACGAATACCATAGAGCAACGCTGTCGCCAGCAAGGGGCCTGGCCTTTGGCCTGTGCCTTTGAGCAGACGGGCCAGAATGGTGGATGTGGCACCTATCCCCTTACGCAGAAGGCAGTAGGCATCAGGCCGTAAAAATCGCGCAATGTCGTCTTCTGGATGATGATCCACCACCAGGCTGTACGTATAGGGCGCAAAGGCCGGGTTGTGCGTGGGCTGGGAGTCAAGCATGGCAAAATGGCTGTAATGTTCCGCATCTTCAGGACGCCATTGCATTGCCGGAATACGCAGGTAACGGATCATGGCCAGATTGTCTGGCCGCGAAATGGTATTGACAAAACGGATATCCACGCACTGAACCTTCTGCCGCAAGAGTTTACGCATGGCCAAGGCCGCAGCCAGGGCATCAGGATCAGCAGAAATCAGCAGGCAATAATGACTTGCCTTATGCTGCTGAGCGAGCCAGTGCTTAAAGAGGGCAACAAAATCTTGACTCATAGATGAAAGCCTTGAACGTACTATCCTAGAGAAGTGAGGGTTTCCTGCGGGAGCTCAAACAACATGACAATTCCGAGAACCTGCGATTTACACGCTCTCCACAGGCGTAGATTTCCGTATGACCCACAGTATTTATGGGTTAGGGCAGGCAGCTATTTTCCTGGTTTCCTCGCTGACGGGTATCACAGCCTTTTTGTCGCAATGATGATAACTGCCACTCTTAGGCAATCGCTCTTACAGACATGTTCTTGCTTTCGTCATGCTGATAGCCACAAAATGACATAGCCGGCTGCTCAACGGCAACGTTGCCGCTGGCAAGCTGTGACGGGGAAACTAGGGTCGCTGCTGCGGAGATTCCTGTTTAGCAAACGTTCACGCGTAGAAAGTACTCGTGCGACGCAACATACAGGGCCTTTACAGCTGCTACACTGATGGCAAAATGTCGTATGACGATCACACCAGGCTCTCTTGTGCGGCAAACAGAGCCCGTTGCAGTCGCGGACTCTCAAGGGCATCTGATGCTAAGCCCTCGGTCAGTGGTAAGAGATGGGCATACAGTACCTGCGAGGCATCCATTCCACCTCCACTTCCGCTTTCCCTGTGATGGCGCAAACCTTGATCAAGAAATTGCTGAACAAAGACGTGGTAGGCCGTATCATCCACGGTTAGACCCAGGAATTTGGCGACACGCTCAAGTTCCCTGCGTGGACGCTCCATGAGCCGATCATAGGACACAAGCAGTCGGGGCAGGCCGCGACTGTAACGCAAAGCCTCACAAGTATAGCGTATCCAGAGGGCTGAAGCGTGAAGGACATCTACGCCATCGCGTTTTGCGAGCGAACGAGCCACGTTTGTGGGATGACGCAAAACGAGAAGAACGCTCAGATCTATATGCAGCGCCTCACACAGAGGCCGCCAAAAAGGTAAAAGACGTGAAGCCCGAGGATCCTTAAGCCCCTTTAATGATCCTGGCTCACAAAAACGCTGAAGAAAATCATGAGCAAATGGAGCAAGGCTGGACGACAAAAGGCGAGAAAAGGCTTCCATGGGAAACGGTGTATGGCTTTTCCAATCACCTCCCAGCGCCTGCAAAAGACGCTCGTTGATTTCCACAAACTGCGGGTGTTCAAAAAAACCCCTAGGATTGTCCAAGCGAGCCAGATGCAACTGTCCGATATCCACGCCAAGGACCGGCAGAGCGCGTGTCAAGGTGCTGGTACCGCTTCTGTGCATTCCCAGTACCAGGATCAGTTGCGGCCGCTTCAAGCCTCTACCTTATCTTCTGCAAGAACATTGACGACATCAAAACCGTTGGCCAGGGCAAAAGTGCGGGCATCATCGCCACCCAGAAGGCAACTTGAGCCGTCCTTAAGCTGCGCCAAGACGTCAGCAAATTCGCGAAAATGCCTGGGCTCCGTGGAGAGCATCTCCTCTCGCATCTGCTGCCGCTGTTCATCACTGTCACCGCTCAGTCTGCGGGCCAGGGCCACAGCGCCGCGGGCACTGGGCAAGCGGTAACAGTCGAGGTCTCCCACGGCCCCAACTATGGCCTGGGTTAGTTGGGTAGCGCTTGGCGTAAAGTGCGCGAGATAATGAGCCATCTTATCAAAGGCTTCCAGTGTCTTTTGGGTATTGGGATCTCTGTAGGAGGCGCAGATCAGGGTCCCATGGCAGCGGTCCAAGGAACAGAAGGCTCCGTAGGCACCACCCATGACACGCACATTTTCCCAAAGATAGCCCATTTTCAGATAACGCAAAATGACGCTTGCTGAGCCGTGGTAGGTCCAGCCACATTTGCCGAGATTCACGCTTTTGCCCACGTAGTTGACACGCGATGGCATAATCAGGGCTTCAGCATGGGGAAGATCCTCACATAAAGAATACTGTGCGGTATGCGTTCCCTCTGCGCTCGGAAGCTGGGCAATGAGCGATGAGGCAAGATGCTTCACTTTGCCAAGGGCGGCGTCTTCTGCTGTGCAGCTGAAAATAATCTCCTTGTCCCCAAGAATGGCCTTACGCAGACATTCAAGATCATCGAGCAACGAGTCTGGCGACGTGGCAAAGGAATTCAGGATATTTTTCAGAGACGCGAAATAGGTAATTCCGCCTGTACGTTCAGCCCAGGCTCCCTGAGGACTATAACGGGCAGCCAATCGAGTTGTCACGGCAGAATGGCCTGCAGACTGCAGATACTGCTCCATGCCGGCTCGCATTTCCAGTAGAATCTGCCCAATACGCTCTGTGGCGACCTGCCTGTCGCGCAGAGGGTGCAGAAGAAGCTCTTCGAAAAGCGCAAACATATCCTCAAGCTTCTCATACACAGCCTTGCCACCGAGGGCAAAGTAGCCAAAAAAGCGCTTTGAACCAAAGGTTGTGCCGACAGTCACGCCGCCACTCACCCCACCTGTATTGGCGGCAATGGTGTCACCAAGGGTGATATAGTCGTGCTTGTCTGTTCCGATTTCCGTAATGGTCCGCAAAAAGAGCGGAAAAAGCGGAATCAGCCGGTCTGGGACGCGCCACAGGGGCAAAAGCAACGTTGCATAGGCAATACCCACTGTTGGCTGCTCATGAGCCAGAAAAAGATAATCTCCCTGTTCAGCTTTTTGCGGTATGAGCGCATTGCGCTTAGGCAGATCCGCAACGGTCAGAGCTGGGATGGTTGCTAGCGCCTCAGGGCTGTCGGGTGTCGTCTGCGCTTTGGCAAGGCGTTCAGTTTCAGTAAGATAGTACTTGCGGCCTGATTCATCCTGGGACTTTTGAAAGGACTCAAGTCGCTCTGCTTCGTTGCGCGCAAGCTTGTCTGCAAGCAAGGGGTCGGGAACAAGAATCACCGTTGAACGATGCTGATTCTTGAGAAAACGTGTTGTAATGAGCTCTTCAAACAGCTTTTCTCCACGCGCAAGACGCTCTTTAATGTCCGCCAGCGGGGCCTCAAAGGCCAAAGCGGCGAAGGGATCGCCATCGTAGAGCCACGTAGAAAGAGCCTGAATCATAGCCGCAAGACCTCGCGGAAAACGACCTGTATTGCGCTCGCGATAGTCAAACTCAACACTGTTCACAGCGGCAAGCACGGTACTGCTGGCAATCCCCTTATCCACAAGTTCCTGCAGTGTATCAAAGATCAATGTCTCAGCCCGTGGAATATCCTCACGGCGGATGCCTTTGAGACCAGTTGAGTAATACATCTGCCTGAGATCTGTCTCTAAACCGCAACCTGTGGTGTCCTCACCCAGGCCCGATGTGATCAAGGCTCGTTGTAGAGGACTGCCAGGCATGCCTTCGAGAATATGACTGAGCATTTCCATCTGCAGAGCTTCGTGAACATTCCCGCGCTCGCCAAGTAGCCAGTTGACAGTGAACATGGCTTTATCTTGGCCATCTCCGGCAGCATAGGCGACCTCTCGCTGTCTCGGCAGCGCAAATGGATGCTGCAGAGGGATGACAGAATCTACTTTCTTATATTCGTAGTCGGCCAAAACCTTCTGTACGATTTCAAGTCTTTTTGACTCCGGGTCATCACCCCAAAAAAAGAAGCGGGCGTTGGATGGATGATAATAGCGAGCGTGAAAGTCCCTGAAGGACTGATAGGTGAGATCGGGAATGCGTTCGGGATCCCCTCCTGAATCGAGACTATAAAGCGTATCCGGGAAAAGAGACTGCTGACTCTGTTCGGCTAAAACCGAGTCAGGCGAGGAATAGGCGCCCTTCATTTCATTGAAGACAACCCCTTTATACGTCCAGGGTCCGTCCTTACTCTGCGCATCGATATGCCAGCCTTCCTGGCGGAAAATATCCTCACTGATACTGGGATGAAACACGGCGTCAAGATAGACATCTATAAGATTGTAAAAATCCTGAAGATTGGCGCTGGCCACAGGATAGCAGGTCTTGTCAGGAAACGTGAAAGCATTGAGAAAGGTCTGCAGAGAGCCCTTCAGCAGTTCCACAAAAGGTTCTTTCACCGGATACTTCTGAGAGCCGCACAGCACCGAGTGCTCCATGATATGCGCAACGCCCGTGGAATCGGCAGGGGGAGTCCTTAAGGTCACACCAAAGCATTTATTTTCGTCACCATTGACCACGGAGAGCAGTTGCGCCCTGGTCGACGTATGCTCAAAAAGGCTAATGGTGCCGCCGACTTCACTGAGTTCGCGTTTCTCAATCAAAGTAAATGCCGAAGTGCTCATAGAAAAATCCTTGAATAGGTATGACAGAAGTGCGCAAAAGCACGCTTTCGGAATATAGTGTGGGCTGCATGACAGTATTCTAAACGAAATCAAAGTAGTCAGTTCTCATTTTTTTGTCAAAATCTGTAAAAATTCGTGGGATAAGCTCTGAGCAAAAAAGAGCGTGTTCCCTCGAGGTCATGGCCATCTTGCTCTTTTTCAAAAAAAGATCTATAAGATTTGTCTTTAGCGCTTTTGCTGGTCTTGTCCAGAAAGCCAACGGTTCAGGGTTTTGTCCCTTTTTTTGCTCACATACCGTGAGGATCACATTCATTTCACACATCTCGCTTTCCCGGGTGATTCATAGGGAGCCAGATCCGTCCCTCTCAGGGACACAGGCGAGATGGCGGTTGAACCCCTAAGGAGTTTCCATGGCCTACGTCACAATGAAACAGATGCTTGAGACTGGCGTCCATTTTGGCCACCAGACACGTCGCTGGAATCCCAAAATGCGTCCCTTTATCTTTGGTGCCCGCAACGGTATCCATATTATTGATCTCCAGCAGACCGTACACCTTTTCCGCAAGGCCTACGATGCCGTTGTCGATACAGTCGCCAAGGGTGGTAAGGTGCTTTTTATCGGCACCAAGCGCCAAGCTCAGGAAACGATTGCCGCTGAAGCTACCCGCTGCGGTCAGTACTATGTTTCCAATCGCTGGATGGGTGGTACGCTGACAAATTTTGTCACAATCCAAAAAAGTATTGAGCGTCTGAAGAAGCTTGAGGCCATGTTTGCCGACGGCAGCATCAACAAGTACCAGAAAAAAGAAGTTCTGCTGCGCGAACGTGAAAAAAATAAACTTGAAGAAACACTCGGCGGTATCAAGAATATGGAGCGCCTGCCCCAGCTGGCCTTCATCATTGATCCCAACCGTGAGGATATTGCGGTACGCGAATGCCGTAAACTCGGCATTCCCATTGTGGCCATTACCGACACCAACTGCGACCCCGACAACATTGACTACATTATTCCCGGCAATGACGACGCCATCCGCGCCATTAAACTCTTTGTTGGTTCCTTTGCCGATGCCTGCCTTGAAGGCGAAGCTATGAACAAGGATGGCGGCAATGCGGAAGAGCAATTACAAAAAGCTGCGGAAGCTGAAGACAAGGACGAAACAGCTGCTCAGTAGCAGCATAACTAGTTTCTGAAAAAGGTGTATTATGGCGACAATTACAGCTCAAATGGTCAAGGACCTGCGTGAAAAAACAGGCGCAGGTATGATGGATTGCAAAAAGGCACTGGTAGCCGTTGATGGCGATGAGCAAAAAGCTGTTGACTGGTTGCGTCAGAAAGGTATGGCCAAAGCGGCCACCAAGAGCGGACGTGCCACTGCAGAAGGTCTCGTCTGCGTGAAAACAAGTAGCGACGGCAAAACCACGGCTCTTGCCTCTCTCTATTGCGAAACAGACTTTGTGGCTCGTGGTGATAAATTCCAGGCTGAAGTCGACAAAATCGCCCAGGCTGTTCTGGACAAAGATCCCAAAAATATCCAGGCTCTTGAGGATCTGCTTGGCGACGACGTCAAACAGCTCATTGCCACCGTGGGCGAAAATATGAAAATTGGTGCTTTCGCACGCCACAGCAAAGCCTCTGACCGGGAAGCGTTAGGACACTATATTCACTCAAACGGCAAAATTGGTGTTCTCGTCTGGGCTGAGTTCGGCAAAGCTGAAAATACGACCAGTGAAGCCTGCAAAACGCTTTTGCGAGAGCTTGCCATGCAGATTGCTGCCACCAACCCCATGGCACTTGATGCCGATGGCGTTGATCCCAAAGCTATTGAACGCGAGCGGGAAGTCTATATTGAAAAAGCCCGAGCCGAAGGCAAACCTGAACAGATCATCAATAAGATTGCTGACGGTGCTGTGCAAAAATTCAAAAAATCCGTTTGCCTCCTCGATCAGCCCTATATCCGCGACGACAAAAAAGCTGTGAGCGAAATCGTCAAGGAGGCTGCAAAAGCTCTGGGCGATACGGTCAAAGTCCTTGGCTACCAGCGCATTCAGCTGACAGCTGAAGAGTAGGTACCGATTTTGCTGTTCTCCCCGGCTTGTAGCCCTGGAGAATACAAAGCGTATAGACGACAGGGGAAAGTCACATCTTTCCCCTTTTTTTTCACCTTTTTCTGTTGGACACGTAGGCCTTTCCCCTTGCGGACCTAGACCGGGAACTGGTGTACAGTACTACAATTTTCTGCAGCATAGTGTCAGCAGTTGGTCACAAGGCACCACTTCCTCTCACCGTTCCGTGCCAGACACTGAGAGAAAAGTTCGTGGATAGTACGTGCAAACATCGGCTGAGCTATTTTCATCAAAGCACCAAAGTATTGCCTTTCCCGGCAGAGATCTCACTGCCACTACGCAAGAGCTTGCGACAAATCGAGGCCTGCGCGACCTTCTAGCTTGCCTTCTTGAACAACAATCATGATTTGCCGCGATAAAAGAGTTCGTGCATACTGGGTATCAGGCCTTTTACGGCGATTTCTGAAAGTCGGCATTCATGCCGCCCCTTCCCATAATCACATCTTTTTACGGAGGCAGCGTTTCCGCCCTGACATGTATGAAGGGTATCTACGCTGAAAGTGTTATGAATGATATTCTCACAACAATCTGCACACGTCGCAGCTGTCGCTCCTTTCAACAGACCATGCCCCCCAGAGATCTGCTTGAACAGATTGCAAAGGCTGGAAGCTATGCGGCCTCAGGCCGCGGAAAACAATCACCGGTCATTGTTGTGGTTACCGACAAAGAGACTCGCGATCAGCTTGCAGCTATGAATGCACGTTTTTTGGGGGTCGATAGCGATCCCTTCTACGGAGCCCCCTGCCTGATGGTTGTTTTGGCCCAAACGAGCTTTCCCACCTATCTCTATGACGGAAGCCTCGTTATGGGGAATCTGATGCTTGCAGCTCATGCCCTGAACCTTGGCAGCTGCTGGATTCATCGCGCAAAAGAGGAATTTGCCGACGCCGAAGGAAAGCTGCTTCTGCAAAAATGGGGCTTAACAGATGCATATGAAGGCATTGGTCACTGTGTTCTTGGCTACCCGGCTCACGCACCTGACAAGCCTCTCCCACGCAAGCCAGACTATATCCGTTTCGTCTAATGCTGGATTTCAAAGCTATTCCTGCTTTTCATCCTATACCCCTAAAGCCATGATAAGGCGCACGACTAGAATTTCCTTGCTTTTCTGCCTTTCCTGCCGCAAACTGTTCTTTTAGCCTGCGGAGAGATGTGTAAACCTTGGGGAAGAGCTGGTCGCTTTGCAGCTGCAACATTCCCATAACGGAGTATTTGCAAGGGAAAACCAAGCAAGTATTCTTTTGGAAGTCACGTTACCGCAGGAACTCACCTTCTTGTTGGTGTATGTTGACTCCGCAAGGGATCTCTGGCTTTAGGCGAGGTGTCAAATGATGTTTCTTGGCAGGTATAGCGTGATTTCACCTCAACTACATCACTATATCTTGATATGCAAATAATCAAAACTCTTTCTGAACTTTCAGAACTTTGCCGTAGCTTTCACCAAGCACAGCAGAGCATCTGTCTTGTGCCGACCATGGGATACTATCATGCAGGCCATGAAGATCTTATGCAGTATGGCAGAACTCTCGCTGATAAGCTTGTTGTCAGCCTTTTTGTCAATCCGACCCAGTTTGGTCCGGCAGAAGATTTGGAAAACTATCCAAAAGACCATGAACGAGACAGCCGCATTGCGGAGTCTCACGGTTGTGACGTCCTTTTCCTGCCCGATGCCGCAGACATGTATACAGCAGACCACGCAACATGGGTTGAAGTTCCAAAAATGACGAAAATACTTTGCGGCCTTTCAAGACCAATCCATTTTCGCGGTGTCTGTACCGTTGTGCTTAAACTCTTCAACTTGACGCAGGCTGATTATGCGGTTTTTGGAGAAAAAGACTGGCAGCAGCAGGCTATTTTGAAAAAAATGGTTGAAGATCTCAATGTACCTGTGACGATAAAAACACGGGCAACAGTGCGCGAGGCTGACGGTCTGGCCCTTTCCTCACGCAATGTCTACCTCACTGCCGAAGAAAGGAAGCAGGCTCCTGCCATCTATGCGGGTCTTTGCGCAGCACGCACTCTCGTCAAAAAGGGCGAGAGAAATGCTAAAAAGATTAAGGACCTTGTCTTGCAAAAATGGGCTGTGGACATACCTCTTGGCCGTCTTGATTATCTGAATATTGTGGATCCATATAATCTCGAAAATGTCGAATATCTCGAGCAGGATGCGCTCATGGCCTGTGCTGTGCGCCTTGGAAAGGCCCGACTTATCGACAATATTCTCTTACCTGCCTGTGGTACACAGGCCTAAGGAGTCGAGCATGCTACCCAAAGGCAAATACTTTTTCACTTCAGAGTCGGTTACCGAAGGGCATCCGGACAAAGTTGCCGACCAGATCTCCGATGCTGTTCTGGACACTCTCCTTGAGCAAGATCCTGATTCCCACGTGGCGTGCGAGACTCTCGTTACCACCGGTATGGCAGTTATTGCCGGAGAGATCTCCACGAAGGGTTATGCAGATTTGCCTTCTGTCGTTCGCAAAACAATCAAGGAAATCGGCTATACAGGCTCTGAAATGGGATTCGACGCTGAAACTTGCGCCGTGATATCCTCCATTGATCATCAGTCTCCTGATATTGCACAGGGTGTTTCACGTGAAACACCCGAAGCGCAAGGAGCCGGTGATCAGGGGATGATGTTCGGCTATGCCTGCACAGAAACAGCGACTCTCATGCCAGCTCCCATCTATTGGGCTCATCAACTCTCTCAGCGCCTGACCTATGTCCGCAAACAGGGTATTGTAGATTTCTTCCGGCCAGACGGAAAAACTCAAGTATCCTTTGAATACCATGACGGCAAGCCTGTACGTATTCACGACGTTGTGGTCTCAACACAGCATGCCGCCTCAGCCAGCCAGGAGGATGTCATTGAAGCGGTCAAGCAGGAAGTCATCCTCCCAGTTCTTGATACTTCCGGGTTCTTTGATGAAAAAGATTGCAAAATTTTCATCAATACCACAGGGCGCTTTGTCGTCGGCGGTCCCATGGGAGACTGCGGACTGACCGGACGAAAAATCATTCAGGATACCTACGGTGGCAGCGGGCACCACGGCGGTGGAGCCTTTTCCGGCAAAGATCCTTCCAAAGTTGACCGTTCAGGCGCCTATATGGGTCGATATATTGCCAAAAATGTTGTGGCAGCCGGACTTGCTCCTGTTTGCGAAGTACAGATTGCCTACTGCATTGGCGTAGCGGAACCAGTCAGTGTCCTGGTCTCTTCCGATGGTACGAGCGATATTTCTGATGAAATTCTCACAAAAGCGGTGCGAGAAGTTTTTGATTTGCGCCCCTATTTCATCAGCAAACGCCTTGATCTCAAACGTCCCATTTATCAAAAGACCTCTTGCTACGGTCATTTTGGCAGAGAGCTGCCTGAATTCACCTGGGAAAAAATCGATGCGGCCAAAGATCTGAAAACAGCGGCACACATCTAATATGCCAGATGTCTGAGTTCTGCGCCTTATGTCCCTGGGGAGATAAGGCGCTTTTTTTGTGCTGTTGCTGATATTCTGCGCTTTTCCAAAATTCCCATCTATGCTAAGACTTCGCCAGACTTCACAACATTTTGCAAGGATAGCTCATGCCAGGTAATACTTTTGGTCATATGCTCAGATTGACAACTTTTGGTGAATCTCACGGGCAGTCCATTGGGGGGATCCTTGATGGCGTTCCCCCGGGCCTTCACCTTTGCGAGGCAGATCTCCAGAAAGAACTTGACCTGCGAAAGCCGGGCCAGGGTGCGACTTCAACGAGCCGAGTAGAAGCAGATATCGTTCACATCCAGTCAGGGCTTTTCGAAGGCATGACCACAGGCACCCCCATTGCTTTTCTTATCGCCAACACAAATCAGCACTCAAAGGATTATGACAATCTTGCCAAGGTCTTCCGGCCAGGCCATGCCGATTACACCTACTTTCAAAAGTATCTTGGCATACGTGACCATCGGGGAGGAGGTCGCGCCTCAGGGCGCGAGACGGCGGCGAGAGTTGCCGCAGGAGCCATTGCCGCAAAAATGCTTGCCGGCATTGGCGTTGAGATTATGGCAGCAAGTGTAGAACTTGGGGGAATACCTGTTGATCAAGAAAACTGCGATCTCTCAGGAGCCCTCGCAAGGCCCTATTTCGCTGCCTCAGACCAGGTCATAGAACTCTGGGATCAAGCTGTGTACGAGGCAAGAAAAGCGCAAGATACGCTTGGTGGCGTTGTCCAGATCGAGGCAAAGCATGTGCCAGCAGGTCTTGGCGAGCCTGTCTTTGACAAACTTTCGGCCATGCTTGGTCACGGTCTCTTGAGTGTCGGTGCCGTCAAGGGCATTGAGTTTGGCGACGGTTTCACGTCTGCACGCCGCCGTGGGTCTCAAAACAATGATCTTTTGCTCGCAGCAGATACCCCTGGGGGGTCTGTGCGCTTTGCCTCCAATCATGCAGGCGGCATACTTGGAGGCATAAGCTCTGGTCAGGACATTGTCATCCGTTGTGCCGTCAAGCCTATTGCCTCAGTGCCAAGACCACAGAAGACCGTCGATATCAGCGGGAACGCCTGTGAAATAACCATTTCTGGCCGACATGACCTTTCAGCCATTCCCCGCATTGTGCCCGTTCTTAAAGCTATGACATCTCTTGTTCTCGCTGATGCCTGGCTTATGCAGCAGGCTATCTGTAGCAGTCTTTGACAAACTTTCAGCCATGCTCGGTCACGATCTTTTGAGTGTCGGTTTATACCTCTGTGCCAAGACCACAAAAGACCGTCAAACGCAACGGAAAAGTCTGTGAAATGAGTATTTCCGGCCGACATGTTCTTTCAGCCATCCCCGCATTGTGCCCGTCCTTACAGCTATGACATCTCTTGTTCTCGCTGATACCTGGCTTATGCAGCAGGCGATCTGCGCAAGCCTTTCACGTTTCACCCGGCTACCAGACCAAAGCCCATTCCATGGATAACGCGTGTATTATTGCCGGCATTGTTGAAAAAATTGTTTTCCGCAACGAGGAAAACGGCTACACCATTGCTCTCGTTCAACTTGACAAAGACTGTGAAGATCAAAAACCCAAGGAAATCCATAAAAAAACCGTGACCTGTGTGGGAACCCTACTCACCGCCAGACCCTTTGATCACCGTACGTTCACAGGTTCATGGACATGTCATCCACGTTACGGGCAACAATTTGCCTTCACAGAAAGTGAAAGCATTCTGCCCTCAACCATAGAAGAAATCACCCATTTTCTGACTTCGGGCATCATTGAAGGGCTTGGAGAAAAAAGTGCCAAGCGTCTCGTTAACGCTTTTGGAGAAAAGACCTTCGAGATTCTTGACTGTCATCCTGAGAACGTCTTGACCGTGAAGGGGCTTAGTCAAAAAACGGCTCAAAATATTTGCAAGAGCTGGGCTGAACACAGGCTGCAGCGGAATCTTATGCATTTTCTTCAGCCCTTTGGCATTAGTCTTGCGAAGACGACTTTTATTCTCAACAAATTCGGGGCAGATGCTCTCGCATGCATCAAGAGCAATCCCTACCTCCTCTGCCTGGACGTGCCTGACATTTCCTTTGATACGGCTGATGCCCTTGCGGCAACACTTGATCTTGCTAAGGACAATCCTGATCGTCTGAAAGCTTACGTTGTCACACTGTTGAAGACAGCTGCCACACATGGTCATCTCTACCAGCCACGTATGACTCTTGAAACACGACTCAACAAACTTTTACAGCGCAGCAGTTGGCAAACACACCGTTCTGAAGGCGAAGCTGATGAGGATTGGCATGAGGAAGATGAACCTGAGGCAAAAGCAAGCGATCAGGACTTTTCTTGGCTCTTTGCGTGTCTTGAAGAAGAAAAACGCATTATTTGTGAAGATCTCGTAGATGACATGGGTTTGTTAATTGCTGCGGTTTTTCTGGCACCCTATTATCTCTATGAGGAGAAAATTGCAGAATATATTCTGAATATCCTCTGTGCCCCCAAGTCCACAACATTCAAAGAGCCCAGAGCTACAGCGGAAGAAATCATCAAAAAAGAGCAGGATGCACTTGCTGCCGAACAGTGTGAAGCCGTGATCATGGCTAGCGAATCTAAGATGCTTGTGATCACAGGCGGCCCCGGTACCGGCAAGACAACGATCATTAAAGCGATTATTCACCTCTTCGAGACCCAAAAAGCGAGAATTGAACTTGCCGCTCCCACAGGGCGTGCAGCCCGCCGTATGCAAGAGACGACGGGATATCCAGCTAAAACTCTTCACAGGCTGCTCAAATTTACGTCTACTGGCAATTCCTGTGAGTACTGTGAAGGAAATCCCATAGCCTGTGATGTGATCATCGTTGATGAAGCATCCATGATGGATGCCGCTATTTTCTATCACCTGCTGTGTGCTGTGCCTCTCGGGGCAACAGTGATCCTTGTGGGGGATATTTTCCAGCTTCCGTCTGTCGGACCTGGCATGGTTCTTTCTGACATCATCGGTTCAGGGGTCGTGCCCGTGGTCAAACTCACGAGGATTTTTCGGCAATCTGCTGAAAGTGCCATTGTTCGCTACGCCCATATGATCAACGAAGGCGAAATTCCTCCCTTCAAAAATGACCACGAAAAACGCACGGATTTCTATTTCATTGAAGATAATGATCCCGACCACGTCGCCAAAACCATCAGTGATCTTGTCAGTCTGCGACTTCCTGCCTACTATCATTTTGACGTCGAAGATATTCAGGTTCTCAGCCCAATGCGCAAAGGCAGCGTCGGTGTCATTGCGCTCAACAGCCGGCTCCAAGACGTCCTCAATCCGCAAAAAATCAATGTCCAGTGCCAAAATGGCGAATTTCGCCTCTACGATAAGGTCATGCAGATCCGCAATAACTACGAAAAAGAAGTTTTTAACGGCGATATCGGAACCATTATTGCTCTTGACAGTAAAGCAAGAAAACTGACTGTAAAGTTTGATGATGCCAATGTGGACTATGAATTTGGCGAGCTTGATGAGCTTGTGACTGCCTATGCCATTTCCATTCACAAGTCTCAGGGCTCTGAATACCCGGTTGTGATCATTCCTCTTGTCATGTCACACTATTGGATGCTGCAAAGGAACCTCCTCTATACCGGTGTCACACGTGGCAAGAAGCTTGTCGTGCTCATTGGCGAACGCCAGGCCTTATTCCACGCCATTGAACATACCACAACCGTTCTCAGACTCAGCAGCCTGAAAAACCGCATCCGTAGTCTTGCCCAGGCAATCAGGGCTCTTTGATAAACAATCTGACGCTTCAAGCTATTGAGACTGCACCATGCCACACCCCACAGATTCAACACCCACAAAGCCTGAAATTCTCGCACCAGCTGGTGATAGTCAGTGTTTTCTGGCTGCTCTAGCTGCTGGAGCTGACGCTCTTTATCTTGGCCTCAAACATTTTTCAGCGCGCATGGAAGCGGAAAATTTCGGTCTGACAGAGCTGTCAAGGCTCAGTGATCTTGCCCATGATCAGGGTGCCCGCGTTTATATCACCATGAATACCCTCATCAAGCAGGAGGAGATACAGCATTGCTTTCATCTCATAAAACGGCTTGAGAAGCAGATACATTGTGACGGACTAATCATTCAGGATCCCTCCATTCTTGCCATCGCCAGGGCTGCGAATTTTTCCGGCGGGCTTTTTCTCTCAACGCTCGCCAATGTCACCCATCCAGAAATATTAGACTCTCTTCCGGCTCTTGGGGTTCGTCGTGTCATTCTACCCAGAGAGCTCTCTCTTGACGAAGTTCGGGAGATGGCTGAGCACTGTCCCAAGGGTCTTGATTTTGAACTCTTCGTCCATGGGGCGCTCTGCTACTGCGTATCAGGTCGCTGTTACTGGTCCAGCTATCTCGGAGGCAAAAGCGGTCTGCGTGGACGCTGTGTACAACCATGCCGCCGTAAGTACCAAATAGGCCAACTCCCTCATGCCAAAAAGGGAGGGAAAAAAAACAGAGCCAGCCAATTTTTTTCCTGTCAGGACCTTTCTCTGGCCTGTATAACCAATGAATTGCTCTCCATTCCACACCTTGCCTCGTGGAAAATTGAAGGCCGAAAAAAAGGGCCTCACTATGTCTATCACTGTGTGGCAGCCTACAAACTTCTGAGGGACCACAATGCAGACGCAAACGCGCGCAAGGAGGCCTCTGAGCTATTGAACATGGCTCTCGGCAGAAGTGGAACGCAGGCACGTTTTCTGTCTAAACGCCAAAACGTGCCTACCAATCCCGGCGGCTATACGGGCTCAGGGTTGCTTCTTGGAAAAATCCAGCATGACGATGAACATCTTCTCATAAGACCAGCCACAGATCTCAAAGCCAAGGATTTTCTGCGTATCGGCTCTGAAGATGAACGCTGGCACGAGACCTTACGCATCAACCGCAATGCTAAAACCGGAGAGCTTACTCCGCTTCCCTTTAAAGGACGGAAAATGCCTCCCGACGGGACCCCCGTCTACCTCATTGACCGACGTGAACCTGATCTTGTCAAGGCGCTTGCGACCTATGAAGCAAAACTCAAGGCGTACTGCGGCCGAAAAACTGAACCCTGTAATGACAGCCTTCAACTTCCAAGACCAAAACCCTGCCGACGCAGACCTGATATGCATGTCCTTGCTAGCATACCACGAGGACGGGAGAACAGAGCTGGGAGCCGCAATATGCTTGGGCTCTGGCTCAGCCCCAGGAGCGCTGACATTTCCCGGACTGTGGCGCGCAGAGTCTTCTGGTGGTTACCCCCGGTTGTCTGGCCTGATGAGTCCACAAAATTTGGTCGTATCATCCGCAATCTCTGGCGTGACGGCTGCAGACATTTTGTAGCCAATGCGCCCTGGCAAAGAGCTTTCTTTCCAGACATGCTCCCTGATGGTGCTGATCTCGTGGCCGGCCCTTTCTGTAATATTACCAATGTCTTCACGTTGCAGTTGCTCAGCGAAATGGGCTTCAAAGCAGCAATGGTCAGCCCCGAACTTGGTCAGAAAGAAATCCTTGCCCTGCCTAAGTTCAGTCCTCTGCCACTTGGCTTTGTCGTGCAGGGCTTTTGGCCTGTCGGTATCAGCCGTTTTGGTCTGTTGGCCCTTAAGCAGAATACGCCTTTTACAAGTCCCAAGGGCGAAGTCTTTTGGGCCCGCAACTATGGTCAGAATACCTGGATCTATCCTGCCTGGCCCATCGATCTCAGGGACAAAGAAAGTGAACTTCTAGCGGCAGGTTATAGTTTTTTTGCTCAACTTGCGGAACATGAACCACCAACATCAAGCACCCCCTCTCGTCCAGGCTTATTCAACTGGGAACACGCTCTGCTCTAAAGGCCCTGACATGATTGATGAGCGAAGGCGCCTTTTTCCACGCGGTCTCTCCCAGGCCAAGGGTTGTCATTTTGCCGCAGACACACTCCTACTTGCGAGCTTTTGCCATCAGCTTCTTCCCGACAAACCCGTCTACTGCGCCGAACTTGGCTGCGGCTGTGCGGCCGCTCTTTGCGGTCTTGCGCTTTTACGACATAATCTCTTGGGGGTTGGTTTTGAAAAGGAAACGCTGCACATTGAGGCTGCTCAGCGCAATCTTCAAGATCTTGAGCTCAGCGAGCAACTTCATATTGTACAAAGCGATCTTGCGGAAAAAGAACGTATACAGACCTATGCCAGACAGTTTCGAGCCGTTCTTGCCAATCCTCCCTATTTCACCAGTAGCGAAGGCCGACCTGCCAGAAGCCCTCTACGCAACCGCGCAGAACGCAATGATAATGCCCTGACGCTTTTTACCGCCTGTGCTGCTACTCTGCTGCAACACCATGGATTTTTTTTCTGCATCTATCCGGCCTATAAACTCCAGGAGCTCACGGTTGTCCTTGCCAAGCATCACCTTGCTCTGCGCAAGCTTTTACCAGTGACAAGCTTTTCAACTTCTTCCTGCACCCGCTTGCTCATCTGCGCCTGCAAAGATGCCGCCAACCACTGTGATATTTTGCCACCTCTCGTCCTGCACAGTAGCCAAGGTACACAGAAGTTCAGTGCTGAAGCGCTCAATTTTTGTCCATGGCTCGGAGCAGGCCATCAAACAAGCGAACAATGCCATGACCTTTCTTGCTGATTTGCATATTCACTCCCGCTATTCACTTGCTACAAGCAAGGATCTCTCTGCACGAAATCTGGACGCCTGGGCCCGAGTCAAAGGTCTTGATGTCATTGCCACAGGTGACTGTATACACCCGCATTGGCTCAAAGAATTGCGCGAACAGTTAATACGCGATGACGAAAGCGGTCTCTATAAGCTTGGTGTCAACCGTGAAAAGCTCCCTTTTCTTCCCGAAAAGACCTGCCTTGAAGCCAAGGAACCGCTTTTCCTGCTTGAGACAGAAATCAGCTCCATCTATAAAAAAAATGGGCGTGTACGCAAAATACACACCCTTCTCTATCTGCCAAGCCTTGAAGATGCCGATCGGCTGGCCAAACGGCTGGAAAAACTTGGTAATATTACTTCAGATGGACGTCCCATACTTGGGCTCGACCCCAAAGTACTCCTTGAGCTAACCCTTGAAACAGTACCTGAAGCCATTCTCGTGCCAGCCCATATCTGGACCCCATGGTTCTCCCTCTTCGGTTCACGATCCGGATTTGACAGCATAGAGGAGTGTTTTGAAGACCTCACACCTCAAATTTTTGCTCTCGAAACGGGTCTTTCCTCAGATCCACTGATGAACCGCCATATCAGTGCCCTTGACAGCTATGCTCTCATTTCCAATTCCGACGCCCATTCAGGTAGTAAGTTGGCCCGCGAGGCCAATCTTTTTAGCGGCAAGCCAAGCTTTGAGAGCATTTTTTCCGCACTCAAAGCCTCGGCCCAACGCGATCCAAGACAAACAGAACGTTCCTGTCGTTTTCTTGGAACCATGGAATTTTTTCCAGAAGAAGGCAAATATCACCTTGACGGGCACCGTGCCTGCAATATTTCCCTGAACCCGCTGGAAACACGCTCTCTCAACAATATCTGCCCTGTCTGTCACAAGCCCTTGACTATCGGAGTGCTCCATCGTGTCATGGAGCTTGCCGACCGGCCAAGCCCGGCAAGCCCTCCAATGGAACCAGGGTTCAAATCCATTATGCCATTGCAGGAAATGGTAGCCCAAATTCTTGGCCTTGGAACACTTTCACGCAAAGTGCAGACGGAATACGGCCGTATGCTTGCTCATCTTGGCTCAGAACTGGACATTCTGCTCAATGTCTCTCTGGCTGATCTTGCAAGCTACAGTCAGGATCTCAGTACTGCCTGCGAGCGCCTTCGCACAGGCAAAGTGAATCTCAAAGGCGGCTTCGACGGCGAATTTGGTAAAGTTTGTGTCTTTAGCGATGAAGAACAGGCAGAACGACGCAAAGGAGGAAAACGCCACACGATGGCGCAGCTCCCGTTTCAAGAAGTTAACCTTTTACCGATATCCACTCAGACGACTAACCCGCCTCCACAGTCACCAAGCAAGGAACATTTTCTCGAACTGTCGCGTTTTCAAGCCATGGACAGCGGCAAAAAGCAAGTGTCAAATACCAATCACAGCTATTCCCAGGCGCAGCTGTCGGCAATTCGCGCTTCCCTTGCTCCTACTCTCGTTCTCGCAGGCCCAGGCAGCGGCAAAACCCATCTGCTTATGGGACGCATCCAATATCTTCTGGAAGAGGGGCTTCATCCGGAAAATATACTGGCTATCACCTTCACTCGCCGAGCAGCTGAAGAAATGCAAAAACGTCTGCAGGCCAGGCTTAAAGACCGCAGCCTACCTCTCTGCACGACCTTGCATGCCTTCTGTTACCAGATCTTGTCCAAGCACAAGCCAGATCTTCTGCTGCTGAGTGAGGATTCGGCCTTACGGCTCTTTCTCGAGTCTAACCCGCACCTTGACACAAAGCAGGGCCGCAAAATCTGGAATACGATCAATACGATGCGGGAAGAGTGCCGTGTGCGTTCAGATGATGGCTCAATGTACGGCAGGCTTCTGGCAAACTACCTATCAGCTCAAAGGGCAAGGGCTCCCCAATTCGTCTGCGATTTCACACAGCTTGTGGAATATGCCCTCTGTTATTTTCAAAGCCAAGCTAAGCCCTTTTCTGCGCTACTCGTTGATGAAATACAGGACTGCTCCCCACTTAATCTTGAGCTGCTCAAGGCCCTACTGCCTCCTTCAGGCACGGGATTCTTCGGTATTGGCGACCCCGATCAGGCCATCTACGGCTTCAGAGGTTCCGTTGAAAACATTGAGCCTGCCTTGCGCAAGCTCTGGCCTGAACTCACAGTCTGCCAACTCGATAAGAGCTTCCGCTCAGGACAAGACATTCTTCATACCGCACACAGCCTCTTACGCACTCCGCAATGCGAAGAACTTAAGGCTGCTCAAGATCTGTCTTGCGAACTCCACTATTGCGAAGTTCCTGATGAATACGCAGAAGCTCGCTGGATCGCCCGCAACATTTCGCAGCTTCTTGGGCATAGCTCTCACTCTCTGCAGGATGCCAGCAAAGCAGCAGACGCTCCTTTGCTCTCGCCTGGCGACATTGCCGTGCTTGCCCGCTTCAAACAGCTTTTACCAGTCATTGCCAGAAGTCTTACAAACGCTGGTATTCCAACTTTTTGTCCCAGTGTCGAGGCCTTCTGGCAAGATGACTGCGTTAAACAGCTTCTTGGCCATCTTGATCCTCTCACAGAGTCCCCTCTCCATCCCTTTGATCCGAAGAATCTGCCTGAACCTGAAGCCATGTTGCCATGGTTAGAAAGTCAGCCGTGGGGTGGCTATCAACCGGGAAAAAGTCAAGCCTTTCGTGAGCTGTGCCGGATGTGGCACAACTGCGGAAGCTGGGAGGCGTTTTTTCAGGAATTGCTTTGGCTTAAGACCGAGGAAAGTGTGCGGGGAAAAAGCGAGGCCGTACGCCTTTTGACACTCCATGCCGCTAAGGGCCTGGAGTTTCAGGCGGTTTTTCTTCCTGCCCTGGAGGAGGGTATCCTTCCTGCGGACAGATCATTGTATACAGAGGAAAGCCCAGACAATGAGGATTTGTCGAGGCTAAGGCGGGAGGAGCTTCGTCTATGCTACGTGGGCATCACACGCGCAAGCAGACTGCTCTATGTTAGCCGAGCTGCAACGCGCACGCTCTACGGGAAACAAAGAGCCTTACCTGTATCGTCTTTTTTTGAAAACATTCAGGCCTTCTTCAAAAAAAGCCGGATTGCGAAAAAAATTCGCCAGGTACAGGTGGAAGGAAGTCTACTGGACTAAGAGACCTTCAACGATTGTCGTCGTCCCAAGCGTCGTCTTCAAGTACTTTGTAGGATCTGACTGTCAGGTACTTGGCGTCTTCCTCTTCAAGGAGCTCACCAGTGACTTCCACAGAAACATTGATCTCGTCTTCAAGATCAATGCCGGCAGCCCTTGGCATGATCCGATATTCAATACCATCCTGAGATACCGCAATTCTCGTCTGTCTGCCATCAAGCGGAACCGAAACAACAATACCCTTCACAGTGGTCTTCATCAAATGTTCAGCGTGGAACCTCGGTCTTCAGGCCGAGGAGGAACCGCTGCCTCCGTTTTTCTTTTTGTAATTCCTGGCTGGGGAAAATCACCGACCAGACACCCCGTAAGGGGCAACATCACCGATAGCTTTCGCCATCTCTCTTCTCGCCAATGTTGACGTACGGCATTGCGATATATCCTGTTTTGTCCGTCTCTCGGTTGACGCGAGATATATCGTAACAAAGTATAGGAATAAGAAAAATTCCTTACGCAAACGTAGTCCTCGGAGGACTTAGGCTAGTCAACTGAACCTCAATATCCTGGTTTTGACAAACCTCGTTTTTTAAGCCGAGGTGATTGACAATTTTTTCCAAGGCTGGACGGAGCTGCCCGAGACAGGCAGGTTCGTCTTTTTTTTTTTTTTTGAAAAACCCCCGAAGAACAAAGGCAAGAAAAAAAAGGAAAATGCCGATAAGAACTTCAGCATTCCCTCAAAAACCACGCAGAGCTCTGGCATGCTCAGCCTTGGCTTGATTTTTTTGCCTAATAGCTTGTTTTCCAACAAGTGGCAAGACACAAATGCCAAAAGCAGGACTCTGCGGCAAGATTCCTCTGTTTGCCAAGCAAGTGAGGTTACTATGTCTGGCAATGTTGGACGAGATAGCTATCGCCTCATTGGCAAAGTCAGTTTGCTTTGCCTTCTCTGTTTCAACCTCTGTGCCTGCGGACTTTTCCAGGCTCAAGACAATGATCCCGTGCACCCAGACGCCCGTAGAGTTGTCAAAACAGCCTACTCTCAGCTTGGAAAATCCTACCGCAGCGGTGGAGCTTCTCCCAGCAAAGGCTTTGACTGTTCGGGTCTGCTCTATTGGGTCTATCGCAAAAACGGATATAAGATTCCCCGCATCACAACGCAACAGGCCAAAGCCGGCAAAAGCGTCGCCAAAAGCAGAGCCCGCGAAGGTGACATTCTCGTCTTCAAAGTGGCACAGAGCCCGCGAGGTCTTCATACTGCCATCAGCATGGGCAAGGACTGTTTCATCCACAGTCCCTGCAAGGGCAAGAAAGTCAAAGTTGACAGCGTGAATAACCGCTATTGGAAAGAGAGACTCATTGCTGTCCGTCGCGTTATCCGCTAACCGCAACTGCTTCAGTAACGATATTATTGCACTTTGCAAGTCACCTTCTAGAAATTTCAACAAGGAAAACACAGAAAAATTTTATTATCCCCTTGCTTTTCTTTTGTTCTCCAGCTATCTAAAAAAAATCTAAGAATAGCAAAGGGGGAAAATCCATGACCAGTTCAGGTAGCGACGATCAGCTTTTCAGCATTGCGGATATTGCCCGGCATTTTTCTCTGCCGGAATCTACTTGCCGTTATTACTGCAAACGCTTTGCTGATTACATTCCCAGTGTTGGTGAAGGGCGTAGACGGCGTTATCGCAAGACAACTATTGATGTTATCTCTGCTATTCTTGAAGAAATGAAAAAATCGCGCACAGCCAACGCCGTAGAAGAAGCTCTTGCTATACGCTTCCCCCGCAATGCGATCACCCTACGCGAGGAAAAAGAACTCAATATCGCTCAACCGTTAGCACTGCACGCCGAACAACTTTTTCCTCCCATTGCTCTAAACTTTATGGAGCGTCAGACGCAGGCTCTCGAAGGCATCGCCAAAATGCTGAATATGCTCACTTCCCACATCTGTTCCAACACTGTGTTCAATGACAACCATGCCAAGAACCTGGCTACTCTCCAGAAAGAGGTCAGCAAGCTCTCCATTCTTCTTGATGCCTCAGAAAAAACTCAACAGGCTGATCTCGACCAATTACGCACCTGGATGGGAAGATTCCTGAGACGCACAGGTCAAACAGCGTAAAAAAACGAAAGTGATCACAAAAAAAGCCCCCGTTACTGGGGGCTTTTTTTGTGATCACTTTACTTATTGAGCATCGTTTAACGCCATCTTCACGGCAATACGGAAAAATTCAAGAGGCTGAGCTCCTCGCACGACGATATTATTCACGAAGAAGCAGGGAGTACCTTCAACGTTGAGCTTATCAGCATCTTCGCGATCTTCACGCAAAAGAGTTTTTATTTTCTTGTTGGAGCGCACATCACTTTCCAACTTTGACATATTCAGCTTGAGATCCTTTGCTGTTTTGCGCAGAAAACGTTCTGTGTCTGACCTCAGCTTATCTCCCTGCTCAAACATGGCATTATAAAATTCCCAGGCCTTTGCCTCATTCTGCTGTGCACAGGCCAAAAACCAGATTGCTGCCTGCGCAGAAGCACCTTTTTCCTCAAAAGGAATGCTCTTGAATTGAAACGACACCTTATCTTTAAATTCCTGCAAAATGCTGTCCACCACGGCTTTTGAAGCCTGGCAATAATGACAGGTAAAATCAGAAAAGGCGACAATACGCACCGGAGCATTCTTATTCCCCAGAATTGGTCTGTCAGCCGTACGCATACTTTTTTTCTCACCTAGGTCTTTCTTCCACTGTTTTTGTAAAGTATGAATACGACGCTGATTACTTCCTTCTTGGGCAATATCAAGAACAGCTTCGCTATTGCTGCGAAGGATATCAATCAGTACCTGTGGATTCTGGCGGATCGTGTCAAGAATCAGCTTCTGAAGTTCCTGTTTGGCCAGGGGCTCTTCAGCGAAGGCAAAAGTTCCCAAGGAACAGTGCAAAACAAGCGTAAGGCTGAATATCAGCCAGTATTTCAACATACCACCCCCAAGGTTTTTTGGTGGGAAATTATCAGCTAACAAGCAAAAAACTCAACTGTTTCTCTCAAGCTCCAATTGCTGCACGGCATCTTCGATCTTGAATAAAAGCTCATCAAAATCTACGGGCTTCATCAGGTAGCCAAATGCCCCAAGACTCATTGCCTGCACGGCTATCTGCATATCGGCGTGACCTGAAAGCAAGATGGTTTTACACCCTTGGTATTTTTCAAGAAGAAGAGGCAGTGTTTCCAGGCCATCCATTACCGGCATCTTCACATCGAGAATGACTATGTCAGCACGTTGAACCTGCATTTTCTCAAGGCATTCACGGCCATTGCCAGCGCATTCACAGCAATAGCCTCGTCTCGTTAGTCTCTTAGAAAGAATACGAGAAACTTCAAGCTCGTCATCGACGAGGAGAACATGAACAGTATCCATCTTTTTTCCGGCGTTTCCCAGATAGCAGGGCGGCCGACTCCTTTGTGATAGATGAACTAATGCATTGAAAAAACATCTTTCACGCATCTGCGCCAAGCAACGTTTTTACGGACTTCTCTCTGCAAAGGATTTCATGACACTTGGTACAAACGATTTCCTCAACATCAAGTCACTCAAAACCTCAGGGCAACAAGGTCTGACTTACCTATTCCATCCCCCTTTGAACACATAGGCGTGAACCTCTCCTACTTGAGAAGTGGATAATTCTCGCGCAGTTTGCTGTTGAAGTTTCCTTCTTACGTCATGGTAGCCATATGTTCAAAGGGCTATACCAAAGCCATCTACACAATTCCACGAAATTGAGACTTTGCTCACTTTTGCCATTCATCCGTCACCGTAAAAGTGGATCTGTCAGACTTAAAAAAATCGACGCATAGGCTTAGGCTTGGCCTGCATGCAAAAGTAAGAGATAGCTTATAGAACTCCATCTGTCAAAATTGAGGGTTTTCGCGGCTCAGCTTGCAGAAGTTTTGCAAAAAAATCTTCTTGTCTTATTCGCTGCAGATTTGCACATCTCTCGTTAAAAAAACAGAAATTTCTTGAGGAGTTTGCTGTTTACGTTGAGACCTAGCCTTAGAAAGTCGCATACTCAAGGGGCTTACCAAAAGCCTTTTACACAGTTTCTCAAATTGAGGTTCTTCTTGCGTTTGCCAACCTTCCACACTTTAGCGTGGGTCTGTCAGGTTAAAGTACAACGATCTTTTTGGAGCACTTCAAGAAAAGTTCCAACAAAAACACAGTAAGTATACTTGACTTTGCCAATGGTCTTTTTTACATTTCGTGCACTCGAGAGATTTTTGTTTCACGTGAAACAATTGCATGTTTAGACATTCGCCCTAGGGAGAAAATTTCGTGAGTCGAATCATTGCCATCGCAAATCAAAAAGGCGGCGTGGGCAAAACAACAACAGCCATCAACGTGTCCGCAGCCTTGGCTGTCATGGAAAAATCTGTTCTTCTCATAGATGCTGATCCTCAAGCCAACAGCACAAGTGGCCTAGGCTTGGAACAGGTATCCCTGGAAAAAGATCTCTATACTTGTCTCTACAGTCCCGAAGACGTTATGGAGAGTATCCACTCCACACGTAGCCGGTTTTTGGATATACTTCCTGCTAGCACCAATCTTGTTGGGGCAGAACTGGAACTGGTAGACAAAATTGGTCGAGAATTCTTTCTTGCTGAGTGCTTAAAATGCATTACTAAAAAGTATGACTATATTTTTATTGATTGTCCACCTTCCCTAGGCTTATTAACTCTCAATGCGCTCTGTGCAGCTAGTGAAGTGCTCATTCCTCTACAATGTGAATTTTTTGCTCTTGAGGGAATTGTCAAACTTCTCAAAACTGTTGATCTTGTTAAAAAAAGACTACATCCAAAGCTTCACTTATTAGGTGTCGTACTCACTATGTATGATGCACGCAATAAAATTACAAGAGAAGTGAGCCAGGAAGTAAGAAAATGTTTTCCAGACAAACTTTTTGAAACAGTCATCCCTAGAAATGTCAGACTCTCTGAAGCTCCAAGTCATGGAAAATCCATTATCCATTATGATGTCAAATCAAAGGGAGCAGAAGCATATATCGGCCTAGCGAAAGAAATTGTACTTCGATCTCGTTCTGAATAATCAGGATTTTTTGTATTTAGCAGGAATAGTGTGCTCAATACTCATATGATCTTTAAAGTGCTTATGACGTATCGTAGTCCCGCAACGGGTACAGTGAAAAACCAGTAATCCCCCGAGATTGGCAGTATTGAGAATAAATGTGTGCTTTTCATCCGTCCGCCAGTCCTCACAAGAAGCTCCACAGTGAGGGCAGCGCACACGTGGAGAGTAGGGATAGGTAAAATCCCAGTACTCCATAAGTGTTTGAAAATCCTTAAGAGGGCCTTCCCGCTGCAGTTCTTGACTCTCTGGCTCTTCGAGAAGCGGAAGAACTACTTTTTCTGCTTTTTTCCAAAGTTCAGCGGAAAGCTGCACGCCTTGGATCACGCCAGCCTCATCTACCAGGTAAAGAATAGCCTTTTTCATCAAATATTCAGCGTGATACCTCGCTCTTCAGGCCGAGGTCGAAACGCTGCCTCCATCACTTTATATTTTCAGGTAACAAAACGTTCCCAATGTTCTCTGAACCATTCCATTCATAGTTTGAATAAGGACTTTTCCCATGTCCACATCACCAAAACTCGGCAAAGGCCTAAATGCGCTCCTTGAGGATATCGAAGCCGATTCCAGAAACGGAGCCAACACCGAAATTGCCGTTGAGCTTCTCAAACCAAATCCCTGGCAGCCACGTCATGCCTTCAACGAGGAAAACCTTGAAGAGCTTGCCCAATCCATTAAAAATCAAGGGATCATCCAACCTCTTCTGGTGCGTGAACTTGCAGACAAAAGCTATCAAATCATCGCAGGTGAAAGACGCTGGCGCGCCGCTCGGCTGGCTGGCTTACACCACGTGCCTGTATTCATCAAAGCGCTAAGCGACGAAGAGGTCATGACCGCTGCTCTTATCGAAAATTTGCAGCGCGAAGACCTCAATCCCATGGAAGAGGCACATGCTCTGAAAAAACTTCGTGACACTCTGAACCTAACCCAAGAGCAACTTTCCACAAAACTTGGAAAAAGCCGTTCATCTGTGGCTAATGCGCTCAGATTATTGCAATTGAGCGAACAAGCGCAAGATAACGTTCGCAGTGGTATACTATCTGCCGGGCATGCTCGGACTCTTCTTGCCATTAACAATGAAGATGTTGCAGAAGAAGTTCGCAAGTTTGTTGCGGAAAAACAGCTCTCCGTACGAGAAACAGAAGATCTTGTCAGTAATTGGAAAAATACGGGCCTTTTGCCCTGGAAAGAAGACAGTCAGACAGAGAAACAGCCAAACCAAACTGAAAAGAACAATGCTAAAGGCAAAGTAAACCGCAAAAGCGCATTAACAAACAAACTCGAGAATATTCTGAACAAGGTTCTTGACTGCAGCACACGTGTACGCGGCAATGAACATCACGGAAAGATCACAATCGCCTACGCCAATACAGAAGAATTGCATAGAATTCTCCTCAAGCTCGGTGCAAACCTCGAAAACGCAGACGAATAGACTCACACAATGCGCCTGCGCAGAAGAGCTCCAAACATACCATCGATCTGCTCATCGTCGTGGGGAGTCTGCCAAAGACAGAGCAAATCTAGGTTAGGATGCTCGTCAAGAACCTGCCTGATGAGAAGGTCATTTTCACAGGGATTCAGTGTACAGGTGATGTAAGCAAGTTCGCAACCAGGCGCAAGATAGGCGAGAGATCTGTCCAGGAGAGCTTTCTGTGTTTGCGGAAACAGCCGCAGACTGCGCTTTGTCTTGCGTTTACGCCGCAAATCCGGACGCCTGTGTAAAATTCCGAGACCACTGCAGGGCGCATCCAAAAGAATATGACCGTCAAACCTAGCAAGAGGGGGATTTGTGGCATCAGCCAGACAGGCTGGAGGCAAAGACAAGCCTCTTCTCTGAAACTCCGGGAGCAAAGCCTGTATACGTTTTCTTGAAATATCACTACACAAGGCAATAGGAACACCGCATTGCGCAAGCAGGGCACTCTTTCCACCAAAACCTGCGCACATATCCCAAACAGGCCGCTGCCAGTGACAAAGTCCAAGATGCTCAACCACAGACAAGGACCCGGGTGACTGCCAGGAAATTCTCCCCTGGGCATGCCACTCTGATATGTCAGAGCCTGTAACTAACCCCAACGAGGACTCATGCAAAGAAAAGCCCCAGGCACCAATGCAACGTACATCTGGAAGAGAGCTGATACGATGCCGGAGGGCAACAGAACCCTCAATCTGCGGGTTGATAACAAGACCTGACAGTGGTTTCGACGCAGATCTACGGGCTAAATGCAGAGAAGCTGTCACCCCGTAAACGTCCTGCCAATAATGAAGAAGCCAGTACGGCAGACTGTAATAACGAGCAAGTGCAAGATCCTGACGTAAAGTCTGAGGATCTTCCCGATTCACGTAGGCTGCAGGATCAAGAAATGTTGATTTTTCTGCGTCTATACGATGTAAAATCGCAATTGCCAAACGTGCAAGTTTTGTCCCGAAAAGACGCGATATGGCAGCTTGGGCAGAAGAATAGACAGCATGAGGGGGAATGCGCTCCAAAAAAATCAGAGAATAAACCGCAATGTTGAGGATATGCAAAAAAGGCACAGGTAGCCGTTCAGGCTTTGGCAAAAAGCTTGCTGTAATCCATTGCAGACGAAGCTCTTGACGTACAATGCCAAAAACCAGTTCAGAAAGCAGATGCCGGTCTCTAACATTGAGCAGATAATCGGCATAGGCTCTAGCAAGGGCTTCCTGAATCAGCCAGCCTTGATCAAGCAATGTAAAAACAAAAAGACAGGCACTACGTACGTCGCGGCTGCCCTTGACAATGCCCGTTGAACGCTCTTGACGCATAGCCCAGATTCCTGGTCTCCTCTTTGACTAAGCTGGTTTATTGCGCACAGACTCAACACTAACTCTTCTGACGACATCATCACGTAAGGATTACAAAGAGATGGCAAAAGCTTTCTGTATCAACGCCTGTTACGGAGTGCCTGCCTTGCTAGAAATACCAATTTTGATGAAAAAAAGCGGCTTTCCAAGAAAGTCGCTTTTTTTAGGTCATTTAGTCCGCAAATAGCCATTGGCAAAAGATTTTGATGTCATAAAGGATTTTCCCTGAGGCTTAAGCATATCAACGCGATACCAAAAGTCTCTGCAGGCAATGGCCAGACCATCCTCGTCAAAACGCGCCGTTCCTGCCGGAGTCAGACTAAGAGATGATCCACGACGACCTGGCAGGAGAATGATGTCAAAGACATGGTCTTGAATAGTGATACTAGTCCGTGCTCCAGGAACACTTGTGACAGCTCGTATCTGGGCATGAACCTGATCAAAGGGGGCATCCCAATTCACAAATCCATCAGCTTTGTCAATTTTCTGGGCATAGCTTGCCTGACTCTCATCCTGGACCTGTCCTACTGCCCGGTCTTCAAGAAAAGCCGTCATAACTTCCAAAAGTGCCTGTCCACCTTTTTCAGCCATTTCTTGAAGAAGTTCATCACTTGTTTTTTGGCCGATTACCATACGCCTTTGCAAAAAAACCGGACCTGCATCCAGGGCTTCAACCATTTGCATAATAGAAATGCCGGTTTCAGCATCAGGAAGATAATTTTCCATAATCGCTCGTTGAACAGGTGCCGCTCCTCGGTATCTGGGAAGAAGCGACGCGTGCACATTGAGAGGGGGAAAATGCGGCAAAGCAAGAACACGGGCAGGCAAGATCTGACCATATGCGGCAACGACAAGAAAATCTGGCTGCAATAAAGCCAGCTCCTCAAGATCAGACTCATTTTTGAAATTGAGAGGTTGCTTCACAGAAATATTCAGCTTGCAAGCAGCTTCCTTGACGGGCGAAGCACACAGTTTTTTTCCTCGTTTGGCAGGACGATCTGGCTGTGTGTAGACAGCCACAATTTTACCTTGAGGCCACTGAGCAAGCTGCTCAAGTATTCGTACCGCAAACTGCGGTGTACCCATGAAGACTATTTTTGTCTGCGCAGCCATTTTTTTACCTTACTATCAAAGAACGTGCGCTTAAGACGACTTATGCGATCAATAAAGAGAATACCATCAAGATGATCAGTTTCATGCTGAACGACAATGGCCGGAAAATCTTCAAGTTCTTCATCTATGAGTTTCCAGTCAAGATCTCGAGCTGTCAAATGCACATGACTGTATCTTGGCACATTGGAACGATAGCCCATGGGCACAGAAAGACAACCTTCACGTTCACTAACAATGACTTCGCCTTTGAGTTCCAGCACAGGATTGATCAAAACACGCGGCATACGCAAATCTTCTTTGGCACTGTAATCGACAACAACCATGCGAATGAACTGACCAACCTGTGGCGCCGCCAATCCTACACCAGGAGCTGCATACATTGTCTGGAGCATATTGTCGGCAAGAATACGCAGGTCCTGAGTTACTTTTTCCACTGGCTTACAGATACTTTTCAGCCTTGGATCAGGGTAGCTAACAATATCTAAAATCATGCACTCGTTCCGCTGTTTTTTGACTCTTCACCGGCTTGTTCACGAAGACGCAAATTAAGTTCACGCAACTGCTTGGCTGAAACAGTTGAAGGTGAGCCAGTCATCAGACAAGTAGCTTTCTGGGTCTTTGGGAAAGCAATGACTTCACGAATACTTGATGAATCTGAAAGCAGCATCACAAGACGGTCAAGACCAAATGCTAAACCGGCATGCGGTGGTGCTCCATGCTCAAGAGCACGAATGAAAAATCCAAACTGTTCTTCTGCCTGTTCCTCAGAAAAACCGAGAGCTTTGAACATTTTGCGCTGAACATTACTTGTATGAATACGCACAGAGCCACCGCCGACTTCATTGCCATTGAGAACCATATCATAGGCTCTGGCAAACGTATTGGCCGGATCAGTCTCCATACGGTCAAGGTGCCCTTCTTTGGGAGAAGTAAAGGGATGGTGACAGGAAACGTAGCGCTTTTCCTCTTCACTGTACTCGAAAAGGGGAAAATCGGTAATCCAGAGAAAATTGAAAGAGTTTTCAGGAATAAGCTTTTTCTCACGAGCAATATGGACTCTGAGATTGCCAAGCGCAGCATTGACCACAGCAGGCTCAGCAGCTTGAAAAAAGACGATATCTCCCGTTTGTAATCCAAGACGCTGAACTATACCGCGTCGTTCGTCTTCCGAAAGGAATTTGGCAATTGGCGACTGCCATTCATCTGCTTTAATCTTAATCCAGGCTAGCCCTTTCGCACCATAGGCTGCAACAAACTGGGTATACTCCTCGATTTCCTTACGAGTGAGAGATTCGCCGCCTTCTACTTTCATGGCTTTAACAAGCTTAGCTTGCGCAAAAAGCTTAAAACCAGAATTTTTCACAATATCGGTAATATTGACAAGCTCCATGCCAAAGCGCGTGTCGGGCTTATCAACACCAAAGCGCTCCATAGCTTCAGTCCAGGTCATTCTCGGAAAAGGCAACTGAAGCTCTCGCTTCATAATTGTTTTGAAAAGATTAGCCATCAACGCTTCAGAGAGCTGCATGACCTGCTCTTCATCAGCAAAGCTCATCTCAAGATCCACCTGCGTAAATTCAGGCTGACGGTCTGCGCGCAGATCCTCATCACGAAAACAGCGGACAATCTGAAAATATCGATCAAAACCGGAAACCATAAGCAATTGCTTAAAAAGCTGAGGAGATTGCGGCAAAGCATAAAACTGGCAGGCATTCAGTCGGCTAGGCACCAAAAAGTCTCGAGCCCCTTCTGGTGTAGACTTGGTCAAAAATGGCGTTTCTATTTCAAGAAAGGCATTCTCATCCAGAAAGCGCCGGATACTTTGCATAATGCTGTGACGCAACCTGAGATTGGCCTGCATATAGGGCCTGCGCAAGTCAAGATAACGCCAGGCGAGCCTGAGGTTTTCACCGGCATCACAGCGGTCTTCAATGGCAAAAGGAGGCGTTTTAGAGGTATTTAAAAGCTTCCATTCCAGCACGACAACCTCAATCTCTCCAGTGGTAAGATTGGGATTGCGCATGCCCTCCGGCCTCGGACGAACTTTGCCCTTGACAGCAATAACATATTCAGAGCGAAGAATGTGGGCATTCTCATGAGCTTGAGGAGCAATATCAGGGCTGAAAACAACCTGAGTCAATCCCTCGCGGTCTCTCAGGTCCACAAATATCAGACCCCCATGGTCGCGCCGAAACTGAACCCAGCCCATCAAACAAACATTTTCACCATCATTGGCTAAAGTCAATTGACAACAATGATGCGTTCTGACCCAGCCTGAAAGATCTTCGATATATTTCTGATGTTCCTGCTGGAGATCGAGATTTTGTTCTTCACTCATGACAATGTTCCTGTAAGAAGGGTAAAACGTGGTCCAATGGCACAGATTGCTGAGTGCCATCACGCATGGATTTAATAGTAAGTGAATTACTGGCACTTTCCTCGGAGCCGAAAATAAGACAGAACAATGCCTGCGATTTGTCAGCTTGCCGCATAAGACTTTTGAAACTTTGACAGGTAAAGTTCATCTCTCCACACAGGCCATGCTCTCGTAATTCCTGAAGAAGAAGAAAGGCTCGAGAAGAATCCTTTTCTTCCATAACCAAAAGATAGAAATCAGGAACTTCGGGCTCAGGTTCAGGCAAAAGTAAAGCGAGACGCTCCATGCCGCAGGCAAAACCTATACCCGGAATATCAGGTCCCCCAAGAGCAGAAATCAGGCCATCATAACGACCTCCACCGGCGACAGCACTTTGAGAACCTATTTCTCCGCTGACAACCTCGAAAGTTGTACGGCAATAGTAATCAAGACCACGAACTAACTTAGGATTAAGATGAGCTTCTACGTGCTGTTGACGAAGAATGTCCAAAACCACGGCGAAATGACGCTGACAGTCCTCGCAAAGATAATCAGTAATGCGCGGTGCCTTTTCAATGAGTTTCTTACACTCTTCATGCTTGCAGTCCAAAACGCGCAAGGGATTGGTTGTTCGCCTTCTTCGGCAGTCTTCACAGAGATTACCCTCAGGTAATGCATCTAAAAATTGCCGCAAAGCCTGGCGAAAAACTGGTCGACATTGCTTACAACCAAGTGAGTTGATCTCCAGTTGGATTCGCTGAAGGCCAAGAGCATGAAGAAAACGCATCAGCATGGTAATCATGTCTGCATCGGCTAAAGGGCTTTCTGAACCGAGACACTCACAGTTGATCTGATGAAATTGGCGCAAACGACCTTTCTGAGGACGCTCATGGCGAAACATGGGTCCTGTAGTAAAAAGACGGCAAATCTGGTTTTTGCTGTAAAGCGCATTTTCAATATAGGCACGCATCACACCGGCAGTGGCTTCTGGCCGGAGGCTGTAAGAACGACCTTTTTCTGTGGTCAATGTGTACATTTCCTTATTAACCACATCAGTTTCTTCGCCAATGGAGCGTTTAAAGAGATCTGTATACTCGAGAATAGGAGTTCGCAATTCCGTAAAACCGCAAGCACCAAAAATCTTACGTGCCTGGTTTTCCATTAACGTAAAGCGATCACTTTCTGTTCCGTACAGATCTGCAAAACCTTTAATTTTGGAAATTTTCATTAAATTTTCAGCGTAGCTCAGGAAAAACGCTGCCTCCGTCTTTTTCTACGTAGAAACAAGGGAAAAACTCTCTCAGCGAATACAACCCTTACAAGGAACAGGATAATCACCTGTAAAACAAGCGAGACAATAATTTTCTGAATGCATCACTGATCGCAGCAGTCCATCAACGCTGAGATAATGCAAACTATCGACATCTAATATTTTAGTTATTTCAGAAATACTGTGCTTGGCTGCAATCAACTCGCGTTCATCAGCAAAATCAATACCATAATGACAAGGATACTTGATAGGAGGACACGAAATACGAATATGCACTTCTTTAGCACCTAGTTCACGGAGTTTTTTTACACGGGTAATCATGGTTGTACCACGCACAATTGAATCATCTACGATACATATTTTTTTTCCATTGATCATGGGCTTGACAGGATTAATTTTCACACGTGCGCTAAAATTGCGCATATTTTGTGATGGTTGAATAAAACTACGCCCTACATAGTGATTACGAATCATGGCGTGCTCGTAAGGCAATTCAGAACATTGTGCAAAACCAACAGCTGAATAAACACCGGAATCAGGAAAAGGCAAAACAAAATCAACATCAGCCGGTGATTCGTGAGCAAGCTGCCATCCCATTTGTTTACGACATACATAGACCTGCTCATTGAAAACATAAGAATCAGGTCTAGCAAAATAAACAAGCTCAAAAATACACTGGCGAGGAGCAGGGAGATTAGCACTTAAAAATTCTGAGTGCTCACCATGCTCATCGACAATATACATTTCTCCTGGTTCAAGTGTACGTTCATATTCAGCCTCAAGAAGATCAAAAGCACACGTTTCCGAAGCAAAAACTGGCTTACCATCAATCCTGCCAAGAGCAAGCGGACGAATCCCAAGAGGATCACGCAAAGCTATCATGGTCTTGTCCATCAGGATCAGCAGTGAATAGGCACCCCGCACTTTGCTACAGACTGCTTTTACAGCTTCATTTAAGGAATATTTTCGTAATTCACGAATAAGAAGATGTAAAAACACCTCAGTATCATTATCAGAAGTAAAAAGTGAACCACGTTCTTCAAGCTCACTCCGTAACTGATCAGTATTTACAAGATTACCATTATGAGCAATCACTATATTATGACCATGATAGTGAGCAATAAAAGGTGGAACATTTGGAGTACTACTAATACCAGTAGTCGAATAACGAACATGTCCTATTGCTGTTTTTCCAGTAAGCCTAATAAAATCAGATTCAGAAAAAACATCATGGACAAGACCTAATTTTCTATGTTCATGAAGTCCTTTATCATCAATAGTGACAATACCAGCACTTTCTTGACCACGATGTTGTTGAGCATAGAGTCCAAAATAAGTAAGCTTAGCAGCGTCTTCATGGTCATAGATACCCATGAGACCACAATAGTGACGAATCATACGTTTTCTCTCTGTTACTTTGAGAAAAAATACAAGTTAGCTTTGTATTAGAATATTGTTCGTCATTTCAAGGGTAGAGGAGCATTTTCTTCTTTATCCGTAAGGTTTTGCTCATCTTCCTTAATACGATCAAAAGCCACAAGGTGAGCTCCAGCATCGAGCTTTACCAGGGTTACCCCCATGGCAATGCGTCCGATACTGCGGATACCTTGCGCGCCGATACGAATAATCTTGTTGGTTGAGGTCATGAGCACAAGGCTATCACAGTCACGAATGGGGCAGGCACCAATAACGGTTCCGGTCTTATTTGTAACACGAAAATTAATCACACCCTTACCGCCACGTGCTTGCAGCCTGTAGAGTTCAATATTAGTACGCTTGCCAAAACCCTGGCTTGAAACCGTGAGAAATTCCGTATTATTTTCGTCTTCACGGAGAACCACGGCAGAAACAACCGAATCATTTCCTTTGACTGCAATACCGCGCACGCCGTGTGCACTTCTGCCAGAAGCGCGGACATCCTGACACGAAAAGCGAATGGCCATACCGTTGGATGTAACAAGAAGAATATGATTGGTGTCATAGGTAAGTCGCACCGAGACCAGCTCATCACCTTCATTCAAACCAACTGCTATCACTCCACCTGAACGCGTATTCTCATAGAGTGAAGAAGAGGAACGCTTGATCATGCCCTTCTTCGTAACAAAAAGAAAGTACTTGTCATCAGCAAAGGTACGCAGAGTAAGAATATTAGTAACCCACTCCGTATCATCGAGAAGAGGCAAGATATTCTTAATATGGACTCCTTTAGAGATACGGCTGCCTTCAGGAATCTGATGTACCTTCAAACGGTACATACGTCCTTTATTTGTAAAAAGACAAATATTCTGGTGATTGCTTGTGACCAGAAAATCCTGAACATAGTCATCCTCGGAGGTGTGCAGACCCGCAATCCCCTTACCACCACGTTTCTGCTGCTGATAATTCTCTAGGCTCGTACGTTTCATATAGCCACGGCGCGAAAGCGTAATAACCACATCCTCGTCGGGGATCAAATCCTCAATATCAATCTCATCGGGGCTCGAAGCGACTATCTCAGTCAAGCGCGGCGTAGCATAGTTCTGCTTGATCTCAGCAATTTCATCCACCATAACCTTTTTGAGAACTTCTGTATCAGCCAAGATAGAACGGAAAAAGTCAATCTTTTTAAGCAGCTCGGCGTACTCCAATTCAAGCTCTTCACGCTGCAGACCAGTCAGACGCTGTAGCCGCATTTCAAGGATCGCTTTCGCCTGCACTTCAGTGAGCTGAAAGGAATTCATTAAGCCGAGTTTCGCTTCTTCGGGGTTCGCCGACGCTCTGATCAGCGCAACAACAGCATCAATATTGTCGATGGCAATACGTAAACCTTCCAAAATGTGGGCACGCGCTTGTGCCTTGGCAAGGTCAAAACGCGTTCTGCGAATCACGACTTCTCTGCGGTGATCGACAAAGCACGTCAATGCGCTCAAAAGATTAAGGCGAACTGGGCGGTTATCAACGACAGCAAGCATATTTACAGCAAAAGTACTCTCAAGTTGCGTGTACTTATAAAGCTTATTGATGATAATATCAGACAAAGCACCGCGCTTGAGATCCAGGACAATCCTAATACCTCGCATATCCGATTCATCACGCAGGTCAGTTACATCCTCAAGAGTACGGTCATTTACCAATGCTGCAATCTTTTGCACAAGAACAGATTTATTCAACGCATAGGGAATCTCTGTGATAACAACAGACTCAAGATTTTTCTTTCGCTCCTCTACTTTTATACGCCCGCGCACCTTGATAGAACCGTGCCCATCCCTGTAGGCGTCCACCATCCCCTTACCGTAAAAGGCAAAACCCGCTGTTGGAAAATCAGGCCCTTTAACAAACTTCATCAAATCAAGAACATCGCACTCAGGATTATTCAAGAGATAAAGGACAGCATCGCAGAGTTCTCCAAGATTATGAGGAGGTATATTCGTTGCCATACCAACGGCAATACCAGAAGAACCATTGAGCAGGAGATTAGGAAATTTAGCTGGAAGAACAGCTGGTTCCTCCAAAGTATTATCATAATTAGGTCGAAAATCAACAGTATCTTTATCAATATCTAAAAGTAGCTCCTGCGCAAGTTTAGCCATACGTACTTCTGTATAACGCATTGCAGCAGGCGCATCACCGTCGATAGAACCAAAGTTCCCTTGACCAATGATCAAAGGATCTCTCATATTAAAATCTTGTGCCATACGTACTATGGCATCATAGACAGCTGTATCACCATGAGGATGATACTTACCAATAACATCACCGACTATACGAGCAGACTTTTTCGACGGTCTATTGTAATAGTTGGCTAACTCGTTTTGAGCAAAAAGTATACGTCTGTGAACAGGCTTGAGACCATCACGAGCGTCGGGAATGGCGCGACCAACAATTACAGCAAGAGAATATTCGAGATATGATTCCCGGAGTTCAGTCTCAATATTTCTCTGATGTATTTCTTTTCCTAATTCTTCCAATTTAATATCCTTTCAGACTCTATTTTATAATATAATATGAATTATATTTTATATATCTAAGTTTTTTACTGTTCCTGCTTTACGCTCAATAAAAGCTTTACGTTTTTCAACTTGATCACCCATTAGTTCTTCAAAAGCTACAGATGCAGCAACAGCGTCTTCAACTGAAACTTGCAAAAGGTCTCTTTTTTCAGGATTCATTGTTGTATCCCAAAGCTGTACTGGATCCATTTCGCCAAGACCTTTATATCTCTGGATATTAATCCCCTTCATACCTTCTTCTAAAACTAATTTATATAAATTAAATATATCTTCTTTATCTCTATCTGAACTATCTTTCTTATTTAATGTAAATAAGAACCCACCACATTCATCACGAAATTCTTTAAATAGCTTCCATGCTTGAATATAATTTTTAGAGGAGAAAAAGTCTCCTTTTCTTCTTGTTATATGTCTTCCTACATTTTCAAATATAATATTCAATGATTCTTCAGCATCTTCATTAGTATCTTTTTTTATATTCATTGTATAATTATTTTTTTGTAACCATATCTGTAAATCTTCATACTGATTTTCTAGATTTTCCTTTTTAATTTGTTCTGGATACATTGTTAAAGCAAGGAAAAGATCTTTTGCCATTCCCTTATCTTCAGCTTCTATTACATAATGATTAAGTTTATCAATACGGCGCATTAAAATTGTAAGATCATCACCACTATACAATTTTCCATTTTCAGCAGTTACTGAAACAGAAGAACGAACACGATCTAATAAAAATTCATCTCTTTCTTGATCATTTTTTAAAAATTTTTCTTTATTTGGAACATTAGAACCATGAGCTCGATAAAGAGGAGGTTGTGCAATGTAAATATATCCTTTTTCTACAATTTGTTGAAATTGCCTAAAAAAGAAAGTTAAAAGAAGTGTTCTAATATGAGCACCATCTACATCAGCATCTGTCATTATGATAATTTTATGATAGCGAAGTTTAGAAATATCAATTTCATCCTGAATACCTGCACCCATAGCTGTAATCAGAGATTTAACTTCCTGATTAGCTATCATACGGTCAAAACGTACGCGTTCAGTATTTAAAATTTTACCTCTGAGAGGTAAAATCGCTTGAATTTTAGGATTTCTTCCTTGTTTTGCGGACCCACCTGCGCTATCACCCTCAACAATAAAAAGTTCTGATAAAGCAGGATCTTTACTTTGACAATCAGCAAGCTTTCCAGGTAAGGCGTTATCAGTCAAAGCCCCTTTTCGACGAACAAGATCTTTTGCCTTACGAGCAGCTTCTCTCGCTCTCGCAGCATCAACCGCCTTTTCAATAATAGCTCTAATATCCTTTGGATTTTCTTCAAAGTAAACATTCAAACGTTCGTAAACTTGTGTTGAAACTAAACCAGCAATTTCACTATTACCAAGACGTGTTTTCGTCTGCCCCTCAAACTGAGGATTTGGTAATTTCACACTTAAAACAGCTGTTAATCCCTCACGAACATCATCACCGGTCAAAGACGTATTTTTTATTTTTTTTAACAAATCTTGTTGATTCTTTATATAATTATTTACTGCACGGGTTAAAGCTGTTCTAAATCCCACTAAATGTGTTCCGCCTTCTATCGTTCTTATATTATTTGCAAATGTATGTATATTTTCTTTATAACTTTTATTATATTGTATAGCAAATTCTACAGATGTATTTTCAATAAGTTCATCACCATAAATTATAGGATGAATAACATCTTCACTCTGATTTAAATCTTTAACAAATTCTATAATACCACCTTCAGCGTGAAATACATGACTTTCATTTGTACGATCATCATTACAATAAATCATTAAACCTTTATTCAAATAAGCTAACTCTTCAAAACGTTTCTTTAATATATCATATGAAAATTCGGTTATTTCAAAAATAGATTCATCTGGTTTAAAATGTACAGTAGTACCATGATCATCTGCAGGACCTATTAAAGTTAATTCTGACTGCGGAATACCTCGAGCATAAGTTTGGCGATAACGCTGCCCATTTCTACGCACAGTAACTATTAACCATTCAGAGAGTGCATTTACACACGATACACCTACACCGTGTAAACCACCAGATACTTTATAACTTGTGTTGTCAAATTTTCCTCCGGCATGCAGTTTTGTCATTACGACTTGGACTGCAGGAACTCCTTCTTTAGGATGAATATCTATAGGTATGCCACGTCCGTTATCTCTTACGGTTACAGAATTATCATTATGTAAGGTAATTTTAATTTCTGTACAAAATCCAGCCATAGCTTCATCAATTGAGTTATCTACAACCTCATAAACAAGATGATGTAAGCCACGCGAATCTGTTGAACCTATATACATAGCAGGACGAACACGAACTGCTTGTAGTCCTTCTAAAATAGTAATAGAAGATGCATCATATGATTCTAATATATTTTCTTGAGACATTCACTTTACCTTTTTATATATATGTTTCATTAAATAACTAATATTCTTCTTGCTCTTCGTAAGTAACTTCTCTAGTACGGATTGGCATTACAACTACTACGTAAAAAGGATCATCTTTCCCTTCAAAACTACAAGGTCCTTCATCTGAAGTTAGATGAAGTATAAGTTCTTCTGAATCAAAATGCTCTATTATATTAATAATTTCTATAGTTCTAAATGTTATTTTTTTAATATTTCCATTATACTGAATATTTATTTTTTCACTTACTTCTCCATAGTTATCAGCTACACCAGAACAAGTAATATAGTCATTATTTTCCGAGAAAAAGAAGTCAGTACAACTTGTATTATCATTATTAATTGTTGAAATACGATTTAATGCCTCAAGTAAGTCTTTTCTGTTTATTTTTAAAGTACTAATACTTTCATCAGCAAGTCTTCCTAAAAAATTTGAATAGTTAGGAAAGTCGAAATTACTTAGTGGTATACTAATAATTTCGTTAAAATTATTTTTTACAAACAATCTATTTTCACTAAAATTTATATTTATTTCTTCATTTCCAATAATTTTAGCTATTAATGCTAAATAATTTTTTTGTATTAAAATACCTTTATCAGGTATTTTAACAAAGAAATCATCATGTTGAAATCTTAACATAGAAAACTGATGCCCATTTAAAGAACATATATCAATTTTATTATCAGAATTTTTATTAAAATAAATACAATAAAAAGCTGTAATATCATTACTCTCTTTAATACAATAAGATATTTTATCAACAATTAATTTAAAAAAATCACCTCGCCACACAATACTATCAGTCTCAGGAAAGGATTGAAGCTGCTGAAACCAGTCTGAACTCATAACAGGTAGCTTGCATCTCCCATTTTTGTGGACTATGCTTACTGTGCCATCAGCTTCTTTATGCTCGAGCTTGACATTTTCGCGACACGTGCTCATCAGACCGTAAAAAATCTGCGCCTGAACGCCAATGATACCCTCTTCAATGACCTCAGCTGGATAGGTTCCCATGAATTCAATGCTGGCGTCTGTGGAATAAAAAGATACTCTGTCTCCCTCGGCCTTGATCCACAGAGCTCGCAGAAAGGCAGCTCCGGTTTTGGTAGGGATGACTGATAGGGCTTTTTGAATGCCGCCTATCACGCGCTCTGTATTAAGAATTAGTTTCATGTTTTTATTCCTGTTATTAGCCGCGTTGCTTTGTTTGTAATTGACTTAACTTGTTGAAATTATTCAAAAAATAGCCTTCTTCGGAGTCAACTTTTTGCTTACAGAAGCAACAGCAATGCGGAGAAAACGCAGTATCACAACTCTGTTGTCAGTTGTGTAACTAGATTGTTCATAACTGTGTCAGTTAGTAGCAACTGCTCGATTTTCCTGATAGAGTGGATCACAGTGCTATGATCCCTGCCTCCAAAAATGCGCCCCAGCTCGGGGTAGGAAAGTCCAAGGCGGGTTCGGCAGATGTACATGGCAAGCTGCCTTGCGAGGACTAGTTGATTTTGCCGTTGCGTCCCTAAAATTTCCGGAACGGTTACGTTCATTTTTTGCGCAACTTGCTCCATTATGTCCTGATAGTCTGTGGCCGGCCGCTCTTTTGACGGATTGAGTATTTCTTCAATATCATTTTCAGAAACGGCTCTGTTGTGAGCTCTGGCCAAGGCTGAAATTTTGCAGAGTAGACCTTCAATGTGCCTGAAGCGACTGCAACGTTGTGCTACAACGAGCATTTGGCGGCGATTAAGCTTGATGTGTTCTTTTAGGCAGAGTTGTTGAAGAAAACGTAGTCGAACATCAACATCAGGTTCTTTGAGGTCCAAGATGAGCCCTGCTGTCAAACGGGCTTGCAGGCGTTCATCAAGTGATTCGAGTTCTTTTAGGCTGGATGAGATTGTTAAAAAAATCTGGTGTTTTGGGGGACACTTGTCGATACAACGGATCAGGCTGTACTGTAATTCTGGCTGTTTTTGCAGATCCTGTATGTCGTCTATGAAAAAAGCTGTGAAATGTGTCCAGAAGGCGTCAGGCTGGCTGAAAAGGTCTAGCTCCACGAGGTCGTTGACATGCAGGGCGAGACAGATCCTTCGGTTTTGCAGTATAAAATTTTGAGCAAGAGCCTGGAGAATGTGTGTTTTCCCTGTACCATTGCGTGCACAGAGTAAAACTGGATTAAAGAGGGTTCCCGGCTCGTGATTGGCTATTTTGGTAAGTATGTTGAGAGAAAAGGCGTTTTTATCGTTGAAGATAAAATTTTCGAGAGTTCTCTGTTGCGTGCTGAGCTGATTCCCTGATCTTAGGCGTGCTTGTCGTAATTTGCGCGAATGACTGCTTGGACTACTTAACTGCTGATTGTCAGCGTAGTGGATGTCAACAAAAGAAGGTAGCGCTTTTTGAACTGCCTCTTCGAGTTTCGTTTTTTTGTGCTTAAAAAACCAGTCTCCGAAGAAGGCGTGAGGAAAGCGTACACACAGATGCTTGCCTTCTGCACTGAATCTCAAGGCATCAACCCAGAAATCTTCGTCTTCTGTGCTGTTTTGCTGAAAAAAATCCTTCAAGATTTTTTTGAACATGAAATATCCTTCCCTGAAGTTTCCAGGAAAAGGTAGTGGGGAAATTTCAGCTTTCTATTCTTGCTAAGAGAGTGTTTTGTACGAGCTTGAAAGCGCCATGGTCTGAACAATCGCAAAGAATCAGTATACGTCAAAACGCGCATTTTTACAAGCTTTCTGCGACGTTGGGAATAGCAGCTACTGGTCTCATTGAGCTCGAAAGTGTTCTGAGTGAAAAGGTTTTTGAGTGCGACTGAACTCGCTTTCCAAAAGTCAGGGTTGTCTACGATAGAAAAATATATTTTTTATAATAACACTTTAGACTACGAGTCTATTATGCATACACTTGACCCAACATATCAACAAAATATGTACATCTTCGATGATAATGAAGATGGTATGTCTGTTATGTATGGTTCTTCATATTATGATGATATTTTAGGTAGTGAACAGCAACATCTTGACTCTTATAGTGCACGTCAATATATGCAAGAGCAATTTAGAATAGTAGCTGAAAATCTTCAAGATGCTGGAACAATATTATATCTTTTTTGTTAATTTATAAAGAAAAATATAATGAATAATAAACCTTTATTTTTTCTTCATATTCCACGAACTGGTGGTACAACAGTTGATAAAATTTTTTCAAATAATATACATTCTAGTAATATTTTATCTATTTATAAGGATTTTGAATATAAAAAATATAGAGAAATAAACTCTAATAACTTAGTTAATATGAAATATATAACTGGACATTTACTTTTAAGTAATTATAATCCTTTTATGTTTTATAATATCGAAGTTGATGTTTTTACATTTTTAAGAAATCCTGTTTCGAGATTAATTTCCGAATATATATTTTACAAAACATGGAAAGATAATCATTTATATAAAATAATTAATGAAAATAATGTATCTTTTTCAGAATATTTATTAAGTAATAATAATATTTTGAAATATCGTGGTAAAAACTTTATGACACGTTGTATTTCAGGAAAATCTTTTATATTTAATAAATATCCATATACTGCTTTAGCTGTTGCTAAAAAACATATTGATAAAAAATTTAAATTTATAGGTATTCTTGAAAAATTTGCAGAAAGTATTTTTCTTTTAGGTAAAATTTTTAATTTATCTAATATATTTTTTGAACAAAATAATAAACTTCGACCTGATCTTAAAAATTGTATTAGTGATAATGATAAAGATATAGCTTTAGAGTTAAATAAAGCTGACAGTGAATTATATGAATTTGCAGTTGATATTTTTCAGGAAAGAATAGATAAACTAGATAATAAAACAATTGAAGATATTAAAAAATTTATATCAAAAAATATTAAAAATACTCATTATTCTTCTTGTAAAGAAAATGATGAGATATTTCTTCCTAAAAAATATTAATACTAGTTATGCAATTTAAATTTTTCTATAATAATTTGGGTTTAATATCTATTATTATAACTGGTATACTTTGGTCTTTTTTGGGATTACTAAGTAAATTTTGTCTTTCTTTTGGTGTGGATCCATTATATATATCATTTTTTAGATGTTTTTTTGGTTTTATACCATTTTTATTTCATTGTATTATTTTAAAAACCTGGAAAATTCCACTTAAGAATGCTTTTATTTTGTTTATTTTTGGAATATGGGGAATAGGAGTATATTATTCTTTAGCTCAGTATACTATACTTTTATCAGGTGCCTGTATGGATATTATCCTGCAGTATACAGCTCCTTTTTGGGTAGCTTTGTTTGCTTGGTTATTTTTTCATGAAGCCTTAGGTTATAGGCAGCTTATTGCGCTTTTGACGGCTGCTTGCGGAACTGTGTGCGTCTGTCTTTCAGGTGGAAGTCTCCCAGAAACGACCAATGTTTTGGGAATAGTATCGGGTTTACTCACAGGACTGTGTTACGCAAGTCATTATCTTTTAACTCGCCTTTGGCAAGCAAACTATCCTTCTTCGACAATTTTTATGTATATGCTTGCTGGTGGGTGTTTTGCTCTTTACTTAGTCAATTTATTTTGCGACTCCCCTTTGTCGGAATATCCTCCAACGTTCACTGTGTGGCTTGCTTTGTCGGCTATGGGCTTCGTGTGTACTTATCTCGCTTTCATTTTTTTTGGTATGGCCATCAAACGTATCAGCCTCATCCAGGCTGCGATTTCTTCAGAAATCGAACCTGTTCTTTCTATGTTCTGGGTTTGTCTCGTTTATGCTGAAACATTTTCTCCTTCCGGCTGGTTCGGTAGTTTATGTATCCTGATTTCAGTTCTTATTCTTGCTGTTAGCAAAGAAAAAGTTCCTTACCGCAAAACTATGCAGTAAGGAACTTTTTCTTTGCTGAGTGTGAAAATTTTTTTGTGTTGGGTTCGCAACTAGGCGGAGGGAATTGTCTTCCCAGTCATTGTGCTATAGGCATAACAAAATTTGCTGCCAACTCTGACGGCGCATATATTGAGCCATTCAACAACTCGAGAACGCACGAGAGAGCTGGTTAAGAAGGAGAACAAACTCTCAAAGAACAGAAATTCAAACAGCAAAAATAGCACGGCAAGATTGACAGCCTATCGCGATCCCTCGGCTTTAGGAGATGGAGGACGCATAGAGACTTAGCTTTCTTCTTGAGGAATTTTTTGGACATCACCTGGTAGAAGTCCAGTAACATCACTGATTTCTTCGACTGGCTTTCCTTCTTGGAGCATATTTCTGGCAACTTCTCGACGTCCTTGGAAAAAACCAGATTTGAAGCCTTTCAGGTAGCCGCTTTTGAAGCCTTCAAGCCTGCCGCGCATTCCGCCGCGCTGCAAAAGCTCTTCAGACCAGTTGGAAACAGGACTGTCCGACATCACTTATTCCTTTTCTGGGTCAGCATTTTTAATGGAACTGTAACGCAGCATATTTCTTGCTATTTCTTTTCTCGCCTGTTCAAAACCCTCTTTAAAACCTTCACTAAAACCCAACTCAAAGCCATTCATTCGGCCTCGTAAACTTCCCCGCTGGACTGTTTCATCTGTCCACTGATTTACCTGCTCTTCTGACATAATTATTTTTTTCCTTATTCTATATGATACAATTTATATATTTATTCAAATTTTTGACAATCACCAAAACTTTTTCCTAATTTATCTTTGGGTGAAGTCACTGCAAATTTAGCTTGTTCTGGCCAAGAAATATTTAGTGTAATATCATTATAGAGAAGACAATGCTCATCTGTTGGATCATAGTATTCAGTACATTTATAAAGAAATTCAGCTGTTTCGCTTAGGACAAAAAATCCATGGGCAAAACCTGGAGGAACCCAAAAAATTTTTTTATTTTCTTCGCTTAATGTAACTGAAAAATATTGACCAAAGGTAGAAGAAGAACGTCGGAGATCTACAGCTACATCAAAGACTTCGCCAATAATCACCCTGATGAGCTTCCCTTGGGGGTGGTTGAGCTGGTAGTGCAGACCCCTGAGCACATTGGCTCCGCTTTTGCTGTGATTGTCTTGAACAAAACTGTAGTGACCGCAATGCGCTTCAAATTCTTGCTGTCGAAATGTTTCCATAAAAAAACCACGATTATCAGCATGAACGACAGGGGTAAGCAAAACAGGGCCATTGGGAGCAAGAGCTGTAAAATCCATATTTTCCTGAACTTTATGAGAAGTGATAAATGGTAAAGCCTAATCCTTCAAGAGTTGAAGGAGATAGCGTCCGTATTCTGTTTTCGCAAAAAACTTGCCTGCTTTGGTCAGTTCTTCATCTGTAATCCATTTTTTACGCCAGGCAATTTCTTCGAGACACGCGACTTTCAGACCCTGTCGAGACTCTATAGTTTGTACATAAGCTGAAGCTTCCAGAAGGCTTGCATGTGTGCCTGTATCGAGCCACGCGAAACCGCGACCAAGGCGTTCTACACGAAGCCTATTTTTTTTCAGATAGGCCTGATTGACGCTTGTTATTTCAAGTTCACCCCTAGCTGAAGGAGTAATTGTTTGGGCTATATCCACAACGTCATTGTCGTAGAAGTATAGGCCCGTCACAGCGTAAGGAGATTTTGGTTTTTCCGGTTTTTCTTCAATATCGATAGCCTTGCCATCTTTGTCAAAAGAGACGACACCAAAGCGTTCAGGATCCTTAACGAGGTAGCCGAAGATTGTAGCACCCTGCTCCTGACGAACTGCGCGGTGCAGCTTTTCGGAAAAGTGCTGTCCGTGGAAGATATTGTCTCCAAGAATGAGACAGACTGGAGCATTGCCAATAAAATCCTTGCCGATGAGAAAAGCCTGCGCTAGTCCGTCAGGACTTGGTTGAACTGCATAGCTGAGATTGAGTCCGAACTGTGAACCTGAGCGCAAAAGACGTTGGTACTGTGGAAGGTCGTCGGGTGTTGAAATGATGAGAATATCCCTGATGCCGGCCAGCATAAGGACGGACATGGGGTAGTAGATCATTGGCTTGTCGTAGATGGGTAGGAGCTGTTTGCTGACTCCCAAGGTTATGGGGTAGAGTCGTGTACCAGATCCTCCAGCTAGAATAATGCCTTTGTATTGCACTCTTTGCTCCTAGACTGATGTCCCTAGACGTTCCCCATGGTAAGTGCCGTCAAGGATGGAACGCCACCATTGTTCATGGTTAAGATACCATTCAACAGTTTTGCGCAGACCACTGTCAAAATTTTCAAGGGGCTTCCAGCCTAGCTCCTCACAGATTTTGGTGGGATCAATGGCATAACGCACATCATGTCCCGGTCGGTCGGTTACAAAACGAATCAGGTCTTTGTAGTCACTGACTCCCTGAGGTTTTTGAGGGCTCAGGGTATTGAGCAGTTCACACAACGTCCTAACCACGTCAATATTGCGCTTTTCTCCAAAGCCACCAATAGTATAGGTTTCCCCTATGCGACCGCGTTCTAGTACGAGAAAAAGCGCGCGTACATGGTCCCCAACATAGAGCCAGTCCCGGATCTGCTGTCCCTGACCATAAACGGGCAGAGTTTCACCTGACAGAGCATGGATAAGTGTAAGCGGGATCAGTTTTTCAGGAAATTGACGTGGTCCGTAGTTGTTGGAGCAGTTGGTGATCATTGTAGGCAGGCCATAAGTTCTGTGCCAGGCTCTCACAAGATGGTCAGATGACGCTTTGCTTGCAGAGTAGGGAGAACTGGGGGCATACGGAGTTTTTTCAGAAAAACGCCCAGAACTCGTTGCAAGGTCACCAAAGACTTCATCAGTAGAAATATGCACGAAACGAAAATTTTTGACCTTTTCTTCTTCGGCTTTGATACTTTTGAGAAAATTGCGGCATGCTTCGAGAAGAACAAAAGTTCCAACAATATTGCTTTTAATAAATGGTGCAGGACTGTCAATGGAACGGTCGACGTGTGTTTCAGCTGCCAGATGCAGGACGGAATCCGGCTTGTGCGTGGCAAAGGCCGCCTGCATGGCAGAGGGGTCGGCGATATCAGCTTGAAGCAGGCTATAATGGGGATTATCAGCGATGTCTTCGAGAGAGGCGAGATTTCCAGAATAGGTCAATTTATCAATATTGACTACGCGCCAGCCTCGTTCAAGAGCCTGATGAACAGCCTCGGAACCTATAAATCCAGCTCCTCCGGTAATAAACAACGTTTTCAAGTTCGCACCTTCCTGATTGTCGGCTGAAGATCAGAATCTTTGTTTCAATGCGTTTTTTGATACAGTGTCATTTGGTGAGATACTCTGTGAGAGCCTGTTCCCAGGGGCGGATTTGGCACGTGTTTCCTAGGAGCTTTTGAAGTTTTTCCGTTGATAACACAGAGTATTTAGGGCGTTTGGCTTTTTGTGGCCATTGGTCGCTGGTAATGGGTTCTACGAGACAGTCAATATTAGCTATTTCTATGGCTTTGGCGGCAAATTGAAACCAGGATGCCTGACCTGCATTTACTGCGTGAAAAAGACCATGCGCTCGTTTTGTTGCCACAATGGCGCTCCATCGGGCGAGGTCAAGAGTATAGGTTGGACATCCGCATTGATCAGCAACAATAGTTAGATGCTTTTTTTGGCGAGCATGCTGAAGTATCGTTGAAATGAAATTTTTTTTGCCTGGGCCGAAAAGCCAGGCTGTTCGTAAGATAGCTGCTTGTTGCGGTAGAATTCTAAAAATATGCTCTTCTCCAGCAAGCTTTGTTTTTCCATAAATGCTTTCAGGGTTTGGCTGGTCTTCTTCAGTGAGAGGTAGAGTCTGACTGTCACGGCCAAAGACAAAATCTGTGCTGTAGTGCACCAGAAAACATGATGTTTTGCACAGAAGGCGCGAGAGCATAGCCGGAAAAGAGGCATTGACGTTGAGTGCCTGTTCAGCATGATCTTCGGCGTCATCTACTTGTGTATAGGCAATGGTATTAAAGATAACATCGGGTTTTTGCTGCTGAAGATAGGTGGCAAGAGCCTCTTGTTCAAAAATAGCAAAGTCTTTGCGCCCAAGAGTTTCAACCTGCCAGGCTCCGGATTGACGTAAAACCGACACCAGCGCTTGACCAAGTAAGCCTGTTGCTCCACCGAGAACTAAGGCTTTCAGCATTCTTCCTCCACAAGGCAGAGTGATCTTATCCACCTTCTTTGAGCTGTGAGTCATCTGTTGGGTTTAAAATAAAAAATACATAACTTTTAGAAAAATAGCAGATTCTTTTGTTAAGTCAATGCTTCGCAGAATCTTTCTCAGCGTGAGTTTTTCACCTTTTTTACGATTCTAGGCTTGCTGTGTCGTGTTGCCAGTGGGGTCTTTTTTGCCGTACTATGAAAAAAATATCATCGCCTGAGAGGACTTCATGGTAGCGCAAATTTCTTCCTTTACCATCCAGTGTCGAGCCATTGCCGCCTTGATGCTTTTTGAGATTCATACACTCTACGGAGATGCCCGTCTTGGTTATATTTGGGCTCTCGTGAAAACGGCTTTTGGTGTTCTTGCCTTGCTGCTTTTACGTATTTTTGCGCATGCCCGTGCACCGCATGGAATTCCTTCTATTACCTTCTTAGTTATGGGCTTTATGATTTGGCAAATTTTTAGTCAAACATTAAATAAAACTATGACAGTTATTCGTAATAATAAAAATTTTCTTACTTTTCCACAAATTACGCCTCTTGATATTATTATAGCAAGAACGTTAGTTATCATTGCCACTGAAGTCCTCTGTGCTGTAATTCTCCTCTGTTCATTTTATCTGTGTGGTGTGCTTCCCGTACTTCAGATTTCAGACATACTCCTCATGTTGTCGAGTATTTTTGGAGCGGCGTGCTTTGGCCTGAGCTGTGGTTGTATTTTTCTCTTGATTGGCCGTTATTTTCCGGCAATTGTCCGTATTATTCCTATTTTCTTGCGGATTTTATTTTTTGCTTCAGGGGTGTTCTTTTCAGTTTCAACGTTCAGTCATAGATTCGGCCAGTGGCTTTTGTACAATCCAGTGATGCAGTTTATTGAAATGGCAAGAACAGCAGCTTCGCAGAGTTATCCAGTTTACTATGACTCGACTTATCTGATGATGGTTTTACTGCCATTGCTTACGATTGGATTTCTCTTTGAGCGCTATGTTCGCAAGTATGAACTTACCTAGGCAAGTTCGCCGTGGCGACTTTCTCCGGTGTAACGCCTTGCTGATGCTCAATTTGAAAAATTTTTTTCTCAGGATAGAGCGAGAATAAAGATCCGTGAAGAGCTTTGTTTTTTCCTTCATTGGCTGTGTCAACCCGCGGACGAAGTCAACCAAGACGGATACGGCCTTTTGCTTATGGCAGGATTCATTTCATAGGAAAGAGTAAGTGACAGTTTTGCGGTTGCTATTGATGTTTTTTTTTGCTATTTTAAATTGAAAAAATAACAGAGTCGAGAATTTTTGCGAAGACTAGGCTCTTTTGCCGGCTACGAAGTTATATTGTGTTTACAGTTTTGTAGTTGTGGTATTGCGAGGAAAGGGAGCTGCGCTATTGCGTGGCTTGTCGGCTTTTCTTCTCAGCTTTTTCGGATGAAATAGCGATTGCAATAGAGTCACTGAAAAGATTTCTTAGCGGCATTGCTGAGGTCGCATTGCTCTTTTTGCAGGCCTTTACGGTGGGAGTTTTGCGAGAGAAAACGGTACTGCTGATACGTTGTCGCAAGAGAGATTGTTATGTCACAAGAAAACATGCCTAACTTTAATCCTGGCACGGTCTGTGAAATTGCGCTTGATAAGGTGAAGGTCAATCCCAATCAGCCAAGGCGTACCTTTGACAGGGAGCCTCTTGAGGCTCTCAAGCTTTCCATTGCCCGTGAAGGGCTTTTGCAGCCTATTGCTGTTCTTTGCGATACGGATGGATATTTTCTCCTTGCAGCCGGAGAACGTCGTTTTCGAGCTGTGCAGGAGCTTGGCTGGAAAACGATACCAGCTCGCATCGTTCACGGGAATATTGATGATCTTGCCATCATGAAAAACATGATTCGCGAAGACCTCAATCCCATGGAGCGGGCTCTTGCCATGCAGAAATATCTGACTCAGCATCGTTTGACGCGCAAAAAGCTCTCCGCCATTTTGGGTATAGCGCGTAACAGCATTTCTGAGATCCTTTCGCTGAATCGTCTTCCTCAGGATATACAGAACGTGATTATCTCTGATAGACGCTATTCTCTGCATAATATGCGCATTATTGCGCGAATTCGCGATCCTGAGGAACAGCAGTATAAGTTTGCCAAGTTACGGGCAAAAATAGAGAAAACTGACGCGGAGATATCCGCGCCTGGCAAGACTGGCTTTGATGTACAGGTCAAAAAAAGTCGTGTTTTGAAAATAACAAAAGAAATCAAAAGTTTGCAGAATTCATTTAGTAGGCAGGAACTTAAGCAGATTAGACCACAGGTGCGTTCTCTCTATGAACAGATTAAGGCGCTTCTTTATAAGATCGAGGATAGTATTTCTGTACCTGACTGATGCGCTATTTCTTTTTACGGGGCTGCACCTCAAGGGTGACATTCGCAATGCCATCGTTGATCATGCCAATTTTTGCAGCAGCAGCTCTTGAGATATCGATAGCGAAGCGTTTGGAGACAGGACCGCGGTCATTGATCAGGACGAGCACACTTCGATGATTTTTGCGATTTGTGACGAGAACCCATGTGCCAAAGGGAAGCGTCCTGTGTGCCGCTGTATAGGGAGTTCTGCGGTCTTTGCGACCTGAGTACCACACGCACTTTCCGTGCATGACATGATGCGCAACCTCTTTGTGGGTTGCGTTTCTTTTTTGCGGGTGATGTTCCCTACTCTGCGCAGGGTCTGTATGGAGGGCTAGGAAAAGCGCAAGGCCGAGCAAGAAAAAAACTGTTTTTACAGTGGTCATGGCTTTTCACCTTTTGAAGGTTTGTGGCTCTCAGAGAATACCAATGTATTTGTGAATTTGAAGGGAAAGTCGCCAATTTCTTTCCTGGCAGACCTGTACACAGAGAGCAGTGGCTTGTGGATCACAGCTGACCGGTTGCAGACTGATTTTTTCCCGAGGTACTTTGCTTAACTCCTGTTCGTAACGTGCTATATCTTGCGTATTGCGTACAGGCAGTTTGATTTCATTGGCTTTTTGCCAGTTCACAGGAAGAACAGGTTTTGCCTTGGGGGAAAGTGTTATCCACGTTGATTCATAGCAATGAATGGCTTCAGTACCGCTTGTTTCAATTTGTACGTAAAAACCTCGTTTGCTGAGATCTTGGGTGAGATCGGTAAGATCTTGTCGGCAGGGTTCTCCACCTGTGATAATAGCAAGCGTTTTGTGTTTGCTGCGCTTTGCAATTTCTTCAGCAAGCCAGTTGCTTTCTATGGTAAAGTAGAGAGAGGTGTTTTGCTTTTTGTGGAAGAGTTCTGCACTCTGGGGGTATTGCAAGGTTGAGTCGATGGTTTGCGCATATCGTGTATCACAGTAGGGGCAGCCAACATAGCACCCCTGCAGACGGATAAAAACCGCTGGTCTGCCAGTGAAAAAACCTTCCCCCTGTAACGACCAAAATACTTCATTGACAAGAAGACAGCTCATGACTGTTGTGCCAGGTTGCGGAATTGTTTTCCGTTTCAAAAACCGTAATGCGGTTGATGCTAAGTTTATTTTGATTGTCCATGGCCTTAAGCTTTGTTGGAAAAAATGAGCTTCCAAGATATATGGCCATGTTTTCCGCTGTCGGGTTAAAAGGTACAGCGCGTACTGAATCATCCTGTAAAAGTTCTTGTAGCGACTTGCAGAGTGGGTCCTGCTCATAGAGGAGAGTTCGGTGATCCCAGAGCTTGTCCAGTTCTGCAAAAAGGTAGGATTTGATCTTGGAAAAGTCTATGACCATGCCAAGAGCGTCAGTTTTGTCAGAGCAAATTTCCACTTCAATCTGGTAATTATGTCCGTGCAGATGCTCGCATTTGCCATCATAGTCATAGAGTCTGTGAGCAGCTGAAATTTTATGTCTACTTGTTACCGTAAGCACCTTCTGTTCCTCTTTTTGTAGCTTTTTCACACTTTTGCCGTCATTAGGGCAATATGGGCAAGGTGTTCCATTTCTTCACAAACGGCGAAAGCTTCTTGTAATGTCGTGCCCCACGTGCAGAGGCCATGTTCATCCATCCAGACAGCTCCGCTGGAGGCCCTTTGAGGATTTTTGCGTATCAGATCCTGGCTTGCCTTTTTCACTTCTTCAGCTAGTTCACGAGTCCCTGGTTGGCATGCCTTCACTCGTGTTATAGCATCTTTCCACATTTTTGCCTCGTATAAGGGAAGATCTAACAGAGATCTTCCCTTTGCGATGATTTCCCAGGCCAAAAGCTTCGGTGGATGACAGTGAACTACAGCCTGGCACTGACATGTATCATAGATGGCGAGGTGAACCTGAGTTTCTGAAGAAATGGGAGAGCTGTTCCCTGCTGTACCTTCTTTCATATTGAAAAGGCAGAAATCAGCGTTCTTGAGATGACCTTTACATGTTCCTTGTGCAGTTATGAGTAAAAACTCGTCATAAGGGTCAGGCATTTTTTGGCTAATATTGCCGTTCTTTGCTGCAAAGAGACCACAAAGCCAGGCATCATGGGCAAGCTGGCTTATTTCAGAACAAAAGTGGTTTTTCAGAGCTTCTGGAACCGACATTGTTACCCCATATGGTCAATTTTTAGGAAAAATGATCAAAACCTTCAGATTCATGTAATTCGTGGCCATTACAGGTGATTTTGCCGTTATCGGTGATTACTCCTATACTCTGAAATTCTGGAATGGCAGCTTCAAGAGTTGGCAGAAGATCCGGAGCGCACGCCCCTAACAGGGCATAGTCTTCTCCTCCTAATAGCGCCGTATACACAGGACTTTTGTGCTGTTCGTACGACCACGTAAGAACTTCTGGGTGTAAGTTTTTTTCCTCCAGGGTAAGGTCTGCGCCTAAGGCATTGCCATGATTGAGAGACGATGTTGAGAGTTCGCCACTTTTTCCAAGCAATCTTGGCAGATCTCGTATCAACCCGTCTGAAACGTCCATGAGCGCTGGTGGTCGTGCATTAAAGGCTGCGCGTGATAGAACAAGGCCAGCTGCACATTGCGGTTCAGGCTGCAAATGGGCCTTACAGGCATTGGGCCATTTCTCTATGGCAGCTCTCCCAAATTGCTCAAGGAGTTCGAAACCTACGTGGGCGAGACCGAGTTGACCTATTACAAAAAGTATGTCCCCTGGCATGCTTCCGCCTCGGGGTAAAAAGCTGGAAAGACGCGAAATTTCACCAAAAACGGAAATTGAAATATGGATGAATGGTGATCGAGAGAGATCTCCCCCCACAAGGCTGATGGCATATTTATTCGCAAGGTTGGACATGCTTGAAAAGAAGCCGTTGAGCCAATTCATGTCGATGTCTTCAGGAATGCCGAGGCAGAGAGTGAAGCACTTTGGTCGTGACCCACAGGCGGCAAGGTCACTGAGATTGACTGCCAGAGCTTTGTGTCCTATTTCATGAGATGTAAAATAGGACCTTCTGAAGTGGATATTTTCCAGAAAAAGGTCGCTGCTCACGGCTGCTGATTGTTCCACGTGAAACAATGCACAGTCATCGCCACGACCAAGAATGGTAGAAGGGGTATTATTGGGAAAATATCGTGCAATACAAGAGAGAATCTCGTCTTCAGAGCCCGGAAATTGTGTATCTTTTTGAAGAATTGACATATTAGCTTCCGAAATTCAGATATTCTATGCGGATTATTTTTTCCCCATAGCGCATAAAGTGGATTTTTACTGAAGTTTCATCAACTTTAGAAAGCACCTTTCCTTCACCAAATATAGGATGATGGCAAGTCATACCACTCGTAATGCCGGATCTTTTTGGAGTAGGTCGTTTTACTGGAGAACAGTCGGTACGAGAAGTGATTTCTTCTATATCTTTGGAGACGTTGTTTCCGCAGGAATAAATATTCTTTGAAGAGTCTTCTTCTATTTCACAGACAAAAGGGCTTGGATCTGCCGGAAGATTACAGTTGGCAGAGCGATTAAAAATGCTTTGAGGGACATACAGATGGAGTTCCTGTCGTGCTCTTGTACAGGCAACATACATCAGTCGGCGCTCTTCTTCAAAATCTTCAGCATGGGCACGAGCATGATGCGAAGGAAATCTGTCTTCCACAAGACCTATAAGCAGAACGGCATTCCACTCCAAACCCTTGGCGGAATGGATAGTTGAGAGGACGAGTTTTCCCATGTAATCGTCTTGATTGTCCTGATTATCCAAAACGAGGTCTGCCAGGAAATCTTCAAGGGTACTGTAGGTGTTTGCCATGTTTACAATTTCTTCAAGGCCCTGGCGGCGGCTTGGCCAGTCATCCGTATAACGGATTTTCAGGCGCGGCTCAAAATAGTCAACAATGTCACTGATCAATTCACCGCAAGACTGGTTTAGATCTCGTTTGCGTTGGACAAAGTCAAGGTCCTGGTGCAAATCATGATAACGATTGAGTGCTTTGTTCAAGCCCTCATCATTGTGCTCTTTGATGTAGGCAAAAAGTCTGTCGACAGTTTTAGGTCCAATACCAGCTTGCATAGAAGCAATCCTGGCAAAGGCCGGAAGGTCAAGAGGATTGAGCAGGAGACGGGCAAAGGCCAGGCAGTCTTTAATATGGGCTGCTTCTGTGTACTTGATGCCACCAAATTTGCGAAAAGGAATTCCCATGCGGTTCAGGCAAGCTTCTAAAAAATAGGAATGGAAGCCAGAGCGAAAGAGAACAGCAATTTCTTCGGGCGGATATTTATTAAGAAGCTTTGAGATCTCTTTGGCTACCAGATTTGCCTGAAAATGTTCATCTATTGGCTTATGAATAAAAACAGGTAGCCCAGTTTCTTTACGAGTAAATAAAATTTTTTTAAAGGATTCCTCTGCATGAGCTAATATAGTATTGGCAATATTTAATACCGGCTGTGTAGAACGATAATTTTCTTCAAGGCGAATAATGTGGGTACCGGTAAAGTGCTTGGGAAAATCCAAAATATTGCGAACGTTGGCTCCTCGAAAGGCGTAGATAGCCTGCGCTTCATCTCCGACAGCCATGACCTGGCAAGTGCTTGCTGGGTTTTTTGCATCTGCGAGTAAACGTACGAGACGAGCCTGTACGAGATTGGTGTCCTGATATTCGTCAACTAATAGAAAACGGATGCGCCTGTGCAAAGCCTCACTTGCCCTTGCGTCGGTTGTGAGCAGTTCTTCCAGCTCAAAAAGCAGATCATCATAGTCCATCAGTGCCTGTTCGCGACGATACTGACGGTAAGCGAGTTCTAATTGTTCAAGGTCGTCGCTGTAGGGGATGAGCTGATAAGCGTCGCGACTGAGGATTTCATAGAGAGGGAGTTCTTTATTGCGTGATTTACTGAGGAGACTTAGAATTGTCTGCGATTTGGGAAAGGACCTGTCATTTTGTCCGAGATGCAGTTTGGTTTTGCAGTGTTTAATGGCATCAAGGGCGTCAGAGCTGTCCATGAGGGAAAAACTGCGATCCTTCAACCATAGTGGATGCCAGATTTTCAGCATTTGAAAGGCAAATGAGTGAAAGGTTCCACCCTGAATACCTGAAAGATTCTGACCAAGAAGAAGATTGGCACGTGAAAGCATTTCTTTCGCTGCCTTGCGTGTGAAGGTCAGGAGAAGTATCGAGGAAGGATCGACGCCATGCTCGGCAAGCCAGGCTAGTCGATAGACAATAGTGCGGGTTTTGCCGCTACCAGCTCCAGCTACCACAAGAACAGCACTGTTCTGACTGGTCACAGCTTCGAATTGGGCTGTATTCAGAGATTTTTGATAGTCAATCATGGGAAATCTCTAACACAGGTAGTAAAATTTCGCCAGTCGCGTCATTGTGACCTCAGAGCTGGGAAATTTGCCTTGGTTATAAGGATATTTCTTAATCTTTTAATATCATATCTGTGATTTAAAATTTTAACTCTTTCTAGATTGGAGGAAATATAATGTAGTGTAATTTATAAAGATATTAATTTTTAAATATTTATTTTAAATTTTGGAGATTTTAAAATGGCTTCAGAGCAAGAAAAATTTATTTATACAGTAGATCGTATAATTGAATCTGTTATGTTTGAAAACTGGCTGAGATTTTATTTTATAACAAGTATGACTGAAGAAAAAGATGAAGAGGAACATCTTTTTCTGTTAATACCAGAAAAGGCAATGCAAAATATAGAAAAGGAGTATTCAGAACTTTTGCCAATGGCTCAGAGATTAAATAATCAAGAACTCTCATTTGAGGTCTCTCAGGAAGCAGTGAGCATATATATAGCAGAAAATATCGATGGAAAAATCATTCCCAGAGATACCGCGGGATCTGTTATTGACAGCATGGCTTTTCAGGCACAGTTGCAACTTTTCAATACCTGGATTCAGCTTCATCAGGATCAGCTGGAAAAAGGCTTTGTGGATTTCGGGACATGGCGTACGCTTTTTGCGGAATGGAAAAACTCTGGACCTGGAAAGGAACTCGAGGAAAAAATTCTCCTTTCGCTGCAGAAGCATCCGGCCGGACAGGCGTAAAACAGTTGCTCGTCATGACAGATGTTGGGTGATATATGCAGAAAACAGGGTATCCGTCTTTTTTGGCATCGGAATATGCGCCTTTGCCTTTGGATCAGGCGGCTTTTTATATTTTGCCTGTCCCGCTTGAGAAAAGTGTTTCTTACGGAGCAGGGACAGCTCGTGGCCCAGAGGCTATTCTTAAAGCCTCACAGCAACTTGAAGCCTGGGAACATGGCATTTTTGTCGGAAAACGAGGCTTTTATACGGATCAGCCACTTGATTGTTCTGGTGATATAGGTTCAACACTGGCTCTCATAGCTTCTCGTGTCAGAATGGCACTCGAAAAAAAAGCCTTTCCGGTTTTGCTTGGGGGCGAACATACCTTGACTCTAGGCGCCTTACAGGCCTTTGCAGATTTGGCCAAGGAGAATCAACCAGGTATTGTCCAGATTGATGCACATGCTGATTTGCGTTCAAGCTATGAGGGGAATAGCTATTCTCATGCGTGCGTCATGTACCGGGCCGTTTCTGACCTGAAGTACCGACTTGTGCAGTTTGGAGTTCGAGAATTGTGTCAGCAGGAAGTTGAGGTTCGCAAACAGTTTGGGATATGCGCCCATGATGCTGATGAACTGGCTGACTGTGGATTGCCAGACCCCCTTTTTCCTGAAGATTTTCCGGAAACTGTCTATGTAACATTTGACGTTGACGGTTTTGACGCTTCGCTTATGCCAGCGACTGGTACGCCATCACCAGGAGGTCTTTTCTGGCATGACGCGCGTCGTCTTCTGACGCGTATTGCGCAAGAGCGACGGGTGGTCGGTTGTGATGTTGTTGAGCTGGCACCTCTGCCAGGTCTGCACAGCGCTGATTATACGGCAGCAAAACTTGTCCATCTGCTTATGGCCCTCAGTGTGGATTCTTTTGACAAAGAGAGATAGTCAGGGTAGGAAAGAGCTTCTTTTTGTTGATCAGGTCTCCTTGATCTGAATGCCACAGCCCATTGCACCTTTACGTCAGAACCGTCGTGATGAAGCCATTTTATCAAGGTAAAATTGATACTTTCTGCGCCTTTTATGCCGTTCTCAATGCCTTACGTCTCACCCACAGCATCAGAACGCTCAAGGCTCGTGAGTTTTTTAATGATATGCTTATGGAGCTGGTGAGTCAGCCAGAACGTTTTCGTGCAGTGCTGGAGCAGACGACAGACTATATTGATATCGTTGATGAGATGCTCGTGTATACGGCTTCCAGGATGCCCTTACGCTGTCAACATCCATTTCAGCCTGGTGAGAAGGTCACCAAAGAACAATTCTGGACCTGCTGTGAGACATGGATCAACGGTCAGGCTAACCGGACGGCCATTTTTCGCTTTATACGATTTTCACATCCTACCACTCCGCCAACTGTGCGCCACTGGACAACAATCGCACGTATTGATGCCAAAACCCTGGATCTCTATGACTCAAGTCATGAGGCTGACTCGATACAGCATCTTTCTCTCAGCCAGGTTGTTACAGATGAAGCTCAGCTTTCCCAGCAGTCCTTTCTCTACCTTCAGCCTGATACGCTGCGCCTTGTTGGCTTACCCTTCTAAGAGGTCAGGCGGAGTGTTTTAAAGAATTTTCCAGTAGTGGTGCAGCGCTTGTATTTCTCATTACAGCTCTTTGTGAGCTAACGGGCATTGGCGTTGCGCCCAAGAAGAGGAAAGGCCCGTGCTTGTCTCAGCAAGCACGGGCCTTTCCTCTTTTAACAACATAGCGCCAGCATACGTTGGTCCTTGAGAGAACGAAGCCTCCGATACGGCAGTTTCCTCTGAGTGACTTCTTTTGCTGGGCAGTGATTAGGCTTTAAGATACGCTTCCGCAAGTCTGAGCGCCTCAAGATTGCTTGCGTGAAGTTTTTCCGGCAGGAAGGTTGTAATGCCCTTGGCGAGCATCTCCAAGCTGATGGGCAAAACCCCATTGGCACAGGCTGCTGCGAGCAGAACGGTATTGCCACTTTGTACAGATCCTGCTTTGGTGCCAAGTTCTCTGCACGGTAAAAAGGTGCACTGACTGGCAACTTTCTGGACTTCGCTCTTGATGCTGTCAAGGTCTGGGTAGTGAGAAACACCCAGTGAGACGCTGAGGGGCGGCAGCATGTCTGAGTTGGAGAAAACAATACCACCTTGACGCAGATAGGGAACAGCTCGCAGGGTTTCCAAGGGTTCAAAGCCCAAAAGTAAATCTGCTTCACCGTGATCCAATTTAGGAGATTTCCAGCCGCCAAGCAGAAGTACGCTTTCCACAACGCCCCCCCGCTGAGCCATGCCATGAACTTCACCTGCGACCACTTCGAGGCCACACATTAAAGCCGTGCGTGCGAGAAGATTGGTCGCCGTAAGGGTCCCCTGACCTCCCACGCCGGTGAAAAAAATGCGTAGACGTTTGTCCTGGCTCATGCACGACCTCCCTCACGTTTTACGGCCTTGAAGCTCTTGGGCGCAACCTGAAGACAAACCATGCAGCCAGAGCAGAGATTCTGATCCACCGCCACGTCTTCGCCCTTCTTATAGAAAGCCGGGCAGGCGAGTTCTTTCAGACAACGTCTTGTGTCCTCATTTTGCTCGACAACTTCAGCCACATTGGGCTGACGCTTACCAAGTGTTCTGCGGGCATAGAGCACGCAGGGCTCCTGCGCAATGAGAACGCGAATTCCCGGCATATCTTTGAATTCGGTCAGCGCTTTAATCAGGCCGCGGACATTGTAAGAGGAGACTTTTTTACACTGATCCACGCCAAAGGCCCGTACAATCTGCTCAATATCCAGATGCGTACAGCCTTCTCCCAGCGATTCCTGGAGCATGCCGGGATTAGGCTGGTGGCCGGTCATGGCTGTTGTGCCGTTGTCGAGAATGACAAGCAAAAGTTTATGCTTGTTGAAAACCGCATTGGCAAGACCCGTCATGCCGGAATGGAAGAAGGTTGAGTCGCCGATAAAGCTGACAACTGTTTTTTCGGAAACTTCGGAAAAGCCGCTGCCACCTGAAATGGAAGACCCCATACAGAAAAGGAAATCAGCCATACGCATGGGCGGCACAACTCCCAGCGTATAGCAGCCAATATCGCTGGAATAGATGGCATCATCTCCAAAGACCTGGCGTGCAGCATAGTAGACAGACCTGTGAGAGCAGCCGGGGCAGAGGTTCGGTGGGCGTCCCGGAAGATCTGTTCTTGGGGTTGGCGTGGGATTCAGAGGGCAAGGACAGGAAAACCACTTGGCAAGGCGCTGCATGATGAGGCTGCGTGAGTACTCTCCCATATCAGTGAGAATTTCGTCCTTACCTTCGATACTGACGGCACAACCGATGCGCTGGCACAGCGCACGGACATCACGCTCCAGAAGATTGTCTCCTTCCTCGAGAACGAGAATGCGGCTATGACGACTCAGAAAACTGCTCAACTTCTTTTCCGGCAAAGGCCAGGTCATGCCCAGTTCCAGCAGATCCACCTTATCTGTCCAGCCTCCGCTGATAAGCGCATCTGCCAGATAGTCACGGGCTACACCACTTGCAATAATGCCAAGTTTTGTCTCCGTGTGTGATGTTTCCACATTAAAGGGGCTCTGATCAGCGATTTCCTGAGCTCTGAGCATGATATTGTTCACAGCAGCATGACGTTTACGTGCCACTGCCGGCAGAGGCACGAAGCGCATGGGCTCACGCTCAAAGGGTACAGCTTCCGAAGGCTTGGGGAGACTGTGGAATGTCACGGCCCCGCGCATATGGCTGATTCGGGTTGTTGTGCGCAACAAGACAGGCTGTTGCAGATCTCTCGCCAGTGTAAAGGCTGCCCGTGTCATGGCTCTTGCTTCCTCAGCTGAGGCCGGCTCAAAGCAGGGAAGATGTGCCATGCGTGCATAGCCGCGGTTGTCCTGCTCATTCTGGCTGGAATGACAACCAGGGTCATCGGCTGAAAGAACGACAAGACCTCCTGGAAGTCCTGTATACGCTGTGGTGAAGAGCGGGTCAGCTGCGACATTGAGACCCACGTGTTTCATCGTCACGAGGCTCATGGCTCCAGCTAAAGCTGCACCGCAGGCAACTTCCATGGCCACTTTTTCGTTGATGGAGTATTCCATTTTATAGCGGCCTTCGCCACCTATGCGACGAAACGTGTCCACGACCTCAGAACTGGGCGTGCCCGGGTAACAGGTGATGATATTCACACCGGCTTCAAGCGCGCCTCGCACAATGGCCTCGTTGCCAAGTAGAAGCTGCTTTTCTCCACGTGTTTCATTGAGCAAGGGATGTTTGCCCATGCCTAACCTCCGTATATGAGAAGATGGAAAATGCGCTTATTGCGCATTGGCTGTGTCTGCAGAATTGGCGGGTAAGAGTTCCTCAGCACGCTGGGTGAGGAAGGCTGCTTCTTCTTCAGGCAGAGACCCTGCAATTTCTTTCAGAAGCTTGGCGGCAAGTTCCTTTTTGCCACTGCGCTCTGCGGCATCAGCGATCAGCTGTCGAAGAATCATGGGCGCTTCGCCGGTAAAACGCTGTTCCAAAGCCTGAAGAAGGGTCAATGCCTCTTGGTATTTTTCAAGACGCAGAAGACTTGCCGCTTCAGCGAGAGCCGCCATATTGCCGGTGACACCATCGGCATCGGCCTGGGCAGCCTTAGCATACGCTTCTCTGGCTCGGGCAATATCGTTGTTTTCACTGGCAATATCAGCAAGGGTGAGCTGCGCTATGGCCCGCATATCACTGGGAGCGCGCTCGGCCAGATCGGCAAAAGCTGCGATTTTTTCTTTGCCTTCGAGCTTCATTTCCTGAGCAGACATCTCCTCGAGGAAGTTGTCCTGCCCCTTTTGCTTCTGCCATTGCCAAAGGGCGCTGATTCCTGTAATGACCACAAGAATCAGTACGCCAGCGGCGATTTTGCCAGCATTTTGGGTAATGAATTCAAGCAGCGGAGCACTTTCCTGACTGACCTCAGTGCCGAGTTCCTGAAAAAGTCCGCTAGGATCTTTGGCCTTTTCTTGATTTTTTTGCATCTGCAGTATCAGCATACTTCCCGAAGAGGGGAACATGCTGCCTCCTTATAATGGTTGTTTTTGTGTCTTCGTCAGCTCATGTCGATGGCGTGACGCGCTTCAGGCAGAATATTGTCTGAAAAAAGCGTAAGACATAAATATAGATTTATTCATGACTGTTGTCAAAAATGCAGTTTGGAGGCGAGACAATGAGTATTGCCTTAGCTATGCGGGAAATGGGCATACGGGCCAAGGAAGCGGCGGCTTTGATGAACAAGGCCGGACCTGAAGCCAAACGTACAATGCTGACTTGTCTTGCGGATCTTTTGCGCAAGCGTGATCAGGATGTTTTTGCTGCTAATGGAGAGGATCTCAAAAGAGCGCAGGAGAAAGGTCTTGATGCACCACGTCTCGATCGTCTGCGTCTGACAGAGTCTGTCCTTGAAGATATGAGCCGGGCCTGTGAACATGTGGCCAATCTCCCGGATCCCATTGGCGCAATGGATGAGCAGTGGCAGAGGCCTAACGGTCTTTTGGTTGGACGTATGCGTATCCCGTTAGGCGTGGTGGCCATGGTCTACGAGTCACGGCCCAATGTCACAGTGGACGCTGCCATCCTCTGTCTCAAGGCTGGCAATGCCGTGATTTTGCGAGGGGGCAGCGAAGCGTTGGCTTCCAATAAAGCGCTCGCAGCACTTTTGCGTGAAGCATTGCTTAACGCAGGTCTTCCCGAAAATGCCGTTCAGCTTGTGACAGAGACTGATCATGCGGCAGTGACCGAGTTGTGCCGCCTTGATCAGTATATAGATGTTATGATCCCAAGAGGCGGTGAAGGTCTTGTCCGTGCCGTGACAGAAGCAGCCACTATGCCCGTACTCAAGCATTTCAAAGGCGTCTGTCATGCCTATATCGATGCCGACTGCGATCTCGAGCAGGCCTTGGAGATTGTCTATAACGGTAAGGTGCAGCGCCCTGGTGTCTGCAATGCCTTGGAATGTGTCCTTGTCCACGAAAAAGTCGCCCAAGACTTTTTGCCCAAGCTCGCCGGAAAACTCACAAATGTGGAATTTCGGGCGTGTCCACGTTCGCTACCCTATCTTGGTAAGCGAGCTCAAGCGCAAAAGCCAGAGGACCTTGGCTTTGAGTTTCATGATCTGATTCTTGCGGTCTGCGTTGTCGATGACTTTGAGGCAGCGCTTGCTCACATTGCCCGATATGGTTCACAACATACCGAAATCATCTGCACCCGCGATCTTGGTCATGCCTCGCGTTTTTTACGAGAGGTGGACGCGTCCATGGTTGCGGTCAATGCCTCCAGCCGTTTCAATGACGGAGGACAGTTGGGACTTGGCGCTGAGATTGGTATTTCCACCTCCAAGCTGCATGCCTTCGGCCCCATGGGGGTTAAGGAGCTCACAAGCACAAAATTTGTGGTTATGGGACAGGGACAGGTGAGAGCCTAGTGGAGCGATATCCTGAAGCTCTGATTGTGCTTGGCGGCTCATTCAATCCGCCGCATATTGGTCATTTGCGTCTGGCTATAGAAGCTGCGGAATCGTTTGCCCCAAAGGTGGCCGAGGTCCTCTTGGTGCCCTGTGCAAAACCACCTCACAAAGCAAGCGTTGGTTTCCTCCCTTTTGCCATGCGCTGCCGTATGCTTGAGGCAAGTGTGGCGTCCATCCCGTTTCTGCGTGTCAGCCGACTGGAGGGAGAGCGTACATCGCTTTCCTATACCTGGGACACCCTTTCGGTCTTAAAGCAGCAAGTCAAGGCTGAACTCGCTTTTCTCCTTGGCAGTGACGATTATCTCGCTTTATCAACCTGGTATAGAGGCCTGGAACTCCCCGGATTAGCGCGCTTTCTTGTTGTGCCCAGGGGGGACTTCGGCTACGACGATTTTTTGCGGGTAACATATGCACACTGGCCAGGGGCGCAGCAACTGTCAGATGATGCTCTGTGCTGGACTCTGCCTGGAGGTGGCGAGGTAGCCTATTTGCCGCTGCCATGGCTTGAGGTAAGCTCTACAGATATCCGCAGACGTTTTCTTGCCCGTAAAGCCATTGATTACCTTGTCCCGGGTGCTGTGCTTGACATTTTGCAGGAGCAGTCAGGGAATGTGCGCAGCATTTGGAGTCTAGGCGAGCAAAGCTGAAAAGCCCGCCCTCCTTTATTGTTTTGCTGGACATGGCAAAGACGAGAGCATCGTTTTTGCCATGCTGCACTTTTTGGGGCGAATCATTATGCGTCGAATGCTTCCCAGAGAAATTCGTGAAGGCCTGAATAAAGCCATGGGCTACCTGCAGTCTGAGATGCTGGATAAGGCGCTTGACTGTATGATTGCCACACTCAAGGAGCTGAGTACATATTCCACATCTGTGCTTAAAGAGGCAAAGCCTTCTGTTCAAAGATTTCTGCACACGTTTGCCAGGCACCCGCGGGTGCAAATTTTGCTCGAGCACAATGAACAAGCCCTTATGGATTACCGCCTGGGTATTGAAGCAAAGCTGGCTGTGGTCCTGGAGGGTATGGCAAAAATTCTGCAAGAGCAGGTACAGGTAAAAGCATCAGCAGATGCCCTTTCTGAGAAGAGGCAGCGCCAACAGTCTCTCCTGAAGACAGGTCTCGCGCATCTTGATGCAGGGCAGATTGTGCTGGCAGAAGCCTTTTTCCAGCGTCTTTTGGTGGAATTTCCCCAGGAGAAGGAACTCCTGTTGTCCTGTGCGAGGCATTTGGAAAAAGCCGGCTACCTCACTGAGGCCGGCAATTTTTACACGCTACTCCTTGCCAGGCATCCCACCCTGGCAGAGGCTTCAAGTGCAGCCATTGATGTCTGGATGCGTCTTAAGAACTATGAAAAGGCTGACGAAATCTTCAAGCATGTCCTACGAGTCTTTGGCGCACACCCCAAAACGCTTTTCCACAGGGCAAGGCTTTATCTTTTGATGGAGAAAAAAGAAGAGGCGCGGCTGATGCTTGAAGACGTCCTCAGTAAAGATCCTTCCCTCACAGAAGCACGTGCATTATGGGAAGAGCTTACCTGACCATGCGCCAACGTGTTCCCTGTGTTGTCAGCGCCTGTTTGCTCGGTTTGCCATGCCGCTATGATGGTCGCTCCAATTTTTTCCCCCTCGCAGCTCGTCTGGTGCAGGCTCAGCTTGCCTACCCGCTTTGCCCTGAAGGACTTGGTGGACTTCCCATTCCCAGGCTTCCCTGCGAACGCGTGGGAAAACGTGTTCTCTGTCGTGACGGTCGAGATTTAACCTGCGCCTTTCAGCTCGGAGCCCAAAAGGCCTACAGGCAAAGTCTGGCTCTTGGTGCACGCTATGCTCTCCTTAAAAGTCGTTCCCCATCCTGTGGAATTGGCCAGATCTATGATGGCAGCTTTCGCAAAAAGCTCATTCCAGGCTATGGGCTATGGGCTGAGGCCCTTTTGCAAAGGGGCTTTATCCTTTTTTCCGAGGAAGAGCTTGCAGAATGTTCAGATGTTTCTACCTTTTTTGGGCTGTGCCGACAACGAGAACATCTTGGTAGATAGACTAATTGTGTTTATAGTATTGAATATAATATCCATCTTCAATAATGAACTTTGAGTTTCTAGAGCTATTATTGGCTGATAGAGGAAGTTAAAAATAATGTCAAAAATATTTTTTCCAAGTTGTAAGGCAAAGGCTAGCTATCCAGCTTCTAGTGCTCTACTTCAAAAGTATATCGAAAAACGATATGGCATATCTCCTATAGGTTGCTGTCGTAAACATCACGATGGCGTTACTTCTGATGATACAGGCTTGGTTGTGTGTAATAATTGTGCAGCAATATTAGAGGAAAGCTCAAAAGCTAAAAATATTGAATTTGTTTGGGATATCATTTATAAAAATGACTCATTTCCTTTTCCTGATTATCATGGCGAAGCTATAACGGTACAAGATTGCTGGGTCGCTGTTGAAAAGCGTAGTTTACAGGACACTATCCGGTCACTTCTTCGAAAAATGAACATAGCTATTGTAGAATTGGCTGATAACTACGATCGCACGCGGTTCTGTGGTGTCAATTTGCTTGCAAAGTGTAATCCGAGTAATGCCAAGCTGGCACCACGGAGATATGTTATTGAGGGTTCCCATATGTTTACTCCCTGCAGTCCAGAGGAACAGGTCGCAAAGTTTCAGAATCATTGCAAGCAGATAACAACGGAACGCGTTGTCTGCTACTGCAAATTCTGCACAGAAGCCATTACCATGGGCGGAAAAAACGGAAAGCATATCCTGGAATTGCTCTTCCCCGCGTAACTGCCAGTATCTGCGGAGAAGCTTGGGTGTGCTTTTTTCTGTTGCCCTTGAGATGTCGTTTTTTTTTGCTGCGTAGGCGGTTGATATTGATCCCTATTGAGGTGCGCCGTTTTGGCTCAGCGATTGCTTGACCTGCGAGACGCCGTGCGGGTTCCTCGACATCAGCAGTTTTCGCCTTCATAGCCTTTTTTGAGCATTTGTTTTTTTCAGGAGTGCCTGAGTATTTTTTCTGCGATGCTCCTCTTAGCCCTCAGGTCAGGTGAAGTCAGCCTTCTCCTGACGCTGAGGGTATCTGTTTTTGAGAAAAGGCTGCTTTGTTGGAGTCTTATTAGGACTGAATCTGCCTTGTGCGGCTAGTCTTTTTGAAGAGTTTTGCTAGGCGAATTTTTCCCAACCCTGTAAAAACGGCTCCTTTTTCCTCGTTTCATTACCAGGTGAATGTCTGTAACCTATTGAAATAACATACTTTTTTCTCTGGCAGTCTTTTGGTACGAAGTTTGAAGTATTTATGCAGACAAAGCTCTACCGGGAAGCTTTTTCCGGGGAAGCTGAACTAAGATCTCACGGACGGAGTGTCGGAGGAAAATATGAGTCTTTCAGCCAATATGTGGACCAGCGTTTCCGGTTTGATGACCCACGGTGAAAAGATGAACGTTATCGGCAATAACCTTGCCAACGTCAGTACCCTCGGTTTCAAGGCCCAGCGCGCAGATTTCTCCGACTTCATTTATACCGACTACGGCACAACAAGCGGTGCCGATCAGGTCGGTAAGGGCGTCGGTATCTGTGCGTTGATCGGCGACTTTTCCCAGGGCGGTTTTGAAAACACAAATTCAGCCACAGATCTTGC
>JAFXOX010000047.1 GCA_017528345.1 Desulfovibrio sp.
CGATTGTAAGGTGGTGATACTGCGCATTTACGTCCATAGTGACTTCTTCCTGTCCTTCAGAGTTGTGTCCAGTAGGACGGCTTTTCTTGCCTCTATGGCCTTTATAGGGCTGTATGCCCTGTATTTCAACAGTCAATCGCAAGTCGCGTGCTTGCACGCGCAACGCAGCGCTCTGCCTTTCTCTGTTCTTTTGGCTCTAACCCTCTGTTCACGCGTCTTTTTCGGCCTTTCCTCTCGTTGAAGGGGCAAATTTGCACTTGGTTTGTAAATTCACCAATCTTTGCTTCCCGATCCCTATTATCAACACGTCACGAGGTATGGGTAACCAACCTCACGGAAGGTCAAGATGGCTGGAAATCGTAACGTTACTCTCTCATTGACACGCTTATCAAGGTTGACATTGAAGGAAAAAGTTCCTTTAATCCAGCAAATGCTCCTACCATCGGTCTGATGGGGCTGAATGCGATTGCGAAATTTGTTCCATGGAGCCTTTTCCTGCGTGCCCGACCTTCCTCAAGGTCGTGCGTATTTTCAGACAATCCACCGGTACCATGCACAACTGGACCTGGGAGGCAAGTGTGACACTTGGTCAATGCCGCATTTTCTATCTTCTCGCCTTTCTTGGCTGCGGACTTTTGCTCTTGCCAACACCCGGCACCGTCTTTCTGGCCATTTGCTTTTCCTGCCTGAGCCTGCCTGTCTATCGTCATCTCAAATATCTTGGCTTGAAAAGATTCCGCCAGATTCCTAGAGCAAAAAGTTTCCGACGTGGCCTTTGCCGACGCACGCCTCTTCTCCTCTATACTCTGGGTCTGCTCTCAGCCGTCATGATTCCTCTGGCCATTCTGCTGCTTCTGGTGGCTCCTCAGGCCTCACGTGGACTCAATCAGCTCAGAACCATGGATTTTGGGGAAAGAATTCAGGTGCTGATGCCGGAAAACCTCAAAAACTTCGTGAATACCCATCTCCCTTCCCTCAACGACTACCCTGCCCTCAAAAATATCCTTGACGATCTCACAGACAATGTTTCAGGCCACTTTTTTTCCTTTCTTGGCGATGTCTTTACGCCTAGTGCTCTCTGGCAACGCGCTGTGGGCTTTCTGGGCGGCAGCCTGACCGTACTTTGGACGCTTTTTCTCTTTTTCACACTGACCATCCTCTTTACCCTCTATGCTCGTAAGGCCCGCACCATCATCACGCGCATCCTGCAACTGCCCAGAGAGGTCGTCTGCCGTTTTATCAAAGCCATCTATAAAGCCCTGAGTGCCGTAATGCTTGGGGTGGTGCTGGTTGCCCTCATTCAGGGACTGTTTTGCGGAATCGGTTTTGCCGTGGCCGGCATTGATTCTCCAGCCTTCTGGGGGCTCATGGCTGCCTTTGTAGCCCCCATTCCCATGGTGGGGACCATGCTGGTCTGGCTTCCCCTGGCGTTGCTGCTCTGGTTCAAGGGGTCGCACATTGCCTCCATCGGCCTCATGCTCTGGGGTGGCATCGCGGTTTCTGGTATTGACAACGTCTGCCGCCCCCTCTTCCTGCAGCAGGGTATCAAGGCCCCGATCTTTGTTCTGATTCTGGTCATGATCTGCGGCATGAGCGTTTTTGGCCCCATGGGTATCATCGCAGGCCCTGTTTTGCTCGCCTTCTCCATGCAGCTGATTGAGGAAGCCCACACAGCATTTGCCAGCCTGTCGCAGAAAATCTTGCCCCAAAAAAACGCCAAATTGTGAAAAACAGCTCTTTTTTCCCCACTTTAGAGGCATGAAAAAATTGATAGTAAACTTGCGCGGCAGGATAAATTGGGCTATCTTGAGTTAACTTTTTTGCGCTCTTGCGAAAGAGCCTTTGCGCAGTTTTTTCTCTCCTTGCGTCAATGGTTGATGCTGGAGTTTTTCAGATAAGGAGCTATCCATGCAAAGTACGAGACGAAGTTTTCTCAAAGGCGTCGGCGCAGGCGTCCTTTGTCTCTCTCTCAGTCAGCTCGGTTTTGATCTGACTGAGGCCAAGGCGTATGCCAAGGAATTAAAAATAAAAAATTGCCGCGCAGTCACGAGCGTCTGCCCGTTCTGCGCCGTCTGCTGTCAGGTGATCGCCTACGAGCGTGATGGTGAACTCATCGCCACAGAAGGTGATCCAGATTTTCCCATCAACGAGGGTTCTCTTTGCGCCAAGGGAGCTTCTCTGTGGAGCATGTACACCAATAAGCACCGTCCCACCAAGCCCATGTACCGTGCGCCCTACAGCGACAAGTGGGTAGAAAAGGATTGGGACTGGACCCTTGACCGCATTGCCCATCTCGTCAAAGAGACCCGCGACAAGGATCTGATTCAGAAAAACGAAAAGGGTCAGACGGTCAACCGTCTGGACACCGTCTTCTGGATGGGCACCTCGCACGCCTCCAATGAGGAATGTGCGGCCATCCATCTCGCCATGAAAAGCCTGGGGGTCGTCAGTATGGACCACCAGGCCCGTGTCTGACACAGCCCCACTGTTGCGGCTCTGGCAGAGTCGTTCGGACGCGGTGCAATGACCAATCACTGGATTGATATCAAGAACGCCAATTGCGTGCTGATCATGGGCAGCAACTGTGCAGAACATCATCCAGTGTCCATGAAATGGGTTCTTCGTGCCAAGGATAATGGCGCTAAACTCATTCACGTGGATCCCAAATTCTCTCGGACGTCAGCCCGTTGTGATTTGCATGTCCCCCTGCGTTCAGGTTCGGACATCGCATTCCTGGGCGGCATGATCAACTACATTCTCGAAAATAAGCTCTATCAGGAAGAATACGTTAAAACCTACACCAATGCCTCAGTGGTTGTGGGTGCTGACTATGCCTTCAACGACGGTATTTTCAGCGGCTACAACGCGGAGACCCGCACCTACGACAAAAAGGCCTGGGCCCGCTCCAAGGACAAGGACGGCATGCTGGTGACTGACCCAGAGTGGAAGAATCCTCGCTGCGTCATCAATCTCCTGAAAAAGCACTATTCCCGCTACACCCTGAAAAACGTCTGTGACGTCACAGGTGTGCCTGAGAAAACCATCCTTGAGGTCTACAACGATTTCTGTGCCACGGGTAAACCCGACAAGGCCGGAACCATCATGTATGCCCTTGGTTGGACACAGCACACCAACGGCGTGCAGATCATCAGAACATCAGCCATCATCCAGCTGCTTCTTGGCAATATTGGTGTTGCCGGCGGCGGCATCAATGCTCTGCGCGGCGAACCCAATGTGCAGGGTTCCACAGACCATGCCATTCTCTATGATTCCCTGCCGGGCTATCTGCCCATGCTGCGTGCGCAGTGGCAGACACTGGATGAATATCTCAAGGGCTGTACGCCTTCCAAGGAACTGCCCAATAGCGTCAACTGGAAGAGCCACAATCCCGAATACATGGTGAGCCTGCTCAAGGGCTGGTTTGGTGACAGTGCTACCCCCGAAAACGATTTCGGCTACAGCTGGCTGCCCAAACTCGAGCCCCGCGGCAATACCTCCTACTATTCGGTCATTGACCGCGCCTATAAAGATCAGATGCGCGGCGGCTTTGTCTTCGGTGTGAACCCCTGCCAGAGCTTCCCCAATACCCACAAGGTCCGGGCCAGTCTTGACCATCTGGACTGGATGGTCTGCGGTGAGGTGCACAATTCCGAGACAAGTGACAACTGGCACCGTCCGGGAGTGGATCCCTCAAAGATCAAAACCGAGGTTTTCCTCCTGCCCTCTGCCCATCGTATTGAAAAAGAAGGAACCATCAGCAACAGTGGTCGCTGGCTGCAATGGTTCGACAAGGCTGTAGAGCCTGCAGGACAGGCACGTGACTTCGGCCACATGCTTGTGCCGCTTCTGAACAAGATCCGCGATCTCTACAAGAATGAAAAGGGTGTACTGCCCGAGCCCATTCTGAATATGGTCTGGCCCAAGGACTTCGTCGCCGAAGAATGGACCAAGCGTATCAATGGTCAGTTCTGGAAGGACGTGACCATTGACGGTAAGACCTATCACCGTGGCCAGCAGGTGCCCAAGTTCGCCAATCTGGCCAAGGACGGCAGTACCTCCTCGTTGAACTGGATCTACTGCGGCTCCTACACAGAAGAAGGCGGCAACAAGAGTAAATACCGCGACAAGAGTCAGACACCGGCTCAGGCCAAATTGGGTCTCTATCCCAAGTGGTCTTGGTGCTGGCCTGTCAACCGTCGCGTGCTCTACAACCGTGCCTCCGTGGACGCCAACGGCAAGCCCTGGAATCCCAATCTGCCGGTCATTGAGTGGGACGGCAGCAAGTGGAAGGACGGCTATGACGTCATCGACGGCGGCGGAGCTCCTGTGGCCAATAAGGAAAAAGGCCGTCTGCCCTTCATTATGTGTGCTGACGGTCTCGGACATCTTTTTGGTCCCGGACGTGAGGACGGTCCCTTCCCCGAGCACTATGAACCCGTGGAAACACCCCTCAAGAGTCATCCCTTCTCCAAGCAGCTTTCAAGCCCTGTCTATCTGACCTTCCATTCAGATCTCGACAAGCTTGCGGCGCCTGGAGATCCCAAGTACCCCATTGTCCTGACGACCTACAGCATGACGGAACACTGGTGCGGCGGCGGCGAAACCCGCAACACGCCCAACCTCCTTGAAGCCGAACCTCAGCTCTATGTGGAGATGAGTGAAGAACTTGCTGCCATTAAGGGCATCAAAAACGGTGACGGTGTCATCGTCGAGAGCATCCGTGGCAAGGTGGAAGCCATTGCCATGGTTACGGTGAGAATCCGGCCTTTCACCATCATGGGAAAGACCGTGCATCTTATCGGCATGCCCTTCGCTTTCGGCTGGCTCACACCCAATTGCGGTGATTCAACCAACAGACTCACCACAGGCGTGTATGATCCCAATACCACCATTCAAGAAGACAAGGCCTGCATGGTGGATATCTACAAAGCTGGAAAGCTGACAGAAATAGCCTAATTCGCAATGGGCGCGTTCCTTCGGGAACGCGCCCCAAGGAGATCTCCCATGCCCAAGTCATTTTTGATTGATACCTCGCGTTGCACGGCGTGCCGTGGCTGCCAGATGGCCTGTAAAGACTGGCATAATCTTCCGGCCATTGCGACCAAGCAGACCGGCACGCATCAGAATCCGCCAGATCTCAATCCCAACAACTATAAAATTGTCCGTTTCCGTGAGCACAAGACCGAAGATGGCCGCGTGGTCTGGAATTTCTTCCCCGACCAGTGCCGTCACTGCATGGCCCCCATCTGCAAGGATGTCGCCGACAAGGTTGTGCCTGGAGCCATCATTCACGATGAAAAGACAGGCGCCGTTCTCTTCACGGAAAAGTGCAAGCAGTTGAGCCCCGAAGATGCTCGGGCCGTCATTGAAGCCTGCCCCTACAATATTCCCCGTCGTGAGGAAAGCAGCGGCATGCTCAGCAAGTGCGATATGTGCATTGACCGGGTGACCGAAGGTCTGCTGCCCATGTGTGTCAAATCCTGTCCCACGGGCACCATGCTCTTTGGCGAACGCAAGGAAATCCTGGCTGAAGCCAAGCGGCGTCTGGAAAAGCTCAAGAAGACCTTCCCCAAGGCCTATCTTGCTGACCCCAGAGACGTCAATGTCATTTATCTGTTGACCGAAGAGAAAGAGTATTACTACGAATACGCGTCCTTCATGTAGACCGGACCTTTCTGCCCCATGACCACATGGGGCGGAACATTTCCTGAATGACGCTTAACCTTTCTGTGCAAGAAGTGGGAGAATCATGGAAGTGTCACGACAGAGCGCTTCAGAAACCCTTCACGAAATCGCTTCCTTAAGGCCTGCGCTCAAAACTATTCTTGACGCTTTTGCCCCGCTGCTGGACGCGCAGGAGGCACTCGCTCAGGAACTGGCCGCTGACTTGACAAAGGCGCAGATTCAACTGCCAGCCTGTCAGGCGTCGCGTTTAAGTCTGGGGATTTCTCTGCTTTCCGATCAAGATCTCCCTGATCTCGCCACACAGTACGCTAAGGCCGCCAAGACACTGGCTCCGTACCTTGAAAAAATCCCTGCGCTCTCCCAGCTGCACACGCCTCTGGCGCAGGCCTTTGCGGAACTCACCTGTGCTGAACAAAAGAGCCTGCGTGAGGCGGTCTGCACGTGCCAGCCAGGCCTCTTGGAAGATCTTGCCAAAAAACACGAACTGGACCCGCTTGTCTTCAATCTTGCAGGCACCTTTGTGGTCTCGTCGCTGTTGCGCGGTCTCTCTAGGGCAAGTTTTGAGCCTAGCCAGGAAAAACCCTGGGATACCAACAATACCTGGCAACAGGGATACTGTCCGGTCTGTGGCAGTTATCCTGTGCTGGCCTGGCTAGATAAACCTGTGATTGACGAACGCAATACCTATCTGCATGAGGGTGGAGGCCGCAAGCATCTCTATTGCGGAATCTGCGGCAATGACTGGCATTTTCTGCGACTTGCCTGTCCTGCCTGTGGCGTTTCGGAGAGCAGACAGATCGAAATCCTGACAGAAGAGACCAATACTCGGGGTGAGGCCATTGATTGGTGTCCCAAGTGCAAGGCCTACTGTCCCACTGTGGACATGCGCGAGCGCATTCAACTCCCCAATTTGGACGCGCAGGCACTGGGCATGCTACATCTTGAGCTCATCGCCTGGGAGAAAAAACTCAAGCCCCTGCGGGCTTCCTTCTGGAACACGTTTGCCTAAGAGCCCGCACTCTTCGATCCTGACTATGTACTACGCTGGAATGGAGTAGGAGTATGAAATATTATGCTGTTGTTCTTTCACTTTTGGCCCTGATGTGCTTTCAGGCTGCAAATGTCGCTGAAGCCAAAAGCATTCAGGAGATGGCCAATGCCATCAAAAACCCCATGACATTGAAAGCCAATACATCACCTTTGCTCAATGTCACCTTTAATCATACCTCACACCGTGGCATCAGCTGTTTTACCTGTCATCATGCCGCCTCTGAGAAAAAAGGCCGTTACATTTCCTGTAGTGAATGCCACGCCCAGAAAGGACGCAGCGCTGAGCGGCTTTCAACTTTTGCGGCGTTTCATGCCAAGGATTCCAAGCATTCGTGCTATGCTTGTCATATGAGCAAGGCCCTTGAAGCTCCCAAAGCCTACGGATCCCATTTCTATAACTGCCGCCCCTGTCATTACGGCCCCCAGGCCAAGCCGACGGCTCAAAAGTAAATCGCAGAGTTTTGTCAGGGCATTGTGCCCTCACCAGAGGGCATCCTGTCAAAGACGCTGGGGGAGAAAAAGGGCGAACCTTTTTTCTCCCCTTTTTTGTCAGATGAAGCCATTTTTCTTGTCTTTGCCCAGAAGACAAGCTATTATTCTTAAACGTCTCAAAACTGTCCGGACCTGCAACAACGGGGACCGCATCCCTTGGGAAGCGAGTTTTCGCCTGAGGAATTCGTTATGAAGTATTTCTACCTTCTTCTCATGATGGTTGCGCTTCTTTTTACCGCTGAAGTGAGAGCTGACGTAATCAGAGAGATGGCAGAGACCATCAAAACACCTATTCCTCTTAAGTCAGGGAAAAACCACCTGCTCAATGTGACGTTCAATCACACTTCGCACCGTGGCATCAGCTGCTTCACCTGCCATCACATGCCCTCGGAAAAAGATGGCCGTTATATTTCCTGTAGCCAATGCCACACCAACGTTGGCCGCAGCAAAGATGCCAACAGTCTCTTCGCCGCCTTTCACGCCAAGGACAGCAAGCATTCCTGTTACGGCTGCCACCTGAAGAAGGCCGGAGAGATGCCGGCCGTCTATGGCACGACTTTTGTCAACTGCCGCCCCTGTCACAGCCGTATGACCAATGCCATTCAGGGCCCCATGACCATCAAGGCTCTTTCGCCACTGCTCGATGTGACCTTCAACCACTCCTCCCACAAGGGCATCAACTGTTTTACCTGTCACCACAAGATCAGTGATAAGGGCCGCTATGTGAGCTGTGAGGAATGCCACGTGAGCATGGGACGAAGCAGTGAAAAGGCCAGCACCTTCAATGCCTTCCACAATAAGACATCATCTCATGCCTGCTATGCCTGTCATCTGAAGAAGGCCCAAGAGCAACCCGAACGCTTTGGTCAGCGTTTTGTCAATTGTCGTCCCTGCCATCAGGGCAACGTTGCCAAGACCAAGAACTAAACACCAACGCACTACTCGTTTCAGCGTTACAGAGGGGGCTTGCCCCCTCTTTTTTTGCCTCAGGTCTTCTTGAGCTTTAGGGCAAGGCAAGATAGATTACAGCTTACCGGGAGGTTTGCCATGTTCTACCGACGTATGTTTTCCGCGCTTTGTCTTGTGACTCTGCTTTTTGGCTGTCAGGGCCAGAGCCAGGTACGAGGTCTGGTTGACGGACAGTATCTTTCCACAAGCAGACCTGCCTTTGCCGTACAGGTCCGCGATCTGCCTCTGCTCGGCTGCGAAAAGCGTACCTTCAAACTTGATGGTCTGGGGATGATGGGCGGCTTAGGGGTTGAAACCTGGATTGCGGTCTATGGCTCGGTCAAAGGACCCATGGCCGTTGTCGCTCATGCGGATCTGCCAAGAGGCTGGAAATGGGACGCCAATCTCAGTCAGCCCTTCAGCGTGCATGAAGATCGCCTCTATGTGGGAGATATGCCATTTTTTGCCCAGACATTTCTGGGTACCCCTGGCAAAAATCCCTTTACCGCTGAAGAGACTGAGGACGGAAAGCCCGAGCCTCTGTGGGTTATCAGAAGCTTCAGTCAACGTTTCAACGACGATACCACCAAGGTCATTCTCGAGTACCGTGAGCCACTGCCTGATGGCATGCACTCACTCACCGCCATTCCCTTTGGACAGTCAGATTTCTTAAAGAATTTTGCGAGCCGTGCGGAAAAATGCTTTCATGTCACACAGGCTGTACAGGCAAGTCACGCCCAGTTGAAGACCATCCCCCATCTGCGCAGTCGCTATCTCGATACCCGCTTTTTTGGTACAGCAACACCTGTGGGCCCCGTACGCCTTTTCTAGTCAAAGGCTCTGCCATCTGCAGCAAAAAGCCCAGCATCAGCCCCAGATTGAACACGCTCTCAGAGATTCCACAAAAAGGAGACAGCCTTTCCAGCTTTCCCTGGAAAGGCTACTATTTTCATGTCAATGACTGATTTCAGTGCCATCCGGCAAGCCCGTACTCTGCTTGCTCTGCCCACAGAAAAGCTTCTTGATCAGGCAAACAGTCTGCGGGAAGAAGCCTTTGGCAAGCGTATCGTCTTATGTGCCATCATCAATGCCCGCAGCGGCAATTGTGGTATGAACTGTGCCTTCTGTGCCCAAAGCAGCCACAATCACACCCCCATTACCACCTTCCCGCTCCTGCCCAGGGAAGTGCTCAAGGAGCGTATTCTCACCCTGACAAAACTTCCCGTCCATCACATTGGTATTGTCACAAGCGGTGCCGCTCTGCAGGATGACGAGCTTGAAATACTGACATCCCTTTTTGCCGCCTTTTCCAAAGACATACAAAAACGCCTTTGCACATCTCTTGGCAGACTCACGCCTTCCGCGCTTGCGCGTCTGCACACATCCGGCATTACGCGTTTTCACCACAATCTGGAAACAAGCCAACACTACTACCCCAGCATCTGCACCAGTCAAACCTGGCAGGAACGTCTTGCCACCGTTGCTGCCGCGCGCAGAGCAGGCTTTGTCAACTGCACAGGTGGTCTTTTTGGCATGGGAGAGAGCTGGGACGACCGCATAGCCCTTGCCCTGACCCTCAAAGAGCACAATATCAGCCAGGTGCCCATCAATTTTCTGCATCCGCATCCCCAAACGCCCCTGGCCTATCGCAAGCCTCTTGATGCGGAAGAGGCCCTCAGGATCATTGCCCTCTTCCGCCATATTCTCCCCCGCGCAACGCTGCGTATCTGCGGAGGCCGTCCCATCACGCTGGGAGCCATGCAGGAGCACATCTTTGCCGCTGGTGCCAACGCCCTGATGGTCGGCAATTACCTGACGACGCAAGGTCAGGATTTTCAAGAAGATCTCGCCATGCTGCACAAACTTGGACTGGACTATGCATAAATCAGCACAGGGCTCCCCCTTCTGTCTTCTGCTCACAGGCACAGGCACAGATGTGGGCAAAACCGTAACAACAGCGGCTCTCTTACGCAGTCTCCTGGACCTTGGAGCCAAAGCCATGGCTGTCAAAATTGTCCAGACAGGTGTCGAAGCCAGCGATTGCGGAAAAACCACAGCGAGCGACTCCTACCAGTATCTTCTGGCAAGCAAGGGGGCAGATTTTCCCACGGCCCACTGTCTGCACAGCTTTCCTCTGCCGGTCTCTCCGCATCTAGCGGCTGCGCAGGTAGGGGTAAAACTCTCGGCAAAAAAGCTTGCCTGCGATATTCAGACTTTTGTCCAGGCCCAGTCCGACTATGATGTTCTGCTCTTTGAAACCGCAGGCGGTCTCCATGTCCCCCTCTCAGAGCAGGAAGACTGGCTGCATCTTCTCTCGTACCTTCATTTTCCTGTTGTGCTCTGCGCAGCCAACTGCCTGGGTGCCATCAATCACACGCTCTTAAGTCTTGATGCCTTACGATACGCAGCTGCCCACGTCTCAGCCCTTGTTTTTTCCGAAACAGGCTCATCTCAGGATGACTGCGAGCGTACGCTGCGCGCAGACAATATCAACCTTCTTCGCAGCCGCTTCCCAAGCCTTGCCGTCTATCCCCTTCCCTATACGGAAAAACGTGAAGAGCGCTTTGCCAGGCTTGCCCAGGCACTTGCGCCCTTAGCCCGAAATCTCCTCGCCGCAAAGCCTAAAAACGCCACATCCGACCTTATTTCGCGCGACCGTGCAAGCCTCTGGCATCCCTATAGCCCTGCCCGCGATAACGCACCGCTCTCTGCCGTGTCCTTTTCGCACCACAACCGCCTTGTGCTTTCTGACGGGCGAGAGCTCATCGACGGCATGAGTTCCTGGTGGTGCGCCGTACACGGCTACAGGCATCCACATCTGGAATCAGCCCTGCACGCTCAGCTCACCAGACTCCCCCACGTCATGTTTGGCGGTCTGACCCACGAAGGAGCCATTACGCTTGCCGAACGCCTGAAGAGCATGCTTCCTCGGGCACTTTCCCGTGTTTTTCTGGCCGATTCCGGCTCTGTTGCCGTGGAAGTTGCCATGAAAATGGCCCTGCAATACCAGTACGGTCTTGGCAACAAAGAGAAAACCCGCTTTCTGACGCCCCTTGGTGGCTATCACGGCGATACGCTTGGAGCCATGAGCGTCTGTGACCCCATCAATGGCATGCACTCGCTGTTTTCAGGCTGCCTTGCCAGGCAGATCTTTATGCCACGCCCTTCCTGCCGCTTTGACGAGCCCTTTGACCCGCAAAGCCTTGACGCAGCCCGACAGATCTTTGCCGAACGAGGTGAGGAGATTTGTGCGGTGATCCTTGAGCCGATTGTCCAGGGAGCCGGCGGCATGTGGTTTTACCATCCCGACTACCTCAAAGGCTTAGCCGACCTCTGCAAAGCCTCAGGCGCGCTGCTCATCTTTGATGAAATCGCAACCGGCTTTGGCCATACCGGCAAACTCTTTGCCCTGCAGTGGGCCGATCTTACGCCAGACATCCTCTGCCTTGGTAAAGCTCTCACAGGCGGCACCATGACACTGGCCGCCACCCTCTGTACAGACAAGGTGCAGGATGGCATCTGCGCCAACGGACAGGTCTTCATGCACGGGCCGACCTTTATGGCCAATCCCCTGGCCTGCGCTGTGGCCAATGCCTCCCTGGATCTCTTGGCAAGCGGGGCCTGGCAGAGCCAGGTTCTGGCCATTGAAAACGTTCTGCGCCAGGAGCTTGCCGGCTGCCAAAGTCTTCCCAATGTCGCCGATGTCCGTGTCCTTGGAGATATCGGGGTTGTGGAAACAAGGTCGGCTGTGGATACCTGCACACTCACCCGCTTTTTCACAGAGCACGGTGTATGGATCCGGCCTTTCAACAATCTCGTCTATCTCATGCCCCCCTATATCAGCCCTCTTGAAGATGTGGCCCGTCTTTGCCATACAATCTACGAGGCTTTGGCAAGCACTGGCACCGGCGCTTCGCCATCGCACTGAAGCAGGTTACGCATGCTTCGCCTGCAAGCGTTCTCTGTACATTTCCCTATACTCGCTACCGCCTAGAGGTATATATTTTTTGGACTCATCGGAACATTTTTTCCAAAAAGATGTAAACATGTAACAGTCGTCAAGCCTGATACCAGGACGATTATCTGATAAAACATCCCAAATACTTTCCCGCAAGAAGACAAGCTTCAGCATATCTAGATGCATTCATTGCTTTTCACATATCTGGATTGAGCACCATGCCAAAAATGCATTGACAGTGAAAGGACGGCAAGGTAAAATTTCGTGTTTGAAAGCATTTTTTTCTGCAGACAAGTCCGCTGCCAGAGCTGACCTCTGGCTAAAGACTTTCACAAAGGTCTGGCCCTGCTGCATTTTCTTTGAAGGAGCACCTATGTTTGAACTGACCGATACCGCCCGCAAGGAACTGGATGCCTTCTTTGCGGAAAAACCCGAGGAAAAAAAGAATATCCGCGTCTATCAGGCCATGAGCTGCTCAGGCCCGAGCCTGAACATGGCTCTGGACGATCCCTCGGATAATGACGTAACCGAGCAAAACGGCAGTTATACCTTCTGCATTGATAAAGCGCTGCTCGCCCAGGTCAAAAGCTGCAAGATCGACCTGACCTTCATGGGCTTCACGGTAGAACCTGAAATTCCCCTGCCTATGCCTGAAGGCGGCGGTTGCGCCACCTGCGGCGGCTGCCACTAATCTTCCTGCGCTCTTTTCCCTTTTTTGACCCTGGAAGTGCTGCTTCCGGGGTCATTTTTCTGAAATCTTGGAGCCCCATGAACGAAGCAATCTACAGCTTTCTCGAGGAAAACGGTCCTGTCTTCTGCCTGGATATTGGCAGCGGGACTCAGGACGGCCTTTTGGCTGAACCTCATGTCAATTTCGACAATTGGCCGCGTTTTATTTTCCCATCCCCAGCCCGCCAGATCCGCAAGCGCATTCAAAAAGCCACTCAGGACAAACAAGCCATCTGGCTCTATGGCAGCAATATGGGAGGGGGCTTTTCGCAGGCCCTGCTTGCCCACCGTGCGGCCGGTCTTGCCTGCTACGCCACGGAAGAGGCCGCCAAAGCCATCTGTGACAATCCAAAGAAAGTTGCCAAGATGGGCATTGTCTTTGCCGAACATTGCCCGAAAAACGCCCTGCCGCTTCACCTCACAGATTTTTCGCCTGAATTCTGGCAGACCTTTCTGCAAAGTCTTGGTCTGCCAACTCCGGCCATCACCGTTGCCTCTGCCCAGGATCACGGTTTCTGCCTGACCGGCAACCGCACATTCCGCATGCAGATCTGGCAGGATCTTCTGACTCAACACAATACCCTTTCTGACTGGATCTACGAGGATGTGCCCGCAGCGCTGACACGTTTGCGCACACTTCAGGCCGCCACAGGCGGACCTGTGGCCGATACCGGCACAAGCGCTCTCCTTGCTTTTTTATGTGATTCAGGCATTCTTGAGCGTTCCTTTGCCACGGGCATTACCCTCGTCAATGCCGGCAATACCCATATACTGGCGGCACTGATCTATCAGGGCAAAGTCTGCGGCCTCTATGAACAGCATACCGGCCTTGTGGACAAGGAGCAGCTCGCCTCTGATCTGAAGGATTTCAGACTCGGCTGGCTTCCCTGTGAACAGGTGCAGAAGGCCATGGGCCATGGCACAGTCTATGGCACACGCCCAGAAGAGGCCGGAGGCTTTGAGCCCACCTATTTCACTGGGCCGCAACGGGAAAAATTCACCGGTCTTGGCCGCTTCTGCAATCCGCTCGGCGACATGATGGTCGCCGGCTGTTTTGGACTGCTCTACGGCCTGAGCCAGACACATACACATTAAAACCCTACGGAATACGCACATGCACATGGATGTTTATGATGTGGCGGAAACTTGGAGCCGCGACCACATAGCCTCAACGCAGCTCATTCGTCTGAAATCCACCGTGGCCCAGGCCAGAAAATGCGCCTTTTACCGCCAGCGCCTGGACGAGGCGGGCATCACGGCTGATTCCATTTCGCATCTGGATGATATCCGCAAGATTCCCTTCACCACCAAACAGGATCTCAGGGATCAGTACCCCATGGGTCTGGTCACGGTGCCGACACAGGAAATTGTGCGTATGCACTGTTCAAGCGGCACAACAGGCACTCCCGTCGCCATCTGCCATACGGCCAATGATCTCAACTGGTGGAGTGATCTCATGGCCCGTTGTATGTATATGGTCGGAGTGCGCCGCGATGACGTCTTCCAGAATATGAGTGGCTACGGTCTCTTCACAGGCGGTCTTGGCATCCACTACGGCGCCGAGCGGCTGGGCTGTATGACCATTCCGGCAGGTGCCGGCAATACCAAACGCCAAATCAAGCTTGCCCGCGATTTTCACACGACTGTGGCGCATATTCTGCCAAGCTATGCCCTCATTGTGGGTGAAAGGCTGCGCGAAATGGGTGAAGACCCGCACGATTTTCCCCTGCGCATCGCTCTCGTGGGCGCCGAGCCCTATACCGAGGAATTCCGCAAGCGTATTGAAAACCTCTTTGACATGAAGGTCTACAATTCCTACGGCCTTTCCGAAATGAATGGCCCAGGTGTGGGCTTTGAATGCCTTGAGCAAAAAGGTCTGCACATCTGGGAAGATGCCTATTATCCTGAGATCGTCAATCCTGAGACAGGAGAACCGGTCACCGACGGAGAAATCGGCGAACTGGTCATGACCAGCCTCTGCCGCCAGGGCATGCCCATTCTGCGCTACCGCACCCGCGACCTGACGCGCTTTATCCCCGGGCAATGTCCCTGTGGCCGCCAACATCGGCGTATGGATCGCATCCTCGGCCGTGCCGACGATATGATGATTGTCAAGGGTGTGAATATCTATCCCATGCAGATTGAACAGGTGATTATGGGCTTTGAGGAGGTCGGCAAGAACTATCTCATTCAGCTGGAAAACGACGGCTTCGGAGATATTCTGCGCATCAAGGTGGAGATTCGCGACGAGTACTTTGTGGAGGATATGCGTCAGCTGCACAAGGTACAGCAGAAAATCGCCCGAGCTCTCAAGGATGAAATTCTTGTGACGCCACATGTGGAACTGGTGGAAAGCAACAGTCTGCCGCTTTCCGAAGGGAAGGCCGTGCGGGTTCAGGACCTCAGGGCGAAAAAATGAACGAGGTCCTTGCCTTCACCGGCGATTTTCTCAGTCTTGGCTTTGTCGTCTTTCTTGGCCTGCTGATTCTGCTCAACTTTCTCAATCTGCCGGGCAATTGGCTGTGTCTCGGCTGTGTGCTGGCCTTCAGCCTGATCTGCGGGGCAAGCCTGGGCACGCTCTACTGGGTGCTTGCTGTGGCCAGTGCTGTGATTGGAGAAGTTCTGGAATGGGTCATTCTGGCAAGTCGCGCCAAAGAAGCCGGCGCCAGTGGCGCGGGAACTCTGGCCGGCATGATCGGCGCCATTGCCGGAGCCATCGCCTGTGCCCCCATTCTCATGGGGTTTGGAGCCCTGCCGGGAGCTCTGGCCGGCGCGTATCTGGGTTGCCTTGCCATGGAGCTGCTCAAAGGCAAGCCTTGGGAAATGGCCGTCAAGGCGGCCAAGGGTACACTTATGGGGCGTTTTCTGGGAGCGTTGTGTAAATGCGGTGCAGGCCTGACTATTGTGCTGCTCACAGCCCGTGCGCTGCTCGGCAACACGCAGGTCTAGGGGAGAGGACGCATGCTTCTTGACGGTCTGCGTACAGTTCTTGTCAAAACCCGCTTTCCCGAAAATATTGGCATGGTGGCCCGTGCCCAAGCCAATATGGGCTCAGCGGAGCTCTTCCTCGTTGACCCTGAACGCTGGGACTATGCCAAGGCCTTACCGCTTGCCACGCCCAAGGGCAAAGCCATCCTTGATGGTATTAGCGTCAAGGCAACACTGGCAGAAGCGATCTCCGACACCCATTATGTTCTTGGCACAACCGCTCGCACGGGCGGCTGGCGCCAGAAACTCTTGCATCCGGATGAGGCGGCCAGGGAGATTGTCAGCAGGCTTGAGGCCAATGAACGTGTGGCTCTGGTCTTCGGACCTGAAGACCGGGGCCTGGAAAACAGTGAAATCTGCGCCTGCGACGCTTTAGTCACTATTCCCACCGATCAGGCCTCCTCCCTCAATCTGGCGCAAGCTGTACTTCTGCTGCTCTATACCTGCGCTGAAGAACGCCGTAGGCCCTTGCGCCCTCCCAAAAAAGCCAAAGGCATTTCTCACGGAGAGCTGGACTGTTTTCTTGATCAGTTCAAAGCCACGCTGCTTGCTCTTGACTGTCTGCACGGCGACAATATTGACTATTTCTTTCTGCCCTGGCGCCGTCTTTTTGCGCGCATGGAACTTGCCCGCAGCGAATACGATGCGCTCATGGGCCTCTGCCGGCAAATCCGGCATAAGATTGCTCGCTAGCTACTTTTCCGCTTCTTCAAACTGCTTGAGCGTCTGCGCAAGGACGTTGTAAAGGCGCTTGGCCGAATCCGGCTTCATCACAAGTCTGCGCTCAAGCTCAACGGCGTAGACAGGCTGCTTCTGACCATTGGCATCGGTTGCCGTATCCGGATAGCTGACTCCATAGGAAATGGCCACAAGGCCATCCACAATGCGCGTCTGAAAAACATTGGCAAAATCACTGGGAATATGGCTGTGGTTGAGCACCATAGGCAACTGTACAGCTTTGTCCGCACCGGCCTCAACCGTTTTTTCTTCCTGGCTCATAGGGTATTCTCCTCACAATGATGACTGCTCACGTATCTCTTTGACTTCGGCCGCTCCATAGCGGTCAAACTGGCCAATGACAATACGCAGTGTGCGGCCATTGCCGCTCACTGCCTGATATTCAGCACTCTGTCCGTCACCTGCGTGCAGAAGTCGGCCACGGACGGTTTCATCCTGGGAAATATCATGCGTATCCCAGCCGGCATCAGGCTCTTTCTGCGCCAGCTGATCCACCATAAGCTGCAGGGCATCTTCCTGCAGAAAGGCTTTGGGATGACCATAGCGGGCATCTGTACAGATCAAGATATTTGGCGGAAACGACGTGATCATACCTCTTCCTTTACCCCAAAGATGGCACAAAAGCTGCCTTGCAGCAGCTACCCGCAGAGGTCTGTTGGCTGCGGCAAGCTTGTGTAAACTTCTGCTCCTTGGTCTTTGCCTCCTGTTTTGGGCGCAGCCTCTGTCCGCAGAGCCTGAACAGGCGGCAAACGAGCAGGCACAGACACCCAAGGAACATGCCGAGGCAGACAAAGACAAGGACGCTGAACACGAAAAAGATAAGAAAGGCGACGAGAAAAGCAATACGAAACATGAAAAAAAAGCAGATCAGGACAAAAGTCAGGACAAAAAAAAGCGCGACAAGGGGAAAAAAGAACGCCAGCCTGCCAAGGAATTTCACGAAGCCGTGCCTTGTGCCAGCAAGGAGCTTCCTCCCCTGCGAGAACTCATCACCTCACGTTTCGGGGAACGCCGTCTGGGTGGTCGCACCGGCATCCGCACCCACCATGGGCTAGACATTCGGGCACATCTGGGCTGGCCAGTTGTCGCCTTTGGCGACGGTACCGTCACCAAGGCCGGTTTTTACGGCAATGCTGGCATCATGGTCGAAATCGTCCACGACGATGATCTCATCTCAAGCTATGTGCATCTCCAGACAACACAGCTTGTTGTCGGCCAGAGAATTGCCAAAGGAGAAAAGGTCGGCGAGGTTGGCTGCACAGGCTTCACCACAGGCGCCCATCTGCATTTCGGTCTTTCTTCCAAAACCAGGGGAGCCCTTGATCCCGAAAAATACCTGAGCCGGGCAGAGGATATTCTGCGGCCCCAGGATGCCCAAATCCCTGAAAAAATCGGGCCACAGCAGTGCTCAGGCCATTTTTCGCCCTATATGCCTGCCCAGGCCAATACCCGCAGACGCGGGCCTGTCATTCGCGGCCGCAATGGTCGGCCCATGCGCATTGATCTCAATGCCCTGAGAAACTTCAAGGCACCGGAAATTCCTCTCTGGCAGGGCCGCAGAGGTCGCTAAGCAGGTTCATAGCCCCCACACAAAAGATGTGCTAACGGAAAATCAGCTGCCAGGCTTGCTCAGATGTACTTTTTTGTGTAGTGTCAAAGCATTACCTACAGCATTTTCATCACAGCTCGTAGATCCTTTTGCTCTTGGCAACCCCAGGGTTTTGCCTGTCTTTTTCTGTAAAGTCAGCCTATTATGAAACATCTTTGGTCTCCATGGCGCATTGAGTATATTCTTGGCCCCAAGCCGGACTGTTGTGTCTTTTGTCTGCCTGAGCACACCGATGAGGACGAAGAACGGCTTGTGCTGTACAGAGGCAAGCAGGCCTTTGTCATCATGAACAAGTACCCCTATGCCAACGGCCATCTCATGGTCTGTCCCTATCGTCATGTCATGCAGCTTGCCGATGTGCCCATTGCCGAGCTTGAGGAGATCATCGCTCTGATCCAGCGCTGTTCCGTCATTTTGACCGAACATTTTCACTGTGAAGGCATCAATGTGGGGCTCAATCAGGGACAGGCCGCAGGTGCAGGCATTCGTGAGCATCTGCACTTTCACCTTGTGCCACGCTGGAACGGCGATTCCTCCTTTATGGCGGTTTTTGACGAAGTTCGTACCATTCCGGAACATTTGTCCAGCACCTACCGGGCTCTACGCCCGTATTTTGCGTAGAAAAGCGGGCGGCATCAACGCTCAAACCATGCCCATGCAGGCCGTTCGCAGCCACACCATATATGCGATTCGTTCTTATTCTGGAATTGGGCCCGGAAGAGGACGTTCTCTCATAGTTTGTTGAATCTGGAGGTTTTCATGCGCTATATTAAAGTGCTGCTGCTGGCATGTCTGATATTTCTGGCGCTGGTCTTCTTTTTCCAGAACCAGAATATTCTCGCAACCAAGATGGAACTGAAACTCGACCTGTTCTTCATTCCGCCAATGACTTCCATCTCGCTGCCCTTCTATTTTCTGGTTATCTGTGCGTTCTTTGTGGGTGTGCTGCTTGCCCTCACCCTGCTTGTCTGGGACAGACTGCAGCTTTCAGCCCGCCTTTTGAAGAGCAAGTGGAAGATTCAATCGCTTTCAAGCAAGCTGGCCAAGGCCGAAAGGCTCCTCAACCGCACTCCCAGGCCTTCCTGGTTCACACGTCTGCGCAACTTCTTCTTTAGTGTTGAGGAAGCCAAGCCCGTGGTGGTCACAGAAGATGCCCAAAAAAGTGTAGAAATCGTCGCCAAATCTCTGCCACAGGCACAGGCCGCTGAAAAGGCCGAGGCTCCCAAGGAAGCTGTGGCACAGAGTACCCCGGCTCCTGCCAAGGCCGAGCAGCCAGCCTAACGTTTCCCTTTCTCCTCCGTTGACTTTTCCTGTACGCCTTATATCCCTTGGGATATGGGGCGTACATTTTTCCTGACACTTGCTCTTTCCTCTCAACTTGCTGCAGTCCTCAAGGACGTGACTTTGCCGCAAAATGTTTGTCATTCTATGGAAGAACAGATCAAACTGACACCGATGTTTGCGCAGTATCAGAGCATCAAGGCCGATTACCCGGATGCCCTGCTCTTCTACCGCATGGGTGATTTCTACGAACTTTTCTATGACGATGCCGTCACTGCCTCTAAAGAGCTCCAGATTGCCCTGACCAGCCGCAATAAATCAGCAGGCCAGGATGTACCCATGTGTGGCGTGCCCTGGCATGCCGCCCAAAGCTATATCTCTCAGCTCATCGACAGGGGCTATGTGGTAGCCATCTGCGATCAGACCGAGGATCCCAAACGTTCTGGCAAAGGTCTTGTTCAGCGTGCCGTAACCCAGGTCATCACGCCTGGAACAGTGCTGGAAAGCGATACTCTTGAGGCGGAACGCCACAACTATCTGGGCTGTGTCCTCGCACAGAAAAGCAAGGGGTCTGAAAACGGCTGGGCCTTTGTCTGGGCGGATATTTCCACAGGTCAGTGGACAGGTACAGAATTTCACAAAGAGGAAGATCTCTGGCAGTGGGTGCAGAAAATGGGCCCGCGCGAGCTTCTGCTGGACAAGGAAATCACGCTGCCCAAACTGCGTTTTTTTGACAATGTCCATCTGGTCAGGCTCGCAACAGTCATGAGTCCTGAGCGCACCGAAGAGATACTCTGTCAGGCACAGCATGTGCACAGTCTGGACGCCCTGGGACTCAAGAAAAAGCCGACCCTGGCCCAGGCCTGCGCCCAGCTTCTGCGCTATCTTGAGCAGATGCAAAAAGCCCACATTGATCAGCTGGAAGCTTTTGTGCCGCTCAATCTCAGTCGACGCATGCTTTTGGACGACACAACCGAACGCAATCTCGAACTCTTTGTCAGCATGTCTGGAAACAGAGGCAAAGGCACCCTGCGGCATCTGCTGAAAACGACCATAACCCCCATGGGCGCCCGCAAGCTTGAGGATATGCTCCACCATCCCTGGCGAGAGGTAGAGCCCATTCTTGAGACGCAGTCTGCAGTTCGCTTTCTGGCAGACCACGACAGTCTGCGCGCAGCTCTACGCAAGGCCCTGCAGGGCATTTTTGACATTGAACGCCTCAGCCAACGCATCTGCCTGAATCGCTGCCATCCCAAGGATCTTGTGGGTCTGAGAGCCTCTCTGCTCGCACTGCCAGCCCTCAAAAACCTGCTTACGCAAGCTCTGGCAAGTGAAACATTTCCCCTCTTGGCAAGCCTCCTTGAGCATTTGGACTGCCTTGAGGACTGCGCCCAGCTCCTTGCCCGTGCTCTTGCCGATGATCCTCCCCAGCTGATTACCGATGGCGGCATTTTCCGCCAGGGCTATCACCAGGAATTGGATGCCCTTCTGGACATGGTGAACAATGCCCAGCAAAAACTGGAAGAACTTTTGGCCAAGGAACGCGAGCGCACAGGCATACCCAAGCTCAAGCTCGGCTATAACCGTGTCTTCGGCTATTATTATGAACTTTCCCGGGCCGTGACCCAGGAAATTCCCGCCCATTTCACCCGCAGACAGAGTCTTGCCAATGCCGAGCGTTTCACCACGGTGGAACTCAAGGAACTGGAAGAGGCTCTGCTCTCGGCCTCAGACAAACGTAAAAGCCTGGAATACCAGCTCTTTCAGGAACTGCGCGAACATCTGGCAGCGCAACGCGAGCGTCTTTTCCGACTTGCCCAGACCCTTGGTGACATCGACTACTGGCAGGGCCTGGCCCAGGCCGGCAGAACTCGGGGCTGGGTTTTTCCCACCTTCAGTGATCAGCCGGTGCTGGACATCAAGGGTGCCCGCCACCCGGTTATTGAGGAGATTATCGGGCGTACGAGTTTTGTGCCCAATGATCTTTCCCTTGGTCAGTCCCACAGCTTTTGTCTGCTCACAGGTCCCAATATGTCGGGCAAATCCACGGTGCTCAGACAAACAGCTCTTCTCTGCATCCTGGCCCAAATGGGCTCCATGGTACCCGCCACAAGTGCCCGCTTAGGCCTTGTTGATAAGCTCTTTTCCCGTGTCGGCGCCCAGGACAATCTTGCCCAGGGTGAAAGCACCTTTATGGTGGAGATGATGGAAACCGCCCGCATCCTGCGCCAGTCAAGCCAACGCAGTCTCGTCATCCTTGATGAGATTGGCCGGGGCACAAGTACCTACGACGGCGTAGCACTGGCCTGGGCCATTGTGGAGTATCTTGTGAACCGCAGCGAGGGTCGCATGCGCACCCTTTTTGCCACCCACTACCACGAGCTCACAGAACTGGAAGGCCGCCTGCCGGAGGTCTTCACCATGAATATCGCCATCAGGGAAGTGAACGCCAATATTGTCTTTCTCCACAAACTCATTCCCGGCCCTGCCGACAAAAGTTACGGTGTTGAGGTCGCCAGACTTGCCGGTATTCCCAAAGCCGTGGTGGACCGGGCCCGAGAACTTCTGCAAAGGCTTGAAAGCGGCAGAAAAGGCATGCAGGAGGCTGTACGCAAAACCGCCCAGGCACTTCTGCCAGGTCTCGAAGCGCATTTCGAAAAACAGGAAGTCAGGCCAAGCCCTCTCGTGCATCCTTTGCAAAAGGCTCTTGCCGAGCTTGATCCTGAACGGCTATCCCCCATGGAGGCCTTAACCCTGCTTTTGGACTGGAAACGCCGCTTTGCTGAAAAAAAGAACGAGGTGGGCCGCTGATGCAAGAATTTCCCTTCTCTGCCATTCAGTACATTGCTGAGCGACGCATCGAAGAAGCCATGCAAAAAGGCGAATTTGACAATCTGCCAGGCCAGGGCCGCCCTCTGGAACTGGAAGACCTGAGCAATGTCCCTGAAGAACTGCGCATGGCCTATAAAATCCTGCGCAATGCCGGTTGTCTCAGCCCGGAGCTTGAAGAACGCAAGCAGATTTCACGAGTACTTGACCTTCTGGAACAATGTGAGGACGAACACGAACGGCTCAGTGGCATGCAGAAGCTACGTTTTCTCGTGGACCGCAGCAAAATGCGTTTTCAACGCAGCATCCGCCTGGAAGAGGACGACCCCTATTACGAGCAAATACTCAAACGTTTAAGCAGACTTGAGAAAAAAAACCACAAAGCCTGAGAAAGTTTGACGTCCTCTTTCGCCGCGTATTTTCAAGTAGATATGTCACGACACCCATTGCCAACATAGTCTTTTTTACTTTTTTTGAAAAATACAAACATATCATTTGTTTTTACCAACTTTCTAATAGAGCAAAATAGGTAAAAAACACCTAGGAACTATAGTGAACTTCCCCGCGCAGACATGGATCTATCTCCTATTCGATCAATTTCAACTTTTCTTCTCCTGATTCCTACCAGCTTCGCACGCCGACCTCAAAAAGGCTTTTGTTTCGAGCGTTTAGGAGCTCATGCACGACATTGCCAAAAGTCGTTTTTCCCCCTTTTGGTGCCCGCTAAGTGTTGACGCTCTATCGCTCTTCAGCTAAAAAAGATCATGAATGTAAACACCAAGTTTCATGGTAAAGTGTGCCTCGAAAAACGTTATGGCCATTATGGCTCATTGGAAAAAACGCTCCCGGCAAAGCGCGCTGTCACAAGGGTCACAAGTCCTCAGACACGCCAAAACCGGCATAACGCGCACGCTAGCCTCGGGCGTCGGTTCCCCACCCTAATCATGGGCATAAGTCCGTGCCGAATGGAGCATGATGCATGGTAAGTCAAGGCTTAATTTCTGATTTCGAACGGATGCTCGGCAAGGAGAATGTCTTTTCTTCTGAAGCCGACCTGCAGAGCTATTCATATGATTCTGCGGTACTTGAGCCGGTCATACCGTCTCTTGTCGTGCGTCCCACAACAACTGAAAAACTCGGAGAGTGTGTCAAAAAACTCTACGACAACGGCATTCCCATGACCGTTCGTGGAGCTGGCACCAATCTCTCTGGTGGGACCATTCCTGATCGTTCAGAGACTGTGGTCATCCTCACCAATGGATTGAACCATATTCTCGAGATCAATTCCAACGACCTCTACGCTGTGGTCGAGCCGGGCGTCATCACCGCCCAGTTTGCTCAGGCCGTGGCCGAAAAGAAACTTTTCTATCCGCCCGATCCCGGTTCTCAGGCGGTCTCAACCATTGGTGGCAATATTGCCGAAAATGCCGGTGGCCTTCGCGGTCTGAAATATGGCGTGACCAAGGATTATGTCATGGGCGTGGAATTCTTCGACGCCACTGGCGAAATTGTCAAAACCGGTTCGCGCACTGTCAAATGCGTCACAGGCTACAATCTCGCTGGCATGCTCATTCAGTCTGAAGGCACGCTTGGCGTTATTTCCAAAGCCATCCTCAAACTTATTCCCCCGCCAAAGGCTTCGCGTGCCATGATGGCTGTGTTTGACGACATGCAGAACGCCGCAGAAGCCGTAGCCGGCATCATTGCCGCCCACGTTCTGCCCTGTACTCTCGAATTCCTCGACAACAACACCATTGTGCGCGTAGACGATTTCACGCATTCCGGTCTTCCGCGTGAAGCCGGCGCTATCCTGCTTATCGAAGTGGATGGACATCCGGCCCAGGTGGAAGATGATGCGCTGGCGGTTGAGCGCGTCCTCAAGGAAAACAAAGCCTCTGCTGTGCACATTCCCAAGGACGCTGCCGAGAAATTCAAACTTTGGGAAGCCCGCCGCATGGCTCTGCCCGTGCTCGCCCGCTGCCGGCCGACCACGGTACTCGAAGACGCCACTGTGCCCCGCTCCCAGATTCCTGCCATGATGAAGGCCGTCAATGAAATCGCTGCCAAGTACAAGGTGGAAGTAGGCACCTTCGGTCACGCCGGCGATGGCAATCTCCATCCCACCTTCCTCTGCGACAAGCGCAATAAGGAAGAATTCCACCGTGTGGAAATGGCCATCGACGAAATGTTTGATGTGGCCATCAAGCTGCAGGGCACCCTTTCCGGTGAACACGGCATCGGCACTGCCAAGAGCAAGTGGATGGAAAAGGAAACCAGCCGCGGCACCATTCTCTTCTCCCAGCGTCTGCGTCGTGCACTTGATCCCAAGGGTCTGCTCAATCCGACAAAACTGGTGGGGATCTAGTCATGGAAGATTTACAAGCACTGGCCAAGCGCCTCATGGCGCTGGATGACAAACTGACCGACTGTATGCGCTGCGGCATGTGCCAGGCGGTCTGCCCCATGTTTGGTGCTTCGGGCATGGAAGCGGACGTGGCACGCGGCAAACTGGCGCTCATTGGTAATATGGCCCATGAGCTCTTCCGCGACCCCGAATCTCTTGGTGATAAACTCGGCCGCTGTCTGCTCTGTGGTTCCTGTCAGGCAGCCTGCCCTCCGGGCGTGAAAATCATGGAAATTTTCCGTGAAGCGCGCGAAGTGGTGCACAGCTATCTTGGTCTGCACCCGGCCAAGAAGCTCATTTTCCGCCAGCTTCTGGCCAGACCAAAGCTCTTCAATGCGGCCATGAGTATCGGTGCCCCCTTGCAGAAACTCGTTTTCCGTTCCTCTCAGGATTCCCAGGGTACGGTCTGCTCACCCATGCTCAATTTCATGCTCGGCGACCGGCATATCCGTCCCCTGGCTTCCCAGAGTCTGCATGCCAAGGTAGGCGCTTTGGATGAACGGGCAAGTGTTGGGCAGCTCAAGGTGGCCTTCTATCCTGGCTGCCTCGGCGACAAAATGTACACCAATATGGGTCTTGCCTGCATCAAGGCCCTGCACTATCACAAGGTTGCCATCTACATGCCAAGTTCTCTCGCCTGCTGCGGCATTCCCGCGGTCTCTTCAGGCGACGGTCAGGGCATGGTCAACCAACTCAAAGTCAATCTCAATCTTCTGGCTGACAAAAGCTTCGATTACCTGGTCACCCCCTGCGGGTCCTGTACATCGACCATCAAGGAACTCTGGCCGGAATACGCCGAGCGTATTGATGCGCCCTCAAAGCGTGCAGCTGAAGAAATCTCCAAGAAAACCATGGACATCAATGCCTTCCTCATTGATGTCCTGCATGTGGAACCCAAGGCCAACAAGGAAGGCGTCAAGGTCACCTATCATGACTCCTGCCACCTGAAGAAGAGCCTTGGTGTCACAGAACAGCCCCGTAAGCTGATCCAGGCCAACGGTAAATACACCCTGGTTGAAATGAAAGAAGCTGACCGCTGCTGTGGTTGCGGAGGATCTTTCAATCTCTTCCACTACGACTACTCCCGCAATATTGGGCAGCGTAAACGGGATAATGTCGTGGCCAGCGGAGCTTCTGTGGTTTCAGCAGGTTGTCCTGCGTGCATGATGCAGCTTGAGGACGTGCTTTCGCATAATAACGACAATATTCAAGTCAAACACCCCATTGAAATCTATGCGGAAAGCCTTTGATCGCCGCGAGATCTCGCTCCTGCACTTTTGTTAACTCACTAAGGAGAACATCATGCCTGAATTCAATCAGGAACTGATCGAAGCCTTCAAGGCCAAAGCCGCACTGGTCAGTGCTAAAGTGGTAGAAAAGGCAACAATTGCAGACGCTCTGCAGTATGCCTTTGAGGTATGCCAGGCCAAGGAACCGGCACAACTGCTCGCGCCGGAAAATTGTGAAACAGGGCCGAAAGGACCTCTTGGCTGCCCGACTCGTGCTACCAAGATCCTCGCGGCCCCGAGTCTTTCCGATGAAGACTTCGCTGCTCTCGAAAAACTCTGTGAAGGCAAGAATATCGCCTGTATCAAAGATAACCTGCGTAAACACCTCGCAGGCATTGATGTGGGTTTCAGCTTTGCCGAACTCGGTGTTGCCGCCAGCGGCACCTGTATGGCCATCACGGACAAGGAAGACGTACGTCTTTCAGGAATGATTGCCGAAATTCATGTGCTTGTGCTGCAAAAATCCAAGATCTATCCTGATCTGCCCTCCATCGCCCCGTTTTTGCGTGAACGCATGAATGGCGGCAAGGTCAGCTATACGACCCTGATCACCGGTCCAAGCCGTACGGCCGACATCGAACGGGTAGGCGCCATCGGCGTCCATGGACCACTGGAACTGCACATCATTCTTCTGGAGGGCTAACTCATGCATACTGCACCAACCAGCGCCGCGGATTATCATAACAGGATTGACGAAGCCCTGCACGACGACTTTCTCAGACGTACTCTGGATAAGTTCGCGGTGGAATACCGCAAGAGCCGCACAGATGTCTTTCAGGAAGTCGACGAACGCGGCCTGATCAAACAAATCGCCGACGCCAAAGACTATGCCTGCCAGCATATGGACGAGCTCTATGCGCAGTTCAAAAGCGAAGCAGAAAAACGCGGCGTGCATGTCCATTTGGCCAAAGACGCGGCAGAAGCCCGCATGATCATTGCGCGCATTGCCCGCCAAAGCAACGTCAAATACATTGTCAAATCCAAATCCATGACAGCCGAGGAAATCGAGCTCAATCCCGAACTCGAGCGTCAGGGCTTTGTAGTGGACGAAACTGACCTTGGCGAATGGATCATCCAGCTGCGCCATGAAGGTCCCTCGCATATGGTCATGCCGGCCATTCACCTCTCCCGCTATCAGGTGGCCGACGTTTTCCAGAAAGCCACAGGTGAGGAGCAGGATCGCGAAGACATTCAGCGTCTCGTGAAAGTTGCCCGCGTGCAGTTGCGCCGCAAATTTATCAATGCCGACATGGGCATCAGCGGTGCCAACTTCGCTATTGCTGAAAACGGCGCCATTGCCACCGTGACCAACGAAGGCAATGCCCGTATGGTGACAACGCTGCCGCGGGTGCATGTGGCCATTGCCGGTCTCGACAAACTCATCCCCTCACTTGATCAGGCTCTGACCACGCTTCTGGTTCTGCCCAGAAACGCCACGGCCCAGCGTCTGACCAGTTATGTGACCTGGATGTGCGGTGCCAATGAGTGCCAGTCGGCCAAAGGTGGCGTCAAGGAAATGCACGTGGTATTTCTGGACAACGGCCGCCGTGAAATTTCCAAAGACCCGCTTTTCAAGCAGATTTTCCGCTGCGTGCGCTGCGGCGCCTGCGCCAATGTCTGCCCGGTCTTCCGTCTGGTGGGCGGCCACAAGATGGGCTATATCTACATTGGTGCCATCGGCCTGATTCTCACCTATTTCTTCCATGGCAAAGACAAGGCCAAGTATCTCTGCCAGAACTGCATTGGCTGTGAATCCTGTGCCAATGTCTGTGCCGGCGGCATTGAACTTCCGCGCCTGATCCGCGAAATCCGCAGCCGACTGACCGCTGAGGACGGAAGTGTCCCCGGAGCCCTGATGAGCGCGGCCATGAAGAACCGCAAGATCTTCCACTCCCTGCTCAAATTCGCCAGCTTCGCTCAAAAGCCCTTTACGGGTGGCACACAGTTCCAGCGTCATCTGCCTGCCATTTTCCTTGGCAAACACAGTTTTAAGGCTCTGCCGGCCATTGCCGACAAGGCCTTCAGAGACCGCTGGCCCTCCATTGCGCCCAAGGTGAGCAATCCTGTCATGCGCGTGGCCATTTTCGGTGGCTGCGCTCAGGACTTTGTCTATCCTGAAGAGCTCGAAGCTGCCGTCAAGATTCTGGGCGCGAAGAACGTGTCTGTGGAATACCCCATGGAGCAGACCTGCTGCGGACTGCCCCTGGAAATGATGGGACAGCGCGCGACCAGCAAGGATGTTGCCAAGCAGAACATCAATGCTTTCTACAATGGCAACTACGATTATGTGGTCACCCTCTGTGCCAGCTGTGCCTCCCATCTCAAGCACAGCTATCCCAAGCTCCTGGCTGATGATCCTGAAATGAGCCGCAAGGCCGAATTCTTCTCCGAAAAGGTTATTGATTTCAGCTCCTTCATCCATGACAAGCTTAAGCTGACAGCCGATGACTTTGTGAACAACGGCGAAAAGATCACCTATCATGCTTCCTGCCACCTTTGCCGTGGTCTGCAGGTCAAGGAGGCCCCGCGCGAGCTGATCAAGGATGCCGGCGAATACATACCTTGTGCCGAAGAGGAAGTGTGCTGCGGTTTTGGTGGAACCTATTCTGCCAAGTTCCCCGAAATTTCCGCCAAACTCCTCGAGAAGAAGCTGGACAATGTGGCCGCCACCGGCGCCACAACGCTTGTTGTGGACTGCCCCGGCTGTGTCATGCAGCTCAAGGGTGGTGCTGAAAAGCGCAAGATGGGTGTCACCGTCAAGCATATGAGCGAATTGCTTGCTGAACATCTCAAGAAGTAATTGCTACCGGCTCACGGGATTCTTCCCGTGAGCCCTCTTTTCTTGCGTACATGATACTCTATAAAGTACATCGCCTGCACGCTGAAAGCGGAGTGGCTGCAAGCGAAATTTCGCGACCCAAACTTCCGCCATTCCCCTCAGGGAGGATTTATGTCCATAGGCGTTCTCGCTTCGCTAGCGGTTTTGCCCATCCTTGTGGCACTGATTCTGATGGTGGGCTTTCGTCAGCCCTCCACGCGTGCCATGCCGCTGGCCTTCTTGACTGGTGCGGCTCTTGCCATTTTAGTCTGGAAAATGCCCCTTGCCCATGTGGGAGCATTATTCCTTGAAGGTACTGTCAATGCCATCGGCGTCTTGATCATCGTCTTTGGTGCCATTCTCATTTACTACACCCTGCAGTCCAGCGGCGCCATGGAGACCATTCAGGCCGGTATGACGAAAGTTAGCCCTGACCGCCGCGTACAGGCCATCATTGTGGGCTACATGTTCGGAGCCTTTATTGAAGGTGCCGCAGGCTTTGGTACTCCGGCAGCCCTGGCAGCTCCTCTGCTCCTGGGTCTTGGTTTTCCGCCCATCTGTGCAGCTGTTGTCTGTCTAGTCTTCAACTCCTTCCCTGTGACCTTCGGTGCTGTGGGTACTCCCATCATCGCAGGCTTCAAAAGTCTTGCCGTACCCGCCGGCGTTGCTGATCAGCAGGCCCTCTTTGCTCTGATCGGTCAGAACGTCACCCTGATGCACGGTGCCATGATCTTCATCCTGCCCATCTTCATGCTCGGCTTTATGACCCGTTTCTACGGCAAGAACAAGAGCTGGAGCGAAGGCTTTGCGGCGTGGAAGTACTGCATCATGGCCGGTCTGATCTTCGCTATTCCCTATTATGCTATCGCTTGGCTTGCCGGTCCTGAAGTACCCTCTCTGGTGGGTGGCCTGGTCGGTCTGGCCCTGCTTATCTCTCTGACCAAGAAGGGCATCTGCGTGCCTGAAGGCAATTGGCAGTTTGCTCCCCATGCCGAGTGGAAGCCTTCCTGGACAGGTCAGATTGCTGCTTCAGATGTGACCGAATACAAGGAACATATGAGCCAGTTCATGGCTTGGTTGCCCTATATCCTCTGCGGTGCCATCCTCGTGATCACCCGTGTGCCTGCCTTCGGTCTCAAGGGCCTCATGGCCGCCAACCCTGCAGCGACCTTTGCTCTGCCCCAGCTCGTTGAAGGCATCAAGGTCAATGCCTCCATCAACCTCCTCTGGTTGCCTGGCACAATTCCCTTTGTCCTGGTTGCGCTCTTAACCATTGCCCTGCACGGTATGAACGGCGCTAAGGTTGCTGAGGCCTGGGGTACCACCTTTGCCAAGATGAAGGCTCCGACCATTGCTCTGATTGCAGCCGTGGCCCTTGTCTCCATCTTCAAGGGTTCTGCCCAGAACCCCGTGGGCTATGACTCCATGCCTCTGGCCATGGCTAAGGTCTGTGCCGCTGCCATGGGTAGTGCCTGGCCGGCCGTGGCTTCCTATATCGGCGGCCTTGGTGCCTTTATCACAGGCTCCAACACCGTGTCCGACATGCTCTTCGCCAACTTCCAGTGGGACGTGGCTCAGCAGCTGCAGTTTAACGTGAAGCAATCCATTGCTGTTATCGCAGCTCAGGGTGCCGGCGGCGCCATGGGTAATATGATCTGCGTGCACAATATCGTGGCTGCCTGCGCCGTTACGGGCCTCATTGGCCGTGAAGGTGATATCTTGAAGCAGACCATCTGGCCCTTCCTGCTCTACAGTATTCCTGTGGGCATTGTGGCTTCTATTCTCTGCTTCAGCGTCTATGCCTAAGCTTCGACGCCATTGATTTCTGGGCGGGACTTGTCCCGCCCTTTTTTTTGCCTGAATCTGATAATTAGCGACTCTTGACGTTGGCTCACGTCCCAACGAAAAAAAGTGCCCAAGCGCTGCTTGTTGAATTTGCAAAAAAGTGCTATAGATTGAACTATCGCTAGAAAATCTCTGACACAAGCGGCCAAGACATTTCACTTTTTCTGCCATGAATGCCGAATCCTCCCAAGACCTTTTTTCCATGTGGAGACCATCCAGTCTTCCCGTGCTTGAGCAGGTGTACAACAACAGAATTCCCCTGACTCTGATCTTATCTCACGGTTTCAGTGGAAAATCCCTAGCTGTGCAACTTAAGGGGGTTATCTGTAAGATCGCCGGCAATGTCGTGCGCTTTGGCATAGAAAGTCAAAAAACCATCCCTACAACAGCTCCTGCCAAACTTGCTCAGGGTCAGGTCGTCGCCGATGTCTTTTTCAATATGAGCCTGCAAAAGCCAGGCGGTATTGTTGAACCCATGGGCTATAACGGCGAAGCAAGCATCCTCAGCACCACCACGGATTCCGAAGGAAAACCCACAGAACTGCTGCTGCGTTTTGGGCATGCCTTCAATACCAGACGCATGCGCCGTGATGAGCGCTATGACTGGAGAGATGACATTCCAGCCACCCTTGGCCTCGATCTCCTCAATGGCATTCCGCAGACACGTCTGGAACTCAAAACCATTCTCAGCAACTGCGTCACCAACAATAAAATTTTCCAGTTTTCCCTCCTCAATATCTCTGCTGGCGGCGTCTGTATCAAAATCCCTCCACATGCTACCAAAAGTGCCTCAAGCGCCATCTTCTTTTTCCTCCTGTCACTCAAGACAGAGGGACAAAAAAATGTCCCCTTCTTTTTGCTTGGCAAGAAACTTGGCCTGCACTACACACAGAAAGATAAAGAAGCTGACGGTTTCCGCATGCAGTTCACCCATGAGCTTGACTGGATCCACAGTCAGGCAAAACTGCTGTGGCGAGACATTGAAAAAACAGGCTCTGCGAACTTGCGTTCAACCCTTGCTTTCCTCATGAGCACGCAAAAATCCCAGGTTTTGCCGGCCACAAAGGCCTAGGCCCCTCTTCACATATTTACATTCCTCTATCGACGTTATACAGCGCAAAAAAGCCGCCCGGTTCTGGGCGGCTTTTTTGCTGCAAACAAAGAAAATCTTACTTTGCGTCCTTAAACGAATCCATAATCTTGGTCATCGTCGCTTCATCAGGGCCCGCCAAGATAACAGTGCAGAATTTGTCGCCATCGACGATGACCAGGATCTTCATCTTGACGCCATCAACTTCGGCTTCCAGAAGTGTCTGGGTGGCATCAAGATCCTCGGTTGAGAGAATTTTTCCACCCAATTTCTGTCCAATAAGCTTGGCCAGTTCAGAGGCAGATTTGCCGCCGTTTTTTGCGACTTGAATGCTGAACGATGATTTCTGATCAGGAGAAATCACCTGGCAGCCACCATCGTTGGGTGTGGCTTTCCAGCCATCCGGCACGGTAATAGTGAACCTGGAAAAATCTGGGCCAAAAGTCTGATCCCCAGCAAAAGCTGGAGCAGCCAAAGCGAGACAAGCGACAAAACAACATGCGGAGATGAACTTTCTCATGGGATTTCTCCTTTTGGTGAAAAACATCTTTGGCCAACGACAAAAAGACGAAAGCGAAAATTGTGGGCAACACAAAAATGGCTGCACGCAACGAAGATCTCTCGCCTTTGTCTGAACCTCAAAAAAGCGGCACGCGCTGAGATCTATGCGCCCTTGTGCAGGAGATCATCCATAAATTTCAAAGCATCCTTCTGCAATGCCTCAAGCTCTTTCTGACCCTTGAAGGATTCCGTGTAAAGCTTGCAGATGGCTTCTGTACCTGAAGGCCGCACAGCAAACCAACCATCCGGGCTTGTCACCTTGACGCCGCCAATGGCAGCGTTATTGCCCGAGGCATGGGTTTCCACAGAGACAATGGGGGCCCCTGCAAGCGTCTTCATGGTCACAGAATCCTTGGAGAGCGATTTCAAAAGCTTCTTGGTTGCCGTATCGCAAGGGGCATCCAGACGCTGATAGTGGGGTTCTCCAAGCTCACGGGTCAGCTGCGTATAGATTTCCGAAGGCGAACGATCCTCCTTGGCCATCATCTCACAGGCAAGCATGCAGAGCAGTGGCCCATCCTTATCTGTGCTCCAGACAGAGCCGTCAAAACAAAGGAAACTTGCGCCAGCACTTTCCTCGCATCCCATACCGCAGCGACCGTCATGCAGATACGGCACAAACCATTTAAAGCCAACAGGCACTTCAATCACAGGCCTTTTCAGCAGAGCCGCCACTCTGTCAATGAGGCCTGTTGTCACAAGGGTTTTGCCGATCCCGCAACTGGCAGGCCACTGCGTTCTGGTTCGAAAGAGATACCAGGCAACGGCTGAAAGATAGTGATTGGGATTCATCAAGCCGCTCTTCGTGACAATACCGTGACGGTCAGAATCAGGATCACAGGCAAAAGCCAGGTCAAAGGAGTCCTTCATTTTCAAAAGACCGCTCATGGCATAGGGCGAAGAGCAGTCCATACGAATTTTGCCGTCTTTGTCACAGGGCACAAAGCGGAACGTGGGATCCACCTCGTGATTGACAATGGTCAGATCGAGACCGAAGCGATCGGCAATATCCTCAAAGAAGGCCAGACTTGCACCACCTAAGGGATCAACGCCCAGATGCAGGCCTGAGCTTTTGATGCTCTCCATGTCCACGGCCTTGGGCAGATCGGCGCAGTACTGCGCCACAAAATCGTGCTCAGCCACAAACTTGGATTTTCTGGCTGCGGTGAGATTTGTGATCTTCACCTTGCGATTGTCGTCTTTAAGGTAGGTATTGGCACGCTCCTCTATCCAGGCCGTCACATCGGTATCAGCCGGACCTCCATGGGGAGGATTATACTTAAAGCCTCCGTCCTGTGGCGGATTATGAGATGGCGTGATGACGATTCCGTCAGCCAATCCTTCCGTGCGCCCGGCATTCCAAGAGAGAATGGCATGTGAAATGGCAGGCGTGGTTGTATAGGCATTGTGAGAGGCCACTCGCACCTCTACCTCATTGGCCACAAGAACTTCCAAAGCCGAGCGAAAGGCCGCTTCAGAAAGGGCATGGGTGTCTCCACCCATATAGAGAGGGCCTGTGATGCCCTGTTTCCGGCGGTAGTCGCAGACCGCCTGGGTAATGGCATAGACATGCTCTTCATTAAAGGTATGCAAAAAAGAGTTGCCACGATGACCAGAAGTACCAAAGGAGACCAGCTGCTCTGAATTTTCCGTATCCGGAAATTCCGTATAATAGGCAGCCATCAGTCGAGGAAGCGAGACAAGGGTTTCCGGGGCCGGAAGCTGGCCGGCATTACTGTGAACAACCGCCATAATGAACCTCTCTTGGGAAAGAAAAGGCCGGAGCGCATGAGCACTCCGGCCGTCACAGACTTATTTCTTCAACTGCAGAGTTCTAAAGAAGGTTGAGTTTCCGCGCTTTATCTTGAGCGCCAAAGCCCCTCGTGGGACGCCCTGCTCCTTGATGATCTTGGAAAGCGTCTTCACATCACCCACAGGCTGCATATTGGCCTGCAGGATAATATCACCAGCTCTCAGATCCGCATCCTGAGCCGCATGGTCACTTTCAACGGAGGTGATCATCAGGCCTTCACCGGCCGGCACCGTGTGCTGCCTGCGCTCATTGGCCGTCAGTGGCCGTACCGAAAGACCAAGCTGCTCAATGTCACTCTGGCCTCCGCCGCGATGATTTGGCGATTCTCCGCGCTGCTGCGAGACCGAACGCTCACCCAAAAGCACCTTGACCTCATGGGTCTGGCCATTGCGCCAGAGGGAGAGACTCACCGTGCTGCCAGGAGCCTTACCGGCAATGGTGCGCAGAAGATCCGAGGTATTTTCCACGGCCTTGCCGTCCACACTCATGATCACATCACCATCCTGCATGCCGGCTTTCTGGGCAGGCTCACCAGGCATGACCTGGCTGACCAGAGCGCCCTTGGGCTCTTTGAGACCCAGCGCCTTGGCCATATCCTCATCGACTTCCTGAATCTGCACGCCAAGCCAGCCGCGGCTGACTTTGCGGCCCTGACGGATATCCTCGATAATACGAGAAGCCATGGTGCTTGGGATAGCAAAACCAATGCCCTGACCGCTGGCGATGATAGCCGTATTGATGCCGATGACGCGGCCTTCCATATTCAGCAGGGGGCCTCCGCTATTGCCGGGATTGATGGAGGCATCGGTCTGCAGGAAATTGTCAAAAGGCCCGGATTTAATATCACGACCCTTGGCTGAGAGAATGCCGGCCGTGACCGTATGGTCCAAACCAAAGGGATTGCCGATGGCCAGGAGCCATTCTCCGACCTTAAGCGCGTCGGAATTGCCAAATTCCAGGTAAGGCAGCGTTCGTGTGGAGGTGATCTTCAGCAACGCAAGGTCAGTTTCTTCATCAGCACCGATCAGCTCAGCCTTGCGCGTTTCCTCACGGCCCTTGCCATTGTCCAGCGTCACCGTGATGCTGTCGGCATCGGCCACGACGTGATTGTTGGTGACAATATAGCCATCAGAGGAAATCAGAAAACCTGAACCCAAAGATTTCTGGGAACGTTGCGGTGCCCGTCTGCGATGCTGCCTGTCCTGACCTTCAAAGCCAAAAAAGCGCTCAAAACCGGGCGGAAGATTGCGGAACATCTCCCCAAAGAAGTCCTCAGGACCGGAACTGGATGTTTTGCGCTCGGTACCAATATTGACCACTGCCGGTCCGCATTTTTCAGCAAGGGCACTGAAATCAGCGGGTCCGGCCCAGAGACTTTCTGCCATGGAAAGCAGCATAAGCCCCAAAAGACAAGAGAAAAGACGTTTCATAGCATATTCCTCAGGCAGGCAAAATGCCCGCCTTCTGCACATCACTATTTCTTCTGCAGAGCTTTCTGCAGGGCCTGACCCAGGACTCCCAGAGAAGAGGACTTGCTGCCGCTCTGAGCATGCTTTTTCCAGTCACTGTTTTCCAGGGATTTGGCTTCAGCAGCCCCTTGCGGCAGAAGACTGATCTTGCGGGCATTGGCATCCACGCGCTGAACAACCACCGTAATGGGATCTCCCTTCTGCAGCGCAAGCAGTTCGGACTGATTCTTGACGCTTTTCAAATTCTGCATGGGCAGAAGTCCTGTCACAGCCGGAGCCAAGGTCACAAAAATGCCAAAGCTGCTCTGACTCTCCACTGAGCCCTGAACCTCTGTGCCCGGAGCAAAGCGCTCAGGCACATCAGCCCAGGGATCACCCTGAGCATCACGGATGCTCAGGGAAATGCGCCTGGCTTCCGTATTGATGTCCAAAATTTTCACAGTCACGGTCTCGCCGGGGCGGGTCACCTCTTCGGGCTTGTTCACTCGTCTCCCCCAGGCCATTTCGGAAATGTGGACCATCCCTTCGATGCCGGGCAGAATCTCCACAAAAGCCCCAAAGGCTGCCAGTCGCACAACCTTGCCCTGCACAATCTTGCCGGCTTCCAGACGATCACCCAGGCTGGCCCAGGGGTCTCCTTCGGCCTGCTTGCGTGACAGAGAAATACGGGTACCCTTCTCGGTCTTGCTGATGCCAATAACCTTGGCGCGCACAAGATCGCCACAGTTGACGGCCTCATCAGCTGTTGCCAGACGCGACCAGGCAAGCTCTGAAATGTGGATCAGACCCTCCACACTTGGGGCAAGTTCCACAAAGGCACCATAGGGCACAAGGCGTGACACCTTGCCTTCGACAATATCGCCCACTTTGAGGTCTGCCAAAACTTTTTCCAGATTCTCTGAACGCTCACGCTCAATGAGTGCCCGACGAGAGACAATAATATTGCGGCCACGGTTTTCCACACGCATGATCAAAAACTGCATATTGCGGCCGGCAATGTCCTCGCCCTCGCCCAGCGCCTCCATCTGGCTGCCGGGACAAAAAGCGCGCTTGCCCAAAACTTCCACAGTATAGCCGCCCTTGCAGGTTCCCTGCACTCTGCCGTCCACAGGGATGGCACTGGCACAGGCATCTTCCAGAGCCGCAAGACCGCTGCCACTCATGGAACGGGAGATATGCACCTCGTGGGAATTCATCTTGACAATCCAGCCCTCGATGGTGTCCCCAACCTTGACAATCTCCTCGCCTTCGGCATTGAGGATGTCCTTGCGGTCCATGATACCATCCACCTTAATGCCTACATCCACAAAGACATTGTCACCGGAGATATCAATGACTGTACCTGAAACTTTCTGGCCGGGGGCCAGACGCACACTGGACGCACTGTGCTGCTCAAAAAGTGCCGCAAAATCTTCCGTATCGTCCTGAACCACTTGTTGTTCTTCGTTCATCAGATATTCAGCGTGGAAACCCCGCCATTCGCGACAGGGAGGAAACGCTGCCTCCAAGAGTTTTCGGCCGTAGCCGTTTTGCCAGAAACAAAGTATAAGCATCTGGCGTTCATTTGCCTCAAAAACGCAGGGTCCGCACAAAGGCCTTCTCATGCCTTTGTTAAGCGGATTGCAAGCTGATCTTTATACGCCAAAAGTTCTCAAAAGACAATTCATACCATACGTCAAAAATCATCTCATTTTTCGGTCTTGCCAACGCAAGGTTTTTCACAGTGAAAACCTTGTTTTTTTTCTCGTTCAAACAAATTCCCATCTTCCCTTGAAAAGGCACGCTAACCATGCGTTCATGGTCACTGGCCTAGCGCACGGAACAACGCGAGCTCTGGGAGCCAAAGAGGCCCGACCTTTCTCTCTTTGAGCGTCAATGCGCTCAGCTATTGCCAATTTGAGGGAAGTCACGCCCCCCCTTGCTCTCACGCCTAAAATCTGTGACTCTTTTCCTAAGCGTCAGAACCGAGGCCCAAAACTGCCGTCGCCAGCGCAAATGGATCTTTTGGCAACTTGCCCTGATGGTTTCGGCATCACCCACTGTTATTGGAACACAGTCATTTCACAGGTCAACGGTGCCGTAGGCCTTTCATGCAGGGACAGGGATCAGTACTCCCGCATACATCTTCGAAAATACGAACAGCTGAAATTTACTGCTGGACAAAGCTGCCGTACACATGAGGAACGCCATGCCTGTCAATACTTTCTGTGATGTCACAAGACTCCCTCTGGGAAGGCCCGATTTTTCTGATATCCGAAAAAACGGGAAGGTCTATGTCGACAAAACCGCTTTGCTAGCGCAGATTGCCAGATATGATGTGCCAATTTTTCTTTCAAGACCGAGACGTTTTGGAAAATCTCTTCTTGTAAACACCTTTGCCAGCCTTTTTTCCAAGGGGCTTGAGGATTTTCACGGTCTTAACATTGAGCAAAAATGGCATGAAACAACATATCCTGTTGTCCATTTTGATTTTTCTGACATGGCTGATTTCAATTCAGATGATTTAAGAAGAGCTCTTTGTAATGATATTATCGATCAATTTGACAGATAAGAAAATATATTCTACTCAGATGAAAAATATCGTTTTCCTGGAGAAATTCTCAAAAAAATACTAAAGAACATATCCAATAGAAGCATTGTAATGCTCATAGATGAATATGATGCACCACTAACACACCATATTAATAATCAAACTGAGTTCAATAATATTATGTGTATAATCAATAATTTTTATGCAGTTATTAAAGAATATACAAGTAAATTTCGTTTTATTTTTATCACTGGCGTCACACGAACTTCTCATATTTCAATTTTTTCTGCCTTTAATAATATTAGAGATATCAGCATTGAGAAAGAATTCAACACACTCCTTGGATTTACAAAGAAAGAAATACATATTTTTTTCGATCAGTATATAAAGAATGCCGCTCAAGTTATTGGTATGTCCAAAGAATCTATATATACACGTCTTGAGCAATATTACGATGGCTTCCAGTTTGCCACTGAGACTTGCGAAACTCTTTACAATCCCTGGTCGGTGCTCAGTTTCCTGCAAAATCCTGGAAACGGCTTTCAAAACTATTGGTACCAGTCGGGAGGCATGTCCTCCCTTGTCGCCAACTATCTGAAAGTACGCGATTCTTTTGATTTCATCGATTACAATGACCGTGAAATTGCCATAGACAGACAGCAACTTTCGGATCGATATGAATTCGCCGTTATTCCCCATGAAATATTACTCTACCAAGCAGGCTATTTCACGCTCCGCACCCAAAAAAACGGGAGTCTGCGCTTTGTTCCCCCGAACGGCGAAGTCGAGGCGAGTCTGCTCAGACTCTACCTCACAGCCAACAACTTAAGGCCTGCGGAGCATACACGGCAGTTGATTGAAGATCTTGTTGCTCCTATTGACAGAAAAGATCTGCCAAGCATCGTGCAAACGATGAACGCCATTCTGAATACCTGTGTCTCTGTCCACGCATCCATTTTCAAAGATGAACGCTCTGTGCGCGATATCATCTTCGCGGCGCTCTATCTGCTTGCCCCGTTACAGGTCTTCAAGGAGCGAGAATCACTGCTAGGGTCTTCTGATCTGGAAATCCTCACGCAAAAGACGCACATGGTCATTGAATTTAAAAGAACCTACCCAAAAACAAAGGATAGCTCAGCAACGCGAGATGCCAAGGCCTCCCTGGCAGAAGCCATCAGCCAGATAAAAAGCCATCGCTATGGCGAAGCACCGTTTTCTGTGCAAACACTCTTCCGTGTGGCCATGGTTATCTCAACGGAAGAAAAAAAACTTCTCCCACAGTATTGCCAGGAGGTTTGCTAAGCAGACGGCACGAGCCAGTTGTTATCGTTAGCCACGTATTTTTTCTGGAAGGCTGTGTTTAAGAGAAGTGTTGATCCCGGGTAGAGGTGATGAAAGGTTGCTGTTTCGGGCAAGGACCTTTGCCTTCCCCCATAGATCTGTTTTTCCCAGTAAATACAGGGCGTTACGCGGCGCATCAACACTTTCATGAAACAGAGCCTTCTGGAAAAAGTGTGGCACTGATATGAGGATCGAAAACAACGCCATTTCCGTGGCGTCTGCCTGAAGAAGGATGTTATTGGCTCTGGGAGGCTTGACAAGCCCATATTTGGACTTAAGCATTATCATATTTTCCCAAACCATCACGCTCTTCCTCTGGGAAGCTCGTTAAAGCACGGCAAAACAGCCCCGCGCAAGGGAGCCAGTATGTATCCCACAAATCCTCTGGAAGATCAGGATCTTCAGGCCTATCACAGCTTTCTCAGAGAACGCGGCGTGCGTTTTCACAATGAATATCAGCGTATCACCCAGCTCTATGGCTCACTGAAAGCCTATGCCAACCTCCACGAGGAGCTGGGTATCCACCTTGTGGAGAAAGACGGCAAGCGCATCTGGCGTCTTCGGGAATACCTGCCGGGAGCAGCCTGCGTCTGGCTGACCACAGAACAGTATCGTTTTCAGCGCCACGCTCGTCTGCGCTTTACCCCTACAGGTGACGGTTTTTTTGAGCTTTGCCTCCCCGCTTCCGAGCTTGCCCACGGCATGTATGCGGAACTACGGATTGAACCCGCAGGTTATGAAGTCCTCAATGCCGATGCCGTACCCACAACGCTGAAACGCGTACCGGCTTTTGCCAAATGGGTGGAGCAGAATAAGGAAATTCCCACGCAGTGGTGTGCGCGCATCTATCACCCAGATACGCCCTATCACTTCCGCCACCCCAACCCCACACCCCCTTCCTTTCTGCGCATCTATGAGGCTCATGTAGGCATGGCCCAGCCAGATACGGAGCATCACGGGGAATCGGTTGGCAGCTACCAGGATTTCAGCCAGAAAATTCTGCCGCGCATTGCCAAGAGCGGTTACAATACTGTGCAGCTCATGGCCATTCCCGAGCATCCTCTCTACCGCTCCTTTGGCTATCAGGTCTCAAGCTACTTTGCCCCCTGTTCACGTTTTGGCACCCCCAAAGATTTCCAGGAGCTCGTCGACACAGCCCACGCACTGGGCCTTTTAGTCATTCTGGATATTACCCATGCCCATGCCTGTGCCAATACCGAACAGGGTCTCTGCAAGTATGACGGTACAAACTATTTCTTTACCGACAAAAACAATCAGTGGGGCACACCGACCTTTGATTTCAGCAAAGAGATGACACGGCGTTTTCTCCTCTCCAATCTGCGCTACTGGCAGGAGGAATACCGTGTGGACGGGTTCCGTTTCGATGCTGTGGGCAATATGCTCTACAAGGACTTTGGCCGCGACGACAGTTTTTCACACACCGGCCGCTGTTTTTACGGCAAGGACGGAAAACCTCGCGCCAATGAAGCAGGCGAGCTCTATCTCTGTCTGGCCAATTGTTTGGTGCACGAACTTGCTCCCCAGGCTGTCACCATTGCCGAAGAATTTTCCGGCATGCCTGGGCTGACCTGTGCTCCTGACAAGGGTGGGCTTGGTTTTGACGCACGCTTTGCCATGGGCATTCCCGACTACTGGGAAAAATTCATCGAGTCGCCCAAAGATCTTGGCAGCATGTGGTATGAGATGAACAATCACCGTCCCTATGACCGTACGGTGAGCTATGTGGAATGCCACGATCAGTGCATTAACGGGGACGATGCCATGATCTGGAGGATTCTCGGCGATGATATGTACACCACCATGCACATATCCCGGGAAACCTGGAAGGTCTCGCGAGGACTGGCTTTTTACAGACTCATGCGACTTATAACGCTCGCAACCGCCGATAAGGGGTACCTCAATTTCATGGGGAACGAATTCGGCCACCCCGAATGGCTCGACGCTGAGGAGCACGCCCACAGACAATGGCGTCTGACAGCTGACCCCTCCCTTAAATACCATGCTCTCCAGCTTTTTGATCAGGCTCAGATGGCTCTTGTGGAAAACTATGCCTGTGATTTTCAAAGCGCCCCGCTTTTCCGCTTTATTCACGAGGACAGAAGACTTCTGGCTTTTGAACGCCATCATCTGCTTTTTGTCTTCAATTTTCACGAAACCGAAGCTGCCACAGATCTCTGCTTTGCAGTGACGCCGGGAAAATATGTCGCCATTCTCTCTTCAGATGAAAAGCGCTTCGCCGGTCATGCCAATGTGGTGGTCCAGGATCCGCCCCTTGAACACTTTACACAACCCTGTCACGACCCTCTGCTTGGCGACATTACGCTCTATGTTCCTCCCATGGTCGCTCTTGTCCTTGCCCGCATGGACTGAAGCGGCCAAAACAAAAGACGCCCTTAAAGCGCAAGACTGAGAGCCACAGGACAGTGATCGGAACCAAAGACCTGGTCTTCGATCCAGGCATCCTCAACCTGACGGCACAGCTCATGTGAGACAAAGAAGTAATCAATGCGCCAGCCAATATTTCTGGCTCTGGCTCTTGTCTTATAGGACCACCAGGAATAGGCATCTGTCACATCCGGATGTTTGAGGCGAAAGGTGTCACAGTAGCCTGTGGCGATCATGCGATCCAGAAAGGCGCGCTCTTCTGGCAAGAAACCCGTATTTTTTTCATTATCCTTGGGCCTTGCCAGATCTGAGGGCGTATGGGCGATATTGAAATCGCCGCAGACCACCACAGGCTTTGTCTTGCGCGCCTCTTCGGCATAACGCAGAAAGGCCTCAAAAAAAGCCATCTTATAGGGTACTCTGGCAAACTGACCTGTCGGTCGCCCCTTTGCATCGACAATGGCCGCGCCGCCATTGGGAAAATAGCCATTCATGAAGTGAAACTGCTCAAACTCGAGGTGCAGAAGACGACCTTCCCCCTGCTGCTCGGGCCAGGGCAGCTCTGCGTGAACGCTCACAGGTTTTGTGCGACAAAAGACCGCGACCCCGGAATAGCCTTTTTTGACCGTGCTTGAGCAGAAATGCGCATGCCAGCCGGAAGGAGCTGCAAGTTCAGGGGCAAGCTGGCTCGGCTGAGCCTTGGTCTCCTGCAGAGCGATGATATCGGCGTCACTTTCTGTAAACCAGCGCCAATCAGGCTTGGCAGCCACAGCGCGCAGACCGTTAACATTCCATGAGACGAGTTTGAGGGCCATAGTCTATCCTTGCTGAAAAATTGAGGAAGAATACGGCAAATACCCTAGCAGGCGCCTCTTTGCTGGTCAATTGCCCACAAAAAAACCATTTTTTCCTTGCCATTAGCGCTGAGATAGGGTAAGCCATAGCATCTTCAAGCAACACCTGCCTTGATTCTAGCGAAAGCAGCCACGTCAGGCTGCGTTTACACGACATTCTACATATTCTTCGTCTGGTTATGCTTTTTCTGACCAGACGACTTCTTCTATACCCTCTGTTTTTCCTCGTGATCTGGAGGGAAGCAGTTTTTCTGTGCCAGAACTTTGTCCTGCGCCGCTTCTGCTCACCTCTCATACCTGCCACGAAAATCGCCAACAAGCACGGTTCTTTTTATGCGAAAAAAAAAGCAAGCGGCTCCAAGCCTTTCCTCTGACACGGCTCTCAATCTCACGGATCTCAAAAACTGTTCCATGCAGGAACTGATGACGCTGACCGAGCAGTATGACATTGAAAACGCCAGTTCCATGCGCAAGCAGGAATTGATCTTTGCCCTGCTCTCCTGCGCTTCGGAAAACGGGGGCATCAACGGCGACGGAGTGCTTGAGATCCTGCCCGACGGCTTCGGCTTTCTGCGTTCTCCCCTGAGCAGCTATATGCCGGGCCCGGATGATATCTATGTTTCTCCCTCGCAGATCAGACGCTTTGCCCTGCGCAAGGGCGATGTGGTTTCAGGGCAGATTCGCCAACCCAAGGAGGGTGAACGTTATTTTGCTCTGCTCAAGGTCACACAGATCGGTTTTGAGGAGCCCGAGCTTGCCAAAAATCTCGTCCTCTTTGACAATCTCACCCCCATCTATCCCAACAGACAGCTGATCATGGAGACCACCGGCAAGAACTACTCCAACCGGGTCATTGATCTGCTCTCCCCCATAGGCCTTGGCCAGCGCGGACTGATCGTGGCCCCGCCGCGCACCGGCAAAACCGTTCTCCTGCAGTCCATGGCCAATGCCATCTGCGACAATAATCCCGACGTCACCCTGATCATTCTGCTCATTGACGAGCGCCCAGAAGAAGTCACGGACATGGAACGTACGGTCAAAAAGGCCGAAGTCATCAGTTCGACCTTTGACGAGCCGCCGCAGCGCCATGTGCAGGTCTGTGAGATGGTTCTGGAAAAAGCCAAACGTCTGGTCGAGCGCAAGAAAGATGTGGTCATTCTTCTTGATTCCATCACCAGACTCGGCCGCGCCTACAATGCCGTGACCCCCTCTTCGGGCCGTGTGCTCTCAGGCGGTCTTGACGCCAATGCGTTGCAGCGGCCCAAACGCTTCTTCGGGGCAGCCCGCAATATTGAAGAGGGTGGCAGTCTGACCATTATTGCCACGGCCCTCATCGACACAGGCAGCCGCATGGATGAGGTCATCTTTGAGGAATTCAAGGGCACGGGCAATATGGAAATCTACCTCGATCGCCATCTCTCAGAAAAACGCGTTTTCCCAGCCATTGACATCAACAGGACCGGCACCCGCAAAGAAGATCTGCTCCTTGACGAAGATACCCTGAACAGAGTCTGGATTCTGCGCAAAGTGCTCTCGCCCATGTCTCCCACCGAAAGCATGGAATTTCTCCTGGACAAGATGCAGGGCACCAAGAGCAATAAAGATTTTCTCAATGCCATGGGCAAATAGAACGTGAGGCGTACACCCCATACCCCAAAATTTTTTCTTGGCAGTTCTTGAGATTTTACGCTAGCATAGTTTGCTTTTTCACCAAAAGCACTCTCTACAACGTTCTTTTTCCAATTTGCGGAGGTTTCCATGGCATCGTATGCTGAAAACGTTATGTGTGAGCTCAAACAGCGCTATGCCTACCAGCCTGAATTTCTGCAGGCCGTGTCGGAAGTACTGGAGAGCCTCTCGCCCATCCTCAACAAATGCAAGAAATATCAGGATTACAAAATCCTTGAGCGCATTGTTGAACCTGAACGTACCATTTCCTTTCGCGTAGAATGGGTCGACGACAAAGGTCAGATCCAGGTCAACCGCGGCTACCGCATTCAGTTCAATTCGGCCATCGGTCCCTACAAAGGTGGCATCCGCCTGCACCCCAGCGTCAATCTGAGCATTCTCAAATTCCTGGGCTTTGAGCAGATCTTCAAAAACTCCCTCACAAGCCTTCCCATCGGCGGTGCCAAGGGTGGATCGGATTTTGATCCCAAGGGCAAGAGTGACAACGAGGTCATGCGTTTCTGCCAGGCCTTTATGAATGAGCTCTATCGTCATATTGGCCCGACCATCGACGTGCCTGCCGGTGATATTGGCACAGGCGGCCGTGAGATCGGCTATTTCTACGGCCAGTACAAGAAGCTGACCACACGCTATGAAGGCGTTTTGACCGGTAAAAATCTTCTCTTTGGCGGATCTTTGGCACGCACGGAAGCCACAGGTTATGGTGCTGTCTACTTTGCCCAGAGCATGCTTGAAGATCGCAAGCAAAGCCTCGAAGGCAAGGTCTGCACAGTGTCCGGTGCCGGCAATGTGGCCACCTACTGCTGCGAAAAGCTCTTACAGAACGGCGCAAAGCCTGTGACTGTGACCGACTCGCGCGGTATGATCTACGACAAAGACGGCATCAAGGTTGATGTGCTCAAACAGGTCAAGGAACAGGAACGCGCGTCCCTGACCCGTTACAAGGAGCTGGTGCCTTCAGCGGAATACACGGCTGTGGCTGATTATCCCAAGGGCATGCACAAGGTCTGGACTGTACCCTGCTTTGCGGCTTTCCCCTGCGCCACACAAAACGAGCTGAACAAGGAAGATGCCCAGGTTCTGCTTAAAAATGGCTGCCAGTGCGTCACCGAAGGTGCCAATATGCCCTCCACTCTGGAGGCCGTGCACGCCTTTGTGGATGCCAAGATCGCCTATGGCCCGGCCAAGGCCGCCAATGCCGGCGGTGTGGCCACAAGCCAGCTGGAGATGGAGCAAAATGCCGGCATGCAAAGCTGGACCTTTGAAGAGGTGGACAATAAGCTGCACAAGATCATGCAGAATCTCCACCGTAATGCTGCTTCAACGGCTGAAGAGTTCGGCGCGCCCGGAAACCTGGTCTGCGGTGCCAATATCGCCGGCTTCAGAAAGGTTGCCGATGCCATGATTGCTCAGGGTGTCTGCTAATCTCACAAGCGTGTCTTTGAGCCGTCCGCCCCTTGCGGACGGCTCTTTTTTTGTTAGATCAAGGAGTTTTCCATGGATGGGCTGCTTTCTGACGTTATTGCACTCTTTCTGCTCTCTATTGTCGTCACCCTCTTCTGCAACCGCCTGAAGCTCCCCGTAACCGTAGGTTTTCTGCTCACAGGTGTGCTCTGTGGCCCCTATGCCCTGGGGGTGGTTTCCGATGTGGAGGCCATTGAACATATTGCCGACATCGGCGTTGCCATTCTGCTCTTCACCATTGGCATGGAGCTCTCGGGAGAGGCCTTAAACCGTCTGAAGCGTCCGGTCTTTCTGGGCGGCACATTGCAGATAGGTCTTACCATTCTCGCTGTGACCGCCTGCATGACCTTTTTCCAGAGCAGCAGCTGGGAAAGGGGCATTTTCTGGGGCTGCCTTGTGGCGCTCTCCTCCTCAGCCATTGTCCTTCAAATCATGCAGAGTAAGGGGCAGACAAGCACGCCAGCCGGCCGCCTCTCTCTAGCCATTCTCGTCTTTCAGGACATCATGGTGGCTCCCATGCTGCTGTGTGTGCCGCTCCTTGCTGGCAATCTCACCCTCTCCGTCAGTGAAGCCTTGATCTCCATTGGTAAAGTGGCGGGTATCTTGGGCGCGGTTCTGCTTGTTGCCCACTTTGGCCTGAACCGCCTTATGGAAATTGTCATGCGCAGCCGCACGCGCGAGATTCTTTTGACCACAACAGTTGGTCTGTGCATGGGCATGGCTCTCCTCACCCAGGAGTTGGGTCTTTCCCTCTCCCTGGGAGCCTTTTTGGCCGGTCTGATGCTCGCCAGATCCCAGTACAGCATGAGCGTGATCAGCGGTATCCTTCCCTACCGTGACATCTTCATGAGCCTTTTCTTCATCTCTGTGGGGATGATGCTGAACATTGGCTACTGTGTCGATCATCTGGTCTACATTCTCGTGTGGACGGCGATCTTCATTATTTTCAAAACGTTACTGACGCTGCCCTCAGTGCTCGTCCAGGGCTATCCCCTCAAGGTGGCTGTCATTGTTTCCCTCTCTCTTGCGCAGGTGGGAGAATTCGCCTTCGTGCTCGCCAAGCAGGGTCTTGCCGCCAAACTCTTCTCAGACGAAGCCTATCAGGCCTTTCTCGCCATAAGCGTCCTGTCCATGATGATCACCCCTGGCATGATCGCCATAGCGCCCCGTGTGGGGCAGGCTGTCCAGGGCTGGCTACGGCGGCCGGCTGAACAGCCAGCGCTTAATGAATCCACGGAAGAGTCCTCAGAATCAACCAAGAACCTCGAAGATCACCTGATCATTGTGGGCTTTGGCATCAGTGGCAAGCATCTGGCCTATGTGGCCAAAAAATCTTCCATTCCCTATATCATTCTCGAGATGAATCCCGAGACTGTGGAAAAAAACCGCAAGGTCGAGCCCATTTTACACGGTGATGCCCAGGCGCCTGTTGTTCTTGAGCATCTAGGTGTCCACAAAGCGCGGATCATGGCCATTGTCATTTCCGATCCATCCGCTGTGCGGGCCATTACCACCGAAGCCAGACACATGAATCCCAATCTCTTCATTGTTGCGCGCACGCGTTTTGTCACAGAGATCGCACCGCTGCGCAGACTTGGTGCCAATGCCGTGATCAGTGAGGAATTTGAATCCTCCATCGAAGTCTTTAATACCGTGCTCAGCCAGTATCTTGTGCCACGTCAGGACATCGACGCCTTTGCCTCGCAGATCCGCCAAAAAAACTACCGCATGATCCGCCGCATGAGCTACAGCTCTTCGGAAAAATTCGATGTGATCATGTCCCATCTTCCCGATCTCTCCGTACAGGCCATGCGTATCACCAAGACCTCGCCTCTCCTGGGCCTTTCCCTGGCCCAGAGCGAGCTGCGCGCCAAATACAGTGTAACGGTCGTAGGGCTTTTGCGGGAGGGCACAGTCTATGCACCGGTAGACCCCAAGCTTGTCTTTGCCTGTGATGATATTGTCTATATTTTTGCCAAGAAAAATAACCTTTTTGCTATCAGTTCCCTCTTTCCCGATGCCCCCGAAGAAACCGACCCTAAAGCCTGAAGCGCTGGTCGGTACACGTTGTGAGCGGCACGGTCGTTCCTCTGGACAGGAGGCTGTAAGCACAAGCTGTTTTTGCAGAAAATGTCTGATTTGGCATACTGCACCTCGCTGCCCAAAAAGAGTCCGAGATACTCTTGCGCAAAGGGGCCAAGAGGCTTAGGATGATGCTGAGCCGGCAAAGCTGCTCGGGAGGACCCATGTCAGAAGTCTTTGACTGCAAAATGTGCGGCAGCTGCTGTGAAGGAACTGGCGGCATTGTCGTGAGTCCCAAGGATCTCAATCGTCTGGCCAGCTATCTGGCAATAAGCGAAGAGCAGGTCATTGAGCGCTACGCTGAATACGTGGGCAGCAAACTCAAACTGCGCAATGCCGAGAATGGCTGCTGTATTTTCTTTGCCAAGGACCAGGGCTGTCAGGTCCATGCCGGCAAGCCTGATATCTGCCGAGCCTGGCCATTTTTTCGGGGCAACCTCATTGATGCCGAGAGCTTTGCCATGGCCAAAGAATATTGCCCTGGCATCAAGCAGGGCGTCAGTCATCAGGCATTTGTCGAGGCAGGATACGCCTATCTGTCCCGTGAAGATCTCGTGGCCCACGATGGCACCCAAGAAGCCAACGCCCTCATCCTGCAGTAACGATCATGCGACGCAAACCACGCAAAATATCTCTCCTAGAATGCTACGAGATCCTCAAGATTGCCAAAGACGCAACTCTTGATGACGTCAAGCACGCCTATCGGCTCAGAGCCTTTGAGCTACATCCTGATCTCAACCCAGATGATCCTCTGGCCGGCAAAAAATTTCAGCAGCTCAATGAGGCCTATGTGGCACTCTCCGCCCTGCTCGAGGCAAGACAGCAGGAAAGCCCGAAGACTGGCGACAAAGGCGAGGCCAAGACTGAGGCCAGAAGCGAAGCACACGACGAGAAGAAGGAAGAGGAAGAAAAGACTGACAAGGAACAAACTGATGAGGAGCAGGCCCAGCAGAAACGCCGTGAGCAGGCAGACAGGGCTTATGCCGAACAGGATGTCTTGCGTGATTTGCTCAACGATCCCTTTGCACGGCGCGTCTTTGAAGATATTTACCGGGAACTGAACAAGCAGCAGGCCGGGAAAAAAGCGGAAAAAGCAGAAGAGCCAAAGTCTGAACAGGAGCCAAAAAAAGAACAGCCCAAAGCAAGGGCTGCAAAAGAAAAAAAGCCTGAACGGCGAGAAACCTCACTGCATAAGGATAATCTTGCGTGGAACACACCTGCTTGGGAACAGCAAAAAGGGGTAGGTGGCTTTGTCAAAAACTGGTTTAAACGTCAAATTGACGAAGAGATTCATCTCACACTCCCTGCGCAGTCTCTTCTTCCTGGCAGAAAGGTTCGTCTGCAAATCCGTCACGGGATTGCAAGCGATGTGCATACCATTGAGGTAACCTTACCCAAGGACTTTGCCATTGGTAAACCCGTGCGCCTGCGCGGACTTGGCAAGCATGTGGGGCCCTGGCAAGGAGATCTCTATCTTATCCTTGAAAGCAGCTAGACTTTTTTTGTGCGCGTTCGTTGCGTTTTACGGTACCTGTGTGCATCAACTGCCAAAACACAGAGACTCAAGAGATTGCCAAGCAAGGGCTTGCTGGCAAAATCTTGAGAATGCCGTCAAACTTTCTTTCCCGAAAATGATGTAGACCGAGATACGCTTGCGGTAGGCTTGATGAGGAGGGAAACAAATAGAGGCTAAAGCTGTGAGAGTTGGAATCCCTGCCCCTCACGTGCAGCAAAAATCTCAATAGGCCCGGATATATTCTTCAAGGCTGGTAACTTGGGAGGAACGACTTACCCAGTAGGCGGCGGCCCAAATCATCAGAGCTGTGGACTGTGTGTCATTGAGGTTCTGCACCTTGGCTTCCAGACTGGATCTGCTGATGCCGTATTCCTCATCCACATGGGACAGTTCACAAACATCAGCCAGACGAAGCAAAAGATAGGATGTGCGGGCATTTTCAGGCTGCAGACGAACATCTTTATGGGCCACAATGAGAACTTTGAGCTCGCCTTCAGCAAACGTTTTCTTGATCTTGGCTATAGAACGAAAAAACGTATCTACAGCCCAGGGCAAAATAAATTCCGCCCCGGCACTCTTGGTCCGAAAGTATTCTTTCAGCCAGCGTTCCTGATCGCTGTTGATACGTGCTGCAACTTGTGGCATAGCTCCTCCTGAAAAACTCTCACAAAATATCTGGACAGTTTTACTCTATCCTTTTCCTTAAAAGCTATCTTTAAAGAAGAATTTTGGCAAGCTTTTTTCGCAAATTTACTTCAAATTTTTCCAAAGAAATTTTTTCAACTCCTGGTATGTCTACTATTCACAAGGCTTCCAGGATTTTTCACAAAAAGGACAGCGTATGGATAAACTCCCCATTCGTCGCGCCATTGTCAGTGTCACGGATAAATCTGGATTGGCTGATTTCGCCCGTTTTCTGGCTGAGCGCAAGGTTGAGATCGTCTCCACAGGTGGCACACAGAAAGCCCTGGAACAAGCAGGCGTACCGGTCACAGCCGTAAGCACTGTCACCGCATTCCCCGAGATTCTGGGCGGTCGCGTTAAAACCTTGCATCCGCACATCCACGCCGGCATTCTGGCCAATAAGGACAAAGCCGATCATCTGGCAACGCTTGAGAAACTCGGTATTGCGCCTTTTGATCTGGTCTGTGTCAATCTCTACGACTTTGCCGGAGCCGTTGAGCGCAACCTCTCTCTTGAGCAGGCCGTGGAGGAAATCGACATCGGCGGTCCTTGTATGCTCAGAGCTGCGGCCAAAAATTTCCACAGTGTGCTTGTGGTGCCCTCACCTGAGTGGTACCCGGCTGTTGAGGAAGAAATGGCCAAGGACGGAACTGTCAGCCTGGAATTTCGCCAGAAGCTGGCCTCTCGCGCCTTTGACGCCACTTCCCGCTACGATTCCCTGATCACCTCCTATCTCAGACCATAGGCGGGTTGTGCTATTTCCAAGGCAGAAGGTAATCTTAAAGGGCTGAAGTCCAGCCAGCTTGAGGCTCTCAACCGTCTCTACAAACGCCGTTTTCCCAAGGACGGTTTCTATACGCAGGCCCAGGCGCGGGAAATTGCCCTGCTTTCCCGTGCCATGAACCGGCAACTGGCCCTTTTCTGTGATCGCAAAGGCCGGGTTGTCCTCGTCCTGGTTGGCACCTCTCTTGGCATCTCCATTCCTGAGCTGGGTGGGCAGCCGGGCGGCGGTAGGCTCAGGGGATTACGCCTGCTCCACACACATCTGCAGGAAGAGCTGATCAATGAGGAAGACCTCATGGATCTTCTCTTCCTGCGTCTTGATGTGCTTGCGGTACTCTCCGTTGGCATGGCCGGAGAACCGCGCACGCTCCAATACGCCCAACTCTCTGCAGAAAAAAAAGATCCACCCTGTGATATTTCCAAGGCTCTGCCCTGGGATACGCAGGATGTTTCACTCAGTGAGCAGACCGAAGCCCTTGAGGCGACCTTTACGGCCAAGTGCCCAGGGCGCGAAATCCACGGCCTTGAGCGGGCCATTCTTGTCTCTGTCTCGGTGCTCCCTCATGCCGTGCAGGAAAAGCAGCTCGACGAACTGGCAAGGTTGTGCAAGACAGCCGGTATAGACCCCAGAGCACGCATTATTCAGCGCACAGCCCGTGTCAATGCTCGCCATATTCTCGGTAAGGGCAAGATCGCCGAGCTTGAGGTGCTCGCCCTTGAGCACAATGCCACGACTCTGCTCTTTGACGGAGAGCTGACCCCTGCCCAGTTGCACAATCTTGCCGATATCACCGAGCGCCGGGTACTTGACCGCACCCAGCTTATTCTCGATATCTTTGCCCAACACGCCAAAAGCAAAGCAGGCAAGCTCCAGGTGGAACTTGCCCAGCTCAGATATCTGCAACCGCGTCTGGCTGGTAAAAATCGCGCCATGGACCGGCTCATGGGCGGTATCGGCGGACGCGGTCCCGGTGAGACGCGATTGGAAACGGATCGCCGCCGCAATCGCGAGCGCATCAGCTTTCTCAAACGCGCCCTGGAAGAGCTCGCTGATACACGTGCGCATCTTCGCAAGCGCAGGAAAGCCAGCGGTCTGCCGCTCGTTGCCATTGTCGGCTATACCAATGCCGGCAAATCCACGCTCTTAAATACTCTTTCCTCCTCCCATGTTCTTGCCGAGGACAAACTCTTTGCGACGCTGGATCCTGTTGCCCGCAGACTGCGCTATCCCAGTTCCCGAGAAATTCTCTTCACCGACACCATCGGCTTTATCCGCAATCTGCCCGATGAGCTGCTCGAGGCCTTCAGAGCAACACTGGATGAATTGCAGGATGCAGACCTGCTTCTGCACTTGGTGGACGCCGCAGATGAAAACCTTGAACAGCATATGGCAAGTGTGCGCGAAATTCTGGGAAGCCTTGAGCTAGGCAGCCTTCCCACGCTGCTCATTCTCAATAAATGGGACAGGCTCAGCCCCGCGCAGCAAGCATCGCTTCTTGCCCACTATCCTGAAGCCATCCCTATCTCAGCGACCACGCGCTGTGGGCTCAAAGAACTCAACGAACATATTCTCCAGCGCCTCTTCCGCAACTACACGCCCAAAAATCAGGACTAAATCTCCACGGGTTTTTTCCCGGAGTTCTTAGGCTTCTTGGGTTCCAAGGCCTTCTGTTCCCCTCTGGCATAAGCCTGCGCCGTCTCTTCAAGCACAGCCCAGCCAACGATGCGCCAATCCTCGCCTTTTTTGGCCAGGGCGAGCCAAGTGGTTAATTGCTTTGAGCTGACGACTCTGGCAACAGCTGCTGTCTCAGACAGCGTCTTGACCTCAGCCTTGCGAAGGCTTGCAGGTTCCCAGGGACAGCCGGGTCGCTCTTTGCGGCCGCATTCCAGGGCAAGTTCGCCTGTGGGCACCTTGCGCGCAAAGTCCTGACGCAGCTTTTTTTCGACGTCAAAGACATTGCCCAGCAGATCTTCCATACCGCCGATACCCAGGCTTCTCCCCAGCTGATCCAGGGTACTCAGGGCCTCATTGGCATCGGTGATATTTTTGATCTCATTGGCCGCACAGGCCTTGAGATCGAACTGTGCCACAAAGGACGAGGCATCATTTTTCTCAAGGGCCTGGGCTGCCAGATTGAGAGGAGTCGCCGGCGATTTTCCTCCCAGTTCACAGCCACTGAAAAAGAGACAAATGGCGCAAACAAGCGCCAGACGCGAAACATAAGACATCAATAGCTCCTTGCAAAGGGCGAGAGGCGGGAAAAGACCTTGCCACAGGTCCAAGTTATGCGTATGACAAAAAGCGGTTTTTCTGCCGGGGGGAAAGCCCTGATATGGGCAGAAAACGCGAGGAGGCAGCTATGAAAGTCATCATCATGTGCGGAGGCAAGGGGACGCGTCTGCGTGAGGAGACCGCGGTCAAGCCCAAACCCATGGTGGAAATCGGTGGCCGTCCCATTCTCTGGCACATCATGTCCATCTATGCGCGCTTCGGCTTCAAGGACTTCATCCTGCCCCTTGGCTATAAAGGTGAAGTCATCAAACAGTATTTCCACGATTATACCCTGCGCAATACCGACTTCAGCGTCGATCTGGCCACAGGCGATATTGTCTCCTACCCCACAAGTACGGTGGACTGGCGTGTGACACTCTGTGACACAGGTGCAGAGACGCTCAAGGGCGCGCGCATCAAACGCGTGGCCCACTATCTGGAAGATGACGAGCAGTTCATGGTCACCTACGGTGACGGGGTGGCGGATATTGACATTACTCAGCTTCTGGCCTTTCACAATGCCCAGCACTGCCTTGGCACGTTCACAGGCGTACGCATGCCTTCGCGTTTCGGAGCCGTAACATGTGATGATCAGGGCAAAATTCTCTCCTGGGAAGAAAAGCTCATGCTCAATGAATATATTAACTGCGGTTTCTTTGTCTTTGAGCGCCGTTTTCTTGACTATCTCTCCACCGATGAGAGCTGCGATCTCGAAAAAGAGCCGCTGACGCGCCTGGCACAGGAAGGACAGCTTGCCATGTACCGCCATCAGGGCCACTGGCAGTGTATGGACACCCTGCGTGACAGTCTTCTGCTCAATGCCCTCTGGGACAAAGGCGAAGCCTTCTGGGCAAAATCATAAACTATTGGGGAAAAGCATGTTCGGCAATGTCTTTCAGGGCAAACGCGTCTTTATCACCGGCCACACAGGCTTCAAGGGCTCCTGGCTCTGCGCCTGGCTTCTCAAACTCGGCTGCAAGGTCACAGGTTTTTCCCTCAATATCCCCACACAGCCTTCACATTTTGAGGCCATGCATCTTGGCGACCACATTGAGGACCTGCGCGGCGATATCCGCAACCGCGAAGCACTCACCCAGGCCATCCAAAAAACGGCTCCTGACCTCATTTTCCATCTTGCTGCCCAGGCTCTTGTCCGGCAGTCCTATGCCGATCCTGTGACAACGTTTGAGAGCAATGCCCTGGGTACCATGAATCTTTTGGAAGCGGTGAGACATTGTCCCCAGGTTTCCGCCTGCGTACTCATCACCTCTGACAAATGCTACCGCAACGACGAACAGGTCTACGGATACCGTGAGTGCGACCACCTTGGCGGCCACGATCCCTATTCGGCCTCCAAGGGCTGTGCGGAAATCATTGCCCACAGCTATTTCACAAGCTTTTTCCAGGATGGCCCAGCCTGTGCCACGGTACGCGCGGGCAATGTCATCGGCGGTGGCGACTGGGCCTGCGACCGAATTGTGCCTGACTGCGCTCGTGCCTGGCAGGCCGGCGAATCTGTAGAAATCCGCAGTCCCAAAGCGACGCGTCCTTGGCAGCTCGTGCTTGAGCCCCTGTCTGGCTATCTGGCTCTTGCGGCACAACTCCTTGCGCCCCAACCATCCTCACCCTTTACCCTCAGGGGCGAAGCCTACAATTTCGGCCCCTCTGCCGATATCATCAAGACGGTGGAAGAAGTGGTACGCGAGCTTGCCGTACACTGGCCAGGCTTCACAAGCCATATGGCCAATGCTCCGCAAACCCTCAAGGAATGCACGCTGCTCAAGCTCTGCTGCGATAAGGCTCTTGCCCATCTCAAGTGGAAGGCAACCCTGAATTTTGAAGAAACCATCCGCTTCACCGCTGAATGGTACCACCGCTACTACAGAGGCAGAGCCCAAGACGAATCCATGCTCGATTTTACGCTTGGCCAGATAGCTGCCTATGTGCATGCGGCTGAAGCAAGGGGGCTTGCATGGACGGCCTAGAAGAAAGCTACCAGCACACCGCCCTTGCAGGCGTGCTCTGGCAGCCGCTCAAGGTGATTCCAACAGCAGGTGGTCCTGTGCTGCATCTCTTACGGCCTGGCTATGCCCTTATGCCCTATGTCAAAGGCTTTGGAGAGATTTATTTTTCCGAGGTCGAGGCCGGCCAGGTCAAGGGCTGGAAATGCCACAGCAAACAGACCCAGCTTTTTGCCGTCCCTTTTGGCACTCTCAAGGTTGTGCTATATGACGATCGCGGCGATTCCCCAAGCTTTGGCCAGATTGCGGAGTTTACCTTGGGACGCCCCGACAACTACGGCCTTTTGAAAATTCCGCCACGTATCTGGTATGCTTTTGGCGCTCTTGGCGGCACGGCCCTGCTCTGCAATTGCGCAGATATTCCCCATGACCCCAACGAAAGTGCCAAACTGGATCTCACAGACCCTGCTATCCCCTACCATTTCCCGGCTTCTTAGCCAGAGCCAGGTCAATAAAACGCTGCATCAGCGCCGGAAAATCAAGACCACAGACCTTGGCCTCACGAGGGACAAGACTTGTGGCGGTCATACCGGGTAAGGTGTTGACCTCGAGAAGATAAAGACGGTTCTGATCATCCAGGATAAAATCAGAACGGCTCAAGCCGTCAAGGCCAAGAATGCTGTGAGCGGCCAGCGCTTTTTCCTGAATATCGGCGATGATCTGCTCCGGTAGCGGCGCCGGACAGATCTCTCGCGCTCCATCTTCCGCGTACTTGCTTGAATAGTCAAAATAGCTTCCGTGCACAGGCTCAATGAGCACAGGCGGAAGCGCTTGACCGCCCAAAATACCGCAGGTCACCTCCCTGCCGGCAATAGCTTCCTCTACGAGCACGCCACAGCCTGCCTGAAAGATCTCCTCCATCACAGCCCACAGTTCTGCCTTTTCTGTCACCCGAGCCAGGTGAATGGAAGAGCCCCCGGTATCGCTTTTCACAAAAAGGGGAAAGGGAAGCCTGGGCGTCCAATGGGCATCCGGCCTTGTGGGCAAAAATTCCCAGTCAGGCGTAAGCAGACCGTGATGCCTGACAACTTGCTTGGTAGCTGCCTTATTCAGGGCTAAAAAAGAACCTGCAGGACCTGTACCCTGATAGGGGAGACCTATGGTATCCAGCATGGCCTGCACAAGACCATCCTCCCCGGGCTGACCGTGGAGATTGATAATAGCGCAGTCATGCTCCTTGGCGACAGCCAGCAGCGCATCAAAATCTTTCAGGTCAAAGAGCGTGACAGTGTGCCCCAGACTCTCCATGGCTTTGGCCATGGCCCTGGCACCAGAGAGTGAAATCTCACGCTCCGTCGACCAGCCCCCGGCAAGTAAAAGTATACGCATCCAGGCCCTCCCATCCCAAAAAACTTATCAACGCGGCTTCCACAGCTTTCATCTGCTTGAGCGAAGCATCTATGGCGGCTACGGCCTGAGCATTTTTGCCGTAGCGTACCAGAAGATCATCAAAACGTTCATCGAGCGTCACACACTGATCGTGACGGGCCCGTTTGTCAGCATAGAGCACAAGTATGGGCAACTGACAGCAGGAGGCATCGTGCGTGATGCTCCACGGCCAATAGACATGATGCATCACCCCCTGCGCCACGGCATAGTTGCGGGTCTCGGCAACCACCCAAGCAGCCCCGATAGATGCGTGACCGCCTCCATATTTCAAACTATACATCTTGCCCAGATCATGCAGCAAAGCGCTTGCGCGAACATCTTCGACGCAAAGCGCCACATGCCGCTGCAAGGCCAGCTCTGCCAGATTTTCGGCAATATGGGCCACAAGCAAGGAATGGCGGCGAATATTGGTGGGCATGGCATATTTGTCCCAAAGAGCAATACAGTCGCCATCGTAGAGTTTGTTTGAGCTGCGTGTGCTCAGCGGGGGAAGCTGCGGCAGACCGCAGAGAGCAGCAAATTTACCGTCTGAAGGCTTGGGGCTTGTCGTAGACATACCATCCCTCAAAAGCTAGACACTGGCAGACTGACTCCGATGCAATCAGAGTCAGTCTGCCAGAGTAAACCGTCCACCGGTCACGACACAGACCGATGCGGATTGCCTCCTTTACGGGACATCCCGCAAAGGGTCCTGTTGACGGAAAGGACTGCGCCACCGCGCAAGGCAACAGTAGAAAAATGCTAGTGCGGCTGATTGCCCTCGGCCACCTGCTGACGCAGTTTATAATGTTTGATCTTTCCCGTTGCCGTATGCGGCAGTTCTTTGACCAGATAGTAGAAGCGCGGGCGTTTATAGGACGAGAGCAATGGCACCCCAACACAATAGCGCTTAACCTCCTCAATGGTCAAACTGGGATCCGACGGGACAATATAGGCGGCGATACTTTGCCCGTGCAGACGGTCGGCCACACCAATGACCGCACTTTCCTGCACCTTGGGATGGGCGTTGATCACAGCCTCAATCTGGGTGGGATAGATATTTTCGCCGTTGCAAAGGATCATATCGTCTTTGCGTGAGACCACGGTGACAAATTCATTTTCATCCCAGGTACCCAGGTCCCCGGTATAGTGGTAACCCTTGTAGAATTTCTGCCGCGTCATCTGGGGATTGTTCACATAACAGAACGTAGATTTGGCAGGGGCCTTGATAATAATTTCGCCCACTTCCTGATTATCCTTAGCCACGAGATCATCGGGCTCGGCATGGCCTCCCTCCACAGCCCTGACAATGCGGACCTCATCGTCCGTACAGGCCTGACCGGCGCTACCGGCCATCTGCGGCAGATTGTAGGGGCGCAGGAAGGTATTCCAGAAGGTCTCCGTGGTCCCATAGCCATTGAAAATATTGGGCGTAAAAAGCTTCATATACTTTTCGCAGGCATTTTTTTCAAAGGGGCTCCCCATGGTCACAATGCCTCTGAGACTTGAGAGATCAGCCGGATCGCGTTCCTGGGCTCTGGCAAGCAGGGCAATAATAGAGGGCACGCCCACAAGAAAGGTCACACGGTGCTCTTCCACATATTTCAGACAGAGTTTGGGATTGAATTCCCTGAGAATAACCACCTCTCCGCCGGCATAGAGGGTGGGGGTGGGCCCACCTGAATGAAGACCGCCGCGGTGAAACCAGGGTGTCATATTCATGGTGCGGTCTGTGGGATTCAGGGGGAAATGCATCATCACATCGTGGGATGAAAGAACCTCGTTGATATTGTTCATGGGCACAGCCCGGGCGCGACTCGTGGTCCCCGAGGTATAGAGACGCGTTGTCTCGTCGTAGATATGCGCTTTCTGCTCCGGCTGGGGATTAGCGCGGCTCATGCCGGCCACATAGCTCGAATAGGCAATGGCGCAGAGACTTTCGCTCTCGTAGCTCAAAGGGCCGCCATCGCTACGCACACAAATCAGATGTTTAGGCTGGTACTCAGAAAGCTCCAGGGCACTGCGCACAGTTTTCGCAAGACAGTCATCATAAATAAAGACCTGAGGCGCACTGTCCTCGATGATGGCCGCAAGCTCACCCGATGAAAGCCTATAGTTCACAGGGCAGTTAATGGCTCCGATTTTCTGGGAGGCAATATAGGCAAAAATGAATTCCGGGCTATTATAGAGCATGTACATGACGACATCATTTTTGCCACAACCGTCGGACTGCAGGGCATGGCCTAGCTGATTGGCATAGCAGTTCAGCTCTTGATACGTCCAGGAGCGCCCGTCAGAGGGACAAAACACCGCCGTGGACGTGGCAAATCTGTGCACATTGCGCATAAAGCCATTGAGCCAGGTAAACTCATGCTCAAAGGTCTCTTTGAACATTGTCACATCATAGGTAAATTGCATCATTATTTTTGCTCGCGGTGTCTTGTCACGACAATACTTGAATTCTGACCGCCAAAGCCCAGGGAATTGGACATGGCGGCATGGATGACAGCTTTGCGCGCGACATTAGGAATATAGTCAAGATCACATTGAGGATCAGGGAACTCGTAATTCATGGTTGGCGGCAGTACCTCATGGCGTATCGCCTGCACGCAAGCAATGACCTCAGTAATGCCGCCTGCACCCATCAGATGGCCTGTAGCCCCTTTCAGGGAGCTCACAGGTGGTACATGATCACCAAAAACGCGCTTCATGGCAATGGTCTCTGCCACGTCGCCACGCACGGTGGATGTGCCGTGGGCATTGATATAGCCGATGTCCTGTGGTTCAAGACCAGCCTTCGCCAGTGCGAGCTGCATGCAATGAGCTGCTCCCAGGCCCTCAGGATGCGGGGCGGTGATATGGTAGGCATCCATGGTATTGGCATAGCCTGTGAAATCGGCGAGGATTTCAACTTCTCGTTTGCTGGCAAAAGAGGCCTTTTCAAGGACAAGGGCCCCACCGCCTTCACCAATGACAAAACCTGTACGTTTGCGATCAAAAGGCCTGGATGCGGTTCTGGGATTGGCATTATCCCTAGAGAGCGCCTTAGCCTGGGCAAGACTGGACATGGCCACAGGGCAGACAATGCTTTCGCCGCCCATGACCAGAACCCCGTCACACATGCCACTGTCAAGCAGCAGGGCTGCCGTAAGCATGGCGTCGCCGCCGGCCGAACAAGCCGTGTGTACGGTGAGAGACGGCCCTGTCATGCCAAAGAGGATGGCCGCTTCCGCAGCACCCATATTACTGGTTACCGACGGCACAAAATGCGGACTGACTTTTTTGCTCTTGCCAAGCGCAAAATGCTGAGACGTCTCAGAAATGGCAGCCACGCCCCCCATGGCACTGCCAAAGACAATACCCAGACGCGAAGCATGCGCGGCAATGGGAAGCTGACTCTGCTCAAGGGCCTCACGCGCGGCAACCAGCGCAAATTGCATAAAGAGCGAGGTGCTCTTCAAAACACTTTTTTCCAAGTGGTCTTCAGGCACAAAATCCTTGACTTCAGCTGCAATCTGCACAGGCAGATCTGAGCTGTCAAAACGGCTGATGTGGTCGATGCCGCAAGAGCCGGCCAAGAGATTGCCCCAGTAGGTTGAGACCCCTATACCCAGAGGCGTGACAGCGCCCATGCCTGTAATGACAAGCCGATCATTGGCCATGACAGTTTCCGTCCATCAGGGTTTTCCCTGCTCTTGCGCAGGCTGCCCCTGTTCTTGCGCCGTGATCAGCTCAGCCAATGCCAGAATCGTATTGGCATAGACCTTGGAGTGATTGTATTTCATCAGCAACGCGTGCATGTCATCCAATGAGATGCCCGCCTTCCAGCCATGTTTTGCAAGGTAACAGGCCAGACTGGCTGTGGCGTCCTCAATGGTGAAGAGATCAATTCGCCCATCGCCATCACCGTCAGCCCCGTAGATGGCAATATTGGAAGGCATGAACTGACACAGGCCCACAGCTCCATAAATGGAACTGGGCATGTTTTCCGGAGCAATATCATTATCCAGCATATAACGGATGAGTGCACGCACCTCGTTATAGGCCCAGTCAGCCCGGCCTGGCATTTTTTTTTCAAGCCAAGCCATGCGTTTTTTCACCCCGCGCATCTTAGGAAGCCACTGGGAGATCATATCTGGCGTGCGTGAGACAGCCATGCTGGCAAGAGTATACAAAGCATTTTCAGGCACATCAGCCAGCACCGTGCCCAGTCGTGTCTCCACAAAAAGCAGGGCCACAGCGATTTCACAGGGGACACCATAGCGCGTTCTGGCGGCTTCAAAGGCCGCCCGATGACTGTGCAGATAGTCCAGACAGGTCTGGGCATTGGCCTTGGTCACAACACCCTTGTAGTAGTCGGTTTTTTGTATTCGCGGTTTTGGGAAAAAGGCCTTTTTATAGAGGGCAAGCATCTTGCGGCCCATAGGTGATTGCGTGGGGATGGCCGGAAGCGTTGCCAAGAGCGCATCGACACGAGCCCCTGCCACACCATCCTGGGCCAGACGCTCGCGTAAGTCCTGCCAGACAGGAGCAAGCTCAGCGCTTTGAGCTGGTAGCGTCCAGGCAAGACAGAGCCAGAACAGACAAGATGAGACAAGCAGACGCTGCATAGACTACTGCTTTTGAAGCACAGGGGCCGGGCTTGTCAGCACCATTTTGCTGTTGTCCTTAAAGGACTGACGCAAGGTCTCAAGCCAACGCACATAGGAATAAAAATCGGGAGCTTTGGTATAGGCCTGGGCATAGGCAGCGGCGGCCTCGGCGTCGGCCTCACCACGTTTGATCTGGGCATCACGCGCCGCGTCGGCCAGAATCACTGTACGCTGCTTGTCGGCGTCGGAGCGAATACGTGTGGATTCTTCCTCGCCCTCACTGCGGTACTGCTTGGCCTGGCGCTCGCGCTCAGCCCGCATACGGCCAAAAATAGCTCGCTGGTTTTCCGCGGGCAGATCCGTACGCTTGATGCGCACATCAAGCACAACCATACCAAAAGGCTGCATGAGCTTGGAAACCTTATTGGTCACTTCCTTCATGATATCAGCTCTGTGCGAGGAAACGACCTGGGTCAGCGTATAGGCGCCGACGAGGGCGCGCAGCTGTGAATAGACCACGTCATCCAGCCTGGCCTGAGCCCCCGGAATGGAACGCATGGTGCGGTAGAACTGCAAAGGTTCAGTAATCTTCCAGCGCGCGTAGTTATCCAGCACAATGGCTTTTTTGTCGACAGTAAAGGCTTCGCGCGAACGCGCCTCATAGTCCAGGACACGGGCATCAAAGTAGACGACATTCTGAATGAACGGCAGCTTAAAATGCAAACCGGGTTCGTAGACTTCGTCCAAAGGATCACCCAGCTGCAAAACCAGGGCTTTTTGCGTCTGATGGACGGCAAACAGGCACTGGCTGCCAAGACCAAGAATAATCAGGACAATGGCCAGGCGCGACATCAATTTCTTGCTCATCAGCTCATCGGCAGACCAAAGGACTGCCCCTCCCTATGATTGACCAGTTATTTCTTCTCGGGAACACGGATCTGCGGGGCATTTTTCATGTCCGGCAGCGGCAGATAGGGCAAAACGCGCTCAGCAGCCCCCGTATCCATAAGCACCTTTTCTTTGGAACCAGACAGGATCTCTTCCACAGTCTCATAGTAGAGACGCTGTTCCATGACCTTGGGTGCTTTTTCGTATTCCGTACGCAGTGCTGAAAAACGGTCCGCTTCACCTTTGGCAGTCTGCACGCGCTTGGCGGCATAGGCCTCGGCTTCATTGCGGATGGCTGCTGCCTGACCGCGGGCCTTAGGCAGAAGTTCATTACGGTAGGCTTCAGCCTCGTTAATAATGCGGCTTTTATCCTCACGGGCACTGGCCACATCCTTAAAGGCGTCAATGACATCCTTGGGCGGATGCACGTCCTGCAGCTGGACAGCAATGATCTGAATACCTGCCGCGTACCGGTTCAAAATCTGCTGCAGAAGCTGTGTGGCATCACTTTGGATCTTGAGCTTGCCGTCGGTGATAGCCGAGTCAATCTGGCTGTTGCCAATGACCTCACGCATGGCAGCTTCTGCGGCATTGCGCACAAGTGCCGGCTGATCTACCACGTTAAAGAGATACTCCACAGGATTGCTGATTTTATACTGCACACTAAACTGCACATTGACGATATTTTCGTCGCCCGTAAGCATGGAAGCTTCCTCGGGCATGGTGCGTACCTGGCCCTGCTGGAAGGTCTGACTCTGACCAACGGAGCGGAAGCCCACCTCACTGCGCAGGATCTGTGTCACCTTGGGTTTATAGACCGTCTCCAGAGGTGCCGGCCAGGCATAATGCGGACCTGCATCCACGGTGCGGTTATAGCGGCCAAAACGCAGGACAACACCCTGCTCATCAGGATTGACAATATAGATACCGCTCAAAAGCCAGACCACAAGACCTGTCAAGAGGAGTGCCACGAGACCGCGGCCACTGGGCAGCGTAAAACCACCGTTGCCAAAAGGCGGTCTCGGGCCGCCGTGACCACCGTTACGAGCATCAGCGCGGCGACTGGTAAAGGATTCCTCTTCCTCGTCCTCAAAATCCCGTTCATCTTCAGGTTCAGGACGGGGGGTTGGCCTGACCTGCTGACGTTTGCGTTTTTCCTGAAGTTTATCCCAATCCCAACTCATCACATTTCAGCGTGCCCCTGCAGGCAGGGGAGGATACGCTGCCTCCATATGTTCGTTGACTACGGCGAAGAGGACCAAAGTCCTAACCGCACCAATGGCATACCTTAAGCACAAAAATGGCATCCCCACGATACGCAAGCATCGGGAAGTCCAGAGAAGGTCGCTTTCTAACGTCCGCTGAATTCTCTGTGACTTTGCCAAAAACTCTATACACGGTTGCTAAAAGCTTCGGCTTCCTGTTTTTGAAATATTGGCGGCTTTGAAGATGGATGGAAGCCTTGCCTTTTCCTTGTTCCAATGCCAATTGATGGTTTTAAGGTTACGCCCGTCATTGATGAACGGGGTCCTGACATTGGAAACGCATGCCGCAAGTCAGAAGTCGAAGCAGTCGCCCGCTAAGGCGGGCCTGGTTGAGGGCCTTACAACCACGAAGCTAACGCTTCGTGGTTTTGCTGCCGCCACATAAAGTACAAAATTTTATCTTAGCTTGTGATCCGGGTCAAGCCGTTATCTCCGGATCTCTTTGATAGTCACATCGTTCTCTTATCCAACGCGCCGTAAAACCCCGTCCGAAAGGTACAAGGATATAAGGCGTAGCTCTAGAATTTTCTTGCCCTTTTGCCTTTCCTGTTTCAAACTATACCCCCTGGCGGCCGGACAGGCCGTGTCAGCCTGTGGAGAGATAGCGAAAACCAAGCGAATATTCCTCTGGGCAGCCTAGACTTCGCAGGAATCCACCGACTGTAGTCGGGGGAGCGTGTCAAAAAGTCGATTTTCAAGACAATCCCTATGGCCGTTCCTTGCGGCCGACAACGACAGCCTGCAGGCTGCAAACTTCGAGGTAGTCACGATGAAATGTGCCTCTTTTGTGCTCACCATTCTCTGCCTTTTCTTGCTGACAGGTCAGGCTCATGCCGATTTCCAGACCTTTGGATCGGCTGACGCCAAATTTAAAGTGGACGTGCCTCAGGGCTGGAAAGCCACACCCAACGACGGTGGAACCCAACTCACCGCACCTGATGGCGCTTCCTCCCTGAGTATTCAAATTCAGCCACGTGGTGACAAAACAGCCAAGCAGCTTGCCGAGCTTATTGGTGAGCAAATGAAGAACAGTGGTGCCAAAGTCGTCAATATTGAAGAAGAGAACAAAGACCAGGCCATTCTCTACCTTGAGGTGGAGGGCACACGTGTGGCGACTATGATCCATGTTAATGGTGACAAATTCATGGCCATCACCATGGCTGGCAACGACAGCGAAACCATGAAAAAAATCATCAACGGCCTCGATGATGCCAAGTAGTTGTCGCAAGGTCCACAACGCGAAAAGAGCCGTTTCAACATGACGTGAAACGGCTCTTTTCTTTTCAGCAAAAAGTCCTTATTCGGCCTTAGCCTGGGCATGTTCCTTGATCACCTGTTCAGCCACAGGCTGAGGCGCTTCCTCATAATGGTCAAATTCCACAGTGAAGAAGCCCTGTCCGCCGGTAATGGAGCGCAGGTCAGGCGCATAGCGCAGGATTTCGCTCATGGGTACATGAGCCTTGATTTCCGTGACACCACCACGCGAATCTGATCCCAGAACCTTGCCACGCCTGGAGGACAAGTCACCAATGACATCCCCCATGCATTCGTCTGGAATGGAGACCGTCAGAAGCACAATGGGCTCAAGCAGCACAACTTTGAGGGATTCCAGAGCCTTTTTGAAGGCAATGGAGCCGGCCACCTTGAAGGCCATTTCCGAGGAGTCCACTGTGTGGTAGCTGCCGTCGTAAAGCTTGACGCGAAAGTCAACCACAGGGCAGCCGGCCAGAAAACCACGCTGTGCGGCTTCCTGAATGCCTTTGTCAATGGCCGGAATATACTGTTTGGGAATGGCACCGCCCACAATGGCGTCTTCAAAGCTGTACCCCGAACCGCGCGGCATGCCTTCCAGCTCAATCCAGCAGTCACCAAACTGGCCACGGCCACCGGACTGCTTCTTGTGACGTCCCTGCACCTGACACTTGCCGCGCACCGTTTCACGATAAGGCACCTTGGGAGTTTTCAGCACGATATCGATCTTATAGCGGCGCTTGGCTTTTTCCACAGCCATCTCAATGTGCAGCTGCCCCATACCCGAAAGCAGAATATCGGCATTTTCCTCATCACGGCCAAGCTTAAGGGTTATATCCTCGTCGAGCAGACGCTGCATCGCGGAATACACCTTGTCTTCCTCGCCTTTTTCCTTGGGAGCAAGGGCATAGGTGATGAGCTGCGGAGGCAGATCCGGCACCTTGAGGGCAAAGGGAGCTTTTTCATCACAGAGGGTATCGCCTGTGCGCGTATTTTTCAGTTTGGCAACGGCAACCAACGCGCCCGGCCCAACAGTTTCTTTGCAGGGGAGCTGTTCCTTGCCCCGTACATAGAGAAGACTTCCCAGACGTTCATTTTCACCGGTGCGCTGATTCTTGACGGTGCAGTCGCCTTCCATGCAGCCTGAGAGCACACGCAAAATAGAGAGCTGACCAGAGAAGGGGTCAGTCAGAGTCTTGACCACAAAGCAGGCCAGAGGCTGATCAGGATCAGAGGCGCGATTTTCGCCTTCAACGCCTTCAAAGGCCGGACGGGCCAAAGGAGACGGCAGAAGCGCGGTCACAGCATTGAGAAGCGGTGCGCCGCCCTTATTTTCAAGGGCAGAGCTGATCAGGACGGGCGTCAGTTCCCCGGAACGCACACCGATATTCAGACCCTTCTGCAGGTCCTCATGGGAGAGACTGCCTTCGTCCAGATACTTTTCCATGAGCTCTTCAGAGCTTTCGGCGATATTCTCCACGGTCACGTCGTGCAGAAGTGCCACATCCTCTTCGAGATCAGCAGGGATGGCACATTCGCTCAAAGCTCCGTCCGCTCCGAAGGTAAAGGCCTTATGCTCAAGAATATCCACGTAGCCGGCAAAGGTACCCTGCTGCATGATAGGCAGCTGCATGGCCACGGTCTTGATGCCAAGGGGCCCCAGGCTGTCAAAGGCTTTATGAAAATCAGCCCGGTCACGATCCATTTTATTGATCACGATGAGCGCAGGCAGACTCTGAGCATGCACGGAATGCCAGAATTTCTTGGTCAGGGGGCGTACACCGTCCACAGCGTCGATGACAAAGACCACTCCGTCCACACCTTTGAGCAGGAGATCGAGATCGGCTGAAAAATTGCCGTCACCTGGAATATCCAGGGCAAAATGACGATCCTTATTCCAAAGCCAAGTGGCCAGAGAGGGCTGGATAGAACCACGGCGGCGGATTTCCTCGGGTTCAAAATCCATGGCTGTGGTGCCCGCTTCAATGGCCCCGAGACGCGAGATGGCGCCCGAGGTAAAAAGAAGCATTTCCATGAGCGACGTTTTTCCGCAGCCCCCGGTTCCTACCATGGCAAAAGTACGCTGAGTTTCCAATGGAACTTGCATGCTTGAACTCCCTTAAGTAAAAAGCAAAAAAACACCGTTCGCATTTGTTGTATCGTAAAGCTTCTGCTTTTCTACCGTCTCACAGCAAAAAAGAAAAGAGGCTTTGCCCTCTTCTCCTCGATTCTCTGCGCTATCTCTCTGGGGGCGCCCCATGCGAGTACTTCTGGCCATTGCCGCCTTTGTCATGCTCTGTGCCATTATCTGGTGCTTCAGGACTATGAAGAGCGGCTTCACCACCCTTTCCGCGGACAAGGAACGTTTCCGCAAAAAATTCCAGGATGAGGAGCTGCGTCTTTCCAAAGAGCAGCGCGATATCTCAAGCGCTGAGCAGTGCAACCTGCTTGAGGCTGCGGTACGAGATCTCCTGCGCCTGGAGGAGCGGCCCGAGATCACGGTGGTCCGTACCGATGATGTCCTTGAAGTCACATCCCCCCAAAAAATCTGGATTCTTTCCTTTCACCACCGCCGCGAGAACTTAAAAAGCACAGACAAGGTCCTGCACGGCCCCGGCATCTGGTCCCTGCGCGAGGGGGAGGAAAGACAGGAATTTCCGACCATTGACCAGCTGATGTGTGCGTTTCAAAAAAGCCTGCGTGGCCAGGAGGAGAGCGACAAGCCAGACGTGCTTGAGGAAAATGAAAACATCATTGCTCTCAGACGGCAACACGCCGCACAGCGAGGCAGAAAATATCAATAGAGGGGCTCGCCTTCGGCTGGCTGTTTCAACTGGCCGATAACTTCCCGAAACCAGTCAGGAACCCCTAGAGGACGACCTGATCTATCGATTAACGCATGCTGCGTCATACCGCTGGCCAAAATCTTCTTCTTGTCGCTTGCGGTAATCTCATATACAAAACGCAGGGATGCTCTGCCCCATTCGCCGATGGCGATGCGAATCAGGAGCAGATCATCGTAGCGGGCCGGACTGCGGTAGCGGCAGGTGGCCTCGCGCACAGGAAGGAGAATGCCGCGCGCTTCAATCTCCGCGTAGCTCATACCGCATTGCCGGATATAGGCGCTACGAGCTCTTTCAAAGAGGTGAAGGTATTCAGCGTAATACAAAAAGCCCATGGTGTCCGTCTCTCCGTAGGAGACACGATGGGGAAGCCAAATATCTGGAGCCGGAAAATCATGCATACTTTTTCTCCCAGTGCCATGACGGCGCAGAAGATGCTGCGCCGTCTCTCATGTCTTCTGCTTGTGACATCCTTTGTACTCCTTGCAGCCTGTGCAGGCAAGAAGCCAACCGAGGATATCGCCCCCTCCATGCCCGCTGTGCAGCGCGATGAAAGTCCTCAATACTTTGTCTCACAACTGCGGGTGCAGGATCAGGGTATGCGCAGTTTCCGCGAGCTCGCGCCGACCATCGACAAATCTCTGGACTATCTCAAACGCAAAAAAAGCAGTGACTATGCCATCAGAAGACCAGGTCTGACCATGACCTGGGGGGAGATGAAACGCACGTTGATCAGACTCAAGCAACTTCTGCCGAGCCTCGACGCCAATCCCTCCCTCTTTACGGAAAATTTTGAATGGGTGCGTGTGAATCCCTATATCAGTTATTCCGGCTACTATTCACCCGTGGTCAAAGCCAGTACCACCCGCAAGCCTGGCTATACCCATCCCATTTACCGCAGGCCCCCGGATCTTGGCAAACACAAAGGTGCCTATTATACGCGCAGAGAGATTGAAGAAGAAGGGAAACTGGCCAATCGCGGTCTGGAGCTGGCCTGGGCGGCAGACCCCGTAGACGTCTTCTTTCTGGAAATCCAGGGCTCGGGCTGCCTACTCATGGAAGACGGCCGACAGGTTTGCATCAATTATGCCGGACAAAACGGGCACAAATACAAAAGTTCCGGCCGCATCATGCGCGAGAAGGGTCTGCTGGAACGCGGTGACATTTTTGAGCAGCGCCAGTGGCTCAAGGACCATCCTGATCGCGTCAACGAGATCCTCCACGAAAATCCCAGTTTTGTTTTTTTCAAGCTTGAAGGCACAGGACCCACCGGTGCCATGGGGTACGTGGTCGATGACTGGAAGTCTTTGGCCACAGACCGCTCCTTCATCCCCCTGGGCAGTGTTGTAGCCTATGGTGTGAATATTCCTGATCCCAAGCGTGGCAAGATGGCTCTGCGCGGCATCGGCTTTGCCCAGGACGTGGGCGGTGCCATTAAGAAGAATCGCATTGACATCTACTGTGGCAGTGATCAGCGTGCCAATTACGTAGCCAGCTTCCTTGACGCCAAAGGCCCTGCCTGGGTGCTCAGAGCCAAATAAAGGAGCTTCTATGCTGTGCCACGATCACGCTATTCTGGCAGGACTCGCATCGGGCAAAGAGCTTGCCCTTCTGCCCGCCATGGCCACCCGCCACGGTCTCATCACAGGGGCTACCGGCACAGGTAAAACCATCACCTTGCAGACATTGGCCGAAGGCTTCAGTGAACTTGGCGTTCCAGTCTTTCTTGCCGACGTTAAGGGGGATCTGGCGGGGCTTTCCCAAAAAGGCGAACCCAAGGGGAAGATTGCCAGCCGTATTCAGGAATTGCAGCTGCCTGAACGAGGCTATGCAAATACGGGCTTTCCCGTCTGCTTCTGGGATGTGTTCGCAGACCTTGGCCTGCCCCTGCGCGCAACCATCAGTGACATGGGCCCGCTTCTGCTTTCCCGTCTGCTCAGGCTCAACAGCGTGCAGTCCGCCCTTTTGCAAAGTGCCTTCCGCATTGCCGATGACAACGGACTGCTCCTGCTCGACCTCAAAGATCTTAAAAGCCTGCTCACCCATCTCTCCCAACATGAAGCCCTCTACCGTCCAAAATACGGCAATCTTCCCAAACAGAGCATTGGTGCTATCCAGCGAGGCCTTCTAGAACTCGAAGCTCAGGGGGCAGAGGACTTTTTCGGTGAACCTGCGCTGAATATCAGCGACCTTTTGCTCACCGATGCCTGGGGCCACGGTGTCATCAATATTCTTGAGGCACAAAAGCTCATCAACAACAGCCCCAAAATCTACGCCTGCCTACTTCTCTGGCTGCTCTCCAAACTTTTTGAGGAATTGCCCGAATGCGGCGATCTTGCCAAGCCCAAGCTCGTCTTCTTCTTCGATGAGGCTCATCTGCTCTTCGACCACGCCGAGCCGGCCCTTTTGGAAAAGATCGAACAGGTTGTCCGACTCATCCGCAGCCGTGGCGTCGGCATTTTCTTTATCAGCCAAACCCCCGCTGACATTCCGGATTCGGTGCTTGGACAATTGCAGAACAGAGTCCAGCATGCCCTCAGAGCCTTTACGCCCAAGGAACGTAAGGCCGTCAAATGTGCCGCTGAGGCCTTCAGACCCAATCCGGCCCTAGATATCAGCCGAGTCATAGAAGAGCTCGGCGTGGGTTGCGCCTTAGTCTCCTTCCTCGATGAAAAGGGCGTACCTCGCATTGTCGAGGAGGCGGCCATTATTCCCCCACAAAGCCATACTGGCCCTATAGAATCCGGGCAAATGGCTCAAATCATCCAGCATTCTCCTCTTCAGGCAACTTACGCCAAAGCTCTGGACCGCTATTCTGCCTACGAAATGCTCGCTGAAAAAATGCAGGTGCCAGGACCCAAGGCCACAAAAAAAGACGAGGATCCTCTTGAGGGAATCCTCGCAACCTTTGCCAAAAAAGCTGGTCAGCAGGTAACAAATCAAATTGCCCGCAGTATCGGCCGCAAACTGGCACGTGGCATTCTTGGTACCCTTTTTGGCGGCAAAGCCTAATTTTTGGCATATCTGTACGCTTGCCATGATGGAGTCGTTGCCCAATCCCCGAGAGGATTTGGGCAACGACTCAGGAAAAAATCCCTCACAACCGCACTGCGCACCTATTGCAGATGCACGGGCATTTTTGCCCCTCAAGAGGCCGTTTTCGTGCCATACCATATGCCCGCAAACTCTAAATAGTGTTCTCCTATACGCTATTTTTTCTCCAAAATACGCTTCCAGTCCAATGTTTCTTCCGCACCTCCACAAATCACAACCTCTTTTCCTTGGAAAGCAAAGCCATAAACATAAATATTGCTTGGCGCAACTTCTCGCTTTAACAAATCATTAATATAATACTTTTCTTTTATTTGCCTTAGCGCATTAATACATGTTTCTTCAAAACATTTTTCTTTTTTGTTATTTATAACCTTAAATTCAATCACAACATCCTTTTCATTACTATCTTTAGAAAACATGCATATATCATATCTACCCAAACCACTCTGATGGTTTGAACGAATATCATATTTATCTTTCATATCAACAATTAAACATAAAACAAAAGCATGGTAAAAATTTTCAGACTGATTTCTTCCAGTATCAAAATATTTAAAAGTATTTTTAGCAATATCTTTTATAAGCTCATTCATTTTGTCTATATCATTATTTAACAGTGATTGTTGAAAATAGTTCCTACTAGTATTAACTTCATTAAACAGACAAGTTATTCTATTTTCTAAAATAATATGTGACTCATAATTTGTTAAAGTAATTTTATAGATATTATCTCTTGATTAAAAGCTAGTGTGTGATTTGACATAACCAGCAGCTAGCAGTAAACTCCAAATAGTATTATTATTTTTATACAATTGAGAAAAAACGATCTGCTCGTCTAGTTTAGTTACGATTGGCTTACCTTGTAAAAGATATTCTACTTCTTTTTTTATTTGTGTATCGCCGTGAGCGATCAGTTCTCCAACAAGAGCATTAGAGCTCGTATCATCACAATATAGAGCAAATGTTTTTTATGAAAGATACCCAACAATAGACCAATGATTATAGATATTTTTTTCTTTTCCAAATATAAATCCATCATACCATTTTTTGACTTTATCCTTTTCTGCTAGACCATACTCGTCCATAGCATCAAAAACTTTTTTTCTGTAAAACCAAAGCAGTCAGCATAGCTGTTCGTTGTCGTTGTAACTGTTTTAATATTATTCATATCTGAAAAAATTTACTATTTTGCGACTACAGTAACACCAGTTAATAAGCCACGTTCAATATATTGATTATCATTAAACGTTGCATTAAAAAACCACGTATAAAAGTCACAAGCTTTTCCCAGTACCCGTTTAACCAATCTTGTTGCAGTGGCGTATCATATTCATCTAAAAGAACAATTGGCTTAACTTTATGATGAATTGCCAAAAATTATAAAGATAATGAAGAGAATCCTGAGCTGTTTCATCTGACACGGGCTTATGTACGAAAGTAAAACATTCTCTTTACGTCTGAGAAATTATATTTAAATCAATAAATTTGAAAAATTCATTATAAATATTTGCTAAAGAAGCTTTTATTATAGATACCACTCCCTCGCATGTATTATTAATTTTTGCAAAAGAAACAAAAACAACTGGAATCCTACATTGAAATCTCCTAATTTCATTATCTTTCCAAATATCTAGTTCTGCAAATATGTCATCTCTTTCTGAGAACTCCGGCAAGAAGAACGTCTTAACAGTATCGAGTATAAGAGTCTTGCCAAAACACCTGAGTCTTGTAATTAAAGTAACATCAATACCATCATGCCAACAATATTTAATAAATTTAGTTTTATCAATATAAAAGTAGTTATTTATTCGTAATTTTGCAAAGCTCTGTGTACCTGGCGTTATAATGTGAGACATAACACTTATTCCTTACTCTTACGGATAGAAAATACCTAGCAAAAACATAAATCATAATACTTGGCTTGATGGTTCTCGTAGCATGCCGCGACGCATTGATCTTGTATCCACATCAGAGTACTGGAAGCTTGTTCCGCTTGTAAGATCAGATTTGTCCACAAAAAAAGCCTCAGACCTACAATGAGTCCGAGGCCACAAAGGCAGTCAAAAAAATGTCTGCTAACGATTCAAAAAGGCCGAATAGGCAAGCCAGGTTGCGTAGATGTCCGCGCAGCTTGCCAGTTCAAACGGGCTGTGCATAGCCAGAAGCGCAGGCCCAAGATCAATGACCTGCATACCCCACTGGGCAAGGAAAAGGGCAACCGTACCACCGCCACCGGAATCGACCTTGCCCAACTCCGCCACCTGCCAGGGAATATTGGCACGGTTCAAGAGCCCCCGCATCAAGCCGAAATATTCGGCATCAGCGTCACTTGCGCCATATTTGCCACGTGAGCCGGTAAATTTACTGAAGCAAGGGCCGTACCCCAATTGAGCGGCATTCTGCTTTTCGTGCAGATCCTGATAATCGGGGTCCAGTGCCGCTGTGACATCGGCGGAAAGGGCCTGACTCTGTAGCAGGACCTGAGAGGCAGAAATTGTGGGATCCCAGGCCTTGGTGATCGTCTCCACACAGTAGCCCAAAAAACGTGAAGACGCGCCCGTGGCACCATCTGAGCCAATTTCTTCCTTGTCCCAGAACATAATGGCTTTGCTGCGGCCAAGGTGCTCACTGGACAACAAAGCCTCGAGGGCTGTGAAGACACAAATACGGTCATCATGCCCGTAGGCGCCAAGCAAACCACGGTCAAAACCCACATAACGGGCACTGCCGGCAGGTACAACCTCAAGTTCTGCCGTGATCAGATCTTCTTCACAAATATCCAGATGCTCGTGAAGCAGCTCAAGCACAGCTTTCTTAATGGGATTTTCTTCTTTCTTCTCTTCCTTCGTTTCTAGCGTCTCGCATTCCTCATCGCTGGGCAGTTTGTGCCCAACCACAATATTCAGCTTCTCTCCGTCAAAGGCCTCGCGCACGGTCTGCTCAACCTGTTTCTGTGCCAGATGGGGCAAAAGATCCGCCACGCAAAACACAGGATCCTCAGGCTTTTCACCCAGGCAGATTTCCACACATTCACCATTATCCCTGACAATCACGCCGTGAATGGCCAATGGACGTGACAGCCACTGATACTTGCGAATACCGCCGTAATAATGGGTTTTGGCCTGCGCCAGACCTGCCTGTTCAATAAGGGGACGCTGCTTGCAGTCTAAGCGCGGGGAATCAGCATGGGCGGCAATCAGGGACAGTCCTTCTCTGAGAGGAAGAGTGCCACGCCGGGCCGCAAAAAGGGATTTGCCGCGAAGATTGGCCAGATAAAATCCGCTGGACGGATCCTCGCCGTACCCGGCCTCGCGCAAGCGCCTTTCCACATAGGCAATGGTCTCGCGCTCCGTTTTGCACGCACTTAAAAATTCACGATAACGCTCGACAAATTTAAAAATTTCCTTTTGATCCGCCTCAGCAGCAAAACGCTTCCAGGCACTCTTAGGCGTATAGGTCAAATCCTGCATACTCTCTTTGTGTGCCGCAAGCGGCACACGCCTCCTTTTTCACAAACAAAGTTGCAGCCCCTCACAGGGCCGAATGCGCCTTGTCCCAGGCTTCAGAGAGGGCTGCGACAAGCAGCCGGTTGTCTGCCGCATCAAGCGTTCTGGGATCAAGACAAAAAGCATCTACTTCCAGTCTCCCGAGCACGGGAGGATGCGTGGCAAGCAAAGCCATTTTCAGATCAAGGGCCGACATACCCCTGGGTTTCAGGGTCACAAGACAGGTTGGTAAATCATATTGTGGAAATGCGCCACCTCCCACCCGCGAGACATCCGTTTTCAGCGCAATCTGAAAACGCTCCCCCAAAGCTCTGACAAGATGCCTTTGCAAGGCTCTGGCGCGCTTATGAAGTTCTTCAGAGCTCAGAAGAATACGTCGGAGTGTGGGAATCTGCTCCTTGGCCTTTGAAGGATCTCGGTAGCTGCGCAAAGTGGCTTCAAGAGCTGCATAGCAGAGCTTATCACAGCGCAGGGCCCTGGTCAGCTGATTTTTTTTCATCTGTGCAATAAGCGCACGTTTCCCCACAATAATGCCTGCCTGAGGCCCTCCCAGCACCTTGTCCCCTGAAAAACAGACAAGATCAGCCCCCTGGGCCACGGCATCCTGCACTGTGGGCTCATCGGGAAGCCCGGCCTCGGCAAAATGGATCAAACTGCCACTGCCAAGATCTTCCAGAAGCAGGAGATCATGGGCATGGGCAAGCTCTGCCAGTTTTGCCAACTCCACACGCTGATGAAAGCCTACTATGCGGAAATTAGAGGTATGCACGCGCATCAGGGCCCGTGTTGTCTCGTCAATGGCTTCGGCATAGTCTTCAAGATGGGTTCGATTGGTTGCCCCGACCTCCCTGAGAATGGCTCCGCTTTTGGCCATAACAGCTGGAATGCGAAAGCTTCCACCAATTTCCACAAGTTCTCCGCGAGAGACAATCACCTCATGACCATGACAGAATGTATCAAGCATGAGCATGACAGCCGCGGCATTATTGTTGACCACAAGAGCCGCTTCAGCTCCTGTCAACTCCTGCAGAAGTTCCTCCACAAGACTATAGCGGCTGCCACGCTGGCCCGTATCAAGATCAAGCTCAAGATTGGTATAGCCTGCGGCCGCAAGAGCCACAGCTTCCCTGGCATCCGCAGAAAGAACGCTTCGGCCGAGATTGGTATGTACCACAACGCCTGTGGCATTGATCACTTTTTTCAGACGTGGGGCAAGGGAGGCGTGCACAACATCAAGGAGTGCCGGCAGGTGCTTGGCTAAGGCTAGCTCATCTGGGTCTTGAAGATGGCCTTCTCGGATTTTGTTTCGCTGTCTGTCCCAGTAGGCAGCGATCAGAGTCCGCAGACTTTCTCTGGGACAGGAGGCAAGATCCGGGGACGACTGCACAAGACACTGCTTGGTCTCGTCAACGCCGGGTATGGCTCGAAACAGAACTCGCTGATCCATTATTCCTCCAGATGTTCAGGCAAAAGCGCGTGAGGAAAGGCTGAGAAAAATTCCGACAAAAGGTAGAGCGACCCTGTCAGAAGATAGGGCGCATCGTGCGTGCAGGCAAGTCTCTTCAACGTTTCTTCAACTGACAGGCCCACAAGACGTCCTGCCTGCGCCCCATGGTCCCAAAAATCGGAAAGTCGGGCAGGATCCAAGGCCCGCTCGTTATGGATCAAGGGCAGATGCACATCAAGGTGAGGATAGCGCTGTTTGAGAAGACGCGCCAGGTTCTGCCAGTCCTTGTCACCAAGACAGCTAAAGACGAGACCCTTGGGGTGAAGACCAGCCATATCCAGCGAGCGCAGCATGGTCTGCATGCCGTGGGGATTATGGGCGCCGTCGAGAATGAGGGGGGGGTAGTTAGCGCAGCCTTCAAGCCTTTGCAGACGCCCTGGCAGAAACGCTTCGGCTAAGCCTTGCTTGATCCGGGATGGATCTGGCTCCAGACCTATATGCGCACAGACCCGTTCAAACGTCGCCAAGGCCAGGGCCGCATTGTTTCGCTGATGGCTTCCGCAAAGCCCAAGTGGCCCTTCATAGGTGCACCTTGCCTCCAGGATCTGAAGATCAAGATGTCGCTTACAGGCTATGCGCTCCAAGACAGCTCGTGCCGCCGGATACTGACAGGCCGACACAACACAGTGCCCAGAGGCCATGGCCTGCGCCTTATCTAAGGCTATGTCTGTGAGCGTAGGGCCCAAAAGCGCACAGTGGTCTAAGGCAATGGGCGTATAGCAGAGGACATCCCGATGTGTGGCTGTGGTTGCATCATGGGCGCCGCCAAGACCTGCCTCAAGCACCGCCACCTGCACCTGCCTTTGACAAAAAAGTTCAAGCGCTACCAGGGTCATAAACTCAAAATACGTCAGCCCCTGATCCACGGCCAGCACGTTGTTTGCGGCCTCAAGCCACGCTTCCTCATCAAAGTCACAGGGAAAACCACGAATGCGTTCCTTGGGCGAAACAAAATGAGGCGAGGTATAAAGACCACAGGGCAATCCATGGGCATGACAGAGGTTCGCGAGAAAGGTCGAGGTGGAGCCCTTGCCATTGGTGCCCAGAACCTGCACCACACATGCAGGTTTTCTCGGCCCAAGGCGAGCTATGGCGTCATGCATGCGTCCAAGTGAGAGATCAATGTGAAAAAGGCCTCGTTCCTGCAAAAAGGCCCAGACGTCTTCTATACATCCAAAGGCTTGCATCAGCACCTCGCACAGAGTCAAAAAAGCGCTCAACCCAAAGGTTACGTTGCCGTAAAGGCGTACCTTGCGCTTCACAAAAGCCAATCTCTATGGTATATTCCGTTAAGAGCGGGAATTTGGAAAAACCGTACTACTTCGCTGTTTTCCTTTTCTTGCCAAAATCCGTGTTTTCTGTGTGCGTGCACACATGACATACGCTCACGCGCTTCACAAGTCCCGTTTTTCCGCTTGCGCTCTGGACCTTTTCCCGTACGGCCAAAGCTTCAGGGCCACAAGCCAACGTCTAAAGGAGCACCACCAATGAATATTCTCATTTTCGGACCCAATGGCAGCGGCAAAGGCACCCAGGGCAATCTGATCAAGGACAAATACAATATTGCCCACATTGAAAGCGGCGCCATCTTCCGCGAACACATCGGCGGCGGCACAGAACTTGGCAAAAAAGCCAAAGCCTACATTGACCGTGGCGATCTCGTGCCTGACGACATCACCATCCCCATGGTGCTTGATACGCTGAAGACCAAAGGACAGAACGGCTGGTTGCTCGACGGTTTCCCGCGCAATATGGTGCAGGCTGAAAAACTTTGGGATGCCCTGCAGAAAGAAGGTCTGAAACTGGATTATGTGGTGGAGATTCTCCTGCCCCGCCAGGTGGCCAAAAACCGCATCATGGGTCGCCGTCTGTGCAAAAACAACAATAATCACCCCAACAATATCTTCATCGACGCCATTAAGCCCAATGGCGATAAGTGCCGGGTCTGCGGCGGCGATCTCTCTGCCCGCAGCGATGATCAGGACGAAGCAGCCATCAATAAGCGCCACGACATCTACTACAATTCCAACGACGGCACCCTGGCTGCCGCCAATTACTTCAAGGAACTGGCACTGAACAAGGGCATGACCAAGTACATTGCTCTGAACGGCGAAGGCACCATTGATTCCATTAAGGAGACCCTGCTTTCGCAGTTGGCCTAAGATATCTGCAGATAAATCAGGCATCCGGTTTTGCGATCGACACCGGGTAGCCTAGTGAAAGGGGCAAGTCATTTGCCCCTTTCACTTTTCGAGAACGCAGAACACTTGGGGCAATGGCAAGACACCTGTTATCGCTCTCGACAGCCTATGCCTCAACACGCCTATATTCTTTCTTCAGTTGTCGAATTTCCTCTGCATATTCTCTATGCTTAGGTATTTTCTTGATACTGTTTTTAGGAATAGAAAGTTCAAACGCTCTTTTTTCCCAATCTGAAACAATACCATATACTTCGACAATAATATCTCCTACGTCTACATCTGATAGTCTATAATATTCAAATATTTCAATTAATTTTTATAAATTACAAGACAATGAGCACATATCATCTAAATCTAGCGCGTTAGACATCTTTTCAGGAGATATTTCAAGTCATAAACTGAAGAAAGTCTCCATGCATTGTTTTTATAGATAAATCCGTGATTTCGCAAATGATCATCTCTGTTTCCAGAAATAACATTAAAGACCATCCTTTTACATAATCCTTTAATATCTCTTTGCACAGTATTTATTGCAGTAGATTCAATTATACTTGCGATATCTAAATAGGAATATTTTTCAGATTCGCCATCACTTGTTAACAAAAAAGTTTTTGCCGATAAACAAGGGATTCTCTGCCCTTGATCCCTTTTGGTAAAATTTTCTAACTAAACCTCTACCCCAACTATCAGGGGAAGCATCTGCGAAACATCCAAATTCACATTTTTTTGCTCTTTGTACCCCATCAATCAATGGGAGCTCAGGATCTATCTGGAATCCATTTTTTAGCCAATTTCGAGAATATGTAAATTCTTGACATTCGTTGCCTCTACCTCTCCGAAAAAAGAGATCTCCTATTTTTTTGTTATTACCATCTGTAACAGAGACCTCATCATACATATTTTCTACCACCTCTGTAGTCTTTGCATAACTGCTAAGGCGCTATGGCAGCAAAAAAATCACGTGCTCTGGCAAGATCCTCAGGGGTATTGACATTATAAAGGGAGCGCTGTTCCTCCTCGCCCATGGGCAGGCGTAGCTGCTGTGATTCGTCTATAATGGTTCGCAGAGAGTACTGCCCCCTGGTCAAAGCGGCTTCAAAGCACGGCAAAGCGTCCTTCTCATAGACGGCACAGAGACTTTCAAGGCGGCCATTACTATCGGCATAGGCCGTAAGCAGAATGTGGGGTGGTCGCTGTGCTCTTGCCCGCAAAAGATGCCTGAGAGTGGCTTCTGTAAGCAGGGGAAGATCACAGGCAAGGGCTAGCACTGAGGAAAAATGGGAAGCGTGGGCAAAACGCAGGGCTGTCATGATGCCGCCTGCGGGGCCATGGCGCTCGCAGGCGTCCTCAAGACAGGAATAGCTGGATGAAAAGGTGCTCGAGCGCGTCACAAGCAGACGAGTCTGCACACACCGGCCAAGAAGCTGCCAGGTGTGCTCAAGAAAACTTACACCGTCTTCAAGGACCAAGGAAGCCTTATCTTGGCCCATACGAGAAGACAGTCCTCCTGTCAGGATGATACCAAGCACATCCGCATAGCACTCAGACGACAACACTATACCCCTACCGATTAGCGCCGGGATGTTTGAGTTCTCCAAGCCAGCGGGCAAGAGGTTTACGCTGGATGCCTTCGGCTGCCGCAAGTGGACGCATTGATGCCATCACCTCAGTATAGGCCTCCTTACTGGGAAAGAGCACCTGACAGGAAGCACGTGCACGCGCGGCAAAATCACGGAGAAATACAGGATCAAGGTCAATGGTGCGCGCGTGGTCCGGCGCAAGCGGCTCATGATACTCAAAAAGCACCTGCATCTTGCGGAAAAAAAGTAAAAATTTGGCTCTGTAGACCAAGATTTTCTCCCTCGCCCGAGGATCCGGGAAGGGGTAGTGATCGGCATCCAGAACATAGAGACTCTCATAAAGGGTCTCCTGACGATCCCTATCGCCGTAGGGCTCCTCAACCTGACGCAAAACTGGATACGGAGAGTGGTGAGCGGCAATCCAGGTCCATTCGCCCGGACTCTCGGCGAGAGCCGTCACAAGCTGCCCCCGAGTATCCCGATACACCGCAAAGGAGACACGCACGCCTTCGGCTTGAAGGCGCCTATCTTCCGGGCGAACAGTTTTATAGCCATACTGTTCAAGACGCATGGCAGGTTGAGGCCGAAAGAGGAGCTTAGGCCTGGCGCGGCTGGCTAAAACCTCAAGCCCATGCTCCTGCACAATCCCCTGCAGGGGGCCAGGTCGCGTTGTGGCAAGATACCAGATCCCAACACCAACCACACAGCAGAAAAAAAGAATCAAAAACTTCACGCTGTCTCCAGTTGCCTTTTGGCACTTTTGGAGGTGGGAACAAGAATCAGAGTGAATAAAAGACCAAGAAAGGCCAGGGCACTCATGCTATGAAAAGTTGCAAGCAAACCGAAGTGGTCAGCAATCAGACCAAGAATCGGAGCAAAGAGGCCGCCGATACTGATGCCCAGGCCAAGGGTAATGCCGGAAGCTAAACCGATATTGCGGGAGAGATAGCGCTGTCCGACCACAACTACAGGGCTGAAGGTTGTGTACAGCGCAAAACCCAGGAGCACAAGGTCCAGATAGGCAAGCAGAAAATTGTCGAGAAAGGGAAAGATGAGCATCAAAGGCAGGGTCAGAGCGTAGCCAAGACGTATGACTGGCACAAAGCCCAGACGGTCGGCCAGCATGCCCCCAAGAAAATTGCCGCAGATGCCGCTCAGGCCAAAGAGCGTGAGTGCAAAGGCCGCTTCGGTCTCCGTCTTGGCAAAATGGGCGATCCAGTAGAGGGGCACAAAGACCCTGAGACAGACCATGAGCGCTGAGCGACAGATAATGGCACCAGTCAGCCTGAAAAAGGCCGACCAGTTATTGCTGCTCTCTCTGACCTCGCCAGGTTTTTTGTCCACCTTCTCACTGTTTGGCGTAAACTTAGCTGACTCATAGAGAATCAGAAGGCCCATGCCAACGGCCAAAATGGCCAAAATGCCCAGGCTGCGTAATCCAAAGGCATTGATCAGCCCCACCACAAAAAGCGGGGCCAAAAGAAAGCCCATATTGCCGCCAATGGAAAAAAGGCTTGTGCCTGTTCCCTGACGTTCACCGGCGGCACTTGTCACAAAGCGCATGCCTGCCGGATGAAAAAGGGCTGCGCCAATACCGGAAATGCCCACAGCGCAGAAAATACCAAGGTAACTCTCAATAAAACCAAGCGAGGCCATGGCCACACCAGCAATGACTATACCCAACGGCATCAACCACATCTTAGGACTGCGGTCTGAGAGCAATCCAAACATCGGCTGGATAACTGAGGCAAGGCTGGAATTGGCGAGCATCAGCCCGCTGGCGGCGCTGTAACTCAGCCCGTGGCTTGCCACAAGAAACGGCAGAAGAGCCGGTAAAGCGCCGGTATTGACGTCACACAGGAAGTGGCTGAAAGAAGCAAGGAAAATTTTTTTTCTGTGCATGGACATTGGTCCCAAAAACGGATAAAGCCTTGACTTTAGCTAGTCCCAAGCCTTGTGCTCAGGGCCCGAAAAAAGAAAGGAGGCGGTTTCCCAAAGAAACCGAACGCTATGGCACACACTCTCTCTGATCAGCAATGGCTGGATACGGTTTTTCCCCCGGAACGCACGGAAGCTTTTTTTGAGGCGCTTTTTGGCGGAGCCGAAGAAGGCGCCTATGATATCCGTCTTGTCTACCGAAACAATGATAACACGCATCTTTTCATGGCCTTTGACCTTGTACAGCGGCCTGGGAAATGTCTGCGCTGCAATCTCACCTATGGCTTACCTGAGGTTTTTGCCCGCCATCCCGTCCTCAATATCAAGGCCGTTGCCGAAACCCTTGGGCAGGCCATGGGCTGGGGCAAAACCTCATGGAGCCTTGGGCACACTGAAGATCACGGGCCAGAGCTCCATAGCATTCCCTTTACCCTGGTCAAGGAAGCATAGTTCTGCTGAGTGGCCAATCTGCGTAGGCCATGAGGGCTTGGTTCTTTTTTTACCCCAATCCGCCAGTCCTCCGCATCTCACGGCAGTGTATCCAGGGGCAGCCACTGGGGAGTAGCTTTTGCGCCCGGCTTTGCCCCTAAGCTATTGTCCTTTGCCGCGCCGTCTTTTTTGCTCTGAGCAGGAGCCATGGGAAGAACTCCCTCTTTTTTGTCAAAAAGCCAAGGAGCTTGGGCATTTTTCTCCTGCCAAAGCCCTTTGGCACTTTCCTGCGCCGTTTTCTGCTGACGAAGCCATGCTCGGCAGATCATAGCCCGACAGGACTGCTCAACCCAGGCGTGGCCTTCCCGGACAAGCCGACCATTGACCACCTGACCATTTCTTGCAAGCAGAGCGATAACCCGACCGTGGGCATCCAAAGCCATGGGTAAAACCTCCACCTGACTTTTCAGGGGCACAAGATCAGCAAGAAAAAGCCTTGCAGCATTGCCGCCGTTCTGGGCAAGCTCTGGGGCATCAACGCCGTAGAGCCGCACAAAGAGCTGACACTCCTCATCGCCTGCGCAGGCCACAGTCAGCGTATCACCATCGTAGACATTGGTCACGGTAGCCGGCCAGGCAAAGACCGTCCCTGGCAGAACAAGAAACGCAAAACAGAGCAGAAAGCGTAGCATCCTACCAGTCCCGAAAACGGTTGAGCATATCTGAACGCGCACGCATTTCATCCAGACGCTTGCGGGCCTGAATATCGCCCTGAGCTGCGGCCTTGTGGAACCAGGAGATCGCCTGGGATCGACTCTGCGGGCAGCCGTACCCTTTGCTGTAGAGGTCTCCTAGGGCATACTGGGCAGGGGCATACCCGGCTTCAGCTGCCTTGTGAAAAAACTGTACGGCCTGCTCAGCATTGGCCATGACGCCTATGCCTTCAAGCAAAAGCTTTCCAAAGAGATACTGTGCCTCCACATTGCCCTGTTCTGCAGCCCTGGCGCACCAGAAGGCCGCTTTGACTTCATCTTTGGGAATGCCGTCACCTTCCAGGTAAAGGGTGCCAAGATTGAGCTGCGCCTGAAGGTTGCCCTGCTCAGCGGCAAGAGCAAACCAGCGTGCAGCCTCGTGGGTGTCAGCCTGAACTCCGTGCCCATTGTAGTACATTACGCCAAGATGCTGCTCGGCTTCGGCATAACCACGCGTGGCTGCGGCCTGAAACCAGGCACAGGCCTGCTCGTTGTCCTTGGGAAGGCCGCTGCCGTTGTAGTACATCAGCCCAAGAAGGTCCTGGGCTTCAGCAAGGCCGCTTTCGGCTGCCTTACGGCAGTAAAATGCTGCCTGTGCAGCATCCTTGGCCACACCGCGGCCTTCAGTATAGAAGAGGGCAAGATTATAGAGGGCATCACAGTCCCATTGTTCTGCGGCCTTGCGATACCAGTAGGCGGCCTTGTTGTCATCGCGCTCGACGCCTTCTCCTTGTTGATAGTTCCAGCCAAGTCTTGCCTGAGCCTGGGAAATGCCCTGCTCGGCAGACAATCGCATCCAGTGAACACAGTCCGCCAAATTTCTTGGCACGCCGCGTCCATGGTAGTAGAGATCTCCCAAAGAAAGCTGCGCCCCGGCATGACCGGCCTCTGCCGCACGCAAAAAATAACGCGCCGCCTCCTGCATATCGATCTCATTACAGGCATCTTTTTCCAGGCGCAGCGCTTCTTGATAGCAGTCTTCAATGTCTAGCTCATCACAGGCATCAAGTTGCGGGCTTTGCTGCCCGCCATACGTGGTCTGCAGATGATCAAAATCCTCGGCGGCACTGTGCCCAAGAATAGCAAGCAGACTTTTCTGCAGTGAGGAAGGTTGTTTTTTACAGAAACGCGTCAGATGCACAGCTAACGCCGCTCCTGTCTCGTCTGCGCAGACGTCGTTCACCTCGCGCTCAGTCATCTGCGACAGAAAATACCACGAGGCCAGTGCCCGCTTTACAGCCGCTTCCTGCAAATAGTATCTGTTGGCAAAAGTCCTAGCCTCCTGATCTATCCAGTAGGCGGCCGTGGCCCCTGAGACATACATCTTTTGTGGATAACCCTCCACGTAGAGTCTGAGCATCAGCCCGACCTCACCCACATAGCGGTTTCCCAAAATTTCTCCCAGGGCCTCTTCCAGTGTGCCGGCAAGACGGCGGTTCTGGAAAAGCTCCTCACCCATGTAGTGACGGATTTTGATCAAGGCAATGAGTATCTCTGTGCGCATAGCTTACCCTGTACTCTACATATCCTCTGCTTTCCCGCTTCTGCCCTCATGGCAGACAGAAACCGGCATAGAGAAAGCTACTGCCAAAGTACCGTAGGATTGATGAAAGAACAAGACGGCATCTACTCGGTCCGCCCAAATGTTCTTCACACACAGCCACACTTTCCCTTCCACTTGAGGAGATGTTCATGATACGTTCTCTGTTGTTCTCTGTCCTTTCTGCTTGTGTCACGCTTCTGCTCTGCCTGGGACAGGCCCCAGAGGCTGCTGCAGAGCCTGCTCAAAGCCACGTTCAACTCAAACTACTCAAAAATCTGCGTTCCTCCCACATCTTTTCCCCCAAATCTGCGATCTTTTCCCTCGACGGCAAGAAATTCTACATTAATGCTCTCGAGGGCAAAGAAACTCTGGTCTACGACTCTGCCAGCCTTGAGCTCCTCAAAGTCATCCCCCACACCTTTGCCAAGGACGACGCGCCCCTCTTTCTCAACGGAGAAACGACCCTTTTTGATTACACCTATCACAACTGCCGCGGCACCGGAGACAGAAACCAGTTCAGCGGGAAACCTGTCGAATGCACCTTCACCCACAACGGCCGCTACCTCTGGGTCTCCTATTACCGCAGAGAATGTGACCACAATGCCTCCTCTCCCTCCGCTCTGGCCATCATTGACACCAGCAGCGACAGCATTGTTCGCGTCATGCCCACAGCCCCCCTGCCCAAGATGGTCTGCGCCTCCCCTGACGGCAAGTACCTGGCTGTCACAAACTGGGGAGACAATACCGTGGGGCTGATCAATATCAACTCGGAAAATCCCATGGATTTTCACTATGAGCGCCTGCTTGTGGTGGGTTCAAAACTCAATGTGGCAGGCATTACCGGCAACCGGGATAACGTCTGTGGTCTCTGCCTGCGCGGCACAGTCTTCACTGCTGATGGCCGGCATCTGCTTGTGGCCGGCATGAAAAGCGCAAGCCTGCACGTCTTTGAGGTAGAAAGCGGCAAACATCTGGGCAGCGTGCGTCTGCCCGTAGCCAATCCCAGACATTTTGTGCGCAGCCCAGATGGTCAGAAACTCTATGTCAGCTTCAACGTACCTGGCAAAGTTGCTGAGCTTACCATGGACGAGATCCTGAACAAAGCCAAGAGCAAAGGTGCCGTCTCAGGCCGTGTGCTGACTGTCGGCAGCGGTGCGCGCACGGTTGCCGTCTCAAATGACGGCCGTCATCTCTACGCCGCCTGCAATAAAAGCTCATCTCTCACCTGTATTGACATCCCAAGCTGGCGCATCCTTGCCACAGCGCGTGTTGCGCCTTATGCCGTAGGTCTTGCCGTGCACCCCGAAGAAAAGCTTGCGCTCGTGACAAGCCAAGGCCGTAACGGTCAAGGCGGCAATAACGTAGCTGTCTTCGCCATTGAGCAATAAAGAGCCTATTGACGGAAAGCCCCACTCTTTGCTCGGCAAAAAGTGGGGCTTTTTTCTGAACGGCCAACAGGCCAAAGAAAAGCCGAGTATTCGCCAGTATGCAAAATGCCTGACAGCGTTTTCGCCGGCATAAATTGGCTACTTGACAAAATAGCCAAATATTCTTACTAGCAGCGTGAGGACGTTATGAACCAGATACGTGAAGCTCAGGCCCACATTTTTAAGGCTCTTGGCCACCCAAGCCGCCTTATCATGCTCGCAGCCCTACGCGACGGTGAAAAATGCGTATGCGACCTGCAGGCTCTTGTTGGTCTCGATATGTCAACTGTCTCCAAGCATCTCTCCGTCCTGCATGCGGCGGGCATTGTGGACAAGGAAAAACGCGGCACCAATATCTACTACCGTCTGACCCTCTGTTGCCTTGAGACTTTCCTTGCTTGCACGGAAGATGCCATACGCAGACGTCTGGCAGCAAAGGCCAAGCTTCTTGAGGATTGATGTTTGACAAAAAGAGCTTCCTCTCTTTTTTCCCCTATATTTGGCTATTTGGCAAAAAAACAAAATAAGGAGACCATATGCCCTGCTCTTGCCATAAAAGTCAGGATTTGAGTACGACAAGGTCCTGTCAGCCCTGGTGGAAGTCCATGGCCTGTGTACTGCCTGCTCTTGCCCTGTGGGTGCTTATCTACAGGCACCTTGAAGGGGCCTCGCACGTTCTTGTCGAGACTATTCTTGGACTGAGTCCGGGTCCATTGGCTCAGGCGCTCACCTTTTTTTTCTATGACACACCCAAGATTTTGCTGCTTGTGCTGCTCATGGTCTATGTCATAGCCTGGCTGCGCGCCGGTTTGCAGCTGGAGCACGTGCGCAACTTTCTTTCAGGCAAAAGACGATTGGTAGGTTATCTGCTTGGTGCCGTTTTCGGTGCCGTCACTCCTTTCTGCTCCTGCTCAAGTATTCCCCTCTTTCTTGGCTTTACAGCAGCCCATATTCCACTAGGCATCACCATGGCCTTTCTCGTCACCTCACCGCTGATCAATGAGGTTGCGGTTGTTCTGCTCTGGAACTTGCTCGGGGGACAATTTACCAGCATCTATCTGGCGGTCGGCCTTGGCGCAGGTATCATCGCCGGTTTTTTCATGGATATCATCAGAGCTGAACGCTGGCTTGCCCCGTTCTTACAGGAGGCTATGCAGACAAAACAAGAGATTCCTGAGATCAATGAGACACGTAGGCTGAGTTTTACCCAACGCCATGTCTTTGCTGTCCGTGAAGTTGTCACCATTTTTCGCCGTGTCTGGCTTTGGGTGATCCTTGGCGTAGGCCTTGGGGCGGCTCTGCACGGCTATCTGCCAGAACAGTGGTTTGCCGAGCATCTTGGAGATGGCCAGTTCTGGTCTGTACCACTTGCGGTTACGCTTGGCATTCCCCTCTATACCAACGTAACAGGCATTGTACCTGTCATGGAAAGTCTTCTGCTCAAGGGGCTGCCAGCGGGAACAACGCTGGCTTTTTGTATGAGTACTGTGGCTGTGAGTTTCCCGGAACTGCTGATGCTCAAGCAAGTCATGCGCTGGCAGCTCCTCGCCGTCTTTGTGGGCACACTTCTGCTCATCTTTACCCTCACAGGCTGGCTTCTCAATACCGTCTATGTGCAACTGTGACATCCCCGGCAGCCTCAAATCGGGAGATCCCTCTTAGATGCCCAGCAAGCCGTTTGTGGCAGGAAAGACAAGGAAATTTCATGTAAGGAGCGCCTTATGTCCCCGTGCCTTTCAGACGAGGTTATACGGCGCGTTGAATCAAACAGGAGAATCAGAATGGATATTATTATTTACGGTTCCGGCTGCGCTCGATGCCGTGCCTTGGCAAAGGCTGTGGAAACAGCTCTGCAGGAAATGTCGCTGACAGCAAACGTCAAAAAAGTCAGTGATTTCAAAGAAATGATGGCTGCAGGCATTTTACAGACACCAGCTCTCAGCCTTGACGGCAAGGTTGTCTCAAGCGGACGCATCCCTGATGCAAATGAGCTTCGCCTCTGGCTTACAAGCAAACATGGATAGAGACATGCAGGCCTTACCGGCTGCTAGCCACACAAAAACTTCCTTTGCGACTCTTTTTCACAGTGTACAAAGCCTGGTCCGCGCTCTTGTAGAGTTCCTGAAACGATGAGCCAACTTCAGGGAATATGCAAATGCCAATGGAAAGTGATACCTTGCCCTCAAGAGCGCTTCCCCGGTAGGCCTGCTCCATTTGTCTACATATGGCCTCAGCAATACGGTTGGCCTGCGTGCTGTTCTCGATTTCGGCAAAAACCATAAACTCATCGCCGCCCACCCGGCCTTTTACATCCTTGCCTGAGAAAGTGCTATGAAGAATACTGCCCACACAGCGCAAAACGTTATCGCCAGTACTGTGGCCAAAGGTATCATTGATCATCTTGAAATTGTCCACATCAATCATGAAAAGGGCAGCATGCCGCACGCTGTCACTGCGCGTAAACTTTTCCAGTGATAGTTCAATCACGCCCTCGGTAGCAACCTTGTTCAAAAGGCCAGTCAAAGGATCTGTTTTGGCCCGGCGCTCCAGTTCCATTTTCAACAGCTGCTTTTCCGTGACATCGTTGATAAGAGCCACAATTCCGTTGACGTTACCCTCACTGTCGTGGGTCGGACGCTTGATAAGCTCAAGATACTCGTGCACACCGGCCTCTTTCTCCTCAATCACATACGTGGTCCCCTCGCCTGTCGCCAAAATTTTCTTATCGGACTCCATAGCTTTCAGAGCATTGGCCTTGTCCTTGCGGATCTCAAGATCCGTCTTGCCACGTATTGTCCAATGTGGCGTATTACGCCCACGAATATGGTGCCAGTACTGCGTGCAAAAGACATATTTTCCTTCACGATCCTTAAGGTAAATATTGGATGGCAGCTCCCGTAAAATATTTTCGATCTCTGTAAACGTGAAGGATTCTTTGGAGCGGACGGCATTATCAATACGCTTTTTCAAAAGTTGCGCAGTCATAGGCGGTATAAGCAAATCACTACAGCCGGCCTGCAGGCAAATGTCTGCATGGTGGATAGCTTCGGCATTCCTGGAAAAAATCAGAACAGGCAAAGATGTATGCAGTAAATCAGAGGCCAGATGCCGAACTAGGCTAAAATGGCTGGCCATAGCACAATCACAATCCTGAAGCACAGCATAAACAGGATTTTTGTCAATCACAGCACATGCATCCTGATCCGATGTACATACGTATATGGTAAACCAATTAAAGATCAGTTGCTGTATACATTCAGCATGTTTTTGCTGGGAAACATATACCAAAAGATTTTTCATCAGGGCACCAGTATTTTTCAAAACATAAACAAACAGTAAAAAAATGAAACTATTGAAAACAAAAAGATCGAAAAAGTCTGACTTATGAATCTAGTACGCTTGCCAAAAAAACAAACTCTGTCTACGTCCTAAAAGTCGCTAGAAACGCCAGCTTTCAAAATGAGAGCTGGCGTTCATTTTTTACCTAGCGTGCCGTAAAGCCCTTTTCAAAAGGCACGGGGAACAAGGCGCACCGCTAGAAAGTTCTTATCATTCTGCCTTTCCTTTCACAAACGGCTCTTAGGCTGCTAGGCAAACTGTATCAGCCTGTGGAGGTGTGTGAGACTTGGGAGAAGAGCACGTTGGTTCGCAGCTATAAATTCCCCCACAGGGGAAATTTGCAGGCGAAAACCAAACGCATATGCCCCAGGGCAGCCTAGTAGATCGTTCTGTTAATACAAACACTCATTAAACGCGCTCATAATCTCTTCGAGCTTCCATTTCCACCTAAAGACAACTGGCTCATTGTTTACCGCTTCTAGCCAGCGAGTGATGATATCAACGAGATCCTCTTTGGACTTCACTCTCAGCGTATTCAGGCATTGGCGAGCCATTTTTCCGAAAAAGCTTTCCACAAGATTCAGCCAGGAAGAATGCGTTGGAGTAAAGGTGAACTGAAAGCGTCCTGGCTTTTTAGCAAGATAATTAAGCACTATTTTGGACTTGTGAGCTGAGTGATTGTCAAGAATCATCCGTATTACAAGAGATTTGTCATACTTTTTATCAAGAAAATCTAAAAATTCTATAAATTCTGAACTTTGGTGGGAATCCCGAACCAATCCAGTTACGTTTCCGTTGAGAAGATCAATTCCTGCAAGCAAAGAAACTGTGCCTAATCTTTTGTACTCGTAGTCTCTGGCTACATAGCCATGCTCTGAGGTTGGCGCGAGATCCGGTGCAATATTC
>JAFXOX010000048.1 GCA_017528345.1 Desulfovibrio sp.
TATGCCTGTGCTACGGCATTGCCGATTTCATGGCTCGCTGACAACTCAACGGCTTCGTAGTCTGTGCAGTAGTTGTGACCGAGCGTCAGCATAACCGCCCGCCATCCGTGATTACACATCTGGCCCTTGGGAATGCCCGACTTGTGCAGGGCCTGGTTCACACCTTCGAGCGTGATATGGCCAGATGATCCACTGGAGCGAAACACAAAGCCGTTCCGACGCTCCTCATGCAGCTCCCGCAAAATAACCGGCGCTTGACTGGATAACTACACAGTAAAACGTCATTGCTCTTGCAAAGCATTCTTTGGCCCTTCAAAGTCACGAACAATCGACATTTTTCACTACATTGAAAAATGTGCGGGGAAGCGTGCGGGGACGGAAAAAATCACTCTTCAGAAACAGCGAAAATAGCGGACTTTTTGACGATACGATATTGCTGCACATGAGCAAGAACATTGACTTGGCTATGTTTGTCTGAAGCCCGCCATTTGCGGGCTTTTCCGGTTTTAGGTCAATTTGCATTTGGCTGTATTTTGCTGTTGCGTGCGGGGACGGACCATCAAAAAAAACGCGAAAAATCAACATTTTTTGGAGTTACCATGAAACGCGAAAAAACAAAATATCCAGGGATAACATTCCGCGAAATTCCCCGTCTTGACGGCCATGGTACGGAAAAACTGTACTAACAACAACTACCGTCGCCGGTGCAACAATCTCCACAGACAGCGGCGCATTTACCATTTCCGAATCTGGCGATTTAACCGGCCGATACGACGGCGCAGAAGAGACAGCACCAAAGCACACATACGTCCGCTATTTCATACGAGCCATTCCTTGAAAAATCGGCACTTTCCCTTCGCTCACCTCTCTTATGCCGCAGCCTCAACCCTGCGGCTCTTTCTTTTTTTCACGGCCCAGTCCTTTCACCCCCGTATTTCTGTCTTTCGCGGAATTTTCCCCCTCGCTCACCTCGCTTGATCAGGCCCAGGCTTGAGAGCCTGGGCCTTTTGCGCTGGCAGCTTTCCGGACTTTCAAAAAGCGCAAAAAAGGGCCCAAATCTCCAACCTGACAACAAGGGCCCTAGATCTCCAATGCTCATGGAGCCCGTCTCCACATGGCCTGCAGAGTACTTGGCATCATCGAAAGGACGTATCATCGGTGGAAGAAGATGCTGAGCAAAACAGGTAAACTCGATGATTCACGGCCTTGTGCTGAGCACCCGACTCCTGGCCAACAAGCTGAGTCCAGAGGAAGAGCGGACGATCCCGGAACAGGCCTATGCCCCTGAATTCGCCGATTCCTCATCCAAGCAGATCGTGCCACAATTGGCCGATAATCGACGGCCATTTTACCCATTGCCAATACGGCTTGCCCGTACAGAGGACAGGGGCAGCATCAGCGTCAATTCATTGATGGGGGAGGGTGTAAAGCCGCAGCTTATATAAAAGTGTTTGGCACGCCCATTCAGGGCATGAACCAAAATGCAGCGTATCCCCGCAATGTGAGCAGCCTGTTCGGTGCGTAGAATGGCGTCCCGCAGCAAAGCACGGCCAATTCCCTGTCGCTGAAGAGAGATATCCACGGCAAGGCGGGCCAGCAGCATGATGGGAATGGGATCCGGCATATTGCGACGAATCCTGCCCGGCACGAACGAGTGGCCGACGCTCCCCACTGCCAACGAATAGTAACCAACCACAGCATTGGCATGCGTAATGACATATGTACGGCTGGCTCCACCAGCTTCGTTCTTGAGGGCGCGGTTTTTGAGCCAGGCATCAAGAGCCGGTTCGCCACAATGGAACAGCTCGCAATTATGCTTTTCTTCCAGATGACAAGGCGCGGCAATGGACATGTTACTTGTCCCAAGGCGCTGGAGTGTTCAGCAAACGAACCAAAGCAGAATTAGGACGTACAGGAGCATCCAACATCGTCGTAAAAGCATCCCACTGTTCCATGGAAAGCTGAAAATGCGCCTTTTCCGCCAACACATCCTCAGCATGCCGCACAGCCAAATCCAGAATAAATGCCGTGCGCGACTTTCCCAACAACTGTGCGGCACTGTCGATGATCGCCTTCTGTTCGGCAGAAATACGCACATTGATGACTTCCGTAGCTACGCTCATAGCGGTCTCCTCCCTGATGAAAGGAAACAACAAAACTCACCTCGTGTCAACACAAAGTATATACAGAATTTACCACGATAACAAAAATCGGTGGAAGAAGATGCTGAGCAAAACAGGTAAACTCGATGATTTACGGCCTTGTGCTGAGCGCCCGACTTTTGGCCAACAAGCTGAGTCCAGAGGAAGAGCAGACGATCCCGGAACAGGCCAATTCCCCTGAAGTCGCCGATTCCTCACCCAAGCAGATCGTGCCCCAATTGGCTGATAGAGGCGTTTATATCGCATCTGCATCAACCTTTTACCGTACGCTACATAAGCACAGCATGAGTAAAGATGAAACAACAGCGTTGTGATTTATCCATCAGCTGAGAGCTACGTGGGAGATTGTCTTGCAATTCTCAGCGCTTCAGCTTATGAAGGACCTGCCCATTTTTCCCTGCATAACCATCTTCTCAAACCAAGGAGCCAGCGAGAAATGATGGAAGTATGGCGTGAGGTGTTTGCTGGCATTGTAAGCCAATCACTCTCTTCTGGCATGCCGGATCTTGAGAGGGCGTAATGCCTATCGTGCCGGGAGTGTCTCGATTTCGCACATTCACGTCGAATTCCTGAAGAAAGTACTCTTTTGACTGAATTAGTTTGCATACAACATTGATCTGAACGACGGACGTATTATTTTTTATGCTGAGACGTACTGCGTTACGTGAAGAGAGAGTCATTTATGTTAAATAAAGCAATGATTATTGGACGGTTGGGACGTGATCCGGAACTTCGCTATACACAAAGTGGCGTCCCTGTTACTACGCTGAATGTCGCTACGAGTGAAACGTATATTGATCGCGATGGCAATAAAAACGAAATCACAGAATGGCATAGAGTATCAGTTTTTCAGCGTCAGGCGGAAAATTGTGTGAAATTTTTGCGGAAAGGCAGCCTTGTGTTTGTGGAAGGTAGTCTGCAGACTCGCAAATGGCAGGATCAGCAGGGTGTTGAACGCACGACCACGGTGATTAAAGCCCAGAGGGTCACCTTCCTTGATAAGCGCAGCGATTATGCCCCGCGTGATGAGTATGAAGGCGGCTACCACAGCCGCGCAGGCTATGACCGGGCTCCCAATCATGCCCCTGGTCAGAATGCCTATGGCACATCTCCCTATGGGCAGGATGACTACGGTCATCCCTTTGGTGGTGGCTCACAGGAAGCCGAACTTGGATCCTACCAGGCACCTGCAGAGGGTTCGCCCTTTCCTTCTGAGATGCAGGTGAGTGAACAGAGTGCTCCTTCTTCAGAAGATGGCAAATTCTAGAGGCTGAACTCTTTGGAGAACTGGCTGCAGGAAAAATGTGCTGATTATTGCGGCTAAGAAGAGTTTGGCGGCCGGGAAGGCCGTGTCAGCCTGTGATGAAGTTCGGACTCGAGTGTCTGCGCTTCTGCAGGAACCCACCTGCGGATCTCGGTAGAAATACCGTGGTTCAGCAGGGATCCCCTCCCGGAAGGCGAGGGGGATGTCAAGGTTTTGTCCGTGGAGAAACACTGCGTTCTTCACGGATTTTTTTGTCCCTTGGCTTTTGTGAAACCACTTTGTTTATCGGTTGAGGAGAATCCATGATGTTTCCCAGTGCCCTTCCCGTTCCTGTGCAGACAATAGGTCTGCTTCTTTGTTCCAATATTTTTATGACCTTTGCCTGGTATGGGCATTTACGCTGGAAAGGACTGCCTTTGCTTCTGGTTATTCTCTCGAGCTGGGGGTTGGCCTTCTTCGAATATCTCCTGCAGGTTCCGGCCAATCGCATTGGCTATGGGTATTTTTCAGCTGTTGAGCTCAAAACCATTCAGGAAGTCATTTCCTTAACAGTTTTTATGGCTTTTTCGATTTTTTGGCTTGGTGAACGTATCCATCTCAATCACATTATTGGCTTTGCTCTTATTGTCTTGGCTTCATGGATCATCTTCAAGGATGCATAGTTTTTGTATTGATATGTGTATTTTTGAATGATTTTGATGTGAAGAATTCCATAAAGATTGAATCTAAGGACTTACTTTGCGTACATAGCATTATGCATGTAGGTGACGTTGCCAAATGGCAAAAATATTGTTAGTCTGCAAGATATGCCAAATACGTGTTATCCAGATCTCTCTTTGCCCAGGTCGACGACCGAGCGTCGTGGAAAAGGGCGTCCTCGGGCCTTTGACCGCGAAGATGCCTTGCGTAAGGCTTTGCATGTCTTTTGGCGCAAAGGCTATGAGCCGGCTTCCGTGGCAGAATTGTGCAAGGCCATGGAGATCAATCCGCCAAGCCTCTATGCGGGTTTCGGCAATAAAGCGTCTCTGTTTATTGAGGCTGTCCTGTATTATGAACAGACCTATTGGGAGGCTCCGGCGAGGGCCTTTTTTGCAGAACCGGATATTTTTCGGGCTGTCAGTGAGTTTTTTGCCACAGCAACGCGCATTCTGTTTTCTGCGGATACGCCCTGCGGCTGCATGGTGGTCCTTGCCGCTATCAATATTTCAGAGAGGGAAACGGACGTCATAGAGGCCTTACACAAGCTGCGACAGGCAACCAGATCAATGTTTGCCAAGCGTCTGCAGCAGGCAGTCCAAGACCGGCAGATATCCTCCGAAACCAATATTTTAGCCCTGGCAGGGGCCTTGAATACCCTGCTCGAAGGCCTTTCTCTGCAGATGCGTGACGGCCTTTGTCAGGAGGAAGTACTGGCTATCGCAGCCCAAGCTGTGCACCTTTTGCCGCGCTAAGAAGACCAGAGTGCTTTGTTCGGCAAGCGTGTTAGCCCTTGACAAATTTTGTAGTGAGCACTACAAATTATACATCTGGATATGAGAGGAGGTAGTCATGGAATTTTCAGAACCTGCCATGCGTCCGCCCCAGGAGGCCCGTTCTCTTTTGCTCAGGGCCACACAAGGCTGTACCTATAATGCCTGCCATTTCTGCTATGTGTCGCGAGGCTATCCCTTTATGGCGGTGACGCCAGAGCAGATGGAAAAGGAGGTCATTGCGCATAAGCCTTTTTTTCCAGCAAACACAGCCATTTATCTGACCGGTTCCAATCCCTTTGCCTTGCCCACGCAGACTCTGAAAAACTATCTTAGTGTGCTGCGCCGGCATTTTCCTCATTTCGAGGCATTGAGCATGCAAAGCCGAATTGACGACATCAGCCGGAAAACATCTGAGGAATTGCAGCAGTTGCGTGAGATGGGTCTTGCCCAGCTCTATATTGGGACAGAAAACGGCAATGATGCTGTTTTGCAGCTGATGAACAAGGGGCACAGTCAGGCCCAGGCTGTTGAGCAACTCCTGCGTCTGGATGAGGCCGGCATAGCCTATACAACCTTTTACGTTCTTGGTCTTGGGGGCAAGGGGACAGGCAAGGCATGTGGCGAAGCGACAGCTGCCATGTTCAATCAGGTGCATCCACGTCGCATCACAACCACAGGCATGACGATTTTTCCCGATACCCCACTAGCTGACATGGTGGCTTTAGGACAATTCACCGAGGCAAGTGAGCGGGAGAAAATCGAGGAACTCCTGGTATTTCTTGAACATCTGAAGGTGGATACCTTTTACGATGGCATCCACTACCTCAATCCCCTCAATTATCGCTTTGCCAATGCCAACGTGCAGGAAAAGAACAGGGTCCTTGCGGACATCCGTGAGACCTTGCGGAACAGTTCTGATAAAGATCTGGAACTCATGGTCAATCGCAAACAGATGCGCTCTCTTTAGCACATTCTTTCCAAATGATTAGGAGATACAAATGGGTAAGCACATTCTTCTTCTCAATGGCAGTCCTCGCAGTAAGGGCAATACTGCTATGCTCTGTGACGCCTTCACAGCCGGGGCACAAAGTGCAGGTCATACGGTGACCCGTTTTGATTTGCAAAAAATGGAGATTCATGGCTGTCTTGGCTGTATGAAGGGCGGCAAAGACAAGGCAAGCCCTTGTGTCCAGAAAGACGATATGAACAAAATTTATCCGGCCTATGTTCAGGCCGATATCGTGGTTTTGGCCTCGCCCATGTACTACTGGAGTGTATCGGGGCAGTTGAAGACGGCCTTTGATCGGCTTTTTGCCGTGGCTGAAACAGATCCCCATTATGCCAATCCCCGTAAGGACTGTGCCCTGATTATGGCGGCCGAAGGTGACAGTGCAGAAAATTGGAAGCCAGTGCTCGACTATTATCAGGCGCTTGTGGGTTTTCTTGGCTGGCATGATCTCGGGCAGGTGCTGGCTGGAGGGGTTCTTCAGGCGCAGGCTGTGGCAGGACGTCCCGTTCTGGATAAGGCCCGCAGCTTTGGGGCTTCTCTTTAGGAGAACAAGGAATGCCAGATCAGGAACATGAAAGCGGTAAGGGCGTTCTTTCACGACGCAGACTCTTGTCCTGGGCAGGACTTCTCTCGCTTGTGGCAGGAGCCGGCACTCTCGTCTATCGGTATGTGTCTTCCACATCACCGGTTAAGGTGGAATCCTTTACAACACAAGGCAATGGACATCTTAAAAATATTCTTGTTTTGACTGGAAGTGGCCGCAGACAGGGCAATAGTGATCGTTTGGCCGAGGCCTTTGTCCGGGGAGCGCGTGCTGCTGGTCACACTGTCTCTGTCTTTCACTGTGGTCAGGAGCCCATGAGCGCCTGCCTGCACTGTGGAGGTTGCTGGAGCCGTGGCAAACCCTGTGTTCTCACCGACAGCTTTGACAAGCTCTTTCCGCTTCTTGAGCAGGCAGAGCTGCTCGTCTTTTGCAGCCCGCTTTACTGGTACAATTTTAGCGGACACATCAAATGTGCTATGGACAGAATGTATCCATATTCGCAAAAAAATCGTCTGCGAGACATGAAAGTGCAAGAGGCCATGCTTTTGATGTGCGCACAGAGCCATTTTTTGCGTTCCTTTGCAGGGCCGGCAGAGGCCTATCGCCAAATGCTGGGCTATACGCGTTGGAAGGATCGCGGTCGGCTTTTTGTGACGGGAGTTGATGAATTCGGTGCGATTGCGGGTAATAGTGCGTTGAGCCAGGCTGAAGAGATGGGCAGAATGGCCTAAGACAGGAACATTATGTTGCCGCATACCGTGAGCGGAGTCTGGTGTTTGTAAACCTTGGAGGCGCGTGCTCTGCCGAAGCCAGGGGCTAATTCCCTGAGCGGCACATTCAAGCTTATATGGAGCCAAGCGCTGAGTCAGTCAAAAGAAGCTTTGCGTAAAGTTGTCTTTGATTGACTCAGCGTTTGGTTTTTGGTTTGTGACGCATGTCAAGCAGGATGCCAGCCAAGGGCAGCCCTCAAAACAAAATCGTAGCGATGGTCAGTTTCAGCCCCCCTCTTCAGGGGAAATACCCGATATAGGTGTGTATAGATCTTTAAGTAGGTAATACCTCTATAATGTGTATACAAGAGATTCTATAGTATTTATTTCTTCTTTTATTTTTTTTAAAAAATGAAAATCGTAAAGGCAATAAGAAATGCGATAAGTAGCCGTCTTACTATTTTAAAGCTAAATATCAATGATAAAAATTTTAAAAAGAATGGAATTAATATAACAAGTAATAAAATACTAAGTAAATTTGCAATCTCAGATAATATGGTATTAAGTATAGTTTTTATGATACATTTTTTGCTAAGTTTAATTGATATAGCTTTATTGTATGTAGTTATTTTATCATATAATAATTTCGATATGTTTTTGATAATGCTATAACAATTAATAGTATCTAGCAGTGATTTATGTATGAATAGGAGTATAATTTTTAAGATGTTTTCAAGCGCTATAAAATAGTATATGCAAAGGGAAAGCGTCAAACCGTTCTTCGTACTTTGAAAGGTCTCTATGGAGATTGTGAAAGGACTTGTGACAACACGGCGCGCTGCCATCCCCTCCCCACGTATGCCGACGTTCTGAAAAACAGTGATTGGAGTCACAGCATTTTCCGGCAATTGCGCTAGTTCTTGGATTTTCGTGCTGCGAGTGTTTCTCAATGTTCCAAGCTGCAAAGAAGCAGATGGGAGAAAACGTGCACGTGCTTTGTGGTCTGGCATGTCGAGCTGAAAGGCTTGCGCTGTTTTTTGGCCTTCGGTTGAGGCGTGCCAAAAGAGGACATGGTCTTCCCTCACAGAGAGGTTGGAGGCCTGCGCAAAAAGGATGAAGTATGAATATGTTCTGTTATCAATGTCAGGAGACGGCTCAGGGAAAAGGGTGTACTGTAAGGGGTGTTTGTGGCAAGTCACCCGAAGTTGCCGCCATGCAGGATCTTTTGCTGTATGCCACCAAAGGACTTGCCGCCATTGTCTGTGCCCTGAGGGAAAAGGGCAAAAGCGTTGAGCAGAGCACGTCTTTTTTTATCACCATCAATCTTTTTACCACCATTACCAACGCCAATTTTGATCTGCCAAGGCTTGAGATGCGCGTGCGTGAAACTGTTGATCTTGCTGCGCGCCTTAGAAAGGATCTGCCTGCAGACTGTGTGCTTCCCGCCTGTGCCAGCCTTACTCTGGGCAGCAGGGAGGAGATGCTTTCTCTGGCTGAGAGCTGTGGCGTGCTCGCGACCAAGGACGAAGATATCCGTTCCCTGCGAGAGCTGATCACCTACGGTCTCAAAGGCCTTTGTGCATATCTGAAGCATGCCAATGTGCTTGGCTACGATGATGAGAGCATCGACATTTTTGTGCAGAAAACCCTGCTTGCTCTTTTGGATGATGGTCTTGGTGTGGCCGAGCTGACAGCTCTTGCCCTTGAGACGGGGAAGTACGGGGTTACAGTGATGGCTTTGCTTGATCGGGCCAATACAGAAACCTATGGTCAGCCAGAGATCAGTACTGTGGAGCTTGGCGTGCGCAAAAATCCCGGCATCCTTATTTCCGGTCATGATCTCAAGGACCTGGAGATGCTGCTTGAGCAGGCTGAAGGCAGCGGTGTGGATGTCTATACGCACAGTGAAATGCTGCCGGCTCACTATTATCCGGCTTTTAAGAAATATCGCTGCTTTGCTGGCAATTACGGCAATGCCTGGTGGCGGCAGAAAGAGGAGTTTGCGGCATTTCAAGGACCGATCCTGATGACCACAAACTGTGTGGTGCCGCCGCTTGAGAGCTACAAGGGGCGTCTGTTCACCACAGGGCCAGTCTTTGTGGAAGGCTGTACGCATATTGATGCAGACCAGACGGGGCATAAGGATTTCTCCCGCATCATTGCTCTTGCCAAAAGCTGTCAGCCTCCGCAGGAGCTCGAACAAGGGCAGATTGTGGGTGGCTTTGCCCATGAGCAGGTTTTTGCCCTGGCCGATACGGTTGTTTCAGCCATCAAGAGCGGCGCCATCAAGCGTTTTGTGGTCATGGCAGGCTGTGATGGTCGTCAGAAGAGCAGAAGCTATTATGCCGATTTTGCCAAAAAACTTCCGGCTGATACGGTCATTCTCACAGCAGGCTGTGCCAAATACAAATATATCAAGCTGCCTCTTGGTAAAATCGGGGACGTGCCACGCGTTCTCGATGCTGGGCAGTGCAATGACTCCTATTCCCTGGTGCGTATTGCCTTGAAGCTGCAGGAAGTTTTTGGGCTTGCCAGTGTCAATGATCTGCCCATAGTCTATAATATCTCCTGGTATGAGCAGAAAGCCGTGATCGTGCTTCTGGCGCTTCTTCATCTTGGGGTGCAAAATATCCATCTTGGTCCGACGCTGCCCGCCTTTCTCTCAGCAAATGTGGCAGATGTTCTCGTCAAGAAGTTTGGCATTGCCGGTATAACCGATGTTGACAATGATTTGAGGCTTTTTGGCCTGCAGTAGACAAACGCATGCGCAAGCCGTGCGTGGGCCAAGCGCACAACGCAAACCTATGAAGCTGGATTGCGTGAACAAATCCCTCGTGGACAAAGAGAGCCGCAGTGCAAGCGTACTGCGGCTCTCTTTGTCCACCACATCGTAAAAATGTTCACAGAAGACGTGTGACTTAACAGAAGACTCTGCACGGCACTTGAGCCGGGCTGCACGATCCTGGAAGAAAGAGCATTGCGGGTAACGAGATTGCCTTTTTCGACGGAGATAGTGCGTATGCTTAGGTGACAAGGTCTTTCGTGCATCACGCAAAGCAAAGCGTGACAACAAACGCGGGGTGCCACATTGATGGGCATTGACCCTTTGCATTTGATGTGTAATGTACTTTCCATACAGGTGCTGAATACAGTCCCTGAAGGTGTTTTGGGATAGATATGGTGTCCAACTCGTGGTTGCAAAGCAGCGTATCCGGTAGAGGCCGAACCATTTCAGAGAGACAGGCAACAGCCAGAGAGAGGCAAAAATGGTTGAAAAATTGTTAGAGATTGTCCGTGAAGGTCGGATTTTTTTGCAGACCCATAATTATCCTGACCCTGATGCCATAGCTAGTGCCTTTGGTCTGCAGCAGCTTTTCACGCATTTTGGCGTGCAATCGACGATCTGTTATGTGGGGGCGGCGGAAAGAGCTTCAGTCCATACAGCTGTTCAAGAATTCGGCATTACCATTGTGCCCTATTCCGAAGAGCTTGGTATGGCTGAGGAAGATAAGATCGTGCTTGTGGACGGTCAGAAGAACAATGCCAATATGACCGATCTTCCCGGCGACGAAGTCGCCTGTATAGATCACCATCCGGTCTACCATGAGATCGCCTATGCGTACTCAGATTTACGGCTGGTGGGCGCCTGCTCGAGTATTATTGCCGAATACTACGAGAAATTGAAACTGCCTATGACCAGCGAGGTGGCCACCATGCTGCTCTATGGCTTGCAGGTGGATACAGGTTATATGACACGCGGCGTGACAGATCTCGATCTTGAGATGTTTCCTGTGCTCTACCGCAGGGCTGATCATAAGCGCCTGGAGCTGATCGCCAGCCGCAATCTGGAATTTGCCGATCTCAAGGCCTTTGGTGCGGCCATCAACAATATCAAAATTTTCGGCAAAGCTGGTTTTGTGCATATTCCTTTTGCCTGTCCTGATGCCTTGATTGCCCAGGTCGCCGACTTTGTCCTTTCACTGGCTGAAGTGGATATTGCTGTTATTTCCTCAAGCCGACAGAATGGACTTAAATTTTCTGTCCGCAGTGTGCTGTCACAGGTGCACGCTGGGAATCTCCTGGCCGGAACTCTGCCACCCTATGGCAATGGTGGCGGTCATGCGCGTATGGCTGCCGGCTTTATTACGCGCAAAAACATCAAGGAGAGCGGCATGTCCTCAGGTCAGCTCTTAAGCCTTCTTCATCAGAGCATGCTTGGCTATATCAGAAAGCATCTCGGCAGTTCTGGAACCTAGTTCATGCAGACAAACTCCTTGGAGCGTCTGCGCGGGCAGATTGAACGGGTCACCTACAGCAGTGAAGAGAGCGGCTATACCGTCCTCAGGGTCAAAGTCGCCGGACGCAGAGATCTGATTACTGTGGTCGGATCCATTGCCAATCCCAAAGCCGGTGAAGTTCTCAATATGAGCGGTGAGTGGAGCAGCCACCCCAAATATGGAGAGCAGTTTAAAGTCGTCTTTTATCAGGTCGCAGTTCCGGCTACAGCTGCGGGGATTGAAAAGTATCTTGGTTCCGGCCTGATCAAGGGCATTGGCCCCAAGATGGCCAAGCGTATCGTGAAGATTTTTGGTGAGCAGACGCTGGACATCATTGAGAAGGAGCCTGAAAAGCTTTCCAGGGTTGAAGGTATCGGCAAACACCGCATAGCCATGATTGCCAAGGCTTGGGAAGATCAGAAGGAAATCAGGGAGGTCATGATCTTTCTGCAGTCGCATGGGGTGAGCTCGGCCTATGCGGCGAGAATTTTCAAGCACTATGGCAAACAGGCCATCACGCTTGTGCAGGAAAATCCCTATCGTCTGGCCTATGACATCTATGGCATTGGCTTTCTGACAGCAGACAAGATCGCTTCGCAGCTGGGCTTTGCCAAGGATTCACCCTTACGGGCTGAGGCCGGTCTGCTCTATGTTTTGCATACTCTGGTTGAGGAAGGTCATGTCTTCTATCCCTTTGAGCCGTTGCTTGCTCACGCCATGGACCTTCTGGGTATTGCCGACAAAGCACTTCTTGTTCAGGCCTGTGAACGGCTGACCTGGGAGAAACGACTGGTGGTTGAGCATTTGGCTACCCCTTCTCCCATGGACGTCGTCTATCTGAGCGCTTACCATCTTGCGGAATGTCAGGTCGCCGAACAGCTGGCCAAACTTCTGGCAGCCCAGGCCTCGCTGCGCAAGGTGGATGCCCCCAAGGCTCTGGCCTGGGCTGAGGAGAAATCAGGCCTGAGGCTTGCTCCGAAGCAGAGAGAAGCGGTTATGGCCTCCCTGACGCAGAAAATGCTCATTATCACTGGTGGCCCGGGCACTGGCAAGTCAACGATTCTCAATGTGATTTTGCGTATTTATGGTGCTATCTCCAGGCGGATTCTTCTGGCCGCTCCCACAGGCAGAGCAGCCAAGCGCATGACAGAAGTCACAGGTCGTGAGGCGAAGACCATCCATCGTCTGCTCAGCTACGATTTCAAAAAGGGCGGCTTCAAGAAAAATGAGGAAGACCCTCTGGACTGTGATCTTTTGGTGCTTGACGAAGTGTCCATGGTTGATCTTCTGCTCTTTTATCATTTGCTCAAGGCTGTGCCTAAAAGCGCCAAATTCATCGTTGTGGGCGATATTGATCAATTGCCTTCGGTGGGGGCTGGCGCAGTCCTGCACGACCTCATCGCCTCAGCTGCTGTGCCTGTTGTCTGTCTGCGGGAGATTTTTCGCCAGTCCCAAACGTCGTCGATCATCAGCAATGCCCACAAGATCATCCATGGGGAAGCACTCTCTTTTCCCAATGCCGCTGAAGATGACATGTTTTTCATGGAGGAGGCCGATCCCGAAAAGGTCTTGGAAACCATTGTCGGGCTGGTCAAGACAAGGCTGCCCAGGAAATACGGGTGGCACCCGGTCAACGATATTCAGGTCTTAACCCCCATGAACCGGGGAGCCATGGGCACACAGCGCCTCAATGAAGCGCTGCAGGAGGCTTTGAATCCTCATGGTCAGGCCATTGCCCGCGGTAACAGGGTCTTTCGTCTTGGCGATAAGGTCATGCAGATCCGCAATAACTACGACAAGGAAGTCTTTAACGGCGATATCGGCTGCATCAGCCGCGTTGACCCGGAAAATCAGGACATCACGATTACCGTTGATGGTCGTGATGTCGTCTACGACTACCAGGATCTCGATGAGATCGTGCTTGCCTATGCCATCTCCATTCATAAGTCTCAGGGCGCCGAGTACCCTGTGGTGGTCATGCCGGTGTGCACCCAGCACTATGTTATGCTGCAGAGAAATTTGCTCTATACCGGGGTTACGCGTGGAAAAAAGCTTGTGGTATTGATCGGAACACGCAAGGCTCTGGGCATAGCCATCCGCAATACCTCACAGACCAGGCGTTACACGGCGTTAGCCGTCAGGCTCAACCAGGCGCAGGCGAGCCTTGGAGGCAGGCGTAGTTGAGCTAAGGAGCAGGCACAGATTTCCATGGAGTTTGGCAGCTTCTGCATGTTTTTGAGCCCATCGCGAAAGCCGCAAAGATGATTGTTCCCCAAAACAGGAAGCTTTCCTGTGTTGTTTTCCCATAACAAGGAGTCTGTATGAAACGGCTTGTCTTGATTTGTCTGGCTTTACTGTATGTATTTGCCTTTACAGGCTGTGTACCTCCGCCGCACCATTATGATGATGATTACTACCATCATGACGTTCATGTGCACCATGATGTTCATCGTGATGTGCACAGAGATGTGCACAGAGATGTCCATCGTGACGTGCACAGAAACACGCATCACAACGTCCACAGAAATGTGCACCGTGATGTGCGCAGACCTCCGCATCGTCCGCGGCCTTAAGAAAACAACGAGCAAACAGCATGTTTCCTGCAAGCCCCCCGGCCAGAACCGGGGGGCTTTTTTTATGGTCAGATGGAGGTAAATGGAAGATCCCCATTAGCGCAGGCAAGCAGGTTATGCAGAAGCATATTGGGTAGGGCACACCGGGGCCTGCATAAGTCCTGTGCCTAAGACAGTCTCTCTGTCAGAGGAGGTAGCCGCTTCGCCTGCCATGCCAACACGTATCTCCACGCTAGCTTCTCTCCCCAGGCTTTTCGAGAAAAGTCGAAAATCGCTCAGCTCTCGCCGTAACCTGAAGGCAGTAAGGCGCGAAGCGATGACACCTATCAGCCGCTTTGTCTTTTGCCTGGCTTTCAGCGCTCTCTCATATTTTTCGGCAAAAAAGCATGTCAAAGCTTTCCTGTATATTTCGCATAAGTTTTTTTTATTGCGTGAATAAATATTTCTAATTTGTTTTTGTTCTCGCTCTGATGTTATTTTTTGCGTGAAAGTCCATAGAACAGGGGGGGCTATGACAGAACAAGACATCTATGAAGCCGCCATACAACTCGTGGCAAAGGCCCGAGGCAAACTTGAAGTGTGCTGCAAAGTTGGAGCCGCCAATCTTGAAGAGCTCAGCATAGCCTATACGCCAGGTGTCGCAGCACCAACGCGAGCCGTCGCCGCTGATAAATCCCTGCAGTATCAGTACACAGCTCGCGCCAGTATGCTCGCCATTGTGACAGACGGAACAGCGGTTCTTGGACTTGGCAATGTCGAGCCCGAGGCGGCCATGGTCGTTATGGAAGGGAAGGGGGTAATGCTCAAGCATTTTGCAGGCGTTGATCCTGTGCCCCTCTGCCTCAATACAACCGATCCGGAACAAATCATCTCGATCATCAAGGCCATAGAGCCTTCCTTTGGATTCATTTTCCTGGAAGATATTGCTGCTCCTCGCTGTTTTGCCATCGAAGAGCGTTTGGGGCGGGAACTGAATATTCCTGTTTTTCACGATGATCAGCACGGGACAGCCATTGCCATTTGTGCTGGCCTGACCAATGTGGAACGGCTTTCTGGCGTGCCTTTGGCCTCCAAACGGGTCGTGATCAACGGGGCTGGCGCCTCAGCCATAGCCACAGCAAACCTTCTTTTTGAACTTGGCGTGACGAATATCACCATGTGCGACAGCAAGGGCGTTCTTTCTGCAAGCCGTGAGGATCTGAATCCCTACAAACGGCGTGTCATTGAGCGCAGTTCTGCCGCAAACAAGGCGGGGAATTTGGGAGAGGCGATGCGCGGTGCCGATGTCTTTATCGGCCTTTCCCGCGCCAATCTCGTTTCTCAGGAGATGGTGCGCTCTATGGCGCCGCAGGCTACCGTTTTTGCCCTGGCCAATCCTGATCCCGAAATTCTGCCAACGGCCGCACAACAAGCTGGGGCAAAGTATACCGGCTCTGGGCGTTTCGATTTTCCCAATACCGTCAATAACCTGCTCGCGTTTCCTGGCATCGTCAAAGGCGCAATTTCTGCCAAAGCAAAGCATATTACCATGGCCATGAAGGTCGCCGCGGTAAAGGCTATTGCCGGCTATGTGACCGATGAAGAATTGAGCGCAACCTATCTCTTGCCCAATGCTCTTGATATGAATTTGCCAAACCGCGTCGCCGAAAAAGTGGCCGAAGCAGCGGCGCTATAACCCGATTTGCAAACGGAGGAGTGTATGCTTAAACATTTGTGCGTCATGTTTGCCTGCTGCGCAATGCTCATCCTCGGCACAACCGCCAAGGCTGACCAGCCCTTCCCAAAGGCCGAACCCATCAATTACCTGATTCCCTTTAGCGCCGGTGGTGAATCTGATCTCTTCGCTCGCGCTCAGATGCCCTATCTTGAAAAAGAACTGGGGCAGAAAATTGTCATCAGCTATAAGATTGGAGCCGGTGGTGCCGTGGCCTGGTCAGAACTGGCCCGGAGCAAACCAACAGGTTATTACACTGTCGGATTTAATATCCCCCATATCATTTTGCAACCGCTTGAACGTAAGGACGCTGGCTATCAGACCAATGGTCTCAAGCCTGTGATGACCTTCCACGTGACGCCCTGTGTTTTGGCTGTGAGCGCGGACAGCCCCTACAAGGCCCTTGAAGAACTGCTCAAGGCTGCCAAAGAAAAACCCGGCAGCGTGATTATCGGCGGTGTTGGCAATTCAACGGCCGGCCATATTGCCTGCGTGATGCTGAACAAGTTTTCCGGCATTCAGATTCCCTATATTCCCTTCCCTGGCACAGCCGATTTACCCATCGCCCTGCTTGGCAAACATGTGACCGCTATTATGGCCTTTACCTCCGGTGCCACCCAGTATGTCAAGGAAATGCGCCCGCTGGCTGTGGCCTCGGAAACACGTGCTCCTGGTTTTGAAAATGTCCCAACCTTTAAAGAACTGGGTTTCAATATCGTTGAAGGGTCCTTCCGTGGTCTGGCTGTCCCCAAAGGAACGCCTGATGACATCGTTGAAGTGCTCTATAAGGCCTGTGCAAAAATCAATAAGATTCCTGAATTTGCCAAGAAGATGACCAGCATGGGCATGAAGCTTATCGATATGGACCCCAAGGAAAGCCAGAAGTTCTTTGATCGCAAGGTAGAGGAGTACAAAACTATTTTAGCAAACCTTAAGAAAAAGTAGTAATACAGTGTCGCGGCGGAGAGCAATCCGCCGCGACAAACGTACGGGGACAGGGATGGATATCATTTTAACTGCGTTCAGTAATATTCTGACTGTGCAGAATATTCTGATATCTGCCATGCTTTGGACTTCTGCGAAAAAGCGTGCCGCAATATCGCCGAGCACATCATTTTTGCGGAAGATAGCGAAGTACTTGATGTCTGGCAGAGGGGCAGGGCAGGGAATTTCAAGCAATTTGCCGGCAAGGAGCTCTTCCTGCACACAGCAACGAGGAATGATTGTGACTCCGTCACCGTGCAGAAGAAAGTTTTTGATGCCTTCCATGGTTGTCAGAGTGACGACAGGATTTGACTTTTTGTCAAAGGCCGTATGCTTTTTGAGCCAGTCAACAGCGTGCTCGTAGATCTTTGTCCCCTTTTCTCGCAGCACAACTGGCATGGAGGCAAAACGACTGGCAAAGACGTCTTTGCTGACGTCGACGCCCGCATGGCTGACAAAAACACATTGTTCGGTATGAACCGGAATACAGGACAGTGTTGTGAATCCCTGGGGCATGGGGGAAAAGCCGAGCTCGAGGAAGCCATCCTGAATCCATTTTGCCACGGCAAAAGAATTTCCGGCTGTCACGGTAATGTTCACACGAGGATTTCGTTTGGAAAAGGAAATAAGCGCTGGGGTCAGAAAATTATTGCCCATGACAGAAGACGCCCCGATTTTCAGTTCGCCGACAAATTGCTTCCCTGCTCCCTGCAGGGAGCCCTTGATGTCGTCGAGCATCGTAAAAATCTGACTGATCTTTGCATTGAGCTTTTCACCCTTTGGCGTCACCGAGTTTCTTTATTGGAACGGATAAAAAGCTGACAGTCCAATTCCCGCTCAAGAGCTTGAATATGTGCTGTGATCGTGGGTTGGGTCATGAAAAGGTTTTGCGCTGCCCGTGTGAAACTTCCTGCGGCTGCCACAGCCCTGAATGTTTCAAGGTGCGTAAATTTCATGATTTCCCCCTAACGCTTGGTGTCTGTTGGCTCAAGGACAATATTGGCTTTCTGTCCCTATGCTACGTCAAAAGGCATGTTGTGGAAAGCCTGTCTGCACAAACGTGTTAGCGTATATGTGTGCAGAAAAAGGCTCCTTGTTATGCGAGAAGGGCGAGCATTTGTGCACGCGCCTGGGCATAGACGCCGTGCTCAGGCAAGGGCAGAAGAATGTTGCGGGCATGCCCCTGCTTGATAAAGCGCTGTCTGCTTGTGGCAAAATGGAGATCAAACATCCAGGTGGCCAGAAGCAGACGGAAATCATTGACCGAGAGCAGGTCGGCATAGGAGGCAGTGCTTTTTTGCAAGGCGCAGGCTATGACTTTGCTGCTCGAAAGCGTTGGGTCGTCGGGCAGCTGCAAAACAACGGTGGGATTATAGGGGCGTTTGGCAAGATGCCCGTCAATGACACGGAGAATATCGAGTTTATCGGCATCGCGTACCACATGGGTGACAAGGGCGACTTCCTGGCCAAGCTTGGCTGGCAGTGCGTAGCGGTTGTGCAGGCCAACGGCAGCCATGATGAGATGCTGCAGCTCACGGCTTTCTCCGCGCAGGCAGCCTGTCTCCTTGATCAGGCGTACCCCTAGGCGCCCGTGATCCACAGACACACGGTCTCTGAAAGTCCTGTATCGCAGATATTGCTCAAAGCGGGCGATATCATGGTAGAGAGCAGCCAGAAGACAGGCCCTGTGCACAAGAGGCGAAAAATCTTCTTCCTCGGCAATGGCCCGGGCATTGGCTAATACGTGTTCTGTGTGCTCCCGTTTGAGGTCCATGGGAGACGGGTCTTCCTTTTCAAGGCGGCGTTCACGGGCAACATAGTCCGCAAACCAGGCCTCGTGTGCGGTGATGTCCAGCATAGGTACCTGCATGGTGTTCGCTCAAGCCAGTCGGCATTACCGATGGTTTTGTGTGAGCATGGTTGTTTGGGTGGCAAAAGGCTTTTGTCCGGCAAAGCACGCTTTGCCAAGGCCTGATGCTTGGATGCTAGGAGGCAGAGATCTGCTCGCGGATGGCTGTTACGAGCTTGGCCGCCTCATCGTAGTCAAGAGCACTGACAAGATCACGTAAGCGCGTGATGAGCGGTGAAAGCGTCTCATCAAATTGGTAGCTTGTTATTTTCTCTATACATGTTTCACACTGATTGAGGTCAAAGTCCTGCATTGCCTGTTTGAGAGTATCGAGAAGAGAGAGTATGCTATTTTGCTCAAAAGAGTTGATTGCTGTCACTTGTTTGCTGGCATAAGGCTGGAGATACGGTTTAAGAGCTATAAGGTCTGCCAGGACACCGGGCGTATCTTCAAGTAGTTGTTCGAGATTATTTGTACTGCCCAGTTTTTCAAGTGCATAAAATTTGTCAGATAGCGCCATTGCTCCAATCATTCTGCAGGTTGTTTTTAAGGCGTGTACTTGTATAGTTATGCTATGTATATCTTTTTCTGTAATATATTTTTCAATACATACATTTTTTTCATCAATAATATTATAAATATCACCTAAAAGTTCATAGAAGAGTTTTTCACTTCCTGAATTTGTAATTCCTTTTTGTTTATTTATGCCAGGAATATTGAATTCTTGAGAAGAGAACTCTTCAGTGTTTTGAAAGGATGAAATGATAGGTTCATCTGATTTCTGTATTTTTTCTTTTGGCAGCCATTTTTGGAGGCATGCAGCAATTTCCTCAATATGTACAGGTTTGGAAATAAAATCAGAAAAACCGTTTTGAAAAAACTCTTCTTTGGCTTCACTGGTGGCGTTGGCTGTGAGCACGACGACCGGCAGGTTGCGATATGCTTCTTCACTCCGTTGTCTGAGGATCGTCACGGCTTCAATACCGTCCATGACCGGCATCATATGATCCATAAAGACAATATCGTATTTGTTAGCATATATTTTTTCAAGAGCTTCCTGGCCATTTAAGGCGTCATCAATTTCTAAGCCGAATGGCTTCATTAATTCTGTTGTTATCTTAATATTTATTGGCATGTCGTCAGCAACGAGTACACGTCCATTAAGAACAGTAAAGAAACTTTGAGAAAAAGCGTTTTCTTCAACTTTTGTATCAGTTTGTAGAAAATTGTAAAAATTTTTACAATATAAAGGTTTTTCAATATTTACAAAATTTTTTGAAACAAAATTCGAGATAAGATAGTTTTGGACAAGAGCAACCTGGCATGTTTGATATTTTTGGCCAATAAGTTCAGCAAATTCATAATTATCGGTAATAAAATAATCGTAGTTATCGTGATGTATTTGCTGTGTGTCGTCGATTTGCTGAACAGCAAGGTGGAGATCCTGGGCAAGTTGTAAAAAACTCTTGCTTGTGTAGGTGGAATCGAAGAAGAAAGCGCCTCGTAACGCTGTGATTTCGCTTTTCTCCTGGACAATCGGTGTCTGATCGACAATCTCTTGCTGAATTTCAAAAGAAAAACGACTGCCCTTGCCGTACTCGCTTTCCACGTTGATGGTACCACCCATCAGGGCAAGGAGCTGGCGTGCAATGGCAAGTCCAAGACCAGTGCCTTCCCTACTGAGGTCCTTGTTGGTGTCGATCTGGGAGAAGGATTCGAAGATCTTTTGATAGTCCTCCTTGCGGATGCCACGGCCACTGTCTGCGATGGACACCCCAAGAATAACATGGTTTTCGTCGCTTTTTCGGCTTTTGATCTCGAGGTTGATAACACCGTGGTCTGTATAGTTAGCGGCATTTTCCACAATATTATTCATGATTTGTGAAATTCTCTTGACATCACCTCGCATTTTTTGAGGAATATTTGGATCGATATTATAAGTAAGTTCAATGGGCTTGCCACCAATTTGATTTAAAAATGTAAAAGAAAGCTCATTAATTATTTCTGTAAATTCATATTCATCAATTTCCAGTGATACATTTCCAGATTCAATTTTCGAAAAATCAAGAACATCATTGAGAGTAGAGAGGAGTCTTTCGCCTGCATTTTTAATATCTAAAACATATTCACGAGAGCGTTTAGGTAGGTCGTCATGTAATAATATATCTGTCATACCAATGATTGCATTCATTGGTGTTCTGATATCATGCGAAATATTTGAAAGAAAAATTGATTTAGCCTTATTATGTTCTTTAGCCATATTGGCAAGTTTATCAGCTTCTTTTTGCCTGTCAATAACTATTTTAAATAAAATAAAGATGATAAATAAAGCTATACTAATAACTACAAATTGTATAAAGCTACTTGTTCGTAAGGCTTCTTTGATGATATTATCATGTATGCTATATTCTTGAGAGAGATTTGTTTCTGTAAAGAGGTGTAGCCAGACACTTGAGCAAAAAAAGAGCAAAAGCAGCATCATGAGCCACATAACTGTCGATTTGCCAAAACGGTGTTCTGTATCTTTGGAAAAAATATACCAGTAGTAGACAATGCCAAGAAGGCTCCAGATCGTGAGAATAAGGTAGGATTCTGTGGAAAGGGTATTGTCGGCAAAGACATTGGGGATGAGGAGGAGTCCCAGGATGATAAACGAAACGATGGTGCCGAGGATACCGCATAATTTCTGACGTGTTTTTCCCTGGGCTGTTTTCAGGGCACAGATGGAAATATAGGCATAGACGGCAGATACGGTCAGCGTTGAGACATCCGCATTCCAGCTGATGACAGAGGGCCCAAGAAAAGGCATAGGCAGCGAAAGTGCCAGAATCAGAAGGCAGGCCTGGACGGGAACGCCACTGGCATTGGTCTTGGCATAGACTGTGGGCAGAAGACCGGAACTTGCCATGATGCGGATGAGGCGAGCTGCTGAGCGGTAAAAGACGAGAATGGAAGAGAAAATGGCGGATAGGGTGGCCAAAAGAAGCAGGATTTTCCCGGTACTTCCCAGAGTTTGGATGGTGTTGAAGAAAACGGGAATGGCCTTCATGGCTGACTGATTGGGGAGATCCTGAACATAGGCTGACCAGTTCTCATAGCCTGAGGAAGCCACAGAGGCTGCCGTCAGCGTCAGCATGAGATAGACGAGCATGCCGCAGAAAATGGCCATAGCCCCGATGCTGAATATGTTTTTGACGGAGAAGCCCTGTGTGCCCACAGCATGGGTAATGGTCTCAAAGCCCACGAACATCCAGGGCGCAAGGACACAAACATTGAGAATTTGCAGCGCGGGTACCTGGTCTAAGGCAAAGGCCGGAGAGAGGGATGGTGCAAGACCGTTTTGTGAGCTGACACAAAGAAAGATGAGGCCTGTGGAGACAAAGAGCGTTATGGCCAGGCATTTGCGCAGTAAATCGGCTATTTTGCTCTGATAGGCAGTGAGCAGACCTAGGACCACAAGACAGCCAAGAGAGGAGAGCGCTTCTCCGAGAGAGATCGTGTGGCCAGCTATGCTATAGGACACAGAACCTTGCAGCGCATTGTTGGTAACATAGCGCAAGAGCAGCGAAAAGGCATTGGTATTGGCCCAGAGCAGGGAAAGATAGGCGAGGATAAGACACCAGACGACCAGAAAAGCATGGTCTTCGCCGAGAATATGTCGTGTATACGTGTAGGAACCGCCAACCTCAGGGTATTGCCTGATCATGCTGGCGTAATTGGCACAGATCAGAAGCGCCAGAGCCGACGCGGCAAGGATGCCGATGAGGGCACCTACGGGACCTGCATCGGGAAGAAAGTGTGTTCCGGGGAGAAAGAAGCTGCCCCAACCGATGATGCCGCCAAAGGATAAGGCCCAGGCAGACATGCCGGTAAAAGATGCACTGTGTGTTGTTGCTGACATGGTTTGTGGACGTTTCTGGCGTTTTTTGCTGGAGAAATGTGCGTGCAAAAGAGGAAAGAAGACGGTAGCTTATAAGCGGCAAACACAGGCCGTGTCTGCTCAGGTCTTCCTCAGGCTTGAGACCAGGTTACGGGTCAGGCACTATCTCGCGCATGGCATAGTCCTTGTCTTCATCAATCATGGCGAGCATGATCTCGGCAAATCTTGGGTCAAACTGCGAACCTTTCCCTTTGGCAATTTCTGCGCGCACGGTTTCCTGCGGCAGGGCCTTGCGGTAGCTTCTGTTGCTGCTCATGGCATCGTACGCATCGGCCACAGCAATGATCCTCGCTTCTTCGGGAATCGCCTCCCCACGCAGTCCGTCGGGGTATCCGCCCCCTCCGAATTTTTCGTGATGCCATCTTGCCCCTGCTGAAAGGCGTGGCATCTCTCGGATATTTTCCAGAATGCGTCCGCCTACCAGCGTATGTTTCTTGATTTGTTCAAATTCCTCATCCGTCAGTCTGGCCGGCTTGTTGATCACACTGTCTGGCACACCGATCTTGCCCACATCGTGCAAAAGTCCCATCATATAGATGGCGTTTTGCATGGTTTTATCGTAGCCAGAGCGTCTGGCAATCTCTTTGGCATAGTCTGCCACTCGGTTGGAATGGCCATTGGTATAGGTGTCCTTGGCATCTATGGCCGAGGCAAGCGAGCTGACAACGTGAAAAAACAGCTGCTCGTTCTCCTTGGTCTTTTTGGCCACTTCACTGGCTAAATCGCGCTGCAGGCGGACCAGTTCAATGGCGTGTGTTACCCGCAGGACCAGGATATTGGCAATGAGGGGTTTTCGAATAAAATCCATGGCACCGTAGCTGAGGCCTTTGATTTCCGCATCTGCTTCCTCATTGCCGGTGAGAAAAATAACGGGAATTTCCTGACCTGGCGTTTCCTGCTTGCGCAGCAGCTGCAAGGTTTCAAAGCCGTCCATCTGCGGCATGGAGATATCCAGAAGAATAAGGTCTGGGCGTTCATTGCTTTGGAGATAGTCAAAAAGCCGGCTTCCTGACTTGAGCACAGCAACCTTTAGGCCTGCTTCGGACAACATCGTCCACGCGCGTTTTAAAATCAGTGGATCATCATCCACAACAACGACTCGGTATTGCATCACACTCTTCAGCGTAGCCCCACAGCCTTTCGGACATATATTGCTACGATATCAGACTGAGGGAAAACGCTGCCTCCGGTAGGTTTTCGACAACTATTCTGAGAAAAGACGCAGATAGAGAGGACTATAGCGTTCAAGGAGCAGATCATTGGGCAAATGGATGGAAATGCGCTTTTGATCGGCCAGGGGCAAACCGAGAAGCCAGTCTCTGGCTTTTTGGGCTATGGAAAGCCAGGTAACCATGGGGATGAAGAGCGAGGCTGGGCAGATTCTATAGAGATAGAGAGCGCCGTCCATCACCACGAGGGGAAAGAGACCGCAGGCCGGTGGCCGCTCGGGGCGGCTGAGAGTGCAGCCCTTGGGCCCTAGGGCCTTGCAGCCACGCTCGTCCAGACAGGCCGTCCTGGCATCGAGGAGATAAAAGGTCTCAGGCGTTTTTGCCGTCACTTGGCTTTCCAAGAGGGCCATGGGATAGGGGGCATCGCCGATCTGAGGGCCGCAGCAGAGGCGGCATTGGGCACAGAAGCCATTGTCGAGATAATTGTCCACAAAGCGGACTGTGGGCTGACTGAAGCGTGTGCCTGCCCATTCGGTAAGCTGATCGAGAAGTGCTTTTTTCATGAGATTCTGTAAAGAGCTGAAATTGCGCCCTGGGGGCGAGGAATGGCAACAAGTGTGTGCGATTATGGGATAAAGTGATAGCGTTGCTGGGCCTTAGGGACCCACCAATCTTCAAAATTATACATAATGCCGGCCAGGGCCGGCTCAATGCCCTGAAAGCGCCGCTGCACAAGCGGCAGGGAGTAGGGTACAAAAAGAAAACAGTAAGGGACATCGCGCGCAAGAACTTCCTGGAGCTGATAGTAGAGAGCCTGACGCCGGCTGCGATTGGGCGTGGATCGCGCCGCCTCCAGAAGTTTGTCGCAGGCTTCGCTGCGGTAGCCGATGAAGTTCAGGCCGCCTTCGTGGGCCTGAGAGGAATGCCAGATCTGGAAAATATCCGGATCCTGCGAGAGGGTCCAGCCGAGAATGACGCTGTCAAAATGGCCTTTATTGACAAATTCGCGGATAAAGGCTGCCCATTCCACAGTGCGTATGCGCACATTGATGCCGATTTTAGCCAACTGTTCCTGAATGAGCAGGGCCACAAGGATGCGCTGCTCATTGCCCTGATTGGTGAGAATGGTAAACCTGAAGGGGTGCCCGTCACGATCCAGAATGCCGTCGCCGTCGCTGTCCTTGAACCCAGCCTCGGCCAGCAGGGCTTTGGCGCGCTCAGGGTCGCGTTTTTCCGCTTTGAGATGCGGATGATAGGGCCATGTGCCGGGTTTATAGGGCCCAAAGGCCGGAACACCCTGTCCCAGAAGGCAGCCCTGCACAATCTCCTCGCGGCTGATGGCACAGGATATGGCTTGCCGTACCCTGACATCGGCAAAAAACGGATGCTTGAGATTGAAGCCGAGAAAGACATACATGGAGGCAAGATAGCGGTATTTGGCAAATTCCGCCTCCCACCAAGGACCTGTGGTTTCCCGTAGATACTGCAAAGGTGTGAGATTGGTCACATCCAGGCGTGAGGCACGCGTTTCCATGAACATGGTGGCCTGATCGGGGATAATGCGGAAGACAACCTCATCAATATGCGGACGGCCGAGAAAATAGGATTCTGAAGCCTCAAGCGTGAGAGATGAGCCACTTTTCCAGGCTTTGAGGCGATACGGGCCTGCGCCGACGGGCTTTCGGGCAAAGGGTGTGTGGCGGATGTCCTGGCCCTCAAGCAGATGCTTGGGCAGAATGGGATTCATCCAGGAATCCAGAGCGCGCGCAAAGAACTCCTTATAGCGCACTTCAAAGCTGTAGCGATCAAGGACCGTGAACTGATCGACCCGGAGAAAATCATCGGCGTAGGGGCTTGCTGTGGCAGGATCTGTGACCAGGCGGAAGGTGAATTCCATGTCGTAGGCAGTGAGTTCCTGACCGTCTTCCCAGCGAATGCCAGGTCGCAGTTGAAAGCGGATGCGCTTGCCGTCTGCGTCCATCTCATAGCTTTGACAGGCCCAGGGCTCAATTTCAAGATCCTTATTGTAGCGCAGGGGGGCGATAAAAAGGAGATCGGCCACTTCATGGGAGGCACTGTCTGTGGAAAGATAGGGGATGAGATTGCTTGCCTCACCAATGCTGCCAAAAATGATCCTGTCGCCCTGATCACGCCTGACGGCTGTGCCGGCCTTTTGGGCATCTGCAGCAGACGTGGGGATAGGCGCCATAAGGCCAAGAAGGAATATGGTTGTCAAAAGACAGGCAAAGGCTTTTGTCATGAGTTGATCCTCAAATGAATCCTGGAACGAAGACGTACGTTTCATTTTTGACGTTTCGACTTCTTGCATCAAAGAGTTGCCTTGCGTAGCTTCCTTGTGCTATACGAGAGTTGAAAGATCAGATAAATCCGTGCTTTGGTACTGCTCCTTCCAAACACATTTCTTCCTCACCACCGCTGACCTGATGCATTAGGAGATGCCAAGAGAGTTACCTATGAGACGTAGTGAACAGACCGCAGTATATGAAATCTGTCAAAAATTTCTACATGAACATATACCGGAGTATGTCCGTGATGTTGCTCTGGAGCTGATTTCAGAAAACGGCATTCAGAAAATTGATATTCAAGAAGAAGAGAGCTGGAAAGTTCGTGCCGTCATTCAGGGGGAAGATTTTCAGGTCTATACACCGACTCTTGAATTTTCATTTGCCGACATGCAGATCCGCCAACAGTGCAACTGTCAGGATGCTTTCAGTGGTTCCTGCACCCATGTGGCCGCGCTCATCCTTAAACTCATTGAGGATCTGCGCGAAGACGAAAGGAGTTCTGAAGACGAACCTGTGTTGCAGGTCAGGGATTGGAAACAGACCTTTCATTCCTTTTTTTCTTCGGAAATGGAGCCCGAGGCAGGACGCCACTATCTGCTCTTTCGGCTGGCCCCTGAACGAGATCGCCTGATGGTCTCCTTTTTTCGGGCACGTCAAAACAAAAATGCCATTTCCACCGTACACACGGAAATTACCCTCGAGCAGATCATTGCCAATCCTGAATGGTGTGAATTCTCGCCAAGGTTGCCCGATGTTGCCAAACAGATCGGCCTCTATCTTGACTACTACGGTCACTGTGTGGAGATTCCTCAGGGTCTGATTTCCTGGTTTTTCTGGGCCATACGCAAGGAATACTATCTGCTCTGGAAGGATACCGACAAGCACTGTCACATCGAGACCTCGCCGCTCAGTCTGAAGCTCAATCCCCAGATGGACGATCAGGGATTGAGCTTTGGCATGCTCATGAAACGCGATGGACGGCCTCCTGTTTTTCTCCATTCGGAGTCTGAGAACGAGAATGGGCAAGAGGAAGAACCCATCACCTTTCACGGCCTCATGCCGATCTGGGTCTGTTATCAGCACAATTTTTATCCTGTACAGACGAGTCTGCCGCCTTCTCTCGTGCAGACCTTGATCCATGAAAAGCATCTTGTGCCGCACGACGAGATTCCCGAATTTCTCGATCGCGTCTGGACACGACTTTCGGCGTCAGATCTCTATGAGCCGCAGAGCTTCCTGACGCGTATGGAGCCACTTTTCCAGCCGGCCAGTTATTCCCCCAAGCTTTATCTTGATGAAGAAGGCAGCCTGCTGACTCTCGAGATCGAAAATATCTATGAGACTATTCACGGGGAATTTCCCCTGAAGGGTCCCAATCCCGATTTTCAGACAGGTAGCTATACCTACGAGGGTAATACCTATCTTGTGCGCAGGCATCAGGAAGAGGAAGCCGGCCTGCTCAATGAGCTGGAAAGCATGAGTTTTCAGCCAAGATCCAATAAACTTTGGTTTTTGGAACCCGAAGAGGCCATTAGTTTCCTTCTCGATTTTTATCCGACGCTTCTGCAAAAATACCGTGTCTTTGGCGAAAAAGCGCTCTCGCGCTACAAGGTGCGCACGACGCAGGCAACCATTCAGGCCACAGTCACGAGCAATGAGAAGGATAAGTGGTTTTCTCTGGATATCAATGTCGACTATCAGGGGCAGAGTCTGCCGCTTGAAAAAATCTGGAAGGCCTGGGCGCGCGGCAAGCGCTATGTGCAGCTCAAGGATGGCTCCTATACCAGCCTCCCCGAAGCCTGGCTGCAGAAACTCTCCACGAAGCTCCAGGCTCTGGGCATGGATCCCAGTAAGCCCCCGCAAGAGAAATATAAGCAGTTTGAAGCTCCGGTGCTGGACAGTCTTCTGGACGATATCCCCGATGCCGAGACCGATTCCTTTTGGAACAAACTGCGCACCAAGATTCATTCCTTCCGAGAAATCCGGCAGATTGAGGCTCCCAAAGGGCTGCAGGCCACATTGCGCTCCTATCAGCAGCAGGGACTTTCCTACCTCAACTTTCTTTCCGAGTACAATTTTGGCGGTATTTTGGCCGACGAAATGGGCCTGGGCAAGACCATTCAGACACTTTCCTTTATCCAGTACATGGTTGAGCAGAACGTCAAAGGTCCAAACCTCATTGTCGTCCCCACCTCGGTTTTGCCCAACTGGGAACGCGAGGTAAAGAAATTTGTGCCAGGGCTTAAGCTTTTGACCATCTACGGGGCCCGCAGAGACAATATGTTCCGCCAGATCACCGATGCGGATCTCGCCCTGACCACCTATGCGCTACTCAGGCGCGATATGGAGGAGCTTGAGAAATTCGAATTCAACTGCGTCATTCTCGACGAAGCGCAGAATATTAAAAATCCCAATACCATCACGGCGCGTTCGGTCAGACGCATCCATGCACGCCTGCGTATCTGTCTGTCAGGTACCCCCATTGAGAACAATCTCTTTGAACTTTGGTCCCTGTTTGAATTTCTCATGCCCGGTTTTTTGGGCTCTCAGCACGCCTTCCAGCGCGGCGTGATCAAACCGATCAAGGACGGGGACTCGTCGACACTGGATTACCTGCGTACACGCGTGAAACCGTTTATTTTGCGGCGTACCAAGGCCGAGGTGGCTAAGGATCTGCCGCCCAAGCTTGAAACCATTACCTGCTGTGCGCTGGAAGAGGAACAGGCTGAACTCTACGCCTCCCTCGCCAAGAAGCTCAGGGATCAGGTCTTTGCCGATGTGGACAAGAACGGCATGAGCAAAAGTCAGATGTCCATTCTTGATGCCTTGCTCAAGCTACGCCAGATCTGCTGTCACCCGCGTCTTCTGAAACTCGACATGCCCGGTTTTTCCAACAACCTGCCCTCAGGCAAATTCAATGCCTTTAAGAATATGGTCTCAGAAGTGGTGGAAGGCGGACACAAGGTTCTGGTCTTCTCGCAGTTTGTGCAGATGCTGCAGATCATCAGGCAGTGGCTGGAATTTTCCAAGGTGCCGTTCTGTTATCTCGATGGCAAGAGCAAGGACCGTTTTGAGCAAGTGGACCGCTTCAATACCACCGAGAGTATTCCGATTTTCCTTATTTCCCTGAAAGCCGGTGGCACAGGTTTGAATTTGACAAGTGCCGACTATGTCATTCATTATGACCCATGGTGGAATCCGGCCATGGAAAATCAGGCCACAGACCGTACCCATCGTATCGGCCAGACGCGCCAGGTCTTCTCCTATAAGTTGATTTGCGAAAACACTGTGGAAGAGAAAATTCTCAAGCTGCAGGAGGCCAAGCGTTCTGTTGCGGAAGCTATTATTCCCGGTCAGGATTCGTGGAAATCCTTGACCCGGGATGATCTGGAAATGCTTTTTGATGTCTAACCTTAGAAGTGCCTGCTGTGGGCCGTCGCAGATTTTCACTCGAGCCTAAAAGGAGTTGGCTATGCTGCGCATTCTTCTTCTGGCATTTACTCTGGTCTTTGGTGCATCTTGCGCCTGGGCTGCGCCTATAACCCTTAAACTTGGCCACATCGCCGAGCCGGAAAATCCCTACGGGCAGGGCGCTGATCACTTTGCCAAGCTTGTCAAGGAACGTTCCAAAGGCGAAATTGACATCAAGGTTTTTCCTTCCAGCCAGCTTGGCAATCAGCGCGATCTGGTGGAAGGCCTGACCCTGGGCACCGTGGACATGACGCTGACCGGCACAGCCGTGCTTGGTAACTTTGTGCCTGAAGTCTCGATTTTTGACCTGCCCTTCCTCTTCCGCGATGTGCAGCATGCCTACAAGGCGTTGGACACTGTGGGTATGGAGCTCTGCAAGAAGGGTGAATCCCGCGGTATGATCACCCTGGCCATTTGGGAAAACGGCGTGCGTCATATGACCAATAATGCCCGTCCCATTGTTACCCCTGATGATATGAAGGGACTGAAGTTCCGCGTTATGGAACAGCCTGTGTACATCGAAATGATGAAGTCCCTGGGTGCCAGCCCGACGCCTATGGCCATGAGTGAGCTCTACACAGCTCTTCAGAAGGGCGTGATCGACGGTCAGGAAAATCCTTTGGCGCACATTGCCACCAAGCGTTTTTATGAAGTGCAGAAATTCCTCTCTCTGTCTGGACACACCTATGCTCCAGAGCCGGTGCTGATCAGCACCATCGCCTGGAAGAAGCTGACGCCTGAACAGCAGGAGATTCTGCGCAAGGCAGCCGTAGATACCCGTGATTGGCAGCGTAATCTTTGCCGTGAGATGGAAGGCAAGTTCCTCAAGGTGATCAAGGATAGCGGCAAGTGCCAGGTCAATGACAATGTTGACAAGAAGGCCTTTGCGGAAAAGACCCGTGTTGTCTGGGACATCTATACCAAGAAGTTTGGCGATGCCAGTATCAAGGCCATTTTGAGCATTCAGTAACTTGTATGCGTAACTGATCTTCGCCCCGGAAAAAAGCTTGCGCTGTTTTCTGGGGCTTTTTTCTTTTCTTCCATAAGATATTGCCTTGTCAGGACATCTGACAAAGCAAGGGCAAGCCAATGCCACGAGAGGGAACAAGCAGGGATAATCTCAAGGCGTGTTGCTTTTAGGAAAAGCGCATCTCTCGAACATGCTGGCAATGGAGAGAACATTGCCGGCATTTCTTGAAAATCGTTTGTCTGACAGGTCAAGTACTCAGCCAGAATCATTGCAAGGAACATGACGGAGGGGCGTCTCCTCCCCGGCTAGAGAGCCGAGGTTCTTACGCCAAAAACTGATGAATGCACAAGAACTTGTCGACGGTTTTGACGAGGCCATACGAAGCAATCAGATCAGTGTCTACTATCAGCCGCAGATCAATCACTGTACCGGGCGCATGGTGGGAGCTGAAGCGTTGATGCGCTGGCAGCACCCAGTGTATGGAATGCAGTATCCCTCACATTTTGTGCCTGTACTCGAGGAACACGATCTGATCTTTCGGGCTGATCTCCATGTTTTTGAAAATGTCTGCCGTTTTTTGAAAAGCCGCCTGGATGCTCAGTTTCCCATAGTGCCGATTTCTGTGAATATGTCGCGCTATGACGTTTACCGCCATGACTACGTGGAACAAATAGAAAAGCTGCGCGCACAGTATGGCGTACCGGTTAAATATCTGAAGATCGAAATTACCGAGTCTTCCGCCGTCGGCGGTATGGAGTTGATGAGTCGCATTGTCGACCGTCTGCATGCTTTGGGCTATGTGGTGGAAATGGACGATTTCGGCAGTGGCTACTCATCTCTGAATATTCTCAAGGACCTGAAAATCGACGTCATCAAGCTCGACATGCATTTTTTGAATGGCGAAATCGGAGGGCGCGGTGGTATTATTTTGAGCTCTGTCTCCCAGATGGCCAAATGGCTGGGCACACCGCTGATCGCTGAAGGCGTGGAGACCATGGAACAGGCCGACTATATGAAGAGTATCGGCTGCTACTACATTCAGGGTCATCTCTACGCCAGGGCAATGCCGGTAGATGCATTCCGGGAAAAGCTCAAGAAAATAGAGCATGAACCCATGCAACCGGCCATGAAGCTGAACAACGCCATCAATGCCGGTAATTTCTGGAACCCCGATTCCATGGAGACGCTGATTTTCAGCCATTTTGTGGGAGCAGCTCTGCTATTTTCCTATGAAGAGGGGAAAATTGATATTTTACGCGTCAATGAAAAGTACATCCGTGAAATCGGGATGAACATGAGTGAAACCGATCTTCTGCGTGCTGACCCGTGGCAGGCTTTGGATGAGGACAATCACAAAATTTACGAGAACACCATCAAGCGAGCCATAGCCTCGGGTGAGGAGGAAGTCTGCGAAACATGGCGAGATCTTCATTCTCATTGTTGCGGTAACGACAGAATCTGTGTGCGTAGCCACTTGCGTGTCATTGGCACAGCACAGAATCAGCACTTGATTTATGTCATGGTCCAGAATATCACGGCCGAAAAGAAACACTATATTTCCCTCTATGACAGCGAAAAGCGTTTCAAGTACGCCAGCGAGCAGGCTAATGTCTATGCCTGGGAATATATTATTGCCACCAAACAGATGCGTCCCTGCTTCAGGTGCATGCGTGACCTCGGTTTGCCGGCGGTCCTCGAGAATTATCCGGAGTCAGCTATTGCCATGGGCCTATTTCCCCCAGATTATGCTGATCTTTATCGCGACTGGCACAGGCAGATTGCCTCAGGCGTCAGGCATCTTGAGGCAATTATCCCCATGACCGTCGGTCGCATTCCTTTCCACGTGCGCTACACAACAGAGTTTGATGAGAACGACAAACCTCTCAAGGCTTACGGCTCAGCGACACTTGTGGTTGACAAGCAAGAAAAGGACAAGGACTGAGATGTGTCACAGCTTTTTGTACGTTTGAGATGAGGGTGAGGGCAACAGAAGAGATACGAATCTGTGAGATTATTTTTTTGCGAACTCGGGACAAACACTCGCATCAAAGATGAAAATAGGTCAACATTGGAAAGCATGTAAAATATAATATATAACAAAAATTTTGTCTTTGCAAGAATATATAGAAAATAAATATTGAAATTGGAGAATAAGAAATAGTATATGAAATGTCAAAATTAAAAGTTATTCCATAGAAACGTTAAAAAAGGATATTGATAGTCCGACCTAAAGGACGGTCTCCACGCCGAAAAACTGATGATCTACGTCACGCGTGGTCCCCAGCTTATAGCCGCGAGTGTCGATATCGGCACAGTTGCCCACCTCATGGGACACAGAGTACCGACGACGTTACTGACACACTACCAGTATGTCATGGACTTGCAAAAGAGAAATGCAGCCGAATTCTTATCAAATTTGTCCTGTATGGCGCGACTGTATGGTGCAAAAAATTAGCGGATTTCCGAAAAATCGGAAATCCGCGCTATTTCTGGTGCGCCCGGAGTGATTCGAACACTCGGCCTACTGCTTAGGAGGCAATCGCTCTATCCAACTGAGCTACGAGCGCATGAAAAAACTAATTTTTTAAAATAACCCACTGATTTTATTGACCTTTAGCGCTTCAGCACACCTCTCTCTTGCGTAAACTTTTGTGTGCGATTTGCAAAAA
>JAFXOX010000049.1 GCA_017528345.1 Desulfovibrio sp.
TCACAAATCATTGAGTCAAATATTGGTTTGGTTTGATTGTAGATACGAAATGACTGTAAAAAGTCCCAAGGGACAATCGCGTTGGGCGTCAGAAATCACAGCGCGAGACAACTTTTTCCTTGAAAGGCTGGGAGTAACCACCTGTAACTAGTTAATATTTTCCGGCTTTCAGGTTATATTGTATGATGTGTATGGAAGATGTATGCCGGCGCTGAAAAAGGATTGACCAAGAATCGTCAGATACTCAATGTGAACCGATGAGACAAATCTTTTCAATGAGACGCTTTGTTATACAAGAGTACAATACTTTCTTATTGTCATGTTATTTGAGAACAAAGAGCCTGCCAGAAAAATTGGCAGGCTCTTTGTTCTCTATTGACGTAAGATCTTTAGGACAACTGTTTAGACGCGCAGCGAAATGCCTGTCCCACTGGGAGCAAGAGCTGTCGGCATAACGCCTTGACGGGACATACGACGATAGCTGAGCGCTGCGTAAGACTTTTTTTGCTCATCGGCGAGAGGCAGTCCCGCTGTCCCGCTTGCAACAAAGTTTGCGGCACCCGTGGGGGCCTTGGGCGCGCGACCGGCATGATACGTGCCGTGGACCCAGGAAATGCTTGTCTCACTCTCACTTGCAGGTCGTTTGGCATTAACGCTGACAAAATCCTCTGTGACTTGACCTGACTGTGAGATGGGAGTTTGCCTGCGAGAGTTTTCTTCCTTGGCTTCCTGGCTTAAGGAAATCTGATCTCTCTGTGCTGCGGCCGCAAAAGAGCTATTGCCCTGATTCCGAAGAATCTGGGAGGTATTTTGCTCCTGGCTAAGAAGTGAGCTCTGCTCTGCGCGGATTTCAGTCAGCATAGTTTGCAGGGGTAAAAAACAAGAAATTCAAAGCTATCCTATGCTCTTATCGGCATTTTGGCAAGATTTCTTACCTTGAGAGCCGCGCGACAAAGGCCGTGCCCAAAAGCTCTTTCGCCGATAACTTTGCCTCAGAACAAGCTTGTAAGGCTTTGGTCTCACTTTAAAATAATCAGTAATTTCAATATGTTACATGAGTGCCTTGTTTATTCAGGCAAAAAAGTTTATAGCAAAAGAACTATTTTTTGCTTGTTTTTTTAAGCCCAGAGCGCCAATGCTGAGTTCCTGCCTTTTGATCAGAATTTGCCCCAAGGACATCGGCCTGTTCCGCTTTTTGCTAGAGGCCTACGAGCACGTAGGCTATTTTTCTGTTCTTGAGAGACATACAGCGTTGCTCAAGGTTGTCTTTTCACCGGATATGGAGGAACAGGTCAGAAAAACACTTGGAGAAATTGCCCAGAGTCTAGCCCTTACCCTGGAAGAATATCCCTTTGCAGACAGGAAGTGACGGCTTCCCAAGCATACTGGAGGAACGATGACCAAAGATCTGAAGTATTCACGGATTCTCGTCAAGTTGAGTGGAGAGGCTCTGGCTGGTGCCCATGGCATGGGAATAGCTCCAGAAACCGTGGCTGAAATCTGCCAAGAGCTGGGCAAGGTGCTTGCAATGGGCGTGAAAATGGCTCTGGTCATTGGGGGCGGCAATATTTTTCGAGGACTTTCCGGTTCAGCTCAGGGTATGGAACGCTCCTCGGCTGATTATATGGGAATGCTGGCCACAGTTCTCAATGCTTTAGCTGTTCAGGACATGCTGGAGAAACAGGGCTTTCCCACTCGCGTGCTTTCGGCCATCACCATGCAGGAAGTCTGCGAACCCTTTATTCGTCGCCGCGCTCTCAGACATCTGGATAAGGGGCGAGTGGTCATTTGTGCGGCCGGTACCGGCAATCCCTATTTCACCACTGATACCACAGCCGCTCTGCGCGGTATGGAACTCAAATGTGACGCCATCATTAAAGCGACCAAGGTCGACGGTATCTATAACAAAGATCCTCAGAAATTTTCTGATGCCGTTAAATATGAAACCTTGACCTATGATGATGCCTTGAAATTGCGCTTAGGGGTCATGGATGCCACGGCTTTTGCCTTGGTTAGGGACAATCATGTCCCATTGATTGTTTGCCGGATGTTCGGCGGCGATATTGTCAGGGTGGTTCAGGGAGAGCGTGTGGGAACTTTGGTCGGCGATTAGTCGCTGATTATAGCTCTGCCAGAAGACTCCTCTCTCTCAGGTGGGGGAGGAAAGGCAAAAGTAAGCAGAACCTCAATTTCGAGGAACTCTGTAGAGGGCTTTTGGACAGCCCCATGAGAAGAAAGCTCTCCTGACGACAGGAGGAAACGTAAACAGCAAACTTCTCAAGAATCTTCCATTTCTTGAAATGGGAGAGGTTCAATTGGGGAACTTTGATTGGGCCGTACTCGTGCGGCCAAGGAGTGCCATATGGATATCGACACGATTCTGCTTGACTCTGAAGACCGCATGGAAAAAACCTTGGAATCCCTCAAAAAGGATTTTGGCAAACTCAGAACGGGTCGGGCTTCTGCCTCTCTTGTGGATGGCATTAAGGCCGACTACTACGGAACCATGACGCTGATTTCCCAGATGGCCACGGTGGCTGTGCCTGACAGCCGGACGATCACCATTCAACCCTGGGATAAGGGTGGGGTCGCTGTCATTGAAAAGGCCATTCTCAAATCGGATTTGGGCCTCACTCCGGTTAATGATGGCAGAATCATTCGTATTGCTATCCCTCCGCTGACGGAAGAGCGGCGCAAGGAATTGACCAAGGTCTCACGCAAATACGGCGAAGAGGCCAAAATCTCCATTCGCAATATCCGCCGCGATGCCAATGAAAGTCTCAAAAAGTTGGAAAAGGATAAGGAAATTACTGAGGATGAGCTGAAAAAAGCCACGGAAAACGTGCAGAAGCTCACAGACAAGTTCGTGGAGGCCGTAGACAAACGTTGTGCGGCCAAGGAAAAGGAAATCATGGAGATCTAGGCAGAGTCTTCTGCCCGGCCCAATGCCACAACGTCAGCATCTGGTTTTTCCATGTTAGCACAAAACACTGTTCCTGCTGTTTTGCCGCGCCATTTAGCCATTATCATGGATGGCAATGGCCGCTGGGCGCAAGCACGCGGCCTTGCCCGTTCAGACGGGCACAGGGCGGGAGCGGAAAATGTGAGAACCATCGTCACGGAATGTCGAAAACTCGCCATTCCCTATCTGACGCTCTACGCCTTTTCCACAGAGAATTGGAAGCGCCCACAGACTGAAATCAGCGTCCTTTTTACGCTTTTGAGTGATTTCCTCAGAAAGGAACTTCCGCTTTTGCAAGCGCAGAAGATCCGTCTGCAGACCATCGGGCAGATTGAAGAGTTGCCCTTTGCCCAGCGTACAGCGCTTTCTCACGCTTTACACGTAACGAAGGACAATACGGCCATGACCTTGAATCTCGCCCTCAATTACGGCGGCCGCAGCGAGCTGGTTCGAGCTGTGCGGGCCATTGTGCATGAAGGGATTGAGGAAGAGGCGATTACTGAGGAATGCCTGGCTCAGCATTTGTATACGGCAGGTCAGCCAGATCCTGACTGTGTTATCCGTACAAGCGGAGAGCAGCGTCTGAGCAATTATCTGCTCTTCCAGTCGGCTTACAGTGAGCTTATTTTCAGCCAGGCCTACTGGCCTGATTTTGATGCGGCACAGCTCCATATGGCTCTAGAGGAGTACGCAGGGCGTAAGCGCCGCTTTGGAAAAACGCAGGAACAGGTTGTTTCCTGCGTTACGGATTGATTTTTTGGCGCCCACTCTCGGGCGCCATGGTGTTTTTTTAGCAGAAGGAGAGCGCAACGCGTTCACGCGTTTTGCCACCACATTATGTCTGTTGATCATGCAATTGATAAAACACGCACGTTGACCGGTCTTGCCCTGATAGCACTGCTTGTTTTGGTGCTGGCGGTGCGAGGTTGGCCACTTTTACTCTTCATTCTTCTTGTCTGCGCCCTCGGGCTTTGGGAATTCTATTCCCTGTTCTGGGGCAGTCACGGGCGTATCCGCAGCCGTGTGTGCGCCATAGCCCTAGGCTGCGCCATGCTCATTCTGACCTGGCTTGACAGACCGCAGGATGCTCTTGTCTGTCTCGGGGCAGGCTTTGTCCTCGTGGCCCTGAGTTTTCTTTTCCGCTGGGATGTCGTAGGTGAGGATACGGCCTTTTCTCCTGGTGGTATTTTTCTTGCCGGCCTTGCCTATATCCCTCTTCTGCTCTTGCCGGCGACCTATCTCTCCACAGTGAAGCTGGTCTATGTCCTGTGCGCAGTTTCTCTTTCCGATACGGCCGCCTATTTTGTGGGGACGCGTTTTGGCCACCATAAGCTTTGGCCCAGAGTCAGTCCCAAAAAAAGTTCGGAAGGAGCTGTGGGCAGCCTTGTGGCCTGCGTGATCTTTTCCGTAATCTATGGGCTTGCCTTCGGTCGGGCCGGTTGTATAGCTTTCATATTGCTGGGGATTGCCGTTAATGCCTTTGCCCAGCTTGGCGACCTTTTTGAGTCGGCGCTGAAGCGCTCGGTTAATGTCAAGGATTCGGGCCATCTTTTGCCAGGTCATGGCGGTGTGCTGGACCGTGCCGATAGTCTTCTTTTTGCCTTGCCCATGGTGGCCGTTGTGGATCAGTGGTTTTTCTTTTTCTAAGCCGTCTCGGCACATGGATTGTCTATGTCTGAACTCTGGCCGGGACGCAACGGTCCCAATGTTGACTACATTTCTTTTCAGCCACCACTTGCCTGGCAGACGTCCTTTCCCCGGAAGATTGTTCTTCTTGGCTCGACAGGCTCCATTGGTCGCAATGCCCTAGCTGTCGTTGAGCGCAATCCCGGGCTTTTCAGTGTGCAGGGCTTATCCTGCGCGACCAATGCACAACTCCTGGTGGAACAGGCTGTCAAGTATAGACCACCGTATCTGGCTGTTGCCAATAAAGAGGTGCAAGCAGAGCTTGAAGATCTGCTTCCTGCCAATTATCGTCCAAAAATTTTTGTTGGCCGGGATGGTTATGCCGAGCTTGCGACTGTGCCAGAGGCGACAACTGTGCTATCGGCCCAATCCGGGGCAGCAGGTCTTGCCGGAACCCTTGCCGCAGCACTTGCCGGACGTGTCATCTGTCTGGCCAATAAGGAATCACTTGTTCTTGCCGGCAGTCTTGTGCGGGATATTGTCGCACTGACCGGAGCGTCCCTGCTTCCCGTCGATTCCGAGCACAATGCCATTTTTCAATGTCTTGCCGGCCGAGATCAGGATGTCGAGACCATTGTCCTTACAGCTTCGGGTGGTCCCTTCAGGGGAATGCGAGCCGAACAGATGGCCCATATGCGGCCTCAAGATGCTCTTGCCCATCCCAACTGGAAAATGGGCAAAAAGATCAGTATTGACAGTGCAACCATGATGAATAAAGGCCTTGAGATCATCGAGGCTTTTCATCTCTATGGCGTTGACAGACAACAGATTGAGGTCGTCATTCATCCTCAGTCGCTTGTGCATTCCCTTGTGCGACTACGTGACGGTTCTCTTTTAGCCCAGCTGGGTCAGGCAGATATGAAGCTGCCCCTTGCCCACTGCCTCACCTGGCCTCGCAGAATCCCACATGTTACGTCAAAGCTTGATCTGACAAAGCTTGGCCAGTTCACATTCGAGGCAGTTGATGAAGAGGCCTTCCCCTGCCTTGCTCTGGCCAAGAGGGCCCTGGCCGAGCGCGGAGGCATGTGTGTGGTCTTAAATGCTGCCAATGAAGCAGCTGTGGAGCTTTTTCTGCAGGAAAAAATTTCTTTTGCCGATATTCCACGATTGATTGCCAAGGCGCTTGATGCCCATGCGGCGACATTGCCCGGCCATCAGCCCTTCTGTCCGCCGTTGGCCGGTCGAGCCAAAGATCTCGCGGATTTACGCCGTCTTGTGCATGAGGTTGAAACACGCATTTCGACCTTAGATGAGAAATATCGTCAATTTGTGCGTGCCTGTGCACGCGAGGGAGCGTCTACGTGCTGATTACCATTGTTTCCGTTGTTCTGGTGCTGGGAGGACTGATCTTCTTCCATGAACTGGGGCATTTTTCTGTGGCCCGCCTCTTTGGCATGGGCGTTTCCACCTTTTCTCTGGGTTTTGGTCCCAAGCTCTGGAAACGCACCTGGGGCAAAACGGAATACGCCCTCTCCCTTGTGCCCCTGGGTGGCTACGTGGCACTGGTCGGCGAAAACGATGAATCTGAGATTCCCGAGGGCTTTACGGAAGCGGAATGTTTTTCTCTGAGACCAGCCTGGCAGCGTTTCTGCGTGGTTCTGGCCGGGCCTCTGGCCAATCTATTGCTTGCCTGGCTGCTCTATACAGGGCTTGCGCTTTTTTGGGGAACCCCTGTGCTTTTGCCGGAAGTTGGTGGGGTGCAGCAGAATAGCCCTGCGGAAAAAGCCGGCCTTTTACAGGGAGACCGGATTTTGTCCATTAATGGCAAGCCCCTTGCCAGCTGGGAGGAAATGTCTCAGGCTGTATCTGCCAGCAACGGCAGTCCCATGGATTTTGAGATCACCCGCAAGGAAGGGGAGCGGTTAACGACTCTGCATGTGACGCTTGCCGCTGAGCGCTCAACGCGCAAGACCATCTTTGGTGAAGAAGAAGTGGCCTGGCTTGTGGGGGTGCGTTCTTCAGGACATGTGGAGGCGCGTCAGGAGACACTCATCTCCGCCTGTGTCAGTGGCATTGATCAGACCTGGAAAATGATCGCTTTGACCTGTCAGGGCTTTGCCAAGCTTGTGGAAAGGGTCGTGCCGGCTGATCAGGTGGGTGGGCCGATTATGATCGCCCAACTTGTGGGTGAACAGGCCAAGCAAGGTCTGGCCGGACTGCTTGCGCTGACAGCTCTCATCAGCATAAATCTCGGCATTCTCAATCTTCTGCCCATACCTGTGCTTGATGGTGGCACCATTTTGTTCTGTCTCTGTGAAATGCTCTTTAGACGTCCCATTAATAAGAAGTTTCAGGAGTATGCCATGCGTGTGGGCTTAACGCTCCTTGTGGCCCTGATGATCTTTGCGACGTTTAACGATGTCATGCGCATTATCAAGGCTTAGGTGTCGGCATGGATGGCAGGGAGAAAGATCTCGGGCTTGTGCTCAGTGCCGAAGACGGCCTTGTGCAGATCGTTTTGTTGCGCGGGGCAGATATCGCTGTTGCTCAGACCTGGCACTGCGACAACCGCGCAACAGAAATTTTGCCGGCGGCTCTCAAGGATATGTTGACCCTGCTTGGGCTCTCTGCACGTGATCTTGTCAAGATTGCCTGCGTCAATGGTCCCGGCTCCTTCACCGGCATACGGCTTGTCCTTGCACTCTCTCAGGCGCTGCATCGTGTTTCCGGAGCCAAACTTTGCGCCATAAACGCTCTCGCCTGCCTGGCCTATGAGTACCAGCTTCGCAGGCCTCAGTCTGAAAAACGTGTGCTCTTTGTGGTAACCCATGCGCGTAGAAACCTTGTGCATGTGCAACCCTATCTCCTTGATGGACGCCCCCAACCCATGGCGGACATCTCCCTCATTGATCCCAAGGTGCTTTGTGACATATTGCCGACAGGCGCCATTTGTCTTGGCAATGCGCTGGCACGCTACCCTGAGCTCTTTGGCGATTTCGCGAAAACCTTTTCTTTGACTCTCGAGCCAGAAATTCTTCATCCTTCAGCCTCGGCCCTGCAGCTGGCTGCACAGGCTTCCGATTATCAGGATTTTGACCTTGAGCCGCTCTATGTCAGGCCATGCGACGCATTGGAAAATCTTTCCCGTTTGGCTGCCCGCCAGGGGCTTTCCCACGAAGAAGCTTGGCAGTCCTATCGACAAATTTTGCAAAAGGCACCTTGTAGTGCCATCTAAGACGTGTGAGGATCTATGGCCAAAGCACTGGTGCTTTTTTCAGGCGGGCAGGACAGCACAACATGTCTTTTTTATGCCTTGCACAACTATGAGCAGGTTTGGACCATGGGCTTTGCCTACGGGCAGCGCCATGCCATTGAACTTGATTGCAGACAGAACATTCTAGCCGAGATCCCACGGCTTTTTCCGCAGTGGGCCGAACGCCTGCAGGATGATGTTGTCTGCGATCTCGCATCACTAGCACTTCTTGATCAGAATGCTTTAACCTCCGATGCCGAAATTGCCGTTAAAGACGGGCAGCTGCCAACAACGTTTGTGCCGGCTCGCAACCTTCTCTTTCTCGCCTATGCCGGGGCTTATGCCTACAGGCGCGAGATTCACACTGTTCTCATGGGAGTCAGTGAAACCGACTATTCGGGCTATCCCGACTGTCGCAGCCAAACCATACAGAGCATGGAACAGAGCCTTTCTCTTGCTCTTGACAGTCCCATGCATATTGAAACGCCTCTGATGCATTTGGATAAGGCCGCAACCTGGCAACTCGCCCTGGATCTCGCTGGTGACAAGGGGCTTGAGCTGCTCATTGCAAAAAGTCATACCTGTTATGCCGGTGATCACAGCCATTTCCATCCCTGGGGCTATGGCTGTGGGCAGTGCCCCAGCTGCCTGCTGAGGCAAAGAGGCTGGGAAGCCTTTTGCCGTACACGCTGACTGGCTTCGAGGTTCCCATGTCTTTGACCTGTTCCGTTATCATTCCTGTCTACAATCAATGGGAACTGACCCGTCAATGTCTGGAGAGTCTGAAGGCGCATACGCAAGGGGCTGGCTATGAGGTCATTGTTGTGGACAATGGCTCATCGGACGCAACGGCTGAGGCTCTGCCGGTACTTGGCCGCACGCTTTTTGGTGAAGCTTTTGTCCTCATACGCCTTGCCGAAAACCGCAATTTCGGTCCAGCCTGCAATCTTGCGGCCCAACAGGCAAAATCTCCTCTCCTTTTTTTGTTAAACAATGATACCCTGCTTTGGGACAATTGCCTGCAGCCACTTATTTGGGCCCTTGACGAGCAAAAGGATTTGGTGGCCGTGGGCAGCCGCCTCCTGTATCCGGACCGGCGCGTGCAACATGTGGGAATAGCCTTTACCCAGACAGCTCTCACGCATCTCTACCGTTATTTCCCCTGTGACCATCCTGTGGTGTGTAAGGATCGCCCTGTACAGGCACTGACTGCCGCAGCCCTGATGCTTGCTCGCGAGGATTTTCTGCAGTTGGGGGGCTTTTGTGAGGACTACCGCAATGGCTTTGAGGACGTGGATCTCTGCCTGCGCTTGAAGACCACCGGTCGCAAGCTGAAAGTCATTGCCGCGTCAACCCTGTGCCATCTTGAAAGCCAGACTCAGGGCAGAAAAGCCTGGGATGAAAAAAATGCCGTTTTGCTCAAGCAGCGCTGCGGTCATCTGTTTTCCCCTGACTACCATATTCACGGCCTGCGTGATGGTTTTGTCCCATTTTTGACCGAGAGCTTTGAACTTGGGCTGGGCATGCGGGAAAGCGAAGAAGCCCGGCTCTTTCTTGCCACCAAAAACAAGTCGTCAGAGCAGTGGAAGGATGCCATTCTGAACAATCCTCTGTGGATACATGGCAGGCGTTTTTTGGCGGAACTTGCCGAGAAGCAGAGCAATTATGCGCTGGCCATCACGCTTTTGAGTGAGGTCGCATTTTTGAGGCAGAGCAAAAGCGATTATCAGCGTCTCTTGCAGCTAGAAAAATGGGGAAATGAGGAAAATCGGCATCTTTTTGACGCGGCGCACAGTGAAATTGCGCGCATTGACAGTGTGCGCAAAGACCTTTCCGTTGCCCGGGCTGCACTACGCGCTGTGCAAAAAAGCGGTGACCGTTTTTTATGCCAGCTCTATGAGCAGGGTTTGCAGGATCTGCAGGCGCAATTGGCTCACCACTGCTAAAAACGGCATGTTTTTTGCAAATAATCCTCCGAGAATTTTTTTTCTGCGGAGGTCCTTATGGAATTTCAATACATCGCCAGAAACCATGACTTGGGAGCCTGTATGCCAACCTTTCAGGAACGGGTGAACAGCACCATGCTGCCAGTGGATCAGTCTGCCGTGAGAGAGGGGACTGCCGCGGCACCGGCTCTTCATCAAATGGGCCGCCCGCAGACGCCGCATCTTCCCAGCGCAAGTGAAGTGGAACAAACCTTGAGCATGATGGAAACAGAAGCGCAGAACAAAAATTTGCAGCTGCTCAAGGTCCATTCAGGATTGAACAAGGAGCGTGTGGACCGTCTTCTCAATCTTCTGCGCTAGAGTAAAAAAAGCGCGGTGGATCTCCGCGCAAAAGATGCTGAGGCTTTGGGCTTTTGGGCTCAAAGCCTTTCTTATTTTCTGTACGGTTTAAGCTCTTCAAGGAAGCCAGGCTGCACATCAAAGCCGAGTTCACGGGCTTTGTCGCACGCCTCAATGGCTTCATCGTAGCGTTCAAGATCAAAGAGCGCTAGCGCCAGATTGTTCCAGGCAGGAGCAAAGGTTGGCTCCTGCTTGATGACAGCCCGGCAGGCTTCCTCGCAGCCTGTAAAATTGCCTTGCATATAGTAGGCTGTGGCCAGTTCGTTTCTGGCCTGAATAAAATTGGGCGACCAGTTCAGCGCTTTGTTCAGCGCTGCAATTGCCTTGTCAGGTTCACCCTTTTGCAGATGCACAAAAGCGATATTGCTCATGGCCACGGCATACTGGGGTCGGCAGTTGGCCGCCTCCTGATTGTAGTGCAGGCAGCCGTCAAGATCTCCGCGCTGGAGGCAAATGCCACCCAACTGCACATAGGCTTCAGCCATTCGCGGTGAATTACGCAGGGCATTGAGCAGGCATTCTTCAGCGCCCATGAAGTCGCGTTTGGAGAGCAGGGCCTGGGCCAGATTATAGTGATGGTTGGCACACTGGTCGTTTTCGGCAATGGCGGATTTAAGATCGGCAATATAGTCGTCGATATTTTCGTAATGTTCTTTGAGCATGACACATCCTTATTTTTGGCTATCCGGCGATCAACGCTTGCGCTGGAGAAATGCTTGAAATTCCTGGGCGTTTTTGGAAAGACGTCCTTCTTTTTGCAAGAGTTCGTAGTACCAGAGGCAGAAATCAAACACGCCGCGATACTTCTCGTCTTTGGTAATGACCCCCATGACGCAGTCAATGGCTCCCTGTCTGTAGGCCTGGCTAATAGGTTCACCGTTCAGACTCTGCAAAAAAGCGTTGAGCAATTGTTCTGTGGTGCGCATGCCCGCATCCACACGCATGTCAAGAGGATGATTGGGCTCTTGAAAAGGATCCCAATTCTCATAGCCGATTCTGTCCACAAATTTGCGACGTGTGGGCCGCATTTTTTCATAGATCTGACGTTTGAGCGTCTCCTGCTCGGTGGTCAGATTCTGGGGACCGGCATTGCTTTCAAAAAGATAGGCAGGGATGCGGCTGGCCATTAGTCCTCCCTGGCCTGGCCGATACCCAGATACTGTTCATCGTATTCGGTGAGAAGTGCCATGGAAAGCGGCACATAGACCTGGTCGAGCTCCGTAAAGCGCGATTTGATGGTTGTGGCGATTTCTGCACTCATGGCTTCCAGACGCGCCTGAATTTTGTCGAGGTGTACAGTGGGATACTGGTTGCCAAGGGAGAATTTGGAAAAACCGCAGACATGCCCCTGATTTTTGATGACCGTGGGAATCCCGTACAGACGGCAGGTGATGGGGCGGGCCTCATAGAGCAGGCAGGTTGCGTTATCATCAAGGAGAGGACATGGACTACGGATTTCAGCAGCTTTGGCCATGATGTCGGACTCTGCTGCCCCATTCTTTTCCATGAGAAAGAGCTCGCGTTTGTATTTGGTGAGCTTGCGGTCAGTGGCTGCGGCGCGCGTGAGGATTTCCGAGCGTTGCGCCCCATAGTCAAAAGCCGCCTTGAAGGCTCTGTTGATGTACATGGCCTCAACCAGGGAAAGATCAAAAAGCGCATGACAGCAGTCACTGCAGCCCTTGGCACAGGTCACACAATCGGGAAAGTTCTGACTCATCTGTTTAAAGATGTTGTCGGCTTCAGCGCGTAGCTTCTCATAGCGCGAAAAAATGGGGCTAAGATCGGGAATCATGCTTTTTTCAGCACGCTCGCTTGCGTACTGCCTCGTTGGTTCAGGTTGTACAGATCTGCAAAAAAGCCGCCAGACTCTCGTCCGGCGGCACACGGACTTCCGCCCTGAAGCGGAATTTGTAGGTCTTATTTTGCGAGCAGCAGGGCGGGTCTGCTTTTAGGCTTCTTCAACGGTGATGGCGTCTGATTCACAGACTTCCACACAGGATTCACAGCCCAGGCATTCTTCGGAATTCACGGGCTCAGACTTGCCGTCTTTCAGCTCGTAGACTTCCACAGGGCAGACGTCTACGCATTCACCACAGCCCACACACTTCTCGTGGTTGACGTTGACATTGTACGACATAAGGAGTTCCTCCAAAAAAATAAAAATAAGTTAACGCCTCTCGGCACAACGGGGTTAATACCGTGTATTTAGGCATAGCTTGCCGCTAGCCCTATGTCAAGACAGAAGTGTTTTTTCAAAAAGACCGCAAAATCCGGTCCATCGGGAACAAAGGACATACGCCTCAGATTTTTTCGCAGAAATGCTTGCTCGCGTGCCAGCCATCAATAGCCGATAATGGAGTTCCTCTTCGAATGTGGGCTCTGCAAAACCCTGTTGATGAATTGTATGTTCACATCGTCAGGATCAAAAGGGTGACCTAGCCAGTCGAGATATTCCTGGTGTCCAGGCTGCTTGGGGCTTTTCAGAATTTTGAGTATGTCACGAAAACCATAGACGCCGCCACAATCATCAGGAGAACAGGCTCCCTTAGCCTTAATGCAAAAAGGTGTTTTGAAGGGGCTATTCCGCAAGACCTTTTTGACAGTGATCGTATGCCACTAGCTATCTCCGTAGTCATACCAGAATTCGCAGGTGTCTTTTTACGGCAGGTACTGGCGTCAAGTAATGCCATACGCATGTTCAGAGGGGACACCGTAGCAATCACCATACATATTGCGTCTGCAGTTCAAAACAGTGCCAGCCTCCCCAACCCATGGCGTCGATGAAATAACATGGCAATGTCAGCAGATCCGTTTTGGCATCGCAGAGGAGCTCTCGTCAATGAGATAGGGTGCATCTTGAAGGGCAATTTTGATGTGATAGATCGTGCGTAGCGTTTCACAGAGGCGCACTATCGGTGTATGTCTGTAACTTGATGGCCATAGAAGCAAGATCCTTATGTGCTGAGCGCGAAAGACACGCAAAGAATTTTGCAAGATCACAATACGAGACGGGCATAATACGCACGCCCATTGCGTACCACCTGCAGGAGAACCTGGCCTGCCATTCGCTCACGTCTGAAGGCCTGGAAGAGATCCTGGGCTGAGCCGATGGCCTGTCCACCCACAGCCAGAATGCGGTCTCCTGGTCTGAGAAAATCTGCAGCACTGCCGCGGCGCACATTTTTCAAAAAGACGGCACCGCGAGATTCGCCGACACGTATGCCCCAGCGTTCTTCCATGAGGCTTTGGACAGTGTCATTGTCAAAAGGCGCCGGCTGAATGGTCAGACTGAAGTCCTTGCCGTTGCGGCTGAGCAGAAGTTTAAGAGTTTCACCGGTCTGATTGCGCAGAAAGCTCACATAGTCCCGTCTGTCTTTAATTTCGCGTTCATTGATGGCCACGATGATATCGCCGGGGACAATACCTGCCTGCTCAGCCGGCGTCTTGCCGTAGACAGCTGTGACTAGAATGCCACGACTCGCTTCAAGACCAAGGGTCCAGGCCGTCTGCCCGTCCAGATCTTCAGCTAGGAGGCCAAGCCAATAGGGTGAGATATGCTCCTTCTGCACCAGGCTTTCCATGACGCGACGCGCTTTATTGATGGGGATGGCAAAGCCTATGCCTTCAGCTCGAATATCTGTGGCGGTATTGATGCCCACAAGATGGCCTTCCAGATCCAGAAGCGGGCCTCCGCTATTGCCGGGATTAATGGCCGCATCGGTCTGAATGAGATCGGTGAGGGTGCCACTCTGGCAGGTAATGGTGCGGCCAAGAGCCGAGACAACGCCTGTGGTCACAGTATGGCTGAATCCAAAGGGATTGCCGATGGCAATGACAGTTTCTCCAGGAAGCAGATCCTTGGAATTGCCAAGAGGCAGCTCCGGCAGATTTTCTGCACCTTTGATGGCGAGAACGGCAATGTCAAAGTCGGGTTCAGCTCCGCGCACCTCAGCCTGAAAACTGCGGCCATCCTGAAGATGGACTTTGATTTCATCACTGTTGGCAATGACATGAGCATTGGTCAGAACCAGGCCCTGACGGCCGTCCACAATGACTCCTGAGCCCAGACTGGCACGTCTCTGCAGGCGCGGCCTGCGGCCTAAGTCCTGAGGAAGCCCGAAAAAAAGATCCAGAGGCGAGACATTCTGGCCGCGAATTTGTGTGCACGTGATATTCACCACCGCGGCCTGAGATTTTTCCACCACAGCCACCACTGGTGTATAGCGCGGGCTGCCGGGTCTGGGACTGGCTTCGGCCTGCAGGGAAAATGGAGCGCAGAAGAAGGCACAGATAAGGAGAAAAGCAGTGATGGCTTGACACATAGAGACTCCCCACGATCAGTCGTAATGCCGAAAAAATACGCCAAAAGAGATGGCAAGGCAATTTGGCTAGACCTTTTAACGTTGCCTGCCAAGTGACAATCTTCACAAAAAACAGGATGCATGCTAGAGCAATGAGGCTTGGAAGGGATTGTAACCCGCTTTGTAAGGAGGGGTTGTGGCATTACAGGGCAAATGGAAACTCTTTTGGCTTGGACTTCTCGTACTGGCCCTCTGGTTGCTTTCTCAAATTTTTGCAGCCCAGCCCCAGCGACGCGAGGGCGCGGGACAGATGCGGGCCCCTGTGCGTTCGGCCAAAGCTCTCGCCCAGGATGTTCCCCATTTTTTAAACGGTCTGGGAACGGTACTGGCTTCCAGTGACGTGCTTGTCAAAAGCCGGGTCAGCGGCCAGCTGATGCGCCTGCATTTTCGAGAAGGCCAGCACGTGATGGCTGGTGATCTTTTGGCTGAGATTGATCCCAGGCCTTTCCGGGCCGCCTTAGATGAAGCCCGCGGCAAACTTGCCGCAGACGAAGCCCAGCTTGCCAATGCCAAACGCGATCTTGCCCGTTACGCTTCTCTGGTCAGAGGCGATTTTGTTGAACGCCAGAAATACGATACCCAAAAAGCCCTGGTTGCCCAGTACGAAGGCGCTTGCGCGGCTGACCGCGCGGCCTGTGAAAACGCCCGTCTGCAGCTTGAGTACAGCCGCATTACAGCCCCGGCAAGCGGAATTGTTGGCCTGCGCAAGGTCGACTGCGGCAATCAGATTTCAAGTTCAGATAGTGAGGGCCTTGTGAGAATCTGTGAGGTCAGTCCCTGTGATGTGCTCTTTACCTTGCCAGAAACCGCGGTGCCCAAGATAGCCCAGGCTTTTGCCCAGACCCGTGAGCGCCAGATCCCCGTGCAGGCATGGGATCGGGAGCAGAAAAATCTTCTGGCAACAGGCCATCTTTTGAGTCTGGACAATGAAATTGATAAAAGCACAGGTACTGTGCGTCTCAAGGCGCGTTTTGCCAATGCGGACAAAAAACTCTATCCTAACCAGTTTGTGAATGCGAGACTGTGTGTGGAGGTGCTGAAAAACGCCGTTACTGTCCCTTCAAGTGCCGTACAGATTGGAACTCGCGGCTCCTATGTCTATGTTCTGGAGGAAGATCCTGTAGGATCAGCTGATAAGAAGGCTGTTCCGGCAAAAGGACCTGTGGCTTCTCAAATCGCTACTGGCAAGGTGAGCGTGCGGGTGGTGCAGGTGACTCTTGAGACGGCGCGCTTTGCTGTGATTGGTCAGGGCCTTAAGGCCGGAGAAACGGTCATTGTCGACGGCATCGACAGATTGCGTGACGGAGCTTTAGTCCGGGTTTCGGGGCGCGTTGACACAGCGCGGGCTGAACCCTTCTGACGATGAATCTTTCACGCCTTTTTATTCTTAGACCAGTGGCGACAAGCCTGCTGATGGCGGCGCTGCTTTTGGTTGGCCTGCTCAGCTACCGGGCACTTCCGGTCTCAGCCCTTCCTGAGATCGACTACCCAACCATTCAGGTGCAGACCTTTTATCCTGGGGCAAGCGCCGAGGTGATGGTCGCCAAGGTGACAGCGCCCCTTGAACGGCAGTTTGGAGCCATGCCCGGTCTGGGACAGATGATCTCCCAGTCCTCGGCCGGCGCCTCGGTGATTACCCTGCAGTTTGAACTGAACAAGGCGCTCGACAGTGCCGAGCAGGAAGTGCAGGCTGCCATCAACTCTGCCTCCAGTCTTCTGCCGAGCGATCTTCCCAATCCTCCAGTCTACAATAAGGTCAATCCCGCCGATCCCCCCATCATTACCCTAGCTGTGACCAGTGACGACATCGCCATGACGCAGCTGGAAGATCTGAGCGATACACGCCTTGCCCAGAAAATTTCTCAGATTCTGGGCGTCGGCCTTGTGACACTTTCCGGCGGTCAGCGACCTGCCGTACGCATTGAGGTCAATCCCAAGGCTTTGGCCAGCGCTGGTTTTACGCTGGCTGATATCCGCCAGGCCATTGCCCTGGCCAATGTCAATGGCTCCAAGGGCAGCTTTGACGGACCAGAACGCGCATCAAGCCTTGATGCTAATGATCAGCTGGCCAGTGCCCAAGAATATGCCTCAACCATTATCGGCTATAAGAATGGGGCCCCGCTACGACTTCAGGATGTGGCCCAGGTTACAGACGGTGCGGAAAATATTCGTTTGGCGGCCTATCTCGCCAAAAAGAGTGATGCTCAGAAATCCTTTGCTCAGGCCATTATTATCTCTGTTCAACGCCAGCCAGGCGCCAATGTCATTACTGTTGCCGAGCGTATCAGGCGCCTTTTGCCTACGCTTCTGGAAACACTGCCCGGTAATGTGCATGTGGAAGTGATCACCGACAAGACCGAAGCTGTTCGGGCCACGGTCAACGACGTGCAGCAGGAACTGCTTTTGGCCATAGCCATGGTCATCCTTGTTATCTGGCTTTTTCTGCGCGACGGTCGAGCCACCTTTATTCCGGCTGTCGCCGTACCACTTTCCCTGGTGGGCTCCTTTGCCATCATGTATCTGGCAGGCTATTCTCTGAATAATCTGACCCTTATGGCCCTTGTGATCGCCACAGGCTTTGTGGTGGACGATGCCATTGTGGTCATTGAAAATATCGTGCGTTACCACGAACACGGCAAAACTGTCCTTGAGTCAGCGCTGATTGGGGCCGGGCAGATTGGTTTCACGATCATTTCGCTGACCATTTCTTTGGTTGCTGTGCTTATTCCTCTGCTCTTCATGGGCGATATCGCCGGCAGACTCTTTCGCGAATTTGCCGTAACCCTTGCCTCCACCATCCTTATTTCTGCCGTGATTTCTCTGACCCTAACCCCTATGCTCTGTGCTCATCTTCTCAAAGAGGGAAAGGGCTACAGCCATCAGGAAGGCGGCAGTGCCTTTTTTCGGGGCATTCTTGCCTGGTATGCTACAAAGCTCGATCTCGTTTTACGCCATCGCCGTATCACTCTGTTTGTGGCTCTTGCGACACTTCTGCTCACCTGTCTCCTCTACCTTGCCATTCCCAAGGGCTTTTTTCCCGTGCAGGACTGCGGCCTTCTGCAAGGCATTGCCGAGGCCCCGCAGCAGACCTCCTTTGCCGGCATGACAGTGCGTCAACAGGAAATCAGCGATTTTCTCCTCGAAGATCCGGATGTGGAACGAGTTGCCTTTTTTGTGGGCGTTGACGGTATTAATCAGAGCCCCGGCACATCACGGATGACTGTCAAACTCAGAGATATTCAGGAACGCACAAGCCGTGCTTCAGCCATTGCAGAGCGATTGATGCGCCGAGCTTCAGATCTTCCGGGCCTGATCCTCTCACTGCAGCCAGTGCAGGATTTGACCGTCGAAGACAGAATCTCTCGTTTTCAATATCAGTTTTCCATGGAGGCATTGACGCAGGAAGCTCTTGAAGAGTGGGCGCCAAAGCTCACGGCCGCTTTGGCGGCACGCCCTGAAATTGCCCATGCTGCCCATGATCTACAGGCCACAGGCCGCAAACTCTGGCTTGAGATCAACCGTGACGTGGCCGGACGTCTGGGCATCAGCATGGAAGATATCGATAATGCCCTCTATGATGCCTATGGTCAGCGTCAGATCTCGACCATTTTTACGCAGACCAACCAGTACAAGGTAATTTTAGAGGTAGCCCCCATCTACCGGCGTGGCCCTGTGGATCTTGAGAGTATTCATGTTAAAGCGCAGACAGGAGAAACCGTGCCTCTCTCTGTGCTTGTCAAAACCCGGGAGCAGCCGGCTCGCCTTTCCTTTTCGCGGCAGGGACAGTTCGCCATGGCGACAATTTCCTTTGCACCAGCCGAATATGCCTCCCTTGATAGCTGTATTGCGGCACTTTGGCAGGAATGCGCAGCGCTTGCGCTGCCTGATGCCGTGCGGGTTGAACTGCAAGGCGCCTGCCGGGCGTTTGGTACATCTTCCAACGATCAGCTTTGGCTGATCCTTGCTGCTATTATAACGGTTTATATTGTTCTTGGTGTCCTTTATGAGAGTTATATTCACCCTGTGACTATCATTTCAACTTTGCCCTCAGCAGGTGTGGGCGCTCTGGCGGCTCTGCTTCTCGGGCGTATGGATCTCGGCATTTCCGGCATTATTGGCATTATTTTGCTCATAGGTATTGTCAAGAAAAACGCCATTATGATGATTGATTTTGCCCTTGATGCTGAGCGCCATGAAGGCAAATCGAGCCTTGAGGCCATTCGCCAGGCCTGTCTGCTTAGGCTTCGTCCCATTCTGATGACGACCTTAGCTGCGCTGCTCGGCGCATTGCCTCTGATGCTTGGCAGCGGTATGGGAAGCGAACTGAGAGTTCCTCTTGGCGTGACCATGGTCGGTGGGCTTTTGGTCAGTCAGCTACTGACGCTTTTTACCACGCCTGTTATTTATCTTTGGTTTGATGGGCTCAGTCAGCGCTTTTTTGGTCGCAGCGCCTCAGCTCAGGCGACCTATGAAGCCGAAGGGAGTCAGACATAATGGACTCTCAGTCGCGTCTGGCGTTTGGCTTTTCAGCTTTCTTTATCCGCAGGCCTGTGGCGACAACACTTCTGACCATTGCCCTGACCCTTGCCGGTATTGTGGCCTTTGGGCTTTTGCCCGTTGCGCCTTTGCCTGCAGTGGATTTTCCCGTGGTCATGGTTCAGGCAAGTTTGCCTGGGGCAAGTCCCGAAACCATGGCCGCAACAGTGGCAACGCCTCTTGAGCGGGCTATGGGGCGTATTGCCGGCATTACGGAATTAACGTCAAACAGCGGTTTGAGTTCCACCAGTGTGATCATGCAGTTTGATCTCAACCGCACAGCCGATGGGGCTGCGCGCGATGTGCAAAGTGCCATTAATGCCGCCGCAGGCACTCTTCCGACCCTGCCCTCCAATCCCCGCTATCGCAAATTCAATCCAGCTGGCGCCCCCATCATGATCCTCTCTTTGACCTCGCCGGTGCACACCAGAGCGCAGCTCTACGATTTTGCCTCAACTGTGCTTGCCCAGAAAATTTCCCAGATTCAGGGCGTTGGTGAGGTCCGGGTCGGCGGCGGTGCCATGCCGGCCATTCGCGTGCAGCTTGATCCGGATGGTCTGAACCGGACAGGCCTTTCTACAGAAGATGTGCGCAGGGCTCTGGTGCGGGCCAATGCCTTTGTGCCCAAAGGCTTTTTGGAAAATGACCGTCATTTCTGGGTCCTTGACTGTTCTGACCAGCTTTTGCAAGCATCAGACTACGGTCCCTTGATCGTCGCCGAAAAACACGGGCACACCATCCGTCTCGCCGATATTGCAACGATTCGCGATGCCACGCAGGATGTGCGTAATATGGCGCTTGCCAATGGCAAGCCGGCTGTTTTGCTTATGGTTTTTCTCGCCTCAGGTGGCAATATTATTGAGACCGTGGACAAGATCAAAAGCATGCTGCCGAGTTTGCGAAGCTGGCTGCCGGCAAGTGCTGTCCTTGAAGTGCGTACAGATCGCTCGGTGACGATACGCTCGTCTTTGCACGAAGTGGAAAAAAGCCTGGTGATTTCGGTCTTTTTAGTTGTGCTTGTGACCTTTTTCTTTTTGCGAAGTGTCCAGGCAACTCTGATCCCCGCTGTGGCAGCTCCGGTTTCCATTATTGCCACCTTTGCGGTCATGTATCTTTCCGGCTACAGTCTCGACAATCTTTCACTTATGGCATTGACCGTGAGTACGGGTTTTGTGGTGGACGATGCCATTGTGGTGCTTGAAAATTGCATGCGTCACCGTGAAATGGGCAAAAGCGGCTATCGGGCGGCGGTGGATGGTTCGCGCGAAGTGGGTTTTACGGTCATTTCCATTTCTCTTTCGCTGGTTGCGGTTTTTTTGCCTATATTGCTTCTTGGCGGTTATATCGGCAGACTTTTCAGAGAATTTGCCGTTGTTTTGACGTGTGCGGTGCTTTTTTCCATGCTTGTCTCGCTGATGACGACGCCCATGATGTGTGCGCGTTTTCTTGGCAGGCAAAAACTTTCGCCTGCTGAACCCTTGGGGGGATTCGGCGGACTTTGTGCACGGGCTCTTGACGGCATGCAGAACTTCTATACCCGCACACTGACCCATGTTCTCGCGCACCCACGCCTGACCCTTGTTGTGCTTGTGCTTGTCATCGCTCTGAATGTTCTGCTTTTTCTTGTGATTCCCAAGGGCTTTTTTCCTGTGCAGGACACAGGTGTGATCATGGGAGGGCTGCGCACTGATCAAAGTTCATCGTTTCAGAATATTGAAAAGAAACTGACCAGGCTCGTTCAGGCCATAGGCCGAGATCCGGCTGTGGCACAGGTTTCGACACATTTTTCCGGCAACCGTGGCGGAGGTGGCGTTTTTATCTCTCTCAAGCCCTTGGCTGAGCGCAAGGAATCCATCATGCAGGTGATCGGCAGGCTACGCAGTATGCTCATCAGTGAACCCGGTGTGCAGATTTTTCTCATGCCTGCCCAGGATATTATGATGGGTGGACGCAGCGCGCGTTCCCAGTACCAGTACACCTTGCAGGCCGATGACCTCAGGCAGCTCAAGGAATGGGGGAGAAAACTGCATGCTGCCCTGGCCACAAGCCCGCTTTTGCGCGATGTGGATAGCGATATGGAGGACCGGGCACTGGAAACCGAACTTGTGGTGGACAGGGATCGTCTGGCAGAGCTGGGTCTTGCCATGCGTGATGTGGATGCTGCCCTGAACAACGCCTTTGGCCAGCGTCAGGTTTCCACCATCTATCAGGACAAAAATCAGTACAAAATTGTCCTGGAATTTCCGCAGAAATGGCAGGAAAACGCTGAAAGTCTGAACAAGGTCTATCTGCCAGGCAAAGATGGCCTTGTGCCGCTTTTGTCTGTAGCCAATGTCAGAACCAGTCATGCGCCTTTGAGCGTGGCTCATCAGGGTCAGTTTGCGGCAGTGACCATTTCCTTCAATCTTGCTCCCCATACGTCCCTTTCTCAGGCCAAAACGCTCATTGAGGAACAGAGGGTGGCCATCGGTATGCCCTCACGCATCGTGGGAGGTTTTCAGGGAACAGCCAAGATGTTCTCAGATAGCCTGCAAAGTCAGGTCATTCTTATCGTCTCGGCTGTGCTCTTACTGTATATTGTGCTTGGCATCCTCTACGAAAGTCTCATCCATCCCCTGACCATTCTTTCAACGCTGCCTTCAGCCGGTATTGGTGCTCTCCTGGCACTTTTTGTCTGCCAGAAGGAATTCAGCGTTATTGCTCTGATTGGCGTGCTTTTGTTGGCTGGCATTGTCAAGAAAAACGCTATTATGATGGTCGATTTTGCCCTTGATGCTACCCGCAGACTGGGGTACAGCTCGGAAAAAGCTATTTTTGAAGCGTGTCGCCTGCGTTTTCGCCCCATTATGATGACGACGGCGGCAGCTGTCTTCGGTGCCATTCCACTTGCCATGGGGCAAGGGGACGGTGCTGAACTGCGGCAGCCTTTGGGTATCACCATTGTGGGCGGGCTGTGTTTTGGTCAGATTCTGACACTGTATACCACGCCTGTGGTCTATCTTTGGCTGGACCGCCTGCGCAGCAAGTGGAGCCACAGTGAGAAAAACGACGCGGAAAAGGGGCTGCTTTTACCGCAAGAAGAGCTCTTGCGCTGATATGATGTGCACACATGGTATTTTTGACGCAAAGATGTTTTGAGAACGATTTTTTCCCCAGGGGGAGACATGTCCCTGCCCTCGTGTAAACTTGCCTATATATCTTTGCCTCCTCAGTTTGAGGAGCCTTTAGCTGCGTTCATCAAAGACTACAAAGAGGCGGAAATACATCTTGCGGCCTGCTCGTCTTCAGATGTTTCCGTCCTTGTTCCTGATCTTCTCCTGCTTGGCAGACAGGATATCTCTGCACTTCCGGCTCTTCACTCGGTCCTTGCCGATAAGACACGCCTGATCCTTGTCGATGATGGAGAGGGTGACTATTCACCGGATATGCTCTGTTTGCTCGCAGACCTCTGGCTCTGCCTGAATCCTGAACTCTTTCGCTTTCATCTGCGGCGTCTTTGTGACGATTTTTGTGCACATTTCAGAGCCAAACGCACGAGCATTTATCTTGACACCTTTATTGATGCCCAGCCAGAGCTGATCTGGTTCAAGGATCTCGATGGTATTCACGTTAAGGTCAACGCCTATTTCTGTAAGGTAGTGGGCAAAGAGCGCAGCAACGTGGAAGGCTTTGGGCATGCCCATATCTGGGGGCTATCTGAGGAGGAGTACGAAAAAAGCGATCTTGCCTGCAAAAAAAGCGACGAACGTGTTTTGACCACAGGCAAGGATGATTCCTCGTTGGAATATGTCAGTACGGAGGGGCGGATACGCACGTTTTTAACGTTGAAAAGCGCGCTGAGGGATGAAAAAGGCGAAATTATCGGTACTGTTGGGCGTGCTCGCGATATCACCGATATGCGCAGCGTGCTGGCCAAGGTCGATCTTTTGCTTGACAATATTCCCCTGGCCGTTCTGCTCACCGATGAAAACGAGCGTATTATCAAGATTAATGACCGCTTCAAAGAAATTTTTTTGCCACATCTGGAAAGTCTGAAGCTGGGCCAGACAGCCTATAGCGATTTTATCCAGCAGACCAGTGAGCTGATCAAGCTTCTGCCGGGTGAAGTGCATTCCACCGATGAATTTCACACCCGCCATTTTCATGAAGAGCGTAAGCTCTTTTCTCAGTCCACAGAAACCATTATTGATGTCATCCGTAAGGATGTGCTCGACCATCAAGACGCGCTGCTTGGCAGTGTGATCATTTTCCGCGACATCACCATGGAACGCAAAATGACGGCTTCGTTACAGAAGAGTGCCTTCATTGATCCACTGACCGGCCTGCAGAACAGACGTGGCTTTTATCAGAAAATCGCGGTGATGCCGGAAGCCGGCGATGTCCTGGTCTACCTTGATGTGGATAAGTTCAAGCAGCTTAATGATGTCTGGGGCCATGATTCAGGTGACCGCGCCCTTGAGGTCATTGCGGCCCTACTTCGCAAGCTCTGTTCCTCATCAGTCCGTTTTGGCGGTGATGAATTTCTGCTCTATTTTAAGCACATTTCGCTGCAGACGGTGTTGAACAAATTGTCTTTGCTCGCCGAGGAGATCAAGAAGGTGATGCGCGGGCGCTTCATGGGCTTGAGTTTTAGTATGGGTGTGGCCATCGTGGACGAGAACAACACATCCATTGATGATGTTGTACGCAATGCCGATGCCGCCATGTACAGCAATAAGCGGCATCGCAATGAATATGAGCGCATTCAGGAAGAGATCAAACTGCTGAGTACTGAAGAAAATCCCGAAATTCTCCAGGCGCTGCGCGAGCGCCTGGAGAAATGTCGAGCCGGGCTTTTGCCCTATACGGTCTACAAGCCTGGTATGCAAAGCAGTCCCGAAGGGGTTACGCGGAAAAATGCCCGCTAGGCACAAAAAAAGCGCCAAACAGGCGCTTTTTTTGTGCTCTTAAGCAAATGTCGGCGGTTCAGCTGCTTTTCCGGCTTTAACGCTGTCCAGATAGCCTGCCCAGGCCACGCCCATGTTGATGAGGTCGTCTTTGGAAAGCACACTTGCATCATAGAGAATGAGCACAGATCCGCTCACGGTATTGATTTCCACACTGGTTACACCATGGGTAGCAAGCATGCCTTTTTGGGCAATGTCAGCTGTTTGGGCATTGTGCAGGGCAGGGTGACGTATACGAACGCGGCCTTCGGTAAAGCTTTTGACATATCTGAGTAAGGCAAGATTCATGGGCCTGCTCCGTTACTTGCCTGATGGCTGCTGCGTCAGGGCAAAGCGCTTGAGATGCGGACGCATGGCGTTCAGGGAAATGGCCAGTGTGGTCAGATTGTGCAGCACAGCTGAGGTTGCTGCCGGCAGAAGATTGAAAAGGCCGCCTGCCAGGAAGAGACTGTTGAGGATAAGTGTTGCCGCAAAGTTGGTGTGAATGCGGTGCATGGTGGATCGTGCCAGTCTGCGAGCGGCAATCAAGCCATTGAGGTCAGGTCTGGTCAAGAGGACATTGGCAACTTCACGCGCCAGGTCGGTCCCGTCGATCATAGCTACTCCCACAAGTGCCTGGGAAAGGGCAGGGGCATCGTTGATGCCGTCGCCGACCATCAGTACCTTGCAGCCTTTCTCGGTAAGCTCTTTGACCACATCAGCCTTGTCCGAGGGCAGAACTTGAGCGCGAAATTCGCTGATGCCTGCTCGGGCGGCAATGGCTCTGGCTGTGCGCTCATCATCTCCTGTGAGCATCACCACTCGTGTAAAGCCTTCCTCTTTGAGCTTGGCAATAACGGAAACGGCTTCTTTGCGCAGAGGATCCTCAATGGCCAGCATTCCGGCAAGTTTCCCGTCTTCAGCCATATAGAGCAGAGACCTGCCCAGGGCTGACTGCTCGGCAATGGCATCGCTCAGCGGAGAAATATCCACATGTTCGTCGCATTCAATATAGTGACGGCTGCCCACTAGCAGACGCTTGCCATGCAGAGATGAGGCAACGCCGTGGGCGACAATATACTCCACCTGGGCATGCTCTTCCTCGTGTACCAGATCCTCGTCCTGAGCTTTTTTGACGACAGCGCGGGCCACAGGGTGGGGAAAATGCTCTTCCAGGCAGGCCATGGTGCGCAGCACTTCCTCACGGTTATGGTCCTTACAGGCGATGACTTCGGCAACGACAGGGCTGGCATTGGTCAGGGTGCCTGTTTTGTCAAAGACAATGGTATCGGCATCGTTCAGCGCTTCAATGTAGCGTCCGCCCTTGATAACCATGCCATGATGTGTGCCTTCGCGCATAGAGGCCAGAACAGCCAAAGGGGTCGCGAGCTTAAGGGCGCAGGAATAATCTACCAGCAGAACAGAGGCCGCACGTATGAAATTGCGGGTCAAAAGGTAGACAATGCCTGCCAGGCCAAAGGTGAAAGGCACAGCCATATCCGCAAGGCGTTCGCTTTTCCCCTGAATACCTGCCTTAAGGGCTTCTGACTCCTCGATAAAGGTCGCTACCTGCCTGAATCGTGTATCGTCACCCACGCTGGTGACCTTGATGACAATTTCTCCTTCTTCCACCACGGTGCCCGCAAAGACAGCTCCCCCTGCTTCACGTTTTACGCCAATGGGCTCACCCGTCATGGACGACTGATTGATGACACCCACGCCTTCCTCGACAATGCCATCCACGGGAATGGAGGAGCCTGAACGCACCACAATGAGATCACCCTTTTTGATTTTGGCAAGTGGAGTGGAAACTTCTGTGCCGTTGACCTTGCGCCAGACAGTATGGACATTTAACGTGAGAGATTCGGTCAGCGATTCCAGGGAATGGCGACGTGTCCAGTCGGCCAAGGTATCTCCAAGGCCGAGAAGCAGGGTGAGCATGGAGACTGTGCGAAAATCGCGCAGATAGAGGGAAGCGGCAATGGCTGAGGCGTCAAGCACTTCCACGCAGAGCTTGCCGTGCAAAAGAGCGCTTATTCCCTTGAGGAGAAAGGGAATGGCTCCTATTGCTGCTGAGACAATGCGCAGGGTGGGGGGCAGAAATGGCCTGATACAGAGATAGCGGAAAAGGGGGAAAAAGCCACCCATGACGGCCTGAGAACTTGTCTGAACACCCATGAGTTTTTTCATGGCCGGCAGTTTTTCATTGGCTTGCAGCAGCCTGAGGGCCTGATTGCGGCTTTTCGTGGAGTCGTAAAAGATGAGCAGAGAGCCAACGCGTGGATTGGCCTGAGCTTTGGAGATTCCCGAAATTTTTAGCAGTTTCTTGACCAAATCTTCGGCTGCGGCAGCAGGCAGGGCTGTATTGGCGCGAATGCGCATTCTCCCGTCTTTTTCCGTTTTTAGCCCTCTGAGTTCATGAATAAGGTAAAAAGCCATTTCCACTCCTGATGATCCAAAAGAAAAAGTCCTGTGCATGCCCAATCATAGGTATGACGCAGGACCTAACATTGGTGACATTCCCCGAAGGGAGAGCCGTTGATGTTTTTTGTTATGCTTGTTCGGCGGCTTCTGCCTTCCGCTTGTCGGACTTCTGACGCGCAGCAGCAGCCATATCTTCAAGGTCTTCTTTGACGGCTTCAAATTTGCCAAGGATGGCGTCCTTGACATCCATGCCGCGGCTCATCAGATCAGACGCCATGGGGCGCAGATCCAATTTACCCTTGCTGACAGCTACGGCGCCCAGAGCACCTAGAGCGATGCCAGCAACCAGAAAAAGTCCGTATTTTAAGCCATCGTTCATAATGCACCTCCAGAGAGAAATCAAAGCATACAGCGAGCTTGAGGCAAATCGCTCATGAAAAAGAAGCAGAAAAAAGTGCAAAAGTCAAGAATGTCAAAAAAATATTTTTTTTGACAAAAAAGAAAAACAGAAAATAATAAGTTTTTTTCTGCTGGCAAATCTTACGTCAGAGATTTTGCGCGGATTGAGGGGCGTCTGCCTGGCTTATATGTGGCTTGCTTGGTGCACCTCTCCTTGAAAAGAAAAAATTTTGACTTTGCAAATTTTCATGGCTAAATAAGTGGTAAAAACATATCGATTTCCTTTTTCACTGTCAAGAAAAAAGAAAACGAAATTCAAAACAAGGAGAATCGCTTATGGCCTACCCCACCTATGTTGTCAGTTTTCTTGAAGGCAGAGCTAGACTTCGCCATGCGGTTTTGAAAACAGAGGCTGGTATGCAGAAAGCCCGTGAAGTGCTTGGCAAACAGAAAAAAATCCGTGAGGTACAGCCTGGCGCAGGTTCACTTCTCGTCTTTTTTGAGCCTTCTCTGCAATTCTCCTCAGTCCTTGCTGCCCTTGAGAAAGAGTTGCCTGAGCTCGCCAAGACAGCGGAAGAAGGCAAGCAAACGTCGCCACAGTGTCTTGAACAACTTTTTGGCGTGAGCCTTCGTAAACTCGAAAACCGCAGTCTGCTTCTGCTCTTGGCTGTTGCCTCTCTCTTTGGCTTTGTGGGCAGTGGGAGCAGTCATACAGCACTGGCTGCGGTTGTTTTGGCCTTAACGGCCCGTCATGTCTGGGTCAGGCGCAAGGCTCTTTAGGCACAGTCATTCAGGTTTTTAGGGAATGATCATCAGCTACGGTTTTCATAAAACACTGAGCGCATAGGCCAACGAGATTTTTATCGTCTTATTGGCTGCATCGTTAGCCGATTCTTTTTGTGCGTGACTAACTTTTGGCCA
>JAFXOX010000050.1 GCA_017528345.1 Desulfovibrio sp.
GCTTCAGCAGATGAAATGTCTCCAGAAAGCCACTTGATAACTACTTCTTCGAAGTTATCCGGAAGCTTTATTTTCTTTCTGCCAGACTTAAGTCCTACAGCTGTCGATTTCTTCTGCCCTGCTTCGCACTTGGCGGCATGAAACTCCGAATAGAGATCTATCAACGCATCAAGAGTCTGCCTTTCCAAGCGAATAAGCTTTTGTGCAGACTCTCCCCAGCTTGAAAAATCAATGGCAGCACCCTGCTCAGCGGCAGTTTGCATATTGTGCAGACAAGTAGCGAAGCCACCATCTTTGTTCACAAAATCCTGGGCAAGCATGGGCTTTGAACCTTTACGCTGTGGCCAATGCGATATCAGGCATTTCGTTTGTGGCAGTGGCCTCAGCCTTTTCGAGTTCTTTGGCATGCTTCCAGAATGTCGTCACCGACATCTCGCATTGACCTGCTGCCTGATAGAGCGTGATTTTTTTCGCAAACCAGTCGTGACAGACTCTTGCAAAGCAATCTGGAAGCTCAAGTCTGGCACGACCAAGACTCTTTCCAGTAAGACGCGCTCTACGAATCCCTTTTTCCTGACGCATTTTGGTAAAGGCATTACGAAAGTCGATGACAGCCTGTGCGGCATCCAGGGAGAGATTCTTAAAAGGTGAGGTGCTGGCAGAAATCAGCTTTTGGTTTCGCTCGCACCACACATTCACCCCCCTGTCTGCGAGATGTCGCAAAATGCCTGCAGCTCCGACCATGCTGTCGGCTAGACAGGATTCACGCTCGACATAGAGGGTGTCACCTTTTGCGAGACTCTTGAGGCAATTACATAAACCTTCGGTCTGATCAGCAGAGTCGGTGTAGAGACGATCGTACTTCCTCTTGGCGAGCAATGGAGCTGCCAGTGCACCGACCTTGTCTGATTGCAGGTACAGCACGTCCATCTCTTTTTCCCCTTTCAATGCCGTTTAGCCCGCGTATATTGCGGCTTAAAGCGGTTCCACTCATTTTTCTCGAAAAGTAAACATTTGTGCTGACGCTGTCAATACCTTTTTTCTTTTTCATTTTTTTCTGTAACTATGTGAATTTTCTGACTTTTTGAAACAGCAACTGACATATTTGAAAATGCAAGACCAAAATCCCAAAAATGCCCTATTCATGGGCTTTTTTCATTTTTATCAAAAGGTTTGCTTTTTGATAATTGCCTCCCCCTTCCTGAAAAATCGGCTTGCTGTCTGGCTTTTTGGACTTTTGAGACATAAAAAATGGACCCAACCGCTCCACTTGCGATTGAGTCCTGTGACCGCTCAGCCATCCCCCTTTTATACGCCTGAAACCTGCTCTGGCTGCCAGTTCTCTGCTGATCTCAGTATCTCCTCACACCTTTATAGAAAATGCTCTGTGTATAGGGGCTTGCTCTTGCCTTATGGGACTTTTTGAGAATCAAAAAAGGGCGCAATCGCTTACGCGATTACGCCCTTTGCCTACTCTACTGTAGAAATGCAATTGCCCTGGATCCGTGAGCTAATAATCAACGAAAGTATAAACGAAGTCTCGTAAATATTATTAATCATTGACTTTTTTGGGTGGGTCCTTTCGGCCGTTTTTTTCACCCAACTTTCAGTTTTTTCGAAATCTTATAGTTTAGGTCCCTACGGCTATACCAGTGCTTATTTTTTTATCACACCTTCGTCTAACTTTCTATCTTTTGAAAAACCTTTTTTGAAGCA
>JAFXOX010000051.1 GCA_017528345.1 Desulfovibrio sp.
AGTTACGTTTCCGTTGAGAAGATCAATTCCTGCAAGCAAAGAAACTGTGCCTAATCTTTTGTACTCGTAGTCTCTGGCTACATAGCCATGCTCTGAGGTTGGCGCGAGATCCGGTGCAATATTCACTATCGCCTGAATTCCAGGCTTTTCATCGTATGAGACTATGGTCTCTCCGACGACTGAATCCGCTTGCTGCCCATTGGCCACTTCGTCTCTGGTAAACTGTAAGATCCACTCAACTCGCTTGTACAAAAGAAGTACTGCTTCGGCCTTTTCTTTGAAATTTGGATCTTTTTTTACCAGGTAGTACTTTACTTGGTGAGGCTTAAGAGAATTGTCGTTGAGGATTGACCAAATTTTACTCTTACTGACCTTAAGAAGCGACGAATGTCCTTCTTTTTCACAATGAGCTCTGACGTATTGAGTAAGGGCTTCCATGCTCCAAAGCTGTAATGGGGGACCGTTTGGAACATTTTGAGGCATTTGGCATCCAAGATGAATCACCCACATTCTGGCTTCGTTTGTGATCACTTTTGGTTTGCCAGGGCGTGCAAGATCCTCCAAGGCGGCATTTACGCCAAAAATTCTCCACTTTTTGATGGTGTTGTTGATAGCAGACTTGGAAAGCTGAACTTTTTCAGCAATTTCGTCGTTGGTTTTGCCATCAAGGACAAACAAAATGATTTTTGCTCTTTCAACAGCGTTTCGTGGCGCAGTACGAGATTTTGCAATGCCCTGAAGTTTTTGCTTTTCCTCATTTGTGACCGTTATCTCTTTTCTTTTTCTTGCCATAGAGGACCTCCACGAGGACCTCTAGCAGAATCTTAGAAAAAAGACAAATTAATGTGGTTATTTACAGAACTGACTACTAGTTTTTCAAGCTCGTCGTAAGCTAAAAATATGTTGGTAATACAACGACCACCTTCTTTTTTGATATAATCCGTCGCACTAACATACGCGTTGATATCGGCAGGTTCGATCAGCATGATGCCCCTCCGTTAAACGGCAACGCAGCGCCAGTGATGTAAGCAGCCTTTCCACTCAACAGAAAGCCAACCATGTATGCCACATCGTCAGGGGGGATGCAGCCCAAGGGCTGGTAGCCACTAGCTTTGATTTTTTCATCAATGTCGCCCGTGCAATCGCACAACCACTTCAAACGTTGTGTGGCAACAACACCGGGACGAATGACATTGATAGTGGTATTCTTCTGCACTAGTTCCAACGCCAGACACTTGACGGCAGCATCCATTGCAGCCTTTGAAGCCGCGTATGCAGTGAAATACTTTTCGGGCGAAATGGAGGCCATCGACGACACCGCAACAATGCGCAAAGGTTGCTTTTTGGCTTTTCTGCACGCAACAACACGCACAAACTCTATAAAAGCATAGAAATTGGTCATCATAACAGCATGAAGCCGTTGGCTGGAAAGGTCTCGCAAACGGGCAATATCACCATTGCCCACGCAATACACCATACCGTCTATATGAGCATGCTTATCAAGAATGATGTCAATAAGCTGCTCAATACAGTCAATTTGTGCCACGTCAAAGCTGTAAGCCGCATGCCCGCCTAAAGGCAGAGACGCCATCGCCTCATTAAGCTTAGCCTCATCCCTGGCAATACCGAGCACCGTATTGCCCATATCTGCGAGAAAACGGGCAACACTAAATCCAATACCGCTTGATGATCCAACGAGAAGAATATTTTTTTCTGTGAGCAGCGGAACCATCGAGACCCCTTTAATTTACGGTTGCGGCGCGGGCTTGGCGTCAGCCTCAACAAAGCGATCATCCGAGCAAAAGACCGGAACAATGCATTTCGGTCGCACAGTTAAGGAAGCTATTCCCCAAGATAAGCCTGTTCCGAAAGCGCAACAAAGTAGCGCAAGTTCCTCTCTATCCTGTCCGGCGTAGGCCGTTACCATTGTGAACGGAGTCGACGCGCCACTCGTATTACCGTAGTGGTCGAGCGACAATGGCACTTTTTCAAGACCAACGCCCAATCTTTTAGCAATGGTCTTAACAATTTTAAGATTCGCCTGGTGTAGTACTAAGCCATCATAGTCATCGAAAGACACGGCATGGGTTTGCAGAAATTCACGAATGCTATCCACAACAGTCGTTATGGAAAAGTTCATAATCTCAATGCCATCCATGTAGCCGAATTTTCCAGACGATGTGAATATGTCGCCATTAGGAAGGAGAATATTTTTCATAGAAATCCAAGCATTGCGAACACCTCCTAGGGGATTGTACAGATATTTGTAACCAGATCCGTCTGTATTCAGTGAAATAATTATGGGTTTTGCATTTTCATCCCTCTCAAGAAGCAATGCCGTTGCAGATTCACCAAACATAAAAGCACTGTTAGGATAAGCAACAGGGTTGCCATCAGGATAAAAATGCCATTGGCTGTCACCCGATATAACGAGAAGTCTTCGAATATGTTGCTGCTGTAAAAGCGAAGCAGCAACAGAAAGCCCATAGGGAAACGATGAACACGCCAAGGGAATATCAAAGGCAAAAGCGTTATTGCGAAGTCCAAGAATGTAGTGCGCAAGGAATGAATTACCTGTTCCTGCATTGAAATCAGGGGTTTGCGAAAGAAAAATAATTCCATCCAACGATTCGGGACCCCACCCGATAGAATCCATGGCTCGTTTCGCAGCAGAGCATCCGAGGTCAACAGCGGTCTGACGCGAGAGGGAAATATGACGCTCTTTAACTCCCGTGAGTTTCTGAAAAGCGATGACCTTATCGGGGATGCTCAGTTTAACTGCTTCCAGCGTTTGAACAGGTGTCGGTGTACAGCCTGCCAATGCAGCTATGGAGATATTTAAAAATTCAAGATAGGGCACAGCATATCCTCACTCATCTGGCTTCATTGTATCAAGAATATCCTGAACCGTTTTAAAATCGCGTATCTGTGTAGCTCGGACCGTTTTTTTAAATTCATCGCCCATCAACACAACGTAGGACAACGCTGCCAAGGAATCCCATTCCTCGATGTCTTCAAGTTTCATGTCAGGCTGTAACGAACCAGGTTCAATATCCATGCATTCTTCTAGTGCTGCGAGTTTTTCATGTGTATTCATTATTATACCTCTTTTGGTTTATAGATAGTACTACCATTGCCAGGATGTTCTATGAGGTCACAAAAATCCAGAGGACCAAGAGTATCTAAACACGAAGCCAGCGATAAGCCAGCTCCAAATGCTGAATAGCATACAGAGAATGAGTCTTCTTTTATTATATTATTTAGATTATAAACTATGTTCAATGGGATAGTCACACATGATGAATTTCCAAAATGCTCAACTATATTATTGAAAAATTTTTCTTGTGGTACATTTATAAGCTGTGATAGTTTTTGTAGCATGAATCTATTTGGTTGATGCGATAAGTAGTAATCAATGCTTTTTTTATCAATTTGCGCGTAATTACACAATTCATCAATAAGTGGAGGAACTTCTTTCATAACAAACTGAAAAACAGCAGTTCCATCCATATGTAAGTTATCAAGGCATCGGAAATTACCCATTTTATCCTTAAATATCTTAGCGGTTTCAGCAGAATGTGGCAAACGCATTCCACCTGCAGGAGTTATAAGAGCGTCGCGATTTTCACCTTGGAATTTAAATGCAAAATGCAATATATCATCTTGATTATCTGTTTTTTTTAAAACAGTAACAGCAGCAGCGTCGCCGCATAAGGGGTAAATATTTCTATCACTTTTATTTGCGTAACAGGATCCAGCATCAGTTGTTATAAGTAAAATTTCGTCAAACGAAGAATTTTTCAAAATTCCAGAAGCAATATATAAACCTGTAATAAATCCAATACAATTCTCGTATATATCAAGACAAAAAACGTCATGTTGAAATAGACATTGACCATGGATAACCTTACTGTTTCCAGGGACGGGATGATCAGCCATTTGAGCAACAACAATATATGCTTTAACACACTTTTTACTTATATATCTCTTATATTCCATGTAATCTATAATATATGATGCTAAATCGCACGGTGTTGTTCCTTTATCAGTTATGCGATGTTCATTAAAACCCATCACTCGAGCCAAGCGCCTTGATGATTTTTCTGAAAAAGGAAAATTTTTCAGTTCATCCTCAAATTTATAGATTGCAGATGGAACAGCCGCACATATTCCACGAATTTTTATACCTGAAATAGTTGCATTCATCTTTTTTCCACTTTCCTACTTTTTTTTACAAGGGCACAAATACTATTTATAGATACAAAATTCTCAGGTATAATGTCCATCGCTGAAATAATAATAGAAAATGTATTTTCTAATTCGGACACAAGTGTAACTATATCAAAGCTATCTAAATACCCTTCGTCTATAAAATTTTTCTCGTCAGAAAATATGTAGTCAGGCTGTATTTCGGATAATATTTCTTTTATTTTTGTTTCCATAGCATTACTCCATAAATTTTTTACATTCATATATACCAATCTCACGTGCTGGGTTTCCGATGACTTTTGTATATTCTCCAACATCCTTTATAACAACACTACCCATGCAGACATAGGAATCTTTATGAATAATTGTTTTTGGCTTTACCGCGACATTACTTCCCAAAAATACACGCTCTTCTATATTTACATACCCCATAATATTACAAAATGATGATATAGTACTATATTTTCCAATTGTAACATCATGACCTAAATAGCATGCCTGGAGAGTAGTGAAATCACCTATTGACACATTTACTGTCATTCCCATTCCGCCATATATTACAACTCCTTCACCAATGGTATTGTTACGACCTAAACTAACTCCAGGATGTATGAAGGATGTAAAATGCGCCCCTTTTTCTTTTAGTATAGGAACAAGTCTCGCTTTCGCATGCGGATCAGCAATACCCATGAGTAGTGTATCATTTTCCTGCGGAATATATCCTTTTATCGTTCCTACAACATCTCGATCACAAGCTTTGCCTTGTAGTGGGTTATCTGTATCATCAAGAAATCCTACGATAGTATACTTTCCAGAGTATAATCCAGTGTTCAATAACATACTTAACAGTTCACGTCCACAACCACCGGCTCCTACAATATAAAGACTTTTCATGCAATTCTACCTTCATTCGTAAATTTTAACAGTTTTCTGCACACATATTTCTCTTGAGTGTTGAACATTAAATTCAATTTCTTTAGAGTCTATCCGCAAAAATTAAATTAGCTGTATCAAGAAGAGTGTTAATCTTGAGTAGGGGTGATCGAAAGTTGCTGTTTCGGACAAGAACCATTACCCCCCATAGATCCGTTTTCTCCAGTAAATGCAGGGTATTACGCAGCGCATCGACACTTTCATGAAGCAGAACCATTAAATTTTAACTGCTCACGTGCATGCAGAAAGGGATGGGCACAGTCCACCCACTAATAGCCGAGAACTATTTCGTGTTCAAGCATGCTGCCTCCTCAGTGATAAGAGAGGGATACGCGGGAAACGCTTACAGGACACGGCAGCCCCTTTATCCAGATTAGCATACAATCGATCTGCTTAATTATTTTTTTATAAATTTAACGATTTTTTAACATTGAATTAATATATGTATACACTAGGAACTCAATCAAACAAGCAATCTTTATGAGAAAAAAGTTACCTAAGCGTGCTTTTTATAGTTTAAAGCAGCAACAAACATTATAAATGTTATTTTAGCCAAATCTTTAGGCGTGGGAAATGTAACGTGTAACATATAAATGAAATGACTAGCTACATTGTAATATCGGATTTACTGCAAATTTTTATTTATTTGGCTAATCCTAACTCTAAATGTCATCTATATCCGGCAAACTCCAAGGACCAACGCCTGATGAAAGACAAGATCATCTATTGAGAATCTGAGAATATTTTATAGAATAGTAAAAATATATTATGTTAGACATATTTTGATATTTCTAAATTAAAAATCACTGTGAATAAAATTTTAATATTTTTTTGCAGCCTTCTTTTTTATCATTTCTAAAACTATACTTTATTTTCTTCTAAATTGACTTCTATTTTCTTAGCGTAACAATCAAGTTGACAATAAATATTCGTAAAAAAACAGTGAATGTCTGTAATCAATCCCCTGCGATATCCCTTGCAACATTTAGAAGTTATAAAAATGATGAGAAAGTGACAATATTATAGCGAACTATAGCAATTCGTATGGTGCTCCATAACCGTAAACCTATGTAGAAAGTTCGATACTTTTGCTTTCCAGCACTACGCTAATTTAAATGTTTTGTTGCCGCAAATTCCAATTTTGGGATGCTCACGGCTATCATAAAGCAAATTACAAACCTTTTCTTACTATTTTCTGCCGCTCAATCAATCTTTGGATACCTATATGGCGTCTTTTATTAAGTAAGATCATGTTCATACTTACGGTATTGCGAATGATTAAGGCCAGGTATCTGTCATTTAAATTTTTTATGTGTATTCTCTAATATTTTGACAGTAAATAGGCGTATTTATTATGAAATATAAGTTTAAAACATTCGTACAGTGTTCCTTTGAAATACTCATTTCCCTTGTAAATAAGCAGTGCTTTTGTTTGCTGGCGGACTTGTTATTTTCAAAGCATATACTAATTATAAAAGCTAATCTTTTTTCTATTTTGAATGACTATATATTAACTACCAAGTTCAATGATAATTCTTACGCAATTTTTTGATGACGCCAAGGATATATTGTAGCAAACTTCCATGTCGCGTGGACACCACTGATGAGTTCGGCAACGGAAGTGCACATCCGGCTCAATGCGGACGAAGTCTCTTTAGGAAGATGAAGAGCGCATGCGCGGCAAACTTTTTTGTACAAAGGGGATGGCGCCCCTATACTGAAGAGAAGCTTGACGGCATGCATTCCGGGGAATTCGCCATGCCGCAAAAAGCGAACAAACGATTGATGCCCGCGGGTGTTCGTCTGACCGGAACAAAGAAGAATGTTGCGCTCTTCGTCAGGATGCCGCTCAATTTCGGTCGTAAAGGGGGACAGCAGCTCCACGGTGCGAGCCGTCAGTGGCACGGTATTCATGTACGTGCCTGCGTGCGAGGGAATGAAGGCGCAATTCCGGAGGGAAAGTGGGACAGGAAGGCATTGTTCTTTTCCAGCAATACCCTTATTCGCGTGCAGCTTAGCATAAAACAGCTCTTGCGATGGGACGAGGGGGTGTATATGTAATGGCTGGACATATCCTTTCGTGTGTCCTTCGCCCAAAATCACCTGCCTCTGAGCGCCTCCGCGAGGGCTTTTGCCGCCGCCGTGACGGCGTCTTCCTTTAACTCGCCGTACATAGGTAGACACAGCACCCGGCTTGCTGCGTCTTCCGCAACGGGGCAGGGCCGCCGGCACGCCTTTTCGAGATAGGGCAGCGTGTTCAATGCTGGGGTGAAATAGCGCCTCGGGTAGATGCCAGCGATGTTGAGTGCCGTAAGGGCGCGCTCCCGGCATTGGGCATCTGGTAGAAGGACGGGGTAGTAGGCAAAATTCCACTCCTGCCCGCTGACTCGAGAAGGATATGCAAGATTTAGACCATTCAGTGCGTCATCGTAGGCGGTATGTAAACGGCGGCATTTTTCGATCTCCGCGTCGGTGCCGGGCAAAAGAGAAAGGCCCATCGCGGCGTGCAGCTCGCTTAGCTTTGCGTTGATGCCTAGCGTGAAATGCTCGTCGCCCACATGGCCGAAGGCACGGGCGAGCGAAAGCTCTCGTAATTCTTCCTCTCCGTGCGTGATTACACAGCCCCCCTCTACCGTATGAAAAATTTTGGTCGCGTGAAAGCTGCAGATGCTGTAATCGCCGTAATCGAGCAGGCTTTTGCCATTCTTACGCGAGCCAAAGGCCTGTGCGGCATCGTAGATGAGAGGGAGGCCGCGCTCACAGCAAAGGGCACCAAGCGCCTCAGTGTCACAGGCCATGCCATAAATGTGTACCGCCAGAACGCCTGCAATGTCGGAATCGGCATCAAGTTCCCGTCGCAGAAGCCAAGGGGATAGACAGAGGTCGGGGTCGATATCAATGAAAACGGGCGTGCAGCCCAGCCATAATAGCGCGGAGAGCGTCGCCACATAGGTGAAGGGCGTGATCGCCACCTTTTTGCCAGCAAGCCCCGCGCAATGCAGAGCTAGCATCAGGGCCGTCGTACCGTTGTTGCATGCCAAAAGATGTGGAGTGCCAAGATAGGCTGAAAGCGCCTGCTCCAGTTGGCGTACGCAAGGGCCATTGTTGGTAAGCCATGCGGCATCGAAGATCGTATCGCAGAGCGAGTAAAAATCCTCGCGTCTTGGCAGTCTTGCCTTTGTTACAAGAACGGGTTGATTCATGGGGGCTCTGTTATATGGTTAGAAAATGCTCATTTCTGATAAAGTAGGCTTTTTCATGATTTTTGCAAGAGAACGGACTGGCGGACGATTCAGGTGACTAGCTCACAATGCCAGGACTTACACCTTAAATCTAGCACGCGGGAAGTTCTCACGCCATCATCAATCCTATGTCTGTGCTTCTTTTGACTTGTACGGAACAATCGTAGTATTTGAACGGTATTCTCTTTTACTCGATATGGCAAGTTGTCCGCAAAGCCCCCTTGTTCCAAATACTCCTCCAAGTTTGCCAGAACCAGGAAAGTTTGCAAGGCGATTTGCACTGCGTCTAATGAAGGCGTATATCTTGATAGCAATGTTAAGGTCCTATCATTCGATGTGATCTCAGCTTAGAGATCATATGGAATGCCCGGCGCAGCCATTTAACGAGCATGGTGGGCACTCTTGGCTCCAAGGGGCGCCATATTCTCGTCAGAAGAGAAGTTTCCCGCCTCGGCTTCGCTCACCACGTTCTTGAATTCCGATATCTGCCACGCTTCCCTTCCAATAAATTCGTGCAGGGTCTTGATGACAAGGAAACTTTTTGTTGGCTCTTCGCCTGACTAGAGTTCAAACTCAGCGACCTAACTTCTCAGGAAGACGCAAAGACTTTTATATATACAGGCATACTTGCCCACACCTCTTATGAAAGATTTGTTGATTATGGCTACAAACAAGCCCCAGTTATCCCATTTGCAACATCTATATTAAACTACGTAAATAATTATGTTTGAAGTTTTCTTATTATTTTAGAAAATTACTAAAGATTGTAGTATTTATTTTATATAATCAAAATACATTTGTAAATTTTAACATTTTTAATACACCCTCAAACTATGAAAGGAGACTATTATGCATGTCACCTTGCTCAAACATACCATCAAATCTTCTACAGAATATTCTTATGTATATGTTTTGATAACAAATCGCTACAAAATTGATGATATTATTGCAGATCAGCAAGCTGGTAAAAAAAATTGTATTCTTTGGTTCATCACCTGATACATACATCGATTGGTGTATTTTACGTGAGCATGGTATTGAATGTGATTGCGCTTGCGATATACATGCTAACTACCATTTTTTAAATTATGATGTAAAAATGATTCCATACTATGAACTTCTAAAAAACTATTTTTTATAGTTACAATAAAAGAAGCTCAACTTCGTAATGAAATTATGAAAGTATTGTTTTTTACAGGCATAGAAGAATTTGGCGTTGTGTGTTCAAACTGGTCAAAAAATTTATTGTACAAAAACAAAGCTTATTTGCAGAAAGCTTTTTTACTCAGTCAATGAAGTATATCAAATAGAACCATTATTTAATAATTTTATATATTTTGAAAATCTACGCCGGACAGCATTGGAAGGTGTTGGATATTGGGACGTATGTTATCTTTCTATATACTCACTTTTTATAAAAAGAAATCATTTCTCTTATCTTGAAATAGGAGCAGGAACAGGTATAATGAGTTTTTCCTTAAAAAATTGTTTCGTGATGCTATGACTATTGATTGGGTAAGTGTTCCTGCAATAGAAAAACCATGACAGGAAAACGCATCAAAGTACTTTAACTACATGAAAGAAAAATATGATATTGTTGAGCATTTTGGATATATAGAAGAGAATGACATACCAACATTAACAGAAAAAAAATTTGATTGTATTGTACTTGCTCAAGTAATGGAGCATTTTATATATAATCCTGCGCGCACATTTAAAAAAATTAGAAATATGATTTTAGACAATGGATATATATATTGCTATCCCAAATCAACATAAATTCTATAATGTCAAAAGCTACCGAGAAATGCCAACTCCGGGGCAATTAACCGAAAAAGAACGTTCTTTATGCGTGCAAATTAATAATTATGGACATTTCCACGAATATTCTAAAGAAGAAGCCATTGAAGTATTTACAGAAGCCGGCTTAGAAGTCATACAACATCGTTGGAACAACCCAATTAATTTCTTTATATTACGAAAAATAATAGTATATAAAAATTATAACACATGTCTAGACCAGCACCAGATGCCAAGGCTTTCTTACCTCAAATCGAATGCATCCATGTCTGCGGCATCTTTGTCGGGAAGCTTCTCCTGTGCCATGATGAAATCCGCGCTACGTATCCCAATCATAGGGGCGGCATCATACGAGATGTGCCAATGTATTAGCCGGGGTTTTAAGCAGACGGTCAGACCGTTGCTTCATCAGCCTTAAGGCATCTATTGTGGAAAGACTTGAAAATGTGTGTATGAGGCTCAAGGACGTTGATACAGGCCTGGTTACGCTGCTGCGTAACAACTAGCTTTGGCTGGTTTGAAACGCTCTCCTTTGGTGATAATGACCCACGCTATACGCGCAAGTTTATTTGCCAGTGCCACTTTGGCCTTGAATCTGCCGACTCTCACAATGAGGCTTTTAACCCAGAGTTCAAGCGGATTCAGTGCACGTATTGGCTGTCCGTCCCCAGCTTTCTTGCGGCGGCAAAGTTCGTTCATAAAAGCATTTGCTGCCAAAATAAGCAGAGTACGAATACGCTGGTTGCCTCGCTTGGTAATGCCCAGGAGGTGCTGCTTGCCACCGGATGAATACTCTCCAGGTACAAGGCCAAAATAGGGTGATAGATGGCGTCCGTCCTTTAACTGAAGCCCATTACCAATGACAGTACAAAGGGCGACTGCAATCAAAGTGCCATACCGCTCACCTTCATCAGACGATTGCACTCAACGGATTCCTTGACCTTTGCCACTATCCTTTTGTTAGCGGCCTCAATCTTTTTACATAACTCCAGATAGTCGCTGAAGTTTTCGGTGAGAGTAAACTGCGTATCGTCATCAAATTCGTCCCATTGCTCCGCAGTTAGATCCTTAAAGCAGGACTCGAAATGTTGGATTCCTTGGGGGATAATAATCCCGAGCTCGGCAAGAATGGACCGGGTTTGGTTGACAACTTCCGTACGGTCGTGAATGAGTCGGACCCCACGATCGAATGCAAAATCTATGGACTGTTGAGCGACTGTCTTTACCGCGACTAGGGTCGTTGCATGGTGCATGAGCGCCTCGCAGATAGCCTGCGCATCTGCTGCATCTGTCTTGTTACGATGACCCAGAAAAGGCTTGACCCGTTCCGGCTTGATCAGCTTCACGGTATGCCCCATTTCCATCAGCCTACGAGCGCAGTTGTGTGCTCCTCCACAGGCCTCAATGCCTATGGTGCATGACGTATCATTGGGCATGAATTCCCAGAACATCTTGCGAGAAAGCTTCTTGTTAGCTATCCGGCGTCCTTTTTCATCTGCTATAAAGAGCTGGTACACATTCTTGGCAATGTCCAATCTGATGTTCTTAACTTCTGCTTTCATAGCTTCCTCCGGACGGTAGAGATTTGAATGCTAAACACTAATCATCCAGAGGTAGCTGTGCAAGACTTGAACACAGAGCACGGTAATCTGAGAGTATACTCCGGGTCCTCAAGAAAGCTTCCCCGGAGCCGCGTCGCACCTCGCAGGAGGCGAAGCCGAAGATGAGTGTCAAGGAGGTAAAGCGGGTACGAGCGTCCCCTTGACAGGAAGCAAGGCAAGGCACCGTGCGCGAGAAGACCTGCGCGAGGGGAGTTTCCTTGGTGAGCAGAGCATGTCTTTCAAAGTCGACATGAGCAGTCTGGTTCGTAGCAGGGTTAATCGTTGAGTAAACCGCATGATCTTAGCACCTCCTTCTTAGGAGGGGCGAGTCTATCTCATCATAAGGGAAAACGGCGCTTTCAAACGAAATAAATAATAATACAAAAAACTAAGCTTGAAAAATTAAAAAATCTTTACAGCTGGATGACTCACAAAGCGTTGAGTCAAATATTGGTTTGATTACAACTTCCCAATCAGTTGCACTATACACTCGGTTCGGGAGGCTGTTTTCTCGGTCTCCCTCGCCTTTTAGGCTCGTCTTTTGGTAACAGATCAAGTTTTTGCAATATTTCAATTTGAGATGGATTAGTTCTTATAAGTTCCCAATCTCTTTTATCAAGTCTAACCTTCTTTGCTCGTCGTAGTATTTTCATAATTTTTTTATATGTAAATGTATCAAATAAACATGTTTTTTTTGAAAATTCTAAGGAGTCTATAAGTAATTACTGAAGATAAAAAGGTTGCAAAATTCACTTCCAATTACAGAATAGTCGCTGTGAACTCTTGTTTCATCAAATTCACATGCTTGTTTATAGTATCTCATTACGTTTTCTATTTCCCACCGAGAGTCATAAATCCTGTATACAGTTAACGGTTCAAAATCAATATCAGATTCTAATATTATAACTCCAAAAAGTTTTTTGCTTCATCATATGACGTATTTGTAAAATCATCATTTTTATTCGACTTATGCAACCAATTACAGTCTTCTTTGTAGGCTAGGTCAATATCTTTATACATAAATATATACTTATTCTCATCAATTTTTATTTTTTATATAATACATTCTCATATCCAGCAAGTTGGCCATTATAATCTATAGGACTATTATTTTTATATAAATAGAATTTCTTCTTAATGGATTTATAAAGTGTAAATCTTTATTATTGGCAAATTTCATTTTTGCACACGAGGATGAAAATCCTCTATCAGCTACTATTATACCCTTTGTTATATTATTTTCATCAATAAAATCTTCATATAAAGTTGCATCTATCATATTCCCTGGATAGCATTTTGAGCAGATAGGCTCTTCAGATTCTAAGTCATATGCATATAAAAGTGAAATGTCCTTAGAACCCTTTAACCTTGATTTTCTTGAATAATCTGATAGTATATTTATAGATGATTTATTAGATTTTAGAGTTCCATCTATAATTATATGGTGATTATTTTCAACCATTCGTACTCTATTTTCCATAAATCTACAAATTCTTGAGTAAGTTCTTCCTATATCGCTCCAAAACTTTGATACTATATTTTTTGACAATGATACATCTTTAAATATTTCTGACAAAAAACATTCTTCGTATACATCTTTTAATTCATGGTCTTTTATCCCCGGATAACAAACTCTTAATATTGAAATGTTAAAAAGCTTATAGGCATCATTTCTGTCGTAAATTCCAAGAAGTTCTTCTAAAATATTAGAAGAAAGATTGTAACATAAGGTGACGTTTGCCCAATCCTTTAAGTCTACTGGGGCTTGAGAGACCGGCTGAGCCGTTTGCGTGTCGTTTATAGGAACGAATTTTCCATCGATAATGTGTCCAACGGTTCTTCCTGTGACCGGTATACGCCTTCCTTCCTTGTACCGACACCCAACACGCTCACGAACGGCGTAACGGTCGGAGTTTTTACCGTAAGGCGCTACAATCGTATTTTTAGGTCTCTCTATCGCTCGAATCTCTTCAGGGACACCCATACCTGCTACCCTTCCAGTTAGTATAGTTCAACTCTAAACAATAATTAGACTATACACAGGGGGGGGCGTAACAAAAAAGTGCATTTTTTGGTTGATAACGACAGACTTTTTTAAAAAATGAGTCTTTTAAAAGCCCTCAGAAAAAGCAAAAAAACACGCAAAGTCTCTAAAATCAAGGGTTTGTATAGTACTACTCTCTTGGGAAAGTTGTATTTGATTGTAGATGCTAAATGACTGTAAAAAGTCCCAAGGGACAATCGCGTTGGGCGTCAGAAATCACAGCGCGAGACAACTTTTTCCTTGAAAGGCTGGGAGTAACCAGCTGTAACTAGTTAATATTTCCAGCTTTCAGGGTTTATACAAAAAAATGAAAAAGGGCCCCCTTAGGGGCCCCTAGGTCAAAAGCGCATCAAGGTGCTTTATACCTTAAAAAGATCTTATTAGAACCCAAATCCATCTGAATTGGCTCCAGAAGAACCAAAGCCAAAATCATCCGGCACACTATTTTCTTCGGCAGCAGCTTCTCCAGCCCCTTCAGCAGCAGCACCTTCCGCACCTGCCACTGCTGCAGCTCCAGATGCAACAACCATGCCTTTCATGCCGTCTTTGATGGCATCCTTAATGGTGCGCATCAGTTCATCCTGCTCAAGAGCAACCTTGCCGTCGTATTCGGCAACTTTTCTGCGCAAGCCACCCATGTCGGTGTTCATGGTCTTGATCTTGCCTTCGAGCTCATCAACTTTCTTCTGCAGGGCCTTGGCCTGTTCAGCCAGCGGCTCAAGCTCACGCACGCGCTCTTCAAGTTTCATGGCGCTTGCGGTCTGTGCAGCTACACTTTTCTCTGCATCGGCCATAAAGTCAAGAGCTTTGCTGGCCATTTCCTGAGTACGCTCATCCATGGGCTGAAGGGAAATATTATCACCAAGTTCAGCTTTTGCCTGACCGACAAAAGAATCCCAGGACTGATTCTCGCCCCAGATCATGCTGGTAAATTTGGGATACCAGCGTGCAAGCCATGCAGCAGCAAAAACGCCAACGGCTTTTGCCTGCTCATCACAGACAATAGACCTTCCAGCCACGTAGCCTGCGATTTCCTTGATATCAAAACCTTCCTTGCCCGTCACCAATGCCAGCACGGCCTCAGTGGAGAACACTTTACGACTGCTATCAGACATATTGGCCTCCTCCTCGGAGATCAGAAATATTTTTTGTTACAATGCTTCTTTTGTGTTCATGCCACAGGACATGAACGTCTTCCCTAGCCCTTGCGTCCGTACATTCTCACATAGAGGAGAGCCACGGTTCTGTAGACAAGGTGACCAAGTTTTGACCAGGGCAGATACGCAAAGAGCATCCAGACAAAGACGAGGTGTAAATAGTACACGAGGAAGGCCGGGCCAGCAGCTTCGGCCAAACGGAAGATCTGGGAGAAAATACCAGTAAGAGCAACAGCCCAGATAATTCCTAAGAGATACCAGTCATAGTAGCTGGATTTATGGGTTTCCTTGTTCTCGGTCAAGCGTCGCAAGGTCAGCATGGCAAGACCAACAACGAGCATCAGAGCGCCAACATTGGCGATGACCTTAATGAGATTCAAGGGGTTCAAGGGCGTCGTAATTTCGATAGCCGGAATGACCTTGCCACCCCAGTGACCCAGCGCAACGACTGCTGTCACAAAGGCCAGCATGGCAAAAGCCCAAACAAGGACTGTGTGACCAACGCGTCTACCTGGTGTTGCTTTACCGGTCTTGGGGCCAGCATGGCAATCGTCAAAGTGGGTTGCAAAAATGACCTCTTCAACGAGAACATTCCAGAGGTGACAGAGCCAGCAGCCCTTCTCACCAATCATGGTCAGTTTTCCTTCCGGCTTGAAGGATTGCCAGAGCTTATAAGCGCCCTTACCGATGATGAAGAGAGCGCCGAAGAACGTCAGCATGAAAATGGGGTCAATGGTGTAATCACCATAGAAAATATCACCAAAGACGATGCTGCCATCGGCACGGGTGGGGAACCAGTTGCCGTTGTTGTATCCCGCACGAATCCACCAGACAATCAGCCAAAGCAGAGCCGGAATACCAAAGAGAATGGGAAGCCCTGAAGGCTTGCTCATCAGTTCACCGACTTTCTTGGGCTCAGTCAAATCCTGGTAGACTGTATTTCTGGCAGCAGCCATAACGTCTGCAGGATTGGCGCCACGCGGGCAGAGGTCCGAGCAGTTACCACAGTTGTGGCAAAGCCAGATATCCACATCGCTCTTCAGTTTATCAGCAAGTCCCCACGAAGCCCAAACCATTTCCTTCCGGGGATAGGGAGCGTTGGCAGGAGCCATGGGGCACGCTACAGCGCAGGTTGCGCACTGATAGCATTTTTTCAGACTGTCCCCGCCGGCTTCAGCCAGTTTGCGGGTAAAGTCAATATCCGGTTTCAGTGTACATTGTGCCATGAAAGCTACCTCCTACATTCCCTTGAAGGGATTCGGGCCAAGAGCCGTGATACGTGTCACGAAGCCGTCAATCATCTCCGGCACCTTATCGTATTCGTCGATGGCCACTTCCAGCTGCTCCACACGCTCAGGCTGTACCCCAAGGCGATTGAGGGTCTCAGCAATATTCTGCATGCGGCGGTTACAGATTTCAGAGCCTTTGACAAAGTGGCACTGATAGTCGTCACCGTACTTACAACCAAGCAGCATGACACCGTCGAAGCCCTTGCTCATGGCGTCGGAAATCCAGATGGCGTTGACCGAACCCAGGCAGCGCACAGGAATGATACGGCAGTAGGGGCTCCAGGTCTTGCGGCGCATACCGGCCATATCCAAGGCAGGATAGGCGTCATTTTCACAGGCAAGGATGAGAACACGAGGTCCGCCTTCCTTGAAGTTCGGGGGCACCTGCACCTGACGAATCATGGAGCCGATCTGATCGATATTGTAGTTGGCAAAGGAAATAACGCGTTCCGGGCAGGCACCAAAGCAGGTTCCGCATCTGCGGCAACGAGCCGGATTGGGCTTGGGCGTACCCTTTTCATCGTCATCAAGAGCACCGAAGGGGCATTCCTCTGTGCAGCGCTTACACTGGGTACAACGCACAAAGTTGAAGACAGGATAGGAATTATCCAGGGCTCTCGGATGCACAGCTACGCCACGGCTTGCCGCTTCAAGGCACTGCACGGCTTTAAGCACAGCACCCTTAGCATCCACTTCGCAGGCATCCAGGGTCAGAGGCTGACGCACGCAGCCGGCCGCATAGACGCCAGTTCTGCGGGTTTCATAGGGGAAGCAGATGTAGTTGGAATCCGCATAGCCGTCAAAAAGCTCAAGATCAGGGAATTCAGGACCCTGACGATAGCTGAATTGCACGGTAATGTCCTTGGCCGTTGTGGGCACAAGGCCTGTGGGCAGGACGACCAAATCCACGTCGAGGTCAAAGTCCATACCAAGCAGTGTATTCTTGCACTCAACGACCATATGATCGCCGTCTTCACGGATGCCCGTGACATCGGCCTTGGTCATCATGACGCCCAGGCGGTTCTGCATCTTCTTGTAAAAACGCTCAAGGATGCCAGGAACAGTCATATTCTTGTAGAGAATAAAGGACTGAGAAGCATCTCCGGTCTTTTCGCACAAAGAGTTGGCAAGTCTGAGCATACCGATGCTATTGACAGCATTGGAGTACTGCAGATGCTTGAAGCTTTCGAGATCGTTTTTCACAAAACCGGCATCTTCGGCTTCCTCGCCCTCTTTCTTAGGCTCTTCTTTGGGCGCTTCAGCAGCTTCAGCCTGAGCTTTGGCTTCTTCTTCAGCCTTCTCTTTCCAGACATTTTCAGCCAAGGTTGTGTCCAAAACAAAGGCCACGCGCTTGGGCAGAACACTCTGGGAAACCATGAGCTTGGCAAATTCGGCAGCCGTCACAACCTTGGGGCTTTTCCCTAAGCCCATGGGCTCCAGGTACTTTCCATCCAGTGGCACCCAGCCTGTGGCAAGAATGACAGTACCGATATTTTCGGTCTTCTCGCCGCCCTGGGTCGCAATGTGGGCCACATATTCACCAGGCTGACCTTCAAGTTTGGCCATTTGTGCGTTGAGGTACACGGTAATGCGGCGATTGCTTGTGACTTTGGCAATTTTATCGGCAAGATTGGTCGGAGCCTTGTCCTCCCACAGGGGGCCAAGGGGAGAAGCTTCAGGCATATTGACAACTGCGCCGCCAAGCTGCCCTGCTTTTTCCACAAGCACAACATCATAGCCCATGGCAGCCGCTTCATCAGCAGCGGTCAGTCCCGTCCAGCCACCGCCCAGGACGAGGATTCTGGGGGTTGTCGTAATGGCAGCCGAATCGGGCACATTGCTTTTCTGCATCTTGGCTACGCCCATCTGCACATAGTCAAGAGCAAGTTCCTGAAGGGCGGCCGGAGCTTTATCAGAAGCTAAATAGGCACTGCCATCGGGATTCCGGTAGGAGAGAATGCACTGCTCGCGCAGATTAACATAGTCCACCTGCACCGGAAAGCGGTAGAGGTCGTTATCAACTCTGGGGGATGCGCCACACAGCAGCACACCGTCCAATTTCTGCGCGTCAATGTCAGCACGAATTTCATCCACGGAAGCGGCAAGAGAAGGGACAAGCTTGGTCACTGCGACCAGATCCCCCCACTTTTTGACCGCTTCATCGGCGAGATTTTGCACATCCACGCCGCCGCCAATATTTGCAAGGTCAAAATAGACGCCAATTTTCTCGGCCATGCCGCCTACCTCCCTTTCACCGTTTGCACCGCTTTGAGTGCGGCGGCTGTGCCAGACTGGGCAGAACGGGTGACATCAAGGGGCATGACACAGCAGCCCGCAGCAAAAATCCCCGCCTCTTCTCCACCGGCGATAAATCCATCGGCATCCAGCGGCACGGGCAGAGGCAACTTTTCTGTAGCAAGCGTTGGCTGCATTCCGGTCGCCAGCACAACCATATCATAAGTCAGTGTTAATTTTTCTCCACGAATGGCATCCTCTGCCTGAATTTCGCAGGTATCACCTTTTGCCTGCACAACATTGGCTACCTTGCCTTTGATGAAGTGCACATTGGGCAAAGCCTGGACTTTTTCAAGGACTTTGACGTAGCGGCCAGGCGCTCTCAGATCGATATAAAACACGGTGATTTGCGTATCAGGATGCTGTTCCGCAAAATAGAGGCAATGCTTCAGGGTCGCCATGCAGCAGATATAGGAGCAGTAGTTGAGGTGATTCTGATCTCGGCTGCCTGCACACTGGACAAAAGCGACTCTGTGCGGCGTTGTCCCATCGGTGGGACGAACAATCTTGCCCTGGGTTGGACCAAAAGGTGAGGCAAGGCGTTCAAGCTGCATATTGGAGATGCAGTTTTTGACGCTGCCAGCACCAAGATTGCTCAAGCGGGTCACATCATAGGGCTTCCAGCCTGTGGCAATGACAATGGAGCCAACCTGCACATCGATTTCACGGGCTTTTTCGTTAAAGTCGAGCTGAGCATTGCCGGCAAGACGGGCCATGTCGGCCTTGGAAAGGGTCTCTGTATCAAGAACGTAACGTGCAGGATAGGCAAAGGGCATGGCCTTGTAGAGGGCCTTACGCTTGCCAAGACCGAGATCGAATTCACTGTCACGTTCACCATCAAGGGCAGAGGCCATAAAGGTGAAATCGACATTGTGAGACGGCGTACGCCTGGGTTCCAGACGAATGCGTGCGGTATAGTTCCCCTTGCTGCCACTGAGACCGACGACCTGAGCCATGGTCAGGCAGTGAATCAGAGGATTTTTCCTGATGCGCTGGAACTGAATCTCCAGGCCACAGGAGGGGGGACAGAGTTTTGGGAAATATTTATTGAGCTGAGCCACGCGGCCGCCCAGCCAAGGCGACTTTTCGACGATATAGACGTCGTGACCCAGTTCCGCCGCTTCAATGGCGGCTGTCAGGCCTGAAAAGCCGCCGCCCACGACGAGAATGGCATTGGACATCCTGGATATCCTCCTGCGTTGTTGCCACGGACCGTCCAAAATCTGACTGCCCGCAGAAAAAAAAGAGCTGACACCAATGATCAGCCCCGAAAAAAAATTCTGACAGGAAATACATGCAGAAGTTCTGCCAGATGATATTCAGCATTGGGCGGCCCCGAAAGGCCGCCCAACGGTAAATTATCTGAAGTACCTGCTAGTCAGGGATGATCTGATAGTAGGGCTTCTTGAACACTGTGGTCTTGCCGGTGGCAGGATCGAACTTGGAGTTCACGAAGCACTTCCAAGTGCTGTCGTCGAGACCCATGAAGTCGGCACGATAGTAGAAGCCAGGATAACGGGTCTCTTCACGGAAGGCGATGTGCTGCATATGCAGACGCACAGTCCACAGACGATGATAGTTCTCCCAGCAGCGGAGCAGTTCGTGCAGGTCACGAGCAGCCAGTTTCAGGGAGTCTTCTTCCATCATGGTCAGAAGGTCAAAGCCGGTGTCCAGCAGAGCCTTAGAGGTGGTGTAGTAGGTACCCACACCGCCGCCGTACTCGTCAGTGGCCTTGATCAGACGCATCATGAAGTTCTTGGGTGAAATGTAGTTGGGGTTGACCACAGGATCCGTAGAGGCATCCTTACCGGCCAGGAAGTTGTAGTAAGGACGATAGATCTCTTTGACCAGATCGTCGGCCTTGTCCTTCAGGGCAGGCTTGAAGTCCTTGTGATCGAGGACCCAACGAACCAGCTGCTTACCAGCCAGACGGCCTTCAACGTGAGAGCCGGAGGAGAACTTGTGGCCGGAAGCGCCCACGCCGTCAGCGCAGGTGAACAGACCTTCAACGGTGGTCATACGGTTGTAGACCTTACCATTGGAGGCTTTCACTTTGTATTCATCAGGCACCCAGCTCTCATCGGGACCGGAAGCCCAGATGCCGCAGCAGCCGGAGTGAGAACCGAGCAGATAGGGCTCTGTGGGCATAATTTCGCTGCCGCGCTCTTCAGGTGCACGGTTGCTGGCGGCCCAAAGGTTGGCCTGACCCACGCACATATCGAGGAAGTCTTCCCAAGCTTCGCTCTCGAGGTCTTTCTGCTCTTCTTCGTTCATGGTGGCGAAGGTGTTCAGCAGAGCGGTCTTGGTGTCCATGTAGATGGGGCCGCGGCCTTCGCGCATTTCACGGAGCATCATGTGGTTACGCAGGCAGGTGGGAACCACGTTGCCCTTGGCATAGCCACGATCTTCGTAGGGTTTCAGCATGGCTGCATTGGTTTTGCAGTAATCTTCACCCTTATAGTTGGTCGCCTTAGCTTTGAAGAGCAGGAACCAGGCGCCCACAGGTCCGTAACCGTCCTTGAAACGAGCAGGGACGAAACGATTTTCCATCATGGTCATTTCGGCGCCGACCTGAGCGCACATTGTATAGGTGGAACCGGCATTCCAGACAGGATACCAGGCACGACCCATACCTTCACCAGTGGAGCGGGGACGATAGACGTTCACGGCGCCACCGCAGGCAACCAACATAGCGTTGGTGCGGAAGATGTGCACAACGTTATCACGGGTGCTGAAGCCTACGGCTCCGGCGATACGGTTGGGGGTATTGGCGTCAAGGAGCAGCTTCACGATGAAGATACGCTCCATGTAGCGGGCTTCGCCCAGAGCGTTCTTGGCGGCTTCGGCGACGATGCATTTGTAGGATTCGCCGTTGATCATGATCTGCCATTTACCAGAACGCACCGGAGGATCACCGGCACGCAGGGATTTGCCCTGCTGTTTGGCCTGAGCGCCGTTCCAGTTGTGTTTGCCATCGGGCTGTTTAATCCAGCAGGGCAGGCCCCAGGATTCAAACAGATGCACGGAGTCGTCAACGTGACGGCCTACGTCGAAGATGAGGTCTTCACGAACCAGGCCCATAAGGTCGGTACGGACCATACGGACATAGTCGTCAGGGGTGTTGCCACGGTCGTTGCCGATGTAGGTGTTGATGGCGGAAAGGCCCTGGGCCACAGCGCCGGAACGCTCGAGGCAGGCCTTATCGCAAAGCATAATGTTCTCGACACCGTTGTCTTTGCCCCAACGAGCAGCTTCATACGCAGCGCCGCAGGCACCCATGCCACCGCCGACGATGAGGATGTCTACGTCGTGCTCTTTGACAGTGGGTTCGGCGAGGTCGATACCTTTACTTTTTTCCTTGATAGGAAGTAATGCCATGGTAGTTCTCCTTTCGCACTAATTACAGAGTAACGGACTTGTCAGCTTCTTTCACATCGAACTTCTTGCCGAGCACTTCTTTGGGCTGAGCAAGAGCGGTTTCGGTGTAGAGCTTTTCGTCGTCTAATGTCGCGTCGCCCTTAGGATCGTCGAAGGGCTTGATGGAGCCTTCAGGAGTTGTGCGAATGGGGAATTTGAAACGTTTCACACTGCCATTGCGGAATTTGACAGTCCACATAATGGAGTCTGCAGAACGCATGGGAATACAGGTGCCACCCATGGGAGCGAAGTCAGCATAGGGGCGAGCCGTAATGGCGCCCTGGGGGCAAATTTTCACACAGGAATAGCACTCCCAGCATGCATCCGGTTCCTGATTGTAGGCTCTCATTTCGACAGGATCGAGAACCATCAGGTCGTTCGGGCAGACATACATGCAAGCTGTCTTTTCGCCACCCTTGCAACCGTCACATTTGGACGGATCGACAAACGTTGGCATAGATTCCTCCAACTCAAGTAAAAGGTTTAAGAGACTCGCCGCCGATAATGCATACAGTCCCGTATTGTTGACTACGTAGCGGGATATTCCTGCTTCTGCAGGGCAGCTACCACGGTGCACACAAAAATCGTATTGATCATCGGTTGCAACGACAGATTCTCAAGACCTGACTCTCCATGAGCCGAACAGAATCGTGTCGTCTGCGCACAGTTTCAAGCTTTTGCACCTCTGCCATTTTTTTGCAAAAAAAGCCCAAAACGGCGAATAGGGCGCAAAAAAGAGCGCTAGCCGAAGCTTGCGAATTTTATAACAAGCTCTGAGCATTGGCGTCAAGGCCTCGCAGAAATTTTTTTTGCCTTTCTTGAATAGCGGATTTCCAGTCAATGAAAAGGCGTTTTTTCTCCCCAAAAAACATTTGTGAAATATTTCACAGATAATTTCTCACGTTTGTTTTTCCTGATAAATACGCTACGTTTCTCAATGCGTGAATTTCCTTGCAATAGTACCGTTCCTGCTGCTACTCTTTTTTGGGCAAGAAGCACGGCGCCTGCTGTCTCTGTGGCAAATTCTATAAGGCATGGCCTTCTTCCTTCACCACAAAGATCCCCATGCTTCCACGCCCATTGCTCTCTAACTTCTAGGTTCATAAAGCTTTGCCTGCGAGGTATCTGGATGCCCAATTTTACGCGTGATCACCAAAAACGACCAACATTACGTGAGGAGATCATCGGCCTCGACCGTGAGCTGCTCAACCTTCTTTTGCGCAGATTTAATCTCCTCGAACATATGCGCGCAAACCGTGGACATCTCGTGCCTGTTGAAGAAAAGGAGCTTCGGGAAGCCTGGCAAAATGAAGCGCAACGATTCAGTTCTGATCCCCGGGTTACAAACCAGCTTTTTTCGCTTTTGCAGGAACTGAACTTTTTCCCTCGCCCTGCTCATCAAAGCAGTACCGATAAGCTTGCGCGTTCCGCCTTCAATCTTGCCCCGCCGCAGAAACCGGTTGATCTTCATTTTGCCCTTCCAGCCAGCGCCTGGCATGCGCACGCCTGGCTGACCATGGCCGCTTTTTCAGGTCAAAATCTTCATCTTGAGCACTGTTTGATGCATGATGCCCAGCATGCCATGCTCAGAGCTCTTAACGATCTTGGGGCGCACGCGGAAACATCTGAAGACAATATCACCCTTACAGCCACATCTCCCTGTCAGGCTAAGGATCTCTCTCTGCATTGCGGCAATAGCTTTGACGTCTTTGCACTGCTTGCCACACAATATATTGTGCGACCCTCACGGCTTCGCTGCACCGCAGAAGGCAATCTCAAGCTCACCAATCTGTCGGCTATCGCCCATTTTCTTCCAAGCTTAGGCGCCAGACTCGCCTACGTTGTTCCCAAAAGCACTGGTTTTCCCATCCGTCTTGAGTGCTCGGGCGTTCTCCCCAAAAAAATAGGTATTCCCCAGGATCTTCCGCCAAGCTTCGTCGAAGCACTTTTGCTTGCGCTTCCCTTTGCGGAGACAGCGACAACTGTCTCTTTTGCCGAGCACCCCGACCGTGAACGCATCCTTGAGCGCACACAGGGCATTTTAGAAGAGGCTGAGGCCCAGGCTGCTGAAGTTCCCCCCTGGACGATGAGTGTTAACCCCTCCACGCTCCGTTTTCCCAAAAAGCTTACGCTTCCCTGTGAGACACAGGTCGCGGCTGCCGTTTTCGCAACTGTCCATCTTCTCGGAGGCCATGGGGAGTTTTCAGGGGTTTTGGCCAAGGACGCCGTAAGCCAGGATATTCTTGCGCTCTTTGCTGATCTTGGCCTCACTATCCGCGAAGATGCGGCTTTGGAAACAATTTCTGTGCAGGGAAAGGGGTGCTCAGAGCTTCCCCGGCAGGACCTGCACTTCAGTCAGTGCCTTCGAGACGAGGCTGCACCTCTCCTCGCCGCACTTTGGGCCGCCTATGCGCTCAAGGGGCATTCCTTGCCACAGATCGAGTTCAGCGCAAAGCAGCAGAAGGAAGTCCGTGCGTTTTTTGACGCCCTGGGTCTTTCAACAAATGAGGAAGGCAAGCTCATAGCTGCCAATACCCAATCTGTTCTCTGGAACGCACCCTCTCCCGCCTGGGCCATGAGCCTTGCCCTTGCTGCGACCCAACGTAAGGGTGAAGGCTTCAAGCTGGGCAATGCCGGCATCATCACCGAGATCTGGCCAAAGTTCTGGGCAGTCTATAACGATTTGCAGGGCAGCAAAATGACAGCTGCCAAGGCAAGTCAGGACACCCCTCAAGCACCGCGCAGACGCCGTATTCTGACCGATGCCCTTGCCGAGGTTCCGCGCGAAGTGATTGAGGATTAGCTCATCGTCTCATGCCATAAGAAAACCCCCGCCTTTGCAGCGGGGGTTTTCTTATGGCGATATGGGCGCAGTTGTCGCTATTCAAGCTCTAGGTGAAACAGACGTACCGCCAATGGCTGAACCTCACTGCCCCGACGTGCTGCGACAACAAAAAAATACTTGCGAGACGAGTTATCCGGCGGGCAAGGGCCACGGTAGCGGCCTGTAAACGCGCCTTCTGGAATAATACCAGACCCGTCCGCTGGCCAGGAGCCTCCGCCCAACGACTTCTCTTCCTGGCCGTTCACCTCAAAGAGGCGAACATCATATACCGTTGTTCCCTTGGGGGGATTCAAAATCTGTATTTCAGGCGAAATCACAGAGCAGCGGTGCATATCTTGAAAATGAACCGATACTTCCATTTGTTCCGAGACCTTGGCAGGGTCTCCAGATTCGTCGTCGCTCAAGACGCCACAGGCAGGTAATGCACATACAGCACAGCAAAATGCTGCTTTCGCCAAAATTCGCAGAATGCGTTTCATCAAATATTCAGCGTGGCAACCTCGGCCTTCAGGCCAAGGAGGAAACGCTGCCTCCATGTTTCATGTGTTAGTTCTTGTGGGAGAGAACCTTCCGCAAGCGAGCTTTCGCGCTCTCTTCTCGCCTATCATATTGGCTGGTAGACCCACAATGGGAACGTAGTCCCTGGAAAAGGGAAGCGGATCAACCATTTCCTCAAGTTCTTGCTTGGGGAAGTCCCGCTCTTGCGGACTTGGTGATAGGCTGTCACATCAGAAATTTCTTTTTCTTTTCTCGGTTAACTTTCTACTCAATTGTCTTGAAAAAAACAACAGTTTTTCCTCCGGCATCCTCTGAAAAATTGTCATTCCCCCATCTGCGTGCTACATTCACGAACAGTTTCACGCAGCCAATCGCTGCAAACGCCCTTGTGCGCCTGCAGGCTACAAATGCCAAACGGCTGCGAGAATCATCGTCAACGTTTGAGAAAGAGATGGAGGCAGCGTTTCCTCCTCTGTACGCATGCAGAGGTTTTACGCTGAATGAATGGTATGAACGTACTTTCAGAAAGTGTTTCCGGCTATCTCAACAACGCCTCATGGATCAGACGGATGTTTGAGGCCGGAGCCAAGCTTAAAGCGGAATATGGCAACGACAAGGTCCAGGACTTCAGCCTCGGCAATCCAGACCTGCCAGCCCCCAAAGAAGTCCGTGAAGGTCTCAGCCAATTTTTGGAACACGCCCACGAGCCCTTTGCCTTTGGCTACATGAACAATGCGGGTTTTCCCTGGCTGCGTGAAAAACTGGCCGCCTACCTCTCGGAAGAACAGGGTCTTGCCCTGAGTCAGGAGGATGTTTTGCTCAGTTGCGGAGCTGCAGGCGCCCTCAATGCCTTCCTGCGGGCCGTGATTGATCCTGGCGATGAAATGCTCTGCTTTGCCCCCTATTTTGTGGAATACGGCTTTTATGTGGGCAACTTTGGTGGCAAGCTCAAGGCCGTCCAAACCAATACGGACACCTTTGAACCTGATCTTCAGGCCCTTAAGGATGCCATTGGCCCAAAGACCAAAGTTGTGCTCATCAATAGCCCCAATAATCCCACAGGCGTTGTCTACAGCCTTGACCTCTTAACCAAGCTTTGTCAGCTGCTTGCGGAGCAGAGTCAGGCCATCGGTCATCCCATCTGGCTTGTCAGTGACGAACCCTACCGTTTTCTCGCCTACGACGGGGCAGTTGTGCCCTCGGTTCTGCCACTGTATCCTTACAGTATCTGCGTATCCTCATTTTCCAAGAATCTCTCGCTGCCTGGTGAGCGTATTGGCTATGCAGCGCTTTCCCCTGATCTCCCCGAAAAGGCACAGGTGATGGCTGCCCTTACCCTCACCAACCGCATTCTTGGCTACGTCAATCCGCCGGTCATCGGTCAGCAGATCATGGGCCATGCTCTGGGCAGCCATGTGGACAAACGTATCTACGAGCAGCGCCGCAAGGCCATGGCCGAAGTGCTGAGCAATGCCGGCTACGAGTATCTCATGCCCAAGGGGGCCTTTTACTTCTTCCCCAAAGCCCCTGGCGGCGACGACGTGGCCTTCGTCAACAGGCTTGTCAAGGAACTTGTATTGGCCGTGCCCGGATCAGGCTTTGGCCAGCCAGGATTCTTCCGCCTTGCCTTCTGCGTCGATGAAAGCGTTATTCGGGCGGCTGAGCCCGGCTTCAAGCGGGCAAGAGAAGCCTTCGCCAAATAGCTGGATCGTAGAATTCCTCTCCCTTCTGGCACATTCTCTGCAAAACATAGGGGGTATGGGAAAAAACTTCCCATTCCCCTATTTTTTTGGAGGCCCGCCATGCTCTCGTCTCTCTATATTGGTGCCACAGGCATGAAGTCGCTCAGTGATGGCATGAACGTCACAAGCAACAACCTGGCCAACTGCAGCACCATCGGCTTTAAGGCGCAGATGGCACTCTATTCTGATTTGATATACGAAGAGCAGGCAAATCCGGGCGAGTGGAATTTTAATCAGGCCAATTCCATGGTCGCTGTTGGTCAGCACGGCATGGGTGTACGCGTGGATGAAATCGCAACCAAGTTCACCCAGGGAGGCTTGGAATCAACCAATTCCGTGACGGATATGGCCATCATCGGCAAGGGCTATTTCGTCGTTCAAGATGCCTATGGTGGACAATTTTACACGAGAGCCGGTGATTTTAACACAGACACCGATGGTATTCTGCGCAATCCCAATGGTCTCTCTCTGATGGGTTATGATCTCTCAAACAGCCAGGGAGGCGGAGAAAACGCATCTAAGCAGCTTGAAGCCATTAATATTGATAAGTTCAAGAGTGTTGATGCCAAGCCGACCACCTCTGTCTCCATCACAGATACCAATCTGGTTCCGTCTTCCAATGCCATTGAAGACGAAAACGCGCCCTATTTCAGCATGCTCACCGACTACGACGCCAGACGCGGCAATGCGGCTGCCAATTACAGCAATTCTCAGGCCATGACCCTCTACGACGGCGAGGGGCAAGGCCACGATGTCGTTATCTATTATGATGGGTCAAATCAGACAAGTTCAGGCTCTGCTGTGGAATTTCTCATTGCCGATACCTCGGTGACCCCCACCAATGCTGGTGACGGTCTGCTGATGAGCGGCATCCTGCAGTTTGATCTCAAGGGGCAATTGGCAGGAATCGCCTGCTATACCCCCACAGAAGCCGGTAACAAGGATCTTGCCAACTGGACCACAGCCTCTCTCTCTGAAAATGGTCTGCCGCAGCTTTCGTTGAATGATTCAGCCGTTGCCATTGATTTTGGTCTTTCATCGACTTCAGGATCCTGGCGCTCCACCGGCACTGCCGCAGATGTTGGCACCGATCCAAGCAAGCTTTCCTTTATGGCTGATACAGAAAGCGCAAACCACGCCGTCACAGGCTACGCCAGCAGTCCCTTTGTCAGCTCTTCCATGCAGGATGGCTACGGCCAGGGGACCCTGAGTTTCTATGAAATCGGCAGTGACGGAGTTATCTCAGGCAATTTTTCCAATGGACAAAATATCGATCTCTGGCAAATTCCCCTGGCCCGTTTTGTGAGCGACGACGGCCTCAATCGCCATGGTGACAATCTGTTCTCAGCAACCTCAGAAGCCGGTCAAATGGACCTGGGAGCCCCGGGTTCTGAAAACTACGGAACGGTTGCCGCCTATAAGATCGAACAGTCCAATGTTGATGTTTCCAATGAAATGGTCAATATGATTATCACACAACGCGGCTTCCAATCTAATAGTAAGGTCGTTACAACATCTGACGAACTTTTAAAGACAGCCATTAACCTAAAGCGTTAGTATAATCAAGAATATGCTTTATAGGTTGAATTCTATATTTTGAATTACGATATCTAAAATAAATAACAGTAAAATATACCCAACCAAATAAGTTTTATTTTAGTATCAGCTTTTCAACTATGAATTCATAGAACTATCTTCTGATGATAAAGAATATTTACACATAATTTCATAATTCGCAAATTATATTTGTTACAGAGAAACGAGTGTCTCCAGAGCGACACATGTCCCAACTATTCGTCAAGCCTTTTTTGTTTTTTCCTTGCCTAGGAGTGTTGTCTGCGTTATCCTTAGCCAATGCACAACCTAACCTTCCCCTTCCTACCCAAACGCTTGTATTGTGTGATAGGCTGGCCTCTTGACCAAAGCCTTTCTCCCTTGCTCCACAATACTGGCTTTCAAACATTGGGTCTTGACGCCATCTATCTGCAGATTCCTGTATCCGCACAGGATTTGCCCCGTTTTCTGGACAGCGTCCGTCTTCTCCCCATTTCCGGCTGTTCTGTGACCATTCCCCATAAAACCGCCATTATTCCCTTCCTTGATAGCGTCAGTGATCGTGCTCAACAAATCGGTGCGGTCAATACGCTCTACTGGCGCGATGAGAAGCTTGTGGGGGAAAATACCGATTGCACAGGTTTTCTTGCGCCCTTGGCAAATGTTGCTCTCAACACAATGACGGTCCTTCTTCTTGGCGCAGGAGGTGCCGCCAGGGCCTGCCTGCGTGGTTTACAGGAGCGCCAGGCAAAAAACATCTTCATTGCAACACCGTCCAATACAAGGCAGATAGCTCTGGCTGAAGAATTTGCCGCAGAGCCAATCCTTTGGCAGGAACGCTATGACGTTCACGCAGATCTCATTGTCAATGCCACACCTCTTGGCATGCACGGAAGCCACGAGCATGAGACGCCCTACGACTTTGCTCAAAGCTCCTGCCAGGCAAGTCTTGCCTATGATATTGTCTATAATCCCCGGGAAACGCGTTTTCTGCGTGAGGCGGCTCGCCACGGTCTTAGCTGCCTGTCTGGTCAAACCATGTTTTTCGAACAGGGAAATGCTCAGTTTCACCTCTGGACAGGGCAAAAGCTCCCCGAAGAAGCGCAGAATATCCTTCATCAAGCGCTCGCAAGAAAGGCATAAGGATCATTATGAAAATTCTTGTCCTCCACGGTGTCAATCTCAACATGTTTGGCAGACGCGATCCCAAACAGTATGGGACACAGACCCTGGATCAGATCAATGCAGCCCTTTTGGCACTAAGCCAGGAGTTACATGTCACCCTTGAGACCTTTCAGACGAACTTTGAAGGTGAAATGGTCGAGCGAATACACGCTTGCCTTGATGAAGATATTGCCGCAGTTGTGATCAATGCAGGAGCCTGGACACACTCAAGCTACGCGCTGGCCGATGCGCTTGCCATACTGACCATACCGGTTGTGGAAGTTCATATGTCCAATATCCATGCACGGGAAAGTTTTCGTCACACCTCGCTTCTTTCGCCAGTGGTTTCAGGAAGTATTGCAGGTTTTGGCGTTGAGAGCTATCTTCTCGGACTTCGTGCAGCCTGTGCTCTGGCCCGCAAAGATCCCATTCTCGTCTAAAAAGAGCATGCGACAGAAGCGTCTGTTTTCTTGACCTTTTGTAGAAAATGCCTATTTTTGGATCAAAGGGCGGCTCGCCCTGTATTTCCCAGAGCCTGAGGGCCTTTGTCATTCCCCTGCGTTTTGTCCAAGCCCTGCGAGGCTTGCTTGCAAATCCCCACGAGAAATGGAGGCAGCGTTTTCTCTCCACGTGAGCCTTTACGCTGAAAACTGATGAAACACATTCCCCTGTTCTTGCTACTGTTTTTGTGCATGGCGCAAAGTGTCCAGGCCGCAAGCGACAAGATCGATCCTGACAAGTATATCTGTGCCGAGTATCTGACAACAGTGAGTATTGAACATGCGCCGCCGCTCTTTGAAGGCCTGCAGATCGACGGCTATGTGGCGGCCAAGACCAATGCCACCGTTGCCGATTCACGCATTCTGCCTTCCATGCTGCTTGAGGTGTATGCCCTTTGTCAATCTCAGCCTGAGGCCAGGGTCATGCCACTCTGGCAACAGGTGCGTTCACGCATGCCTGTCGCCAAAGACAGCCTCTGGCGTGCCGACAAAACCAGTTGTGCAGCCTATAATGCCGATCCCAATGATGGCAGCGGCTTTGTCATCTGGCTGGACGGGTATATTCGTGGCAAACACAATAGCAACGCCTCGGTACTCAACAGCGACATAGATCTCAATGCATTTTTTGAAGGCTGTAAAAAGACGCCCTCAGCGCTCATGCAGGATGTCATGCGCAAGTATGCGCATTAGAGAACGACTTTTCAGGGAAGCCCATGTTTGCCTATCTTTTCAAAAAAATCTTTGGCAGCAAAAACGACCGCTACCTTCGCCGTCTGCGTCCGCTCATTGCCCGTATCAATGGGCTTGAAGCTGAGATGCAGGAGCTTTCGGACGCCGATTTTCCCAGCAGGATCGCTACCTATAAAGAAGATCTTGCCTCTGGCAAGACGAGCCTCGACGATCTTCTGCCCGAGGTTTTTGCCCTCGTGCGTGAAGCCTCAAAACGCGTGCTTGGCATGCGTCATTATGATGTCCAGCTCATTGGCGGTATTGTCCTGCACAAGGGCAAGATCGCGGAAATGAAAACCGGTGAAGGCAAAACCCTTGTGGCAACCTTGCCTGTGGTGCTCAATGCCCTTTCGGGCAAGGGTGTGCACGTTGTGACTGTCAACGACTATCTGGCCCGCCGTGACGCCGAATGGATGGGCAAGGTCTATGATTTTCTCGGGCTGACCACAGGCATCATCTACCATGACATGGATGATGAAGAGCGCAAGCAAGCGTATGCCTGCGACATCACCTACGGGACCAATAATGAATTTGGTTTCGACTATTTGCGCGACAATATGAAATTTTATTCGAATCAGCTCGTGCAGCGTGGCCACAACTACGCCATTGTCGACGAAGTGGACTCGATTCTCATCGACGAAGCGCGCACGCCGCTGATTATATCAGGCGCCTCTGACGAGGATGTGGAGCAGTATGCAGCCATTGATGCCATTGTCCGCAAACTCGGCCCTGAGGATTATACCCTCGATGAAAAGGCCAAGGCTGCCATGCTGACAGATGCCGGTGTCGTTCGCTGTGAAGAGATGCTGCACATCGACAATCTATTTGATCCCGCTAATATCACAGCGCAGCACCACATTCAGCAGTCTCTTAGAGCACACAAGCTTTTCAAGAAGGATGTTGACTACATCGTGCAGAACGATCAGGTCATCATCGTCGATGAGTTCACAGGTCGCCTGATGCATGGTCGCCGCTATTCAGACGGCTTACATCAAGCTTTGGAGGCCAAGGAACACGTCACTGTCGCCGCCGAAAACCAGACCCTTGCCTCTATCACCTTCCAGAACTATTTCCGTCTCTATGACAAACTCTCAGGCATGACAGGCACAGCCGATACGGAAGCTGTGGAATTCCAGCAGATCTACAATCTTGAGGTGGTGACCATTCCCACCAATATGCCCATGATCCGCAAAGACCTGCCTGACCTGATCTACAGCACGCGTAGAGAAAAATTTGACGCCATCATCAATTCCATAGCCGAGCTCTACAAAAAACAGCAGCCTGTGCTTGTGGGCACCATTTCCATAGAAACAAGTGAAATGCTCTCAGCTCGCCTGAGCAAGCTCGGCATTCCTCACAGTGTGCTCAATGCCAAGCAACACGCCAAAGAAGCCGAGATCGTGGCTCAGGCTGGACAAAGGGGCAAAGTGACCATTGCCACCAATATGGCAGGCCGTGGTACGGATATTGTCCTTGGAGAAGGGGTTGTGGAACTTGGCGGTCTGCATATTCTCGGAACAGAACGCCACGAGAGCCGCCGCATTGACAATCAGCTCAGAGGCCGTTCCGGTCGTCAGGGGGATCCCGGATCCTCACGTTTTTATCTTTCCCTGGAAGATGATCTGATGCGTCTTTTCGGCTCTGACCGCATCAAGGGCATCATGAGTCGCCTTGGTCTGCGGGACGGTGAAGCCATTGAAAATGCCATGGTCACCCGTGCTGTCGAAAACGCCCAGAAACGCGTGGAAGCCCATCATTTTGAGATCCGTAAAACGCTGCTCGATTACGACAATGTCATGAATCAGCAGCGAGAAGTTATTTACAGTCTGAGACGTGACCTGATGGTTACCGAGGATGTTTCTGCTGTTGTCCATGAATTTATGCAGGACATTCTCGATGTCACCTATGCCGAGATCGAAAAAGCCTCGGGTGAAGAGCAGGAAGCGGCCAAAGCCAATGTGCTCTCAACGCTTCAGAATGTCTTTACCATCAACCGAGTTCTCCCTGAAGGAGAAGACTGTCCTGACCGTGAGACAACTGAAGGGCTCGTAGACAAAATCCTGGAGGAGCTCAAGGCAGAAGCTGGAGAAAACTATCAGGAGATCCTTCGCTTTTTCCTCCTCGAGCAGCTTGACCGTTGCTGGAAAGAACATTTGCGCAATATGGACGCCCTGCGTGATGGCATCGGCCTGCGCGGCTATGGGCAGACAGATCCCAAGCAGGCGTATCAGCGTGAAGGTTTTGTCATGTTCCAGGATATGCTCTTCCGTATCCGCGAGGGGGTCATGCGCACCATTACGCGTGTGCATGTGGCCTATCAGCGCATGGAAGACGAAGAAACCGGTGAAACAGCTCTTGTTCAGGAGCAAAGTCTCAGACATCGCCAAGAGCCGCAGAATCTTTCGTATTCCGGCGGTTCCCGAGACAGTTCTGAATCTTCGCCGCAAAAGCCGTACCGGGCCAAGGCTCAGGTAGGAAGAAATGATCCCTGCCCCTGTGGCAGTGGGAAAAAATACAAAAAATGCTGCGGCCGCAACAAGTAGGCTGCAGAAAGCTCCTCACGACTAAGGCTACAGCCTAAGGGCTGGTAAGAACAACCATGGGAAATACGGAGGCAGCGTTTCCGCCCGAAAGAAATCTCTTCGGGTCTCTGCGCTGGAGAAAAATCGTATGAAGGAAATCAAGAAGATTCTCTGTGCCGTTGATCTTTCTGAACATAGCAAGCAAGTTGCTGAATATGCCGCCACGCTTGCGGAAAAGCTGAATGCCAGTGTTCTCGTGGTCTATACTGCGCCTTCGTTAAGTCAGTATGTGGGATTCCATGTGCCTCCCAACACCATTGAGAATTTCGTGGGGGAAATTGTCACAGGTGCCGAGCAGTCGATGCAGAGCTTCGTCGCCGAGAATTTCAAGGGAATCGATGCCAAGGGGCAGGTGCTTATCGGCTATGCAGCTGAAGAAATTTTGAACAGAGCCAATGAAGAACAGGCCGATATGATCATCATGGGAACGCATGGTCGCAAGGGCATTGACCGCATTCTCTTTGGTTCAGTCGCCGAAAAAGTGGTCAAAAATGCACGTATCCCTGTGCTGACCATTCGTCCTTCAGCCTAAACGTCATCCTAACGACCACCGAGCTTTCGGTGGTCGTTATTTTTCAAGGAAAGCTATGTACACAGGCAGTCTTCGCCCGCAAATCGGTGCACTTGATCCGTATACGCCTGGCCTCTCCATCGACGAAATCCGTCAAAAATTTGGTCTTGCCCAGATTTATAAGATGGCAAGCAATGAAAATCCCTTGGGCGTCCCGCCTCTGGCACAGGAAGCCATTGCCCGGCACGCCCAGGAGGCCTTTCGCTACCCGCGCGGAGGCAACCCTAGGCTCGTGCATGCCCTTGCCGAGCTCCACAAGGTCAGTGAGAAGAAGCTTGTCATCGGCAATGGTTCAGATGAGGTAATTGATCTCCTGATCCGCATGCTCTGCGACCCAGTCAGCGATTCCATTGTCTGCTTTCAGCCCTGCTTCAATCTCTACCCCATTCAGGCGCAGATTTCGGGCGTCACCATCAAACGCTGCCCGCTCAAGGAAGATTTCTCCTTTGACTTTGCAGGCATGCTCAAAGCCATCGATGACACAACCCGCATTGTCTTTCTGACGACCCCAGATAACCCTTCGGGCTACTGCCCTGTGGCTAAAAATGTCCGGGCCTTTGCCAAACAGCTTGAGCAAAAGGCGCCCAAGGCTTTGCTGCTCATTGATGAAGCCTATATGGATTTCTGTCAGGATGAAAAGGCCTTCTCTCTTCTCGCCCAGGGGGATATTCCTTCCAATGTCGGCATCATGCGGACCTTTTCCAAAAGCTACGGGCTTGCTGGGCTTCGTCTGGGCTATGCCATTTTGCCGGAAGCTCTGGCAGAAGGTTTCTGGCGTGCCAGGCTGCCTTTTTCTGTCAATCTCCTGGCTGAAGAGGCAGGTCTTGCCGCTCTCGAAGATCAGGCCTTCCGTGAAAAGACCATGGAAACGGTACGCCAAGGAAGAACGCTCCTCACAGAGCGGCTGACAGACATGGGCTGCACCGTCTGGCCAAGTGCTGCCAATTTTTTGCTCTTTACTCTTCCTCATCCGGCAAAAGCTGCGGACTGCTTTACCACGCTTCTTTCCCACGGCATCATCATCCGTCTCCTCAAAAGCTACTCTTTGCCCGACCACCTGAGAGTAAGCATCGGCAATACCCAGGAAAACGGCGCTTTTCTGAAGGAAATGGCATCCTTTCTTGGCAGGATCGAAAAATGACACATAGCGCTTCTGTGATCACCATTGACGGGCCTGCCGGTGTCGGAAAAACGACGATAGCACGTCGTCTGTCAGAAACGCTCGGTATCAGCTACCTCGATACCGGAGCTATGTTTCGCACCCTTGCCCTCAATCTCGGTCTGGCAGCCGAGGAGATGAGCGAAGAGGCCATCAAAAGCGTCTGCTCGCACTACCGCTTCCAGCTAGAAGGGCACGGCATCACAACGCAGCTTTTTGTCAATGGCAAACTCGTGAGCAGTGAGATCAGAACGGAAGAGGTCGGCATGCTTGCCTCTCGCCTTGCCCGCCTTCCAGCTATTCGTGCAGTTCTTGCCGATATCCAGCGCTCCATGGCCGCTGCAACGCCTCTTGTTGCCGAAGGGCGGGATATGGGAACCGTGATCTTCCCCAATGCCCGTTTTAAGTTCTTCCTCGATGCGAGCCCGGAAATTCGGGCTCTCAGGCGCATGCGGGACGCGGAAAACCATGATCAGCCAACAGATCTGGCCAAACTGACAGAACAGATCCGGTTGCGTGACGTGCAAGATCGCACAAGGGCCATTGCTCCACTCAAAGCAGCCAGCGATGCCATCTGTATTGACACCTCTGACAAAGATATCTCTGAAGTTTTGGGCTTGATGCTCAGACATATTGACGCAAGCGGCGGACTTTTCCCCAACCGCTAAGCAGAGTTTCCACAAAGGCCGCGAATCCACGCGGCCTTTGTTTTTGCCGCGTTGACAAAAAACTGTCAGTTGGCAGAATTTTCCCCTAGGTCACCTGGCAAAAAATGCCTTGTACTGCGTAAGTATTTGATTTGCTTGAATTTTATAGTTTTGGCACGTCTTCTGCATTGAGTTATGCGAACTGAAGCCTCGCTTTGGAGGCCAACATACTCATGGGGAGGACACTATGAGCAATCAAATGGATTACGAGATCAACAAGGAACTAGGTGAATGCTATCTTTTCATGGGTGATTTCGACAAGGCTGAAGAGTACTATCGCAAGGCCGCCGAAAACAACACCGAAAGCGCAGCGCCCTATATGGGACTGGCAACAGTTGCTGTACAGCGCTCTGAACTGGACAAGGCTCTGGTCTTGTACAAAAAGGCGGCTTCAGTGGAGGCAAGCGACAAGGCTTACTGTGGAATTGGCCTGGTCTATATGGAAATGGGTGAACACGAGGAAGCCTATACCTGGTTCACCAAGGCTCTTGATCTGACCGCGAACAATGTCGTTGCCTTGAACTGCCTGGTTCGGGAAGCCTATCATCTTAACCGTGTAGACATGATCTTGCCATACCTGGAAGGTGCTATTTCGACATCTCCTGAAGGTGAAGCCATACGTGTCACTCTCGCAGGGTGTTTGATGTCGTTGGGTCGACTGGATGAAGCTAGGACGCATCTTGAAACCATTCTGGCCTTCAATCCCAGCAATACCAATGCCAAGGAGCTTTATGAAAGCATGGTTGCGTAAAGAATCTTTGCAGCAACCTCTCCATACTCCCTCCCCACATGATTTTCCGGCCCCGGATGGGTGTCCGGGTGCCGGGAAATCCTTCTCACCGGGGAACAACGCCGATGCAACCCATTGTATCGGCGTTTGTCATTTCGCAGTATTGCTACCCTGCGCTCTCACAAGCATCCTTCAGACGCTCACGACTCAGGCATAGTAGGCTGTCAATGGACAAGAATTGACGCTCAAGCTATAGTGAGCTCGGAAAAAACTTCCCGGTCTTGCTTCTATTTTCCCATAAAATTCGCATCAATCCTGGGTCTAACCCTTGGCAAGCAATTTGCATTTTTACGGGAAACGCCAACCCTGGAGGCGCATATGGAAATAGATTCCCAGCAAATGGATGAACTTCTTCGCATACAAGCTCAGCAGCAGACAGCAAGAACACAACATCCTGCCTCAACGACATCCTCGCCCTTTGAGGCAGTCTTTTCCCAGGCACTGAACACCCAGCAACAGACGACCGCCCCCATGGCCGGTGGTCTGATGCCGCAGGGCGCGGGCCAAGCGGAAATGATCAGTCAGATGCTGCTCAATCCCATAGAACAGACCGAACAGATCGATGCCACAAGCGACCTTTTACAGAGCGCCTTTGACAATGCATCCGGAACGCTGGATCTTTGGGATAATTATGCTAAAGCCCTGAGATCTTCATCTGAAGGTTCTTCTTTGCGAAACGCCTATTCAATTCTTGAAAATATTGGTGACCAAGTGGCTCAGCTCAAGTCGCAATCAGCAGAGCTGGCTAACCCCAATAATGGCTTGAAGGACTTAATCAATCAGCTTGAAATCATGACAACAACTGAAAGGATCAAGTTCAACCGCGGAGATTATGCATAAGCTTGCCATCCATGTTTTGCAAAAAAGGCTGCAGATTCAGGGGTCTGCAGCCTTTTTTTCTCACAGCGAACAACAAAGCCCAGGGATCTGGCGAATCATCCATTTTTTCTTGTCATTTAGCCAGTAAAAGACTACAATCTTTAGTTGAAACGACCATTTTTACATTTCACGGAAAGGTAGCGAAGTGGTCGTAACGCGCTCGACTCGAAATCGAGTTATCGGCGATGAACCGGTACGTGGGTTCGAATCCCACCCTTTCCGCCAAAGTGTTCTTTTCCAGACTTTTCTGTATTTGGCTCCAATTGGATGAAAGCCCGCTAAACCGCATGGTTAGCGGGCTTTCTCGTTTTTGACTGTGTTCAGACTGAACTCAGGAGGATGTACACTGGGCTCGGAAGGGCGTACATCCATGTGTACATCGTGTAAAAAATACGCATGGACTGATTTTGCGATGTACACCATTGTCTGAAAAGCCAGGTAACAAGCGGCTTAGAACAGATGGACATGCACGAAATGCCTTTCTGATATCAATAGGAGCTCATACGAATGACAAAAAAGCTCACAGAAAAGCTGCTTAAGGCGCTTGTACAATCAAAATTGCCCCAGACAGTCTCTGACGGAAATAATCTCTATTTTGAGATAACAAAGTCAGGGACAGGCTGCTGGCGATTCAGATATCGCTATAACGGCAAAAGCAACAGGATTTCTCTCGGTGTCTATCCGCTGGTTTCCCTTTCTGATGCACGCGAGCGCTGTGAAGAGCTGCGGAGGCAATTGGCACAACATATTGATCCGGCCCAAGCCAAAAAAGAAGTCAGGCAGGAACAGAAAAAAGAGACCGCCCTGCAGAAAATCACTTACGCGGATGTGGTTAAGGAATGGTTTGCCGTTAAACAGTCGCAAAATGTGGAACGGACACAGAAAGTTAACTGGCAGCGCCTTGAGCGGCATATTTTGCCAGTGCTCGGGAAGAAGCCGTTTTGTACGGTGACAATGGACGATCAGTTGGGGATTATTCGCGCCCTGGAAGCTCGTGACGTGCTTGAAGAAAGCAAGCGTGTCTGTGATCTCATGGAACAGATCGGAGCCTACGCCAAGGCCAGACAATGGGCCAAGGAGAATATTGCCGATGGTCTCAAATTACTTATCCGACGTCGGCCCAAGATTGAAAAGAAACACTTGCCTGCGATTACCGACCTCGAAGGAGTCAGGGGCATGCTCAAAAAGATCGACGCCTTCTGTAAGCGAGGTGAGCTGTACGGAAATCCGTCGAGCATCATGCGGGCGGCTTTACGCCTTTACCCGCTGACTGGCCTGCGGGGCAATGAGCTTGCAGGCCTCCGATGGGAAGAAGTGTTCTTTGATGAGCAAAAGGCTGTCATTCCCGCTGTACGCTGTCAGAAAACCAAGAAGCCATTTACTGTGTATTTATCCAATCAAGCGTCGGTTATTTTGCGGGAGCTGCATGAGGAGCGTCGGAACGGCTTTGTGTTTCGCTCCGGTGGATCATCTGGCCATATCACGCTCGAAGGTGTGAACCAGGCCCTGCACAGGTCGGGCATTCCCAAGGGCCAGATGTGTAATCACGGATGGCGGGCGGTTATGCTGACGCTCGGTCACAACTACTGCACAGACTACGAAGCCGTTGAGTTGTCAGCGAGCCATGAAATCGGCAATGCCGTAGCACAGGCATA
>JAFXOX010000052.1 GCA_017528345.1 Desulfovibrio sp.
CCTGCATGTTGTCCGCAGACGGCCGATATTTTTCAGGAAAAAGGGCAAGAAGTTCTTCTGCCGTGGCTGTCACCAGCAAAAGTGCCATATGGTCTCCTCCGGTTACAACCGGCAAAATAACAATGCTTCCCATCGTGCGGTGAAATACGCACTTTTTTTGACGCGAAAAGTTGTGATTGGCAGAACTGAGAAAGATGTTCCAACGAAAATTTTGTCTTTTTATTTGCTACTCACTGAACTACAATATCTTTTCGTACTCTATCAATTGATGAAACAAGAGCTATTCTTATAAAATAATTCTAAAATCACAGTGAATGTATCTATTATTTTTTCTTTATGCTCTCTGTTTGTAATTCTCTTAAATTTGTTGACTAAAAGAGCAAGAGATATTACAGTTTTGGAAAATACTTCTCCTTTTTGCCATGATACATCCCGTCTTCTGGCGTGGAGAGGATATCAAGGACTGCTCACTCTGCAGAATACAAATCCTATGAATATCGACACATCTCTTTTCTTTCGGGCACTGGGTTTGGCTATTGTCCTTGAGGGGCTGTTCTGGGCAGTCGCGCCCAAGATCATGCGTCAAGTGATGACGCAGGCTCTTGAGAAAAACAATGAAGAGCTCAGGAATATGGGCGTTATCGCGATCCTTTCAGGCCTGATTCTTATCTGGCTTCTTGGTTCCTAAGCAGGCTTTTCACCCACATGCAGACAGACAATACCTGCCGTCAGCTTACGGTATGAAGTATGGACAAAGCCTGCCTCCTGCATTTCCCGCTCAAAGAGATCAGCTTTGGGGAATTCACAGATGGTACGCGCAAGATAGCTGTAGGCCCCCTTGTCTCTGGAAAAAAGACGACCGATCAAGGGGAGAAGATGAGTCAGGTAGAGATTGTACAAGCCCCCAAAGATACGTTCCTCTCCTGATCCAAATTCCAGAATACAGGCACGACCACCGGGTTTGAGAACTCTCAGCATTTCAATCAGAGCATCCCTGCGCGGCCTAATATTGCGAATACCAAATGCAATGGTGAGACAATTAATGCTTGCCTCGGGCAGAGGGAGTTTTTTGGCATCGGCGGCTACGGGGAGTATGCGCTGACGATCATCACCTTTGAGCTTAGGAAGACCAAGACGCAGCATAGGTGGACAGAAATCAAGCGCGAGAACAGTCACTTCGGGAAAACGACGCCGGATAGCCAAGGAGACATCAAGAGTACCCGCTGCTAGATCAAGTACAATGCCCTCCGCACCCGGTCTGACTGCTGCGGCCAGTTCGTGTCGCCAATAGTAATCAATGCCAAGACTGAGCAGATGATTGAGAAGGTCGTAAAAACGGGCAATCCCCCCGAACATTCCAGCGACAGCTGAATCATGTGCCGAGATTTCCTGTTTGTTCACAGCTCAGCCTTTTTACACGCACATTCGGCGTCAAGTGCTTCAGTTTCCCTGATGGATTGATAGACGACACGGAAGACTGCCGGAAAAATTTCTGCAAAGTTTCCCGGTGACACAGTCCGCGTTTCGATAAATTTTGCAGTCAGTTCCTTGGCAACTTGCAGCGCTTCCTTATGGTCCTTATCCATACAGCTCGTTTCCTCTCCTAAGCATTGAAAACCCGTCCACGGGGAATGGCGCTGACCCACCACGGGTTAAGCCTGGACGGGTAAAAGAACGGAAGGGTACCCCCGCCCTTTTTGTTGATCATTAAGCCTGCCCTAGTAGCACGCGTAATTCCTCACGCAGAATGCGCGCCGCTGCTCCAGCTGCAGCCTTATCAATACGTGCATTAAAAGTTGGCTCAAGCGTATCTATGCGCTTTTCCAAACTATCAACCCTAGCCGCAAGCACTTCTTTCTCCCGCTGCACAGCAGCAAACCTTTTCTCAAGCCCTTCTAGATCATAGGCCTCGATCTTACTCATGACCTGTTCAAGATTCTTCTCGCTCTTTCTGGCAAGCTCTCCGGTCATCTCATCAAGTTTCTGACTCAAAGCCTGGAAATCACTGGAGCTTTTCTCCGAAGCCAGAATCACCGGTTCAAGACGTTGCTCCAGATCTAACGTTGAGATCCCTGAAGAAAGAGTTGCTGTTTTTTCTTCCAGCAATTTCTCGATATCTTCCAAGGGAGTACCTTTAGGCTCATCACAGAGTCCCTGTACCTTGGCATTAAGCGTATCGAGGCGATCTGTCACATCCTTGTGCAAGCTTTTCTGGCTTTCCGCTTCCTCCAGGAATTTCTGCATTCCCTGCTCAAGAGAGGAAGAAATGGTCTGGGCAATATGCTGAGTGAGGGGAGAATCCTGAGCCAACAGCTTATCAGGGTCAAAGATCGCGGTAAGCTCATCGCGCAGACCACTAAAGGAAAGTTGAACATCAGAAAGTGTTGTTTCACAAATTTCCATGCGTTCTGTGAGACCGTCCTGAATTTTCTCCAGTTGGGCGGCAAAATCCGCAAAACGTGCCTCGAGCTCATTGACCCGCGCCATGAGTTCAGGAGAAGCTGACGCTGCCTGAGGTTCAGACAGAGGTTGTGATACCGCTTCCGAAGCCAAAGCTTCAGCTTGTGGCACACTTGCCATAAGATCATTAACCGGCATTTCACCTGTTTGGTTTTCACCTGCCACAGGCTCAGCTTTTTCCACAATATTCTGCAACTGATCCAAAAGCTGTGATGCCTGCCCATCCTCTGCCTCGGGCGCGGTTACAGATGCCGCCTGCGCCTGCATTTGTAGAAGGGCATCACGCTCCCCTGCAGGTTGCGCTTCCTCTGCCGATTCCTGATCCTCTGCCACAGGTGATTCCTGCGCTTCTGGCTGACCAAGCTGCCCCATCAAAGCATCGAGATCTTCTGTTACCGGTGCTTGAGCCGGCGCTGCGACTTCCTCTGCCACAGGGGCTGCCTGAGCCTCTGGCTGATCAAGCTGCCCCATCAGGGCATCAAGGTTTTCTGTTGCCGGAGCTTGCGCTTGAACTTCAGGTGCAGCCGGTGCTTCTTTTGCCTGTGCCTGCATCTCTCCCAAAAGCGCATCAATATCGTCAGCTGCCGGCGCGGCCTTCGCTACAGGGGCCGCTGGCGCTGCTTGCGCATCTGCCACAGGGGCTGCCTGAGCTTCTGGCTGATCAAGCTGCCCTATCAAAGCATCGAGATCTTCTGTTGCCGGTGCTTGAGCTTGAACTTCAGGTGCAGTCGGAGTTTCTTTTGCCTGCGCCTGCATCTCTCCCAAAAGCGCATCAATATCGTCAGCTGCTGGCGCGGCCTTCGCTGTCGGGGCCGCTGGCGCTGCTTGCGCCTTCGCCGGAGCTTCCGATGCCTGTGCCTGCATCTCTCCCAAAAGCGCATCAATATCGTCAGCTGCTGGCGCGGCCTTCGCTGTCGGGGCCGCTGGCTGGTCTAGCTGGTTCATTAAAGCATCAAGATCATCAGCTACCGCTGCGGAGCTTTTCTCAGAAGTTTGCGTAGTCTGTGCTGTTTCTTTATCGAGATCTGCAAGGAGTTGATTGAGATCATCATCAACGGACTTTTTGAGTTCATCTTTCTTGGAATTTTCTGGAGAAGATTCCGCTGTGCCATCTTCACTCAGGAGCTCATCAATGGAATTTTGCTCTTCAGCAGCTGGCTGCGGCGTTGTGCGTTCTGGCATCTTTAGGCCACTGAGCAGATCGTCTGCCTCATCAAGACCGGACATATCCAGTTTTTCTTGGGTGTCCACAAGCGGCTTTTTCGGAGTCGAATCTACTTCAGGAGTTTTGGCTATCTGAGCAAGCAGAATATCAAGATCCGAATCGTCACCCTCTGAGGGGGGATCATTCAGAGTCTGCGCTTGTGTAGGCGTTTCGTTACTCGGGCTGGGAGCACTCTTTGTACTTGGCACAGCCGGTTTTTCCGCCGCAGCAGCAGGAGCGGGCTCTTCAGTATTCGGGCCTCGTTCTATGAGCTCAGTGAGGTCTATAATCTCTACCTGCGCATTCTGTTTAGCCATAGGATCTCCAAATGTCTTCTCAAGCCAAAAAACAATGAACGGCAAAAGCAGTCAACATTGTGTGCTTTACGGGGTCTTAGCCTTGGCAACATCAAGGTGATAGCCGCGTGGGGTCAGCATATAGCGCCCTGCCTGATAACTTTGGGAATTGCCGACAATGATCAGAGAAAGCATATCAACCTTCTCAACATCAAAATCGGCCAAAGTCACAATCTCTGAACTCTGTCCTTGACGATAGGCTTTGCGCACAAGGCCAACCGGACACTCTGCTGATCGGTACTTTTTTAAAATGGTCATGGCCCGTGCAAGATGGTCAGGACGACCTTTCGAACGCGGATTATAGAGGACAAGCACAAAATCAGCCATACCTGCTGCATGCAAACGTTGTTCAATGCGCTCCCAGGGTGTCAAAAGGTCACTGAGACTGATGCATGCAAAATCATGAGTCAGAGGAGCTCCCAGCAGTGCTGCACAGGCACAAAGAGCCGGAACTCCGGGCACGACAGAGAAATCCAGGGCATCAAGGTTGTCTTCGGCTTCAAGTAACTCCAGGACAAGCCCTGCAAGAGCATAAACACCTGGATCGCCGGAACAGACAAGAGCTGTAGGGACACCGGAGAGAGCCGAGTCAATGGCTTGTTGACAGCGTGCTTGTTCTCCACGCATTCCCGAGCTGATGCGTTTTTTTGTCCTAAGCAGCTCAGGTGGAAGAAGATCAAGATACAAGGAGTAGCCGGCTATACATTGGGCCTCCTGCAATGCCTGATAGGCCATGGGCGTCAGGCAGGCCTGATCACCGGGACCGAGTCCAATGACACGTAAGATGCGGCCTGAAGCAGTGGTGGCAGAAAAGGTGGCGTGCATGGCTAAAAAGAGCAAAACAGCGGCTCGCTGGCCAAAAAGGCAGCCGAGCCAGCAGCCGCAAGAGTAATTTTTCCAAAAAAACATGTTTTTGGAAAAAAGAGGTGTGTTTTCGAGTACCGTTGTCCAGCACTGATCAGAGCCGCCGCTTCACTGACACTGAAGGGTGGCTGCCCAAAGACTTTTCCGGCCATTTCCGAAGGGTGTGGGCCGGGTTCCCGCGCAAGGACTTCAGCTGAAAAATGTTCAAGCGGCACTTGCAGCGTACGAGCCAAGGAACAAAGTCCGGCATCACATGCCTTTGCGTCAATAGTGGCCAAAGCTGTCACAGCATGCAGAGAGAAGCCATATTGACGGGAGAAAGCTGTAAACGCCTGGGCAAAGAGTTCTGGCTCTGTAGATTTACGGAAACCAACACCGCAGACAAGATGCGGAATCACGATGCGCAGACGCTGAGGATATGCCGGCAAATCCTGCCAATGAACCGTAATCTGCGGGAATTGACTTGGCAAAGAGGCCTTTGCAATTGGGCAGAAAAGATCTTTTATCCTTGGTAACGCCTGAAAGGGATCATAGAGGGAAAGACACTGCCCATCCAGGAGTCTTCCCTGAATGCCAGGCAGCTCCTGCCAATCGAGAAGACAAAGACCGGCCTGCTGCACAACAAGATCAAGGGCCACTGAGTCAACACAAGTATCTGAAGCAGTGGTGATTACAGGCGTCGCGTGAAGCAGCAAAGCAAGATGCCGCGCAAGCCTGTTGCCACCTCCCCAGTGCCCTGCAAGCAGACTGATCACAAAACGCGCCTTGTTGTCGATAACGACAACTGGGGGATCAACGCTTTTATGGGCAAGTACAGGCGCCACAAAGCGCACCGCAATTCCCACAGCCCCAAACAAAACATGGGCCTGATAGGCAAAAAAACGCGCACGAAAACTTTCAGCCAAAGAACTGCAGGGTATACAGTCCCCGTCAGCAAAACGCTCAGGGGCATAAAGATCACACTGAGCAAGTTTCACCCCGCTGGCTTCCCAGGGTGAGGCAGCAAGGTTACGAACAAGCGCTAAGGCCTGGGCAAGTCCCTCACGACTTGCTACCCAGATGGCACATTGACCCGTGCTCAAAAATGAACCTTGGCAGCGGCTTCCAACGTACGGGTGTAATCCTCGCTGCTGTGGGCAAAAGAGAGCATGCCCGTTTCAAAACTCGACGGAGCAAGATAGATGCCCTGAGCACGCATCTGTTTGTAAAAGGTGGTAAAAAGCCCCTGATCAGCAGTTTTAGCTGTTGCAAAATCTTTGACCGGAGTATCCGTAAAAAAGATCGAAAACATGGAAGAAATTGTCGGCACCTGCACAGGCACCTTTTTGGACTTGAGAATGCTTTCAAGTTCACGGGCAAAGTCTTGAGTACGGCGCTCAAGGGTTGCATAGTCCTGCGTTTTGAGTTTTCGCAAGGTCGCAAGACCAGCAGCCATGGCCAGGGGATTCCCGGATAAGGTTCCGGCCTGATACACCTCTCCAGCCGGCGCAATATGCTCTAGATATTCTCGTTTGCCACCAAAGGCCCCCACAGGCAGCCCACCACCAATAATCTTGCCCATCGTCGTCAGATCCGGATCAATGCCAAAACGACTCTGAGCCCCACCAAGAGCACAACGGAAACCGGTGATAACCTCATCAAAAATCAAAAGAGCTCCGTATGACCGCGTAAGCTTACGCAGGCCGGCAAGGAAACCCTCCTTGGGCAGAACTAGGCCCATGTTGCAGGCAACAGGCTCGACAATGACGCAGGCAATATCCTCGGGATACTGCGTAAAGAGCGCCGCAACAGCTTCAAGATCGTTGTAGGGAGCAAGGAGTGTGTCTTCAACCACGCAAGCAGGCACACCAGGCGTTCCAGGAATGGAGAATGTGGCAAGTCCTGAGCCTGCTGCTGCCAGAAAGGGATCAGCATGCCCGTGATAGCAGCCCACAAATTTCAGAACTTTGTTTCGTTTGGTGCACGCCCTCGCAAGCCTGAGCGCACTCATAGTGGCTTCAGTGCCCGAATTGACCATTCTGACCATCTCAAGGGACGGCATGGTCTCAACCACTTCACAGGCGAGATCAACCTCAGCCTGACAGGGTGCACCATAGCTGGTCCCAAAGTTAGCCGCCTGTGCAATGGCGGCAGTAACTTCAGGATCATTGTGGCCAAGAATCATGGGGCCCCAGGAAAGCACAAAATCGATGTATTCGTTTCCGTCCACATCAAAAAGATGGCTACCCTGTCCGCGCCGAATAAAAAGGGGACTGCTTTGAACATTGTGACAGGCGCGCACGGGGCTATTTACCCCACCCGGTATGACCTTGCAGGCGCGCGCAAAAAGTTCTTTTGAACACTCTTCCATGCCGTATCCTGTGCCATTGTTGAAGAAAACTGCGTCTAGAAATAGCGCATAGACACCTTTTTTAATTCTTTCACCGTACGCAGGACAACGTGTTCCCCAAGGGGCGCTATGGACTGCAGACGGGTAATGGCCGACTGACATTCTTCGGGCGTGCGGCCATGGATCATGGTGTAAAAGGTATAGGGCCAATCCGGGATATCACAGGGACGGTAGTAGACATGGGAGATATTCTCTACCGTCGCAGCCAATGTTCCGCACTGTTCCACAAGAGCGGCATCAACCTTCCACGCGACCATGGCATTGTGTACCCAGTCCGTTTTCTGATGCCGGATCATGGCGCCAAAACGGCGGATGGCGCCAGTCTCCTTAAGCCGTTCAAGCAGGCCTATCACATCCTCTTCTCGCACGCCGACCTGTGCTGCTATATCAGCATAGGGCGTCAAACTGTCGGGAAGATTACTCTGCACGATGTGCAGAATGGCTTTTTCCTGATCTGTGAAACTTGGCATGTCTAGCGCGAGAAAGAGCGAGCAAAGAGGTCCTGAATGGCGATGCGCCCATTGTTTTCCAGAAAACGGGTGCCTGTGGCTGTAAAATGTCTGGCATCAATGACAGGATCAACCACTTTTCCCCAGGCGTCTTCTTTCCAAGTGTACCAGGCGTCACTTGGCTGATCAAAGACAAGCAGCGGTTTATTGCAGATTTTGGCGAATTCGGCGCCCCAGCCAGTTCCCCCCTTAACGGTTTTGTCTGCCTGAATAGCACCCACCACGATGACCTGATCTCCGCTTGTCACCTGCCAGCAGATTGACTGCAGCACTTTACGGAAAAGGGGCGCCTTGGTGTATTCACGATTGAGGAGCTTGGAAACATAACTCAGACTGACGTCCTTGCCAGCCAGTTCTTCACTTGTGAGAACTCGCACACCGCGCTTGCGCTCAATCTGATGACCGTCAAAGCTATAGTTAACTTCCTCGATACCCCAGTTTTCCGCCAAAGAACCAAAAAACTGTTCTGTGCCTGCGGCACCGCCACTGTACAAAACGCACTGACTGGGAATGAGCATAGTATTATCCTTTACGCGTGAAGGCTTGCGCCTGGCGCATTCTGCTTAATACTGCCACAACCTGAAAGCTATACCTTCAGGTTGTGGCAGATGGTGTTTTGAAAACAAGGTCTGCTCAGAAGTGTCTGAGCCAAATCCCCGGCCTACAGGAAATAAATCCAGGTCAAGAGAGCAAAGATGGGCAAAAGAATGCCGCCACTCCAGAGCATATAGCCAAAGAAACTTGGCATGGGCACGCCCTGTTCTTCAGCAATGGAGCGGACCATGAAGTTGGGCGCATTGCCAATATAAGTATTGGCACCCATAAAGACAGCACCGGCTGAAATAGCAGAAAGAGTTCCGGCATAGTCGGTCATCAGATGCACGGGATCTCCGCCTGCGGTGTTAAAGAAAACAAGATAGGTCGGTGCATTGTCCAAAAAGCTTGAAAGCGCTCCGGCAAGCCAGAAATACATGGAGTTAACAGGCTGTCCATTGTCTGAAACAAGCTCTATGACGGAAGCAAGGGCACCGTTGCTTCCGGCACGCAGAATGGCAATGGCCGGAATCATGCTTAAAAAGATACCAAAAAAGAGCTTGGCCACCTCAAGGATAGGTCCCCAGGTGAAATCATTGAGCACACGGCTGTGACGGTCCGTCAGCTGCCAGGAAAGAGCCGCGATGAGAAGGAGACAGAGATCACGCAGGATATTCTGACCGGAGAGCTCCACCCCCATGACAGAAATCCAGACGCCGAAATCAAGGATGCCACTCGCAAGCACGGCAAAAACGATGCCGGCCAGCAAGAGCAGATTGATCTTGCCATCAAGGCCAAATTTTTCGCCTGACTCGTCCTGCTTGGGCACGGGCTTGCCTTCACGAGCATAGAGCACGCTGTCAATCAGGAAATACAGTGTCAGGAGAATACTTACGGCCAAGAGCGTCTTGGTGAAAAGATGTGTTGTCGTCCAGAAGAAGCTGACACCTTTCAAAAAGCCCAAGAAAAGCGGCGGGTCTCCCAAGGGAGTCAGAGAGCCGCCGATATTGGCAACAAGAAAGATGAAGAAGACCACAGAATGTACGCGATAACGACGGTGAGCATTGGCGCGCAGAATGGGACGAATAAGGAGCATAGCCGCGCCTGTTGTTCCCATCCAGCTTGCGAGCACCGTACCAACCCCGAGAATGGCAGTATTGACCACGGGCGTCCCGACCATGGAGCCTTTGAGCCGGACACCACCAGCCACGGTGAACAGCGAAAAAAGCAGGATAATAAAGGGCATGTAGTCTGTCAAAATCGCATGCAGAAATTCATGCGCAGCCACCATGGGGCCGAAACAGATCGTACAGGGAATAAGAAACGCAAAAGCCCAAAAGACGGCCACCTTACCAAAGTGATGCTCCCAGAAATGCGGGATGGTCAGCGGGGCAATGGCAATGGATAAGAGCATGCAGACAAAAGGAATGATCCAGTATATCGGCAGATTCTGAGGGAGAGATGCATGATCGCCACTGGCCAAGGCGATGCAGGGAAGGCAGAGTGAAAGCAGGAAGGCACTTAAAAGTGCGATAAATGTGTGCGGAAGTGTCTTTCCCATAGGTACCCCTTATTGGTGACAATCCCGAAGCCTAAGCTCACGGGAAGGCTGAACAATTCGGGCCATGCGTTTGGACAGGGCGTGCCTGAATAACGCAAGCCTACGGCACGTTGCCCGAAAAACAGCTGGACACGCGCCATGTACCAAAATGTAAAAGTTTCTATGAACAAAAGGATTGTTTGCTCTGTGTCTGAAACACAAGCGTAACCATAAAACAAAATAGGGGTAGATGAAATCCCTAACGATTTCAGGCGTTACGGTACGCCAAAATTTTCAAGCACCTCAGTTCGTTTCTCTTGGGTTTCCCAAGTGGCACAACAACTATCAGCACTTGCATCTATGTTTATCTCCAACGAGGTTGGAGGGTAACAATCTCTTGGAAATTGTTCTCTCCTCATTGGAGGTCTTTGTTTATGTCGACTTCTTAGAAATAGGTGTAAATAGGGGAATTACATCCCTGTTTGTATAAAAACTGCCAACCTACCCAGTCAGAATTGGCTGTACGCAGAAAAAACCGGGGAAAGCCTTCAGCAGGCGATGTCACCAGCAGAGACACCCTTGGTTTCCTCCCCCCTCAAGTCGGGGGATCGCTAACAGTAGCGGCCTTATTGGGTCACAGCCGTGGGTCTCTGCGAAACCTGAACTACTCAAGGCAGACAAGCTTCGTTTTCACTTGCTATCTCCCACAAAGGAAATGTTACGGCTGCGAACACCCGACTCTTTCCCCAGATCTCACACGCTCTCCACAGGCTGACACGGCTTGGCCAGCCGCCAGAAAGCAGTTTGCGACAGGAAAGGCAAAAAGGCAAGGAAATTCCAGCTAAGGAGCCGTGCACCCTGTGCCTTTGGACAGAATGGTACGGCGCGTTGGCAATACCCGCAATGACAATGGGGGGGGGGGGGCCAGAGACTGATGTCTTGAGCTTTGACGGTTAGATAGCTACAATTTCAGGCGGAGGTTCACATGCCGACACAAACAGTCCGGGAACGCACCCGACATCGCCGTGAACGGCTACGCCAGGTACTATCTCAGCGCCAGCCCGATCTGACCCTGGTTTTGGCCAATATTCATGACCCACACAATGTCTCAGCCATTTTCCGCTCTGCCGATGCTTTTGGTCTTGAACGCGTCCATCTCTACTATACTGATACGGCCTTTCCCGTCCTCAGCCGCAAGACCTCTGCCTCAGCACGCAAATGGGTGGAAAGTGACCGCCATGCCAGCCCTCAGGAGCTTTCTCAGGCTCTGCAGGGCATGCAAATTTTGGTGACATCGTGTTCTCCCAACGCACAGGCCATGGGATCTTTTGATTTCACAAAGCCAACGGCTCTGATCATGGGCAATGAACACAGTGGTGTGGCCGACGAGCTGCTCACCCTGGCCCACGGGGAGCTCTATATTCCCATGTATGGCATGATTCAAAGCTTCAATGTTTCCGTGGCCGCGGCCCTTATTCTGGCTGAAGCAGCTAGGCAACGGCAGGCAGCAGGCTTCTACGAACATCCCCGCTATAGCCAGGAGGAGCTGGAGCGCAGACTGGCCCTTTGGCTTGAAAAGTAAGTCCTTTTCTTTCAGGTCTTTCGGGCAGCGTTAGTGTGGCAATCCTTAAGTTCTGGGCATTTTTTGGTTGACATGCCTGCGCACATTACATACAGATGTTCTCAGAGTTGCAGTTCAGGGCGCTTTGCCGCCCTACAGCAGTTTGCAATACTCAATTGTCCAGGTCAGGATCGCGAAGCATGCTGTTGCAAACTCTTCTTTCCTCAAAGGTTGTTCATAAAGTGGTTATTCTACGCGATCCGGCAGCCATCGGGAGAAATACACATGACAAAAGCTGAACTCGTTGAAAAAATCAGCACGAAGGTGGATCGTCTAACCAAAGCCAAGGCAGAAGAAGCTCTGAACGCTATCGTAGACTCACTGCGTGAAGCCTTAGTTGCCGGTGAGTCCGTTGTCTTGACCGGATTTGGAAGCTTTAAAGTCGTGACTCGAGCCGAGCGCAAGGGACACAATCCCCAGTCCCATCAGCCCATCACCATTCCTGCTCGCAAAGTCGCCAAATTCACACCTGGCAAAGCTTTGAAAGACGCTATTAAATAATGACAAAGAGTCCTGGCTCTATAAGTCAGCGTAAGCTCTTGGCAGCCCGAGTGTCCTGCATCACATAATGAAAAACGGCAGAATTCCGATAAAGACCGGAATTCTGCCGTTTTTCATCAGGCGAAGCGCATCTCTATAGGTTTACTGCAAATTTCCTGATAGGAAGCAATAGCATCATCAACATTTCTATAAAAAATAAGAGTCCCATTATTCAAAACACCTGCCGCATTGCAGTGTTTTTTTATAGTACCTATATTATGCGAAACAACAATCAATGTTGCTTGTTTTTTACGTTCTTCAAATACTCTATTACATTTTTCTCGAAATGAGGCGTCGCCAACAGCTGAAACTTCGTCAATAAGGTAATAATCAAAGCCAATAGCCATACTCAAGCCAAAAGCTAATTTGGCAGCCATACCAGAAGAATAATTTTTAATGGGCATATCCATATATTTGCCAAGTTCAGAAAAATCTTCGACAAACTCTGTCACCTCATGGATATCAGCCCCGTAAATACGGCACACAAAACGCAGATTGGCGCGACCGGACAATTTATTGTTAAAGCAGCCGGAAAATCCAATGGGCCAGGAGATGCGACTTGTGCGTTCCACGTAGCCCGAATCAGGATAAATGGCGCCGCCGATAATGCGCACAAGCGTTGATTTGCCTGCTCCGTTGCGGCCAAGTATCCCCATATTGACACCTGGTACAAAGTCGGCATTAAGATGATCCAAAATAATGCGCTGCTGATTTCCTATTCGGTAGCGTTTACAGACATCCACCAAGCGTATCATAGGCAAAGTCAGGTCAAAAAGACGAACAAAGAGGGGACCCCAAAACAGTCTGCTGTTTTGGGCAATCACGGGAAAAGCCAAACTTTTTGGCTGTTTTGACGACAAATACTGTTTTTGAGAGCCCACCCCGAATTGACGGGACACAGTTGTTGCATAGATCAACGTGGGACACAGGCCGATTCATGCCCTTAGCATGCAGAGATAACACAACCGCCAACACAGCCTTTTTTCAAAGAACCAGTTTGGCCCTTTACCAGCCCTTCTGACCAACTGTCAACAGTTCTGTCTTTGAAACTTATCCAAGGAGAGCACATGGCGGAGCCATTTTCCCATCCTCTCTGGCCCCTCTGGCTGAGCAGGCGAAAGCAGCAGCTTTTTGCCGGTAAAATCAGTGCTTTTTTCTTTCTGCTCGCCGTGCTAGCCCTCGCAGACGGTCTCCAAACGCTTGTGCGCACCGATACCAATGAAATTGTGCTCTTGGCCGGACAAAGCGACGGCGTTTCGGGCCCCTGTCCTTTGCAAAATCCTGTCACCACAGACCTTCAGGCGCGTTTTTCTCCCTCTGACACTGAGCTACGTTTTGAGCTCGAGGGTTTTTTTGCCGGCTATCTCATTGGTAATGGTATGTGGCGAGGTCAAGTCCTTGCACCGCATGCCTGTGCCAGCAGCGAGGTTACCCTTCTTGTTACCTTTCAGGGGACACCACAGGGCCAGAAATTCCACATTCGCGTCTTTGCCACAGAAGAAGACTTGCGAGCCCATTCTCCGTCTCTACTCTATTGTCACCTTGGCATGCGCCCCTTTGTTCTGGCCGCATGTTTTGCCGTCGTAGCCCTTCTGCCTGCCTTGTTTACCTTGGTCTTAGGACGCAAAAATCTCAATCTTCTGCAGCAGCTCCATCTCGCTGAAATTTTCCGTGTACAGGACAAAGTGTCGGAAAATGGATCGCAACGCTTTCTCTGGTGCGCAGACTACGGAGAGTCCCTGAAAATCGGACAGGCGCTTTCCGTCTTTTCGGCTGAGGGAGATGCCCTAGGTCAGGCCGTCGTTGTCTCGCAAAACAAGCGGGTACTCTGCCTATCGATGTCCGACACTTCACCTGTCAGTTCAGGCTGCCTTGTGCAATTGCATCACCCCTCAACCTAACGCTCTATATCGACGTTTTTTTGCCTTTTCCTCACTTTTGTAGTACCAAAAAAAGCAGAAAGACTCGTCTGCCGGCGGGATGATTGCCCATAGGACGCATTTTCCTCTGCCGCCAGCGACACCATGTTCTTGATAACGCCCTCAAGCCTGTGGAGGTATCCCAATGGCAAATCTCCTTGAATGGTCAAGAGCTTACAGCGGCCGTCTCACCAAGGACGACAAAAATATTAGTTTTGCCAAAACCGAGAGTCTCGCCAAGCGGCTTTCCAACGAAGTCGCAACAGGCAAGCTTCCCTTCCTGAGTATGGGTTACCGCGCACGTCTTGAACAGGACATGCAGCTCCTTCTGCCTCGTGTCAAAGCCTTTAAAGATATGCTCCTTCTTGGTATTGGCGGGTCAGCCTTGGGCTGTCGCGCCATTCAGCGCGCCTTTGCTCCCTCTCAGGATCTGCCAGGACACACTGGGCCCTCAGTCTGGGTGGCCGACAATGTCTGTGCCGAGCAGTTTGAGGCGCTGCTTGGCCGCCTACAGCCCAAGGACACCATTGTCGTCTGTATCAGCAAGTCAGGTGGCACCATTGAAACGATTTCACAGTATTTCCTTGTGAAAGACTGGCTCAAGGCAGCCCTCGGCGATGACTGGAAAAAACAGATGCTTGTCATTACCGACCTTGAAAAGGGGTATCTGCGAGAAGAGGCCACACACTTTGATCTCGCCTCTATGGAAGTACCCGACAATCTCGGTGGTCGCTATTCAGCGCTTTCAGCTGTGGGCCTTTTGCCGGCAGCCTTTCTGGGCATTGACTGGAGCGCCCTGCTTGACGGCGCAGCCAAAGTCGCGGCACCTCTGACCCAGGCTTCTCCAAACCTTGACCAACACCCGTCCTTTGCCCTGGCTGCCTGGGCCCATGCCCTGATGCGTAGAGGCTACAGCCAACTCATCTATTTTTGCTATATCCCGCAATGGGCAACCTATGGTCCCTGGTTTGCCCAGCTCTGGGCGGAAAGTCTCGGCAAGGAGGGACAGGGCAGCCAGCCCATTGCCGCCACAGGCGTGACCGACCAGCATTCCATCAATCAGATGTTTCTGGACGGACAGCGCGATAAGGGATGCCTTTTCCTCACAAGTCGACATCAGCCCCAGGGCAGGAGCTTTGGACAGGACCTACCGGAAAAGTGGTCCTGGCTGCGTGGTAAAAAATTCGGTGAACTGCTTGAAGCAGAAGCCCTCGGTACACGCATGGCACTGTGCAAGTCTCAGGTGCCACTGGTACATATCGACGCCGAAGACTGCGGGGAAAGATCTGCAGGTGCCATGATGATGCTTCTGGAAGCTGCGACACTCTTCACAGGCTGGCTCATGGAAATTAATCCTCTTGATCAGCCTGCCGTCGAGCTTGGCAAGCGCCTGGCCAATACCAAACTCGGTGCCAAAGGCTATACTCAGGAAGAAGCTGATCTCAAGACGTTCCTCGAGGTTCCACGTCAGGAACAGCCTTTCTAACGGATCTCAAGATGTTTTTTGAAGAACTGCATGCTGACAGGGGAGCACCCGGGCAGGAACTGCCTTTCAGTTACGCCCGGACGCTCTCCTGGCTCTCTCTGGTCTTCATTCTCCTTACCAATCTCGTCCTCTCTTTTTTTATCTCCAATTCAGCCCGAGAAACCCTGCTCACCAAACAGAAAGAATTCGCCAATCTTCTGGTGGATAATCTCAACAATCAGATTTTCAGACGTTTTGCGCTGCCGACCATCCTCGGCCGCGGGCGCATTGCCCTGCGGCAGCCCACGCAATATGAACATCTCAACCGTGTGGTGCAGTCGGTTATCCAGGGTCTGCCTGTGGCACGTCTGCGTATCTACGATTTTTCCTACCTTGTGGCCTTTTCCACAGCCATTGAAGACCTTGGTCGAGCAGGCCTGGCGAGCCCTAAGCTCGACGAGATTCTCCATGGTGGTGAAAGCGTCTCTGAAATCATTGCAAGTTTTCCCGCCTGGCAGGCACCATTCCGACTGCCTCTGAAGCCTGGGACCTTTGTCCTGAGAGTGCTTGCGCCTCTGCGCGGAGAGCCGCTTCCAGGTCATGACGATATTCCCATCATGGGCGCTCTTGAGCTGACCCAGGACATTACCGAAGACTATGAGCGAGTTCTGGCCTTTCAAGGCATTATCGTCGTACTCTGCCTGCTCTCCTCCATCATCCTCTTTGCTCTTTTACTTGTCCTCATCCACCGTTCCGAACGTATTCTCAGCGAGCGCATGTACAAGAACCGCCTCCTGGAAAATGAACTGCACAGCAATGAACGGCTGGCCAGCATGGGACGTGTTGTGGCAAGTATTGCCCATGAGATTCGCAATCCTCTTGGCATTATTCGCTCAAGTGCCGAGCTTTTGCAGCGACGCACGGAACAAACAGATAAGGCCACAACTCGCTTGCTCGGAGCCATCTACGACGAATCCGTTAGGCTCTCGCAAACTGTCAACGATTTCCTTGACTATGCCCGACCGCGCAAGCCACGGCAGGATCTCATCGACATCAATATCATTCTGGATCAGGTTCTGGCCTTTCTGGAAGCGGAATTTGCGCGGCATTCCCTGCTTGTTGAGCGCAATACCCACGACATAAATCTTCTCACCAAGGGAGACAAAGACCTCCTCTACCGTGCCTTCTACAATATTTTGGTCAATGCCCAGCAAGCCATAGCTGGTCCCGGTCACATTCTTATCTCGGCCAACGAGAACAACGCTGACAGTAAGCCCTATCTCGAACTGACCTTTACCGATTCAGGACCCGGTTTTGACGAAGCCACTATTGACCATATTCTTGACCCCTTTTTCACGACCAAAGACGGCGGTACAGGACTTGGACTCCCCATTGTCCAATCTATCATCACAAGCCATGAAGGCAGTATCCACCTGGACAATGCCCCTGAAGGCGGTGCCAGAATCCGGGTCCTTTTGCCGAAATGCGATCTTGAAAACCAGGACCAACCTGAGCAAACGCAAAATAAGCGCGAGACCGGACGCCGCTGAACACGGCCAAGTATGTTGGAGCTACGATGAAAGAACATGCGCACATTCTCATCCTCGACGATGAAAAAGGCTATCTACTCGTTTTGCAGACTTTGCTTGAAGACGAAGGGTATCAGGTCACAGCGCTTAATGACCCGGAAATGGCCTTGACCTTCCTGCAGGAGAGCGAAGTCGATGTGGTTGTCACGGACATGAAAATGCCCAAGATCAGCGGCAACGAGGTCCTCCAGGAGATCAAAAAAAGCTGGCCGCACCTGCCTGTGCTCATTATGACGGCCTTCGGTTCCATTGAAAGCGCTGTGGAAGTGATGAAATCCGGAGCCTTTGACTATATCACCAAGCCCTTCTCCAATGATGAACTGCTACTCTCCATCAACAATGCCGTAGAACTTTCCTATGCCCATCAACAGTATCAACTTTTGCAGCAGGAAATGGAGGAGCGCTACGATATCCATAAAATCGTCGGCAGCAGCCGCGCTATCCGCAACGTCAAGGAAATGGTCGACAGGGCTTCCCCCATGCGCTCTACCATTCTGATCTACGGAGAAAACGGAACAGGCAAAGAACTGACAGCCAAGGCCATCCACTACGCCAGTCCACGCAAGGATAAACCCTTTGTCACGGTGAGTTGCCGCTCTCTTTCGGCAGATGCGCTGGAAAGTGAACTCTTTGGCTGTGAGCAAGAGCAGTCTCAGGCGGGCGCTGTGGCCCTGCGCCGAGGACGCGTCGAACAGGCCAGTGGCGGGACGCTCTTTCTGGATGAGGTTTCGGAACTTTCGCCCGATCTGCAGGTCAAATTGCTCAGACTTCTGCAGGAGCGCTGTTTTGAACGGGTGGGAGGAAATGAACTTTTACAGGCAGACATCCGTCTGGTGGCTGCAACGGACAAGGATCTCAGCCAGCGGGTAGAAGAGGGAACCTTCCGCAATGATCTCTATTATCGGTTAAATGTGGTAGAAATCCGCCTGCCTCCCCTGCGGGAAAGACGTGAAGACATACCACTGCTTGTGGCCCATTTTGCGCGCAAGGTCTTTGAAGAAAATAATATGCCACCCAAAAGCTTCAGCACCAAGGCGCTGAATTATCTGACAGGCTATGAATGGCCAGGCAATATGCGGCAGCTGGAAAATGTGGTGGAAAGCTGCCTTGTGCTGGGCTCAGGACAGGTCATTGACGTTGATGATCTGCCGGCCGCCATTCAGGATGAAGAAGCCCAGTTTAAAAGTGCTGTGGACCTTCTGCCCTTCCCGCTTGATCTGGCAGATACGCTCAAAAAAATTGAAGCAGCCCTTATCAGAAGAGCCCTGGTGCGTTGTGAGCTTGTACAGGTCAAGGCCGCAGAATCGCTGGCCATTTCCAAAAGCCTTTTACAGTATAAGCTGAAAAAATACGGTATTACCGGCCATTAGCCGATACCTGATCTAAGATCACGGTTGCTTCAGGATGAGCCTGGCGCAACGCTTCCTGCATGGCACAGGCATCAGCAAAATCCTTGTAGGGACCGGCTTTTTCCTTACCCTTGGCAGCTGTATACTGCACAAAGAAGGCCTGTTTTTCCTTGAGAGGGCGCCCATCAGGATTACAGACAACCTCGAGATTGACATCACCTACGCCCTTTTTGCGCAAACCGATCTGATCTGCCGCCGCATAGGAAAGGTCGATAATTCTCCCCTGAACAAAGGGACCGCGATCTGTGACACAGACCATGACGCTCTTGCCACTGTCTTGCCGCGTGACCTTGACGACGGTGCCAATGGGCAAAGTCCTGTGAGCAGCTGTGAAACTGTACATATCGTAGCGCAGGCCACTGGCCGTTGGCCCACCATGAAAACCTGTGCCATACCATGAGGCCTTGCCCGCAAGCTGCCCCTGCTTGGCATGCTCAATCCAATGATCATCAGGCCTTTGTGCTGAGCGACGTGGCCGTTCTTTGCTCGCCCGTCCCCGCATCTCATGCTTCTTGGCCCGGTAGCTGGCCAGTGATTTTCGTTTTTTCCTTGCCAGCTGTTGTTTGTCTTTCTGCTGCGACACTTTAGCACTGCGCGCATAGGCGGCATCCACACAAAGAGGTTCAGTCTGCAACAAAGCAAAAGCCACGATCAAAAGCCAAAAATAACGCATTCTTCGTCCTTATTCGTATCCCCTGCCCAACGTCATTTCTCACCTTGATAAAATACAGACAGGGGCCGCACCGCAAGAGGCACTTTGCGCCAGTCAATGCGCATGATAGCTCGTCTTCGTCCTGGGTGCAGAAGATTTTTTTCGTGTATAACTTATTAAGCATATACGATTACTTTTTAAAAATCAAGATGATGATCAAGAGGTAAGCGTCCTTCAAAGCTCAGTAAAATTCAACAATAAGTCTACTTCATGCATTTTCTGTTGCATCTTGACACATGCTCCGGTCCTGATACAAAAAAACTGTTTTTTTGTGGCATTCACTTTGAGGTCGATGCTCATTGAAAGCCACAGCCGGTGCTTGGTATTTTTGATCAGTTTAACACAGGAGGAATCGGATGCCAGAACTTGTCTACGGTGTATGGGATGGTGTGCCCTACGACAATCGAAAAACGGCTTCACCTTCTGCACCACCCAGTCTTCAGCTTGAAGCGCTTGGCAGTTTTGATGACGGCAATGCCGTCTCTGTTCTGATGAGCGAAAGGGGCTTTCTCGTTTTTGACGACTCCGTTGCCCTACTCTGGGCGTTGCAGAAACATTTTATGAAAGTCGCCTCAGAATCCTGTGGGAAATGTTCTCCCTGCCGCACCGGGGCTCCATTGATCAGCAATCTTCTGGCGAAAGCCATGAATAATGAGGCAGACGTTGATTTTGGTCTCCTGGAAGACATTGCCAGACAAATGCAGGAGACATCTCTCTGTGGCGTAGGCCAGACCGGTCCCGCCCCCTTGCTTGCTGCGCTATCCTTCTTCCCGGGAGAGCTTTCCAAAACCCCGCAGGACATGAAGCACGGTTTTTACTCGACAATGACAAGTCCATGTATTGAGGCTTGTCCAGGCCTGGTCAACATTCCCCGCTATATTGACTATATCAAGGACGGGCATGTCGATCTTTCCGCCAATCTCGTGCTGCGACACTATCCTCTTGTCGGCAGCTGCGGCCGTGTCTGTGTCCGCAGCTGTGAAAGTGCCTGCCGGCGAGGCAAAATCGATGCGCCTGTCTCCATCCGCAATCTTAAACGTTTTGCCGCGGACAAGGCACTTGCCAGCGGCCTGCTCAAAGCGGCAGCTGTTCCTCTCGACAAAAAGGAAAAAGTCGCCGTGATCGGTGCCGGTCCTGTGGGCATTGCCTGTGCCTATCATCTCCTGCGTCGCGGCTATCCTGTCGATATTTTTGAAGCCAAAAAAGAGGCGGGGGGCATGATCCGCTATGGCATTCCCATCTACCGTCTGCCCAAGGATACCCTGCAGGAAGAAATTGCCATTGTCACCTCCATGGGCGGGAAAATCGCCTTTGAACAAAAGCTTGGCCGCGATTTCCACGTGGATGATCTTTTTGCCAAAGGCTACAACGCCGTCTTTCTGGCCATGGGCTGTCCCAAGGGCAGCTATCTGGGTATGCCAGATGAGGACACAAGCCTGACGGACTACGAAAACGGCATTGATTTTCTGGAGCGGGTCTACGAAGGCGTCAAGGCCGGAAAAAGTCCGGTGCTTGAAGGCGATGTGGTCGTGGTCGGCGGTGGCAATGTGGCCATGGACTGCTGTCGGGCAGCGCAAAGGATCTGCAATGGCACGGTTCATGTCATTTACCGACGCACCGAAGAAGATGCGCCGGCTGATCACGAGGAAATTGCCGCAGCCAAAGCTGAAGGTGTGCAATTCCATTTTCTCACAGGGCAGCACAGTCTTCTCACCGATCAGGGAAAAATCACGGGCATCAAGGTCCTCGATATGGAACGTACAGAGCCCGATGCCAGCGGACGCCGCGGCGTTCGTCCTATTGAGGGCAGCGAGCATGTTCTCCCGTGTACCCATGTCATTGCCGCCATCGGCCAGATGACAGATAAAGACGCCCTTGTGGACAAAGATCAGATCAACCGTGATCGTAAAAACTGCATAGTTGTCAATTCCGCGCAGGAGACAAACCGGCCGGGTGTTTTTGCCGCCGGAGACTGCACATCAGGTCCGCGTGCCAAAGGCCCGACGACCATGATCATGGGCATGGGTCAGGCCTATTTTGCAGCACGCTCCATTGAACGCTACCTCTCTCACGGTCAGGTATCTTTTGATTCACGCTGGCGCATGACGGAACTCATCGCGCAGGGCAATCTCATGCAAAACGATGAGCCGACGCCCAAAATTCCTGCCAGCCGCGTGGAGCTCAAGGAGCTTGCGCCAGAAGAGCGCAGGCACAATTTTGCCGAGGTCGAACAGACCATGACCCAAGAGGAAGCCTGGGCCGAGGCCGCACGCTGCATGCGCTGCTACCGTATCTATTCCGTTGTGACGGCCAAACACATTCCCGGCGGGGAATAAGCAAGGATCTGCCCCATGAAAGCATATATCAACAAAAAGCCATACGATTTTGAAGAGGGCGAAAGTATCCTGTCTGTAGCCCGCAGAAACGGGATTTTCATTCCCTCCCTCTGTCATTTTGCCCCGCTCGGCCACCGTCCGGCCACTTGCCGAGTCTGCCTTGTCCAGGTCACAGACGCTACGGGGACACGCATGGTCACAGCCTGTGATACCCCGCTCAGCGAAGGTCTTGTTGTGGACACCTTTTCCAAAAAAGTCCGCGACATGCAGCGCATGCAAGTAGAAATGATTCTGGCTGACCACCACCAGGACTGCGCAGCCTGTGCCCGTCACGGCAACTGCGAGCTGCAAGATCTGGCTGAAGCGGTAGGTCTCAGCCGCAATCGTTTTGCCAATCTCCTGCAAAAACCTGCGGCAAGTCGTACTGTTGACCAGTCAGCGCGTGCCATGGTGCGAGATATGACTAAGTGTATTCGCTGTCTGCGCTGCGTAACAGTCTGTCGGAATATTCAGGGTGTCGCCGCCCTGACCGTTGACGGCAAGGGGCTCGGAGCCTCCATTGGCGTAGGTATGGCCCCAGACCATCATTCCTCGGCCTGTATCCAGTGCGGTCAGTGTACGCTCGTCTGTCCCACAGGCGCTCTTGCTGAACGCGACGAAAATGATCTTGTTCTCGACTATCTGGCTGATCCCGACGTTACCACAGTGTTCAGCTTTGCCCCTTCCGTACGCGTGCTTCTGGGTGATGAATTTGGATTCCCTGCAGGCACCAATGTTGAAGGTAAAATTGTCGCAGCCTTGCGGGCTATCGGTGCCGACGTGATCATTGACACCGACTTTGCCGCTGATGTGGTCATTATGGAGGAAGGCACGGAATTGCTCGGACGTGTCAGCAATGGCGGAACGCTTCCCATGTTCACCTCCTGCTGTCCTGGCTGGATCAATTTCGCCGAAAAACATATTCCCGAAATTCTTCCGTACATTTCCACAACGCGTTCGCCACAGGGTGTGCTCGGCGCTTTGGCCAAAAACTATCTACCTGTGCAGATGCAGATTCCTCCCTCCCGCATCAAAACGATTTCCATCATGCCCTGCATTGCCAAAAAAGATGAGGCGGCGCGGTCACAGCTGGCCCGTAACGGCGATCCTGACGTTGATGTGGTCATTTCCGTCAGAGAATTTGCCAGACTTCTGCGCAGACTTGGCGTTGACCTCTTTACTATTCCACCGGAGCCCTTTGACAATCCCTTCATGAGTGCGTCAACTGGTGCTGCCGTCATCTTCGGCACAACCGGCGGCGTCATGGAGGCTGCCGTGCGCACAGTCTATGCCATCTTGAACGGCAGGGAGCTCCAGGGCATTATCACTGCCCCCCTGCGCGGCCTTGACGGCGTACGCACTGCAGAATTGGATCTCGGCCCCAAGGTGGGCAAGGTCAAACTGGCCATCTGCCATGGCCTGCGCAATGCCAGGATCCTCGCCGAAGAGGTTTTGCGCGGCACCTCCCCCTATACCTTCATTGAAGTTATGGCCTGTCCTGGCGGCTGCATTGACGGCGGCGGTTCAAGCATCGTCAAAGGTCAGTATCATCCTGAGCGTGCCCGCCGGCAGCAATCGCTCTACACCATGGACGACAATATGGTCTACCGTCAATCGCATAACAATCCCCAGATTAAGGCACTCTACAATAACTATCTGGAGAAGCCCAACTCGGATCTGGCCCACCACCTGCTACATACCCACTATCGTGACAGACGCGAACAGACGAGTGCCGGCATCGAAGAAAATATGCGAAAAATCACGCTTGCTGAGTAAGAATCAAGGAGCCACGTTTTCCGTGGCTCCTTTTTTTTGGGGGGGCACATTCCATTGGTGCCTAGGTTTTTTCCGACAACAAGTCTCTCCAGATCAGGGCATGGCCTTCAGTTCCCTGGCTCTGCGTGCACGCTCCACTCTGTCCAGCATCAGATAGGATCCCGTCACTGAATGCGGATCAGCCACAAGGAATTCAGGTGTCCCTGCTGAGACAATCTGGCCGCCATGTTCTCCACCACCAGGTCCAAGATCCAGGACATAATCAGCGGCCAGAATCATATCCGCATTGTGTTCTATCACCACCACACTCGCCCCTTTGTCCACAAGGGCGTGCAAAACCATAATAAGTTTGCCCACTTCATGCATGTGCAGCCCCGTTGTCGGCTCATCGAGAATATAAAGTGTCCTTGGGAGAGAAAGTTTGCCGAGTTCACGGGAGATCTTGATGCGCTGCGCCTCTCCTCCTGAAAGCGTCGTCGCCGGCTGTCCCAGCCTGAGATAGCCGAGCCCCACGTCTTCCAAAATGGCCAGTTTGCGTTCCAGGGCGGGATAACTGGCAAAAAAGCGGCGGGCCTGCTGTACCGTGAGATTGAGCACTTCAGCAATATTCAGGCCCTTATAACGAACTTCTAGGGTTTCATGATTATAGCGGCTACCGCCGCAGACATCACACTTCACAAATATATCCGGCAAAAAATGCATTTCAACCCGGATCTGCCCCTCACCCCGACAGGCTTCACAGCGACCACCCGAGACATTGAAACTGAAGCGACCGGCTGAATACCCGTGCTTTTTAGCATCACTGGTCATGGCAAAAATGGCACGGATCTCATCAAAAATTTTGGTATAGGTTGCGGGATTGGAACGCGGGGTGCGGCCAATGGGGGTTTGATCAATGGCAATGACACGCTCAAAAGGCTGAGCTCCCTGTTCATAGACAAGTCCGTCAATGGATCCGGGCTGTTCAACTTTCAGGCCAAGCGATAAGGCTACATGCTTATACAGCGTCTCGACCACCAGAGAACTTTTTCCCGAGCCTGAAACGCCTGTCACGCAGGTCAACACCTTCATGGGCAAGTGAACGTCAAGGCCTGCGAGATTATTGGTCGTAACATGTTTCAGGACGAGCCAGCCTGCAGGTTCCCTTCTGGCATCAGGGATCGGCACCCCTGCCTCACCTCGCAAATAGCGGGCCGTCAGCGTATCAGCCTTGAGCAGGGTATCCACATTGCCCGTAAACATCACCTGCCCGCCCTGTTCACCGCTAGCCGGGCCCATTTCAATGACGGTATCGGCAGCGCAAATGGTTGCGGCATCGTGCTCCACAACAAGGACACTGTTGCCGCGATCTTTGAGCGTGCGCAAGGTTGCCAGAAGTCTCGCATTGTCTCGAGGATGCAGTCCAATGGAGGGTTCATCGAGCACATAGGTCACCCCCACCAGGCCGGAACCAAGTTGCGAGGCCAGACGGATACGCTGGGCCTCGCCTCCAGAAAGGGTCATCATAGAACGCGAAAGCGTCAGATACTCCAGCCCCACTTCCCTAAGAAACTGCAGTCTTGCCTTCAGTTCTTTATAAATAGGGGCAAAGATCTGCTCTCGCCGACCTGTGAAGGAACGCTTGGCGAGCCAGTCGAGCTCCCGCTGCACAGACAAGCCGCAGAACTGGGCGATATTCAGATCATCAACCCGAATGGCAAGAGCCTCTGCGCGCAATCTCTCGCCACCGCAATCTGGGCAGCGCATGGCATTGCGAAAACGCCCCAGTTCCTCCCGCCAACTGTCGCCATACTGCATACCCTGCTCGAGCAAAGCCACAACACCCGGCCAGCGCGAGAGAGAAACGGCAATTTTTTTCTGAGCAGATTGCGCATCAAGAAATGCGCACTCTGGACATCACCGCTTGCTCCAAGGGCAATATTGCCCCCCAGCCAGTTGCGACGAAGTCCAAGGGAGCTGTGCGCCGCCCGCCCCTGTTCATCTTCACCGTAAAAAAGCGCTGCAAGCGCTTCCTGACTCAGCTGATCAAGGGGGGTATCCAAACTAAAGCCAAAACGTCCACCCAGAGCCTCAAGAGCCGGAAGATAGCGTGTAAAAACCTCTTTGCGGGCAAAGGGAAGCAGTGCCCCGTCTGCTAAAGAAAGGCCTCTGTTAGGGGCAATAAGCAGTGGCTCAAAGTACTCCACACTGCCCAGACCGACACAACGGGGACAGGCACCTTGCGGCCCATTAAAGGAAAAAAGCTGTGGCGTGGGGTTGGGCATGGATATATGGCAGGTGGGACAGGAGGAGTGCGTGGAAAAAAACTGATCCTTGCCGCCAGCCTCATCCAGAACCTGGACAATGAGCCGACCTTCACCAAAGCGTAAAGCGAGCTCCACGGAATCTGCCAGACGACTACGTATGCCCTCTTTGAGTACCAGGCGGTCCACCACAAGATCTATCGTGTATTTGTGATGTTTATCGAGCTGCGGCAGATCATCCAGAAGATGGACTGTGCCGTTGATGCGCACACGCGTAAAGCCCTGTGCCTTCAGCTTACTCAGACGTTCCTGATGACTGCCCTTGGCCTGCTCAACCAAGGGGGCCATCAGCAGGAATCGTGAACCCATGGGCTTGCTGAGAATGTCTGAGATAATCTCGTCCACCGAAAGACTGCTGATGGCTTTGCCGCAGACAGGACAGTAATAGACCCCCAAACGGGCAAAGAGCACGCGCAGAAAGTCATAGATTTCCGTTACCGTCGCCACGGTTGAACGGGGATTATGGGATGCGCCCTGTTGTTCGAGGGAAATGGAGGGAGACAGACCGTCGATTTTTTCCACATCTGGCTTGTCCATCTGCGGCAAAAACTGTCTAGCGTAGGCTGATAAAGATTCCATATAGCGGCGCTGACCTTCGGCGTAGACAATGTCAAAAGCCAACGTTGATTTGCCGGACCCTGACGGGCCACAGATCACAACCAGTTCGTCCCTGGGGATGTCCAGCGTCAGATCGCGAAGATTATGATGACGGGCATGCTCGATATGAATGGCTGAATGCGGCACATTTTCCTCCCAGCCCGGCCAGGGGCCAGGGCGCTCGCTTGCAATGGCAAAGGAGGCTAAAAAAAATACGCCGTTTCATCAAGGGCCTGCCCCCCGAGGAAACGGCGAAAAAACTCAGCTACCAGCCTTTCAGGACGCCTGCGACATCCTTTGAGCAGATCGTAGGAGACGCTCGGCCACAAGGCCTGGCGCCAGATGCTTCTTGATAGCAGGCGAGGCCTTGAGGGTCTGCTCCTCAGCCATAGGCTGACTTGCATAGGCGCGTGCCAATTCTTCTTCAAAAGCTTTGCGTAAAGCGCAGAAACTTGCCTCCACTTCCGGATAGCTATTGTCCTCGCGCCATGGCAGGCGAAGGCTTTGCTCGCCATGCCGGCCCTGATGGGAGGGGATATCAAGACTGTAGGGATTGCCCACTTGCGGGGGATCGGCTCGTTCAAACTGTCCTGGCCAGCAGTGTTCCTGCCATGAGTCAATGGGCTCGGGAATACAGGAGGCAATACGCATGGCAGGAAGACAAAGGGCTTTTTCATGCGCTTCCAGATCAATGTGATAGGTCAGTGTTGGCCGCACATAGCCTCGTTTTTTGGTGATTTTCCAGGAAATCTGCATATCATCTCTCCTGCTCAGTTGATCACAATCCACTCGCCAAAAGGCGGAGGATTGTCTTTTCGTCCATCAATGATCCAGAGCACGGGATACTCCGGTTGCTCGGGAAATGAAGTACATTCAAGATCGGTAAACCATAACAGACAGACCGGATGCAAACCTTCCCTGTCAATCCAGGCACAGACAGGACGATAGTCCGTACCGCCGCCCCCTCTGGGAGCAAGCTGCAGGGGCAGATCCATGCGTCCAAAGGTATGGGTTTCCTGAACCTGACTATCGTGGAAAATGACGGTCAGCGTCGTATCAAAGGTCTCAAGCAGTGAGGAAAGCTCCGCACAAAAGCGCGCCAGTTTTTTCCCATCAACGGAACCGGAAGCATCCACAGCCAAACAAAAGGAAGGAAGTTTGGGCTCACTGCGTGAGGGCAGGTACAGGCCCTGATGCAAATAGCGCCTGTTGGGCACAGTCCAGGAGCTGTCACTCTCCACGCAGCGTTCAAGGAAGCGCTGTAAAAGGCCTCGCCAGTCAAGTTGCGGATGGATCAGGTTTTTCAGAATCCTGGCAAAGCGTCCTGGCATATCTCCTTGGTGGAATGCTCGCTGCATGGCCATAAGCAGAGAAATTCTCGATTCGGCTTCAGCGCTTTTCTGTCCCTGGCGCTCCTCATGCTCCTGGTCAAGCAGGGGGTGATCACGCACTTCACCCACAAAAGCGTCCCCCTCGCGCCCATGATCTTTCTGCCCATCCTGAGCTGAACGGCCGGGCTGTTTTTCCCCTTTGCCAGACGCTTTTTGGCCAGCACTCTGGGCCTTACCCTGTTCACGACTCTGGGCTGAGCTGGCAGGACCTCCCAGATCCAGGCCTCCGGCATCTACAAAGCGCGAACTTTTCCGTTCCTGCAAAGCACGCTTGGCGCCTCCATGAGGATCCTGCTCCTGAAGCTTGGCTAACACATCAAAGATCTCGTCAGCGGACATGTCGAGATAACGCTCATCACACACAAATCCCTTGGGCAACGTAAAGCCGGCATCTTTGAGCAAAAGATTGACGGCAAAATCACAGGCTCTGTTCCAGCGTTTTTCATCCCGTCCCTTGCGGCGTGTGTGATGTCCACAGGCCAGGTGCAGCATTTCATGTGCCTGAGCCGCCTCAAGGGTTGCACGTGACTGCACCGCAACCCAGGCAGGATTAAAGCCCATTTCACGGCCATTGGTCCAAAGGTCACGGCAGGCAGAATCGGCTTTCAAGGTCAGACGCAAAGCCAGCGAACCAAAGAAAGGATGTTCCGCAACAAGGGCTATACGGGCCCGGGTCATAGCCAGTCTCGCACAGTCCTGGCTGCTTTCTCCGCTCTGATCAGACCAGGACATGGGCATTGGCTTCGGCCCAAACAGCAAAGGCCGGATGTGCACTCAGCGAGGCATCAACAGCCAACGCATCACGCATCAAAAGAACGCCAAACTCTGTGGGCAAACGCCCGGCATAGCTTGCCAGGGCTTCAAAAGTGGCATCACAAGCCTTAAGAGCAAGCGCTTCACAAATGGCATAACAGGCCGCAGGCTCTTCAGGGACGACGGCTTGCTGCGGCGAGGACAAAACATCCTCCACGCTGGGCAGCTGACGCCAGATATGCAGAAAACCCAAAAACTCCGCGGCAGCACCTGGCCCCACGGTACCAGCAAAGACTTCTTCCATGGCGTCTTCACACGGTTCGGCGTCAAGAATTCGCGACAAAAATTCCCAGGACCTTGGAGAGGCAAAGGCCTTGGCTTTGGAGCCTGGATCAAAATCATGGAGGAGTTTGGGGCGGTATTTAAGAAAGGCGCAGACCTCAGCGCGAATATTGGCCCCATGGGCCCAGACAAGCCAGTCATCAAGGTCAACGTCACAGGTCAGATGCACCATACGATTGGCGAGAGCTGTGGGCATACGATGGGTAACACTACGATCCCCTTCTCCGTTCCCTGCGGCAATAACTGTCCAACCCTCAGGCAGACAGTATTCTCCAATGCGCCTGTCAAGAATCAGCTGATAGCAGGCTGCCTGCACCAGGGGAGGAGCCGCATTGAGTTCATCAAGGAAAAGCAGACCCGAGCTTTTGTCTTTGGCATCAGGTAAAAAAGACGGTGGACACCAAATTGCCCGGCCATCCTCACGGATGCGCGGAAGGCCTCGCAAATCCACAGGATCAAGAAGAACAGCTCTGATATCCACAAGATGGAGATGGAGGGCTCTAGCCGCTTCTGCCACAAGTTGGCTTTTGCCAACCCCCGGCGGGCCCCAGAGAAATACAGGCTGACGGATGGCAATCAAGGTTGCCAGGACCGACGAGATTTGAGAAGGAATCATGCGTGCCCCGATACGATTGGAACAGACAGTCAAAAGAGATTGAGGTCTTGTTCTTATAAAAATTGAATTTTAATGTCAATATCATTCGCAGGACGCAAATAAACCTCATCCTTCTCTGGATAGCCCACAAGAAGTCTGGAATAAGGGGCAGACTCTTTTCCCGCCTCATTGTCAACAGCAAAGCTCTGAAAATAGGTTCTGGAGCTCCCTTTCCGTTTTTTTGTGAGGGTCTTTGCTTGTGATCAGATCACAGGTCAACAAGCTCAATTTCTTCACAACTCAGAGTTCTGCCAAGAAAAAGGCTGCCTGTGCGTGCAAAACGTTCCTGATTGTCTGTGGTCATAAAGTGATGCCTGCCCAATTTTCCCATATCACCGAGAAGGCCTAACGCTTCAAGCTCTCTATGCACACAAAGCGCCACATTGGAGGCTGGATCAACAACAGTAACCTCTGGCCCCACAACCTCGGCCAGTGTCTGCTTGAGAAGGGGAAAATGCGTACAGCCAAGGATCATGGTATCAGGCTTTTCACCGGACGCATGGACAAGAACATCGTCGAGATAATAATGGGCCATTTCTTCTACAAGATGCCCCTGCATTAACCCTTCTTCAGCCATGGGCACAAAAAGCGTACAGGCTTTGGCACTGCAGCAGGCATTGGGCCTCAGACGAACAATGGCGTGCTCATACACGGCGCTTTTGATGGTGGCTTCCGTGGCAATCACTAAAATATGCCCATTACGGCTCACATCAACAGCCGCCTGAGCGCCTGGCTCAACCACACCGACCACCGGCAGAGGCGCCAATTCTTTGCGCAGATCTGGCAAGGCATTGGCTGTTGCCGTATTGCAGGCCACAACGAGCATTTTCATTCCCCGCTCCACTAGCCTTCGAGCGGCAAGCAAGGTATAACGGATAATCGTTTCTCGCCCCTTGGTGCCGTAGGGTAGACGTGCCGTATCGCCAAGATAGAGGAGATCTTCCCAGGGCAATCGTTGCGCAATGGCCTTGAAAACTGTTAATCCACCCATACCTGAATCAAAAAGACCAATGGGCAAATGGGCTTGTTCTTGCATAAGTCCTCCGTAATGCGCAATAAGTCTGCGAACTATCAGAGCTTTTCCTGCTCCTGTCAATGTGTGGCACACAGGACAGCCTGCACCAAAAGCAACGGCATCCAACGTGACAACGCAACAGATTCTCCAAGGAAATGTCAGACTGCGTCCTCGGCCCCTGGAAATAACGGACATATCTGTAATTTTCTTGCCTTTTTGCCTTTCCTGTTTCACAGTGCGCTTTGGCGGCAGATCAGGTTCTATTGCTTGCAAAAGGCACTGTGAGCTTTCCCAAAAACTCGTTACTCACAGCGAGACATTTCCCGCAAAGAGCGTGTGCCAACAAAAACATGCTTATCTGCCATGAGCAATTACCTGAGGCAGGGGAGTTTATCCTCGAAGAGGGCTTGCAGTCTTCTCTCTTTAAACGACAAAGCCAAAGAAGGGATCATGCTGGGGATAGTAGACTACGGAGCCGGCAATCAGACAAGTGTACGACGTGCCTTGGACGCATTGGGCATTACCTCGACCATCAGCCATGATGCGGAAAAGCTCTGGTCCTGCCAGGGTATCATTGTACCTGGTGTAGGTGCGGCCGGACAGGCCATGCAGCAATTGCGGGGCACAGGCCTTGACGGCCTGCTCAAAGACGCTGCCAAGCAGGGCCGGCCCGTGCTTGGCATCTGTCTGGGCTGCCAGATTCTCCTTGATTACAGCGAGGAAAACGATACCGACCTGCTGGGTCTGATTCACGGGCAATGCCGCCGTTTTGCCAGTGACCTCACGGAAGAAGACGGCCGACCGGCACCTGTTCCTCATATGGGCTGGAATACGTTACACATCCAGCAAAAAGACTGCTCTTTGCTCAAGGGCTTGCCAAGTGAGGCTTTTTTCTACTTTGTGCACAGCTACTACATTGATCCGGAGTCACCTCAGATTATTGCACAGAGTTACTACGGACATCCTTTCACGGCCATTGTGGGGCATGAAGGTCTGTGGGGGGTACAGTTCCATCCGGAAAAAAGTGGACGGCCTGGTTTACAGCTTCTCAAAAACTTTTACACATTTTGCCAAGAGGACAAAAATCATGCTCAGTAAACGCGTGATTGTCTGCCTTGATGTTCGCAACGGCCGTCTGACCAAAGGTATTAAATTTGCCGGGAATCAGGACATCGGAGATCCCGTAGAAAGTGCCAGGCGCTATTACGAGGAAGGCGCTGATGAAATCGTCTTCTACGATATCACAGCCTCAGCAGAACAACGTGGCATTTTCCTCGATGTTGTTTCACGTGTGGCCCAAGCCATTTTTATTCCCTTTAGCGTAGGCGGAGGCATTGCCTGTCTGGATGACATGCATGCCGTCCTTGATGCTGGAGCCGAAAAGATTTCCATCAATTCCGCGGCTGTCAAAAATCCTAGGCTGATCTCGGAAGGAGCTCGGGAATTTGGCTCTCAGGCCATTGTGGTCGGCATGGACGTTTTGGCTGTGGAAAAAACGGCAGATATTCCTTCGGGCTATGAGATCGTTATCCACGGAGGCCGCCTGCATACCGGTCTCGACGCGCTGGCCTGGGCAAAACAATGCCAGGACCTCGGTGCCGGGGAGCTCTGCATCAATTCCATTGATGCTGATGGCACCAAGGACGGCTATGAACTTACGTTGACCGCGGCCATCTGCGCACATGTCACCATTCCCGTCATTGCCTCAGGCGGAGCTGGCTGCCCGGCGCATCTTCTGGATGCTCTGACACGCGGTCAGGCCCAGGCGGCGCTCATCGCTTCCATCGTCCATTACGGTCAGTACTCCATTGCCGAGTGCAAGCAATACCTGGCCGATCACGGTGTATGTGTCAGACAGACGTGGTAGAGGATGTCCTCTGGGATCTGCTGGCGCTTTTACAGGCAAAAGCTCCCCTGGCCATTGCCTGTTCCGGAGGTCTCGATAGCCGTTTTCTCTGCCATGCAGCACGCCTGGCCAAGACGGATTTTCTGGCCATCCATGTCGAAGGTCCACATGTACCTCCGGCTGAAAACCGTTATGCCTTGCAATACCTTGCCGACATGGACATTGCCTTCCTTAACCTGCCCCTCAATCCCCTGGACAAGCCAGAAGTTGCCGCAAACAGTCGCAAACGCTGCTATTTTTGCAAAAAGATCCTTTTCCAAAGCATGAAAGAGCAGCTCCGTCACCATGGCGAAGCAGATCGTCTTCTCTGTGACGGCACAAATTTCGACGATCTAGGTGAGTATCGACCGGGGCTCTTGGCTCTCAAGGAAGAAGGCATTTTTTCACCATTGGCCGCATGCAACATGGACAAAGCCTGTCTGCGCCGACTTGCAAAGGCCACACAGTTACCAAACCCCAATCAGCCATCAAGTCCATGCCTGTTAACGCGCTTTCCCTACGACACACAAGTCTCCACAGATGAGCTTGCCCGCATAGGGGCCTGCGAAGAAGCTCTGCGCACTTTTTTTACACGCTTCCCAGATTGTCCAGCGCCCAATCTGCGCCTGCGTATCTGCCAAGAACCGATTCTTCAGATCACCCCCTTTTCCCCAAACCTTCGTCAAGCACTCAGAGAAATTCTCGCAAGCTATAAGCTGCTGCCCTGCCGTCTCCTCATCACAGAGACAGTTTCCGGCTTCTTTGACCGCAAAGAAGATCACAAGGAGCTTCCCCTGCTCTGATAGCGAGAGCAATCTTCAGAAAAAAGATAGACTTTTCCATGCATACGAAGTAAATGAAAGTTTTCCACTTCACTATTTAGGAGGATACTATGGCTCACAAGAAAGTTGAACGCCGCAAGGAACTGGATCGTCGTCGTCAGCGCCGTCAGGAACGCGTCAAACAGCGTGAACGTCAGGCCAAAAGTCAGGCTAAAGCCTAAATTTTTTTTCATTTTGCACAGGCTTGAGCCTGTTCATGGAGCGGACATCAATCATAAAGATGCCCGTAGATTATTTGTATGCCTATTTATGAATACCAATGTCCCAAGTGCGGACGCACATTTGAAGAATGGGTCAAAATGGCTGATGCCCACGGAGAAGAGCCTTGTCCGGATTGTGGGACTTCATCTCCCAAACTGATCTCCCACACCTCTTTTGTCCTCAAAGGCGGTGGCTGGTATGTCACTGATTACGGCTACCGCAAGGGCGTAAAAGAAGACGGCTCGGCCGATACCGCAAAAGAGACAAGCGGCAAGGCTCCCGAAACGACGGCTTCTGGTGAAAGCTCTAGCACAGCCCAAAGCAAGGATACCTCTCAGGCCAAGCCCAAGCAGGAAAGTCCCAAGCCCAAAACCCTGCCCAACAAAAGTCAGGCAAAGCCACAGGCCAAACAGGCGTCTGCGTAATCTTTAAGATGCTTGTCCCCAGTGCTCTGACCCCACAGGAGTTCTGATGATTGATCGCTACACCCGCCCTGACATGGGGCAGATCTGGACGCTGGAAAACCGCTATAAAGCCTGGCTTGCTGTTGAGCTCGCAGTCTGTGAAGCCTGGGCAGACATGGGGCGCATCCCCCAGGAAGCTGTTGCTCACATCAAGCAGACGGCATCTATAGATGTTCCCAGGATCCTGACCATTGAGGAAACAACGCGTCACGACGTCATCGCCTTTTTGACATCTCTGGAAGAAAAGGTCGGTCCCGAAGCGCGCTTCATTCATCTGGGCTGCACATCATCAGATATTGTGGATACAGCCAATGCCCTGCTTTTCAAACAGGCTGGCGAACTCGTTCTGAAGGATTTGGACCGACTCCTTGAGGTGCTCAAACATCTCAGCTTCAAGCATAAAGGCCTGCTCTGCATGGGCAGGACCCATGGCATTCACGCTGAGCCGACCAGCTTTGGCTTGAAAATGGCTGGTTTCTACGCAGAATTCTGCCGCCACAAACGTCGTGTACAGCAGGGTCTCGACGATGTCTGCTATGGCAAAATTTCTGGAGCCGTGGGTACCTTTGCGTTTGTCAGCCCAGAACTTGAAGCGCGGACCATGGAAAAGCTTGGCCTGCACGCTGATCCCCATTCCACACAGATCATCCAGCGTGACCGCTACGCCCACTTCTTTACACAACTGGCGGTCATGGCCGGTGGCATTGAGCGTCTGTGCATTGAGCTGCGTCATCTTCAGCGCACTGAAGTCAGAGAAGTGGAAGAGGGCTTTCGCAAGGGGCAGAAAGGCTCATCAGCCATGCCCCATAAGAAAAATCCCATTTCCGCAGAAAATCTCTGTGGTCTATCCAGGCTCTTGCGAAGCAATGCCCTGGCGGCCATGGAAAACCAGGCGCTCTGGCATGAGCGAGACATCAGCCATTCCTCGGTGGAACGCGTTATCATGCCCGACTCTACCATCCTTGCCGATTACGCGCTCAACCGCCTAAGCTCTCTTCTGGAAAACCTTGTAGTACACCCGGAAATGATGCGTGAAAACATGGAGCGCTCCTATGGACTCTTTTTCTCACAGCGAGTGCTGACCACGCTCATAGATGCCGGCATGCCGCGGCAGAAGGCCTATGAAGCTGTGCAGAAACAGGCCATGGAAAGCTGGACAAAACGCACATCCTTCCCGGACCTGATTATGGCAGACAGCGAGATTTCCAGTCTCCTGGGAGGGGAGCGGCTGCGTGAACTTTTTGATGCGAACTTCTATCTGCACAATGAAGATCAGATCTTTGCCAGAGTCTTTGCCGACTCAGCGCACAACTGACTTTCTGACGTTTACTTCAGGAGGCAGCGCAGAACAATGCGCTGAAAAAGACTATGCAAAACATTCAGTCCATCAAACAGGATCTTGCCAAGCTTCTGCGCCAGTTATCCTACCGCGAAGGTGATTTTCTTCTCGCCTCCGGCCGCCACAGCGATTACTATTTTGACTGCCGCGTCACAGCCTTACACGCCAGGGGCTCATGGCTCATAGGGCAGATGTTCAATGATCTGCTTAAGGGTCACGATATCAAAGGCGTCGGTGGCATGACCATGGGCGCAGATCCTTTGGTAACAGCCACGACTGTTGTTTCTCACGAGCAGGCTCATCCTCTGCACGGCCTTTTGGTGCGCAAAGAGGCCAAAGACCATGGCACGGGTCAATATGTGGAAGGTATGGGCAATTTCCAGAAGGGTGATCGCATTGCTGTGCTGGAAGATGTCATCACCACAGGTGGCTCTGTGCTCAAGGCCTGTGAGCGACTGCGCGCAGCGGGACTGGTCATTGACTGCGTCTGTGTCATCCTTGACCGTGAAGAAGGCGGAAGACAGATGCTTGAAGCTCAGGGGTATGAGTTGCATTCGCTCTTTACGCGCAATGAACTTCTCGAATTTTCCCGTTCCGAATAGGGAGCTGCCCATGCGGCTGCAGAGTTTACGCCGACGCAACTCTTGGCTGTCGTTCTTGTCTTGTGCCCTTGGCAAAATCTTGCTTGCCACCTCCTGCCTTCTCTTCCTTCCCTCTATGCCTTGGGCCGAAAACTGGCGCGCCGATCTCAAAACGACCTGTCTGCCAACGCATTTTGTGGCTGTTGACAAGGAACGTCGAAAATTTTTCTTCCTCGAAAAAAACAATCCGCTTCAGCCGATCTATGAATTTCCCTGCATGACAGGACAGCGCCCAGGCGACAAACAAATCGTTAATGATTTGAAAACACCCGAGGGTATCTATTTCATCCAGACCAAAATTGCCAGTGGCCTTGATTTTAAGGAATACGGCGGTATAGCCTATACACTCAACTACCCCAATCCCGTGGACCGTCTGCGTGGAAAAACAGGCTACAGTATCTGGATTCACAGCAAAGGCTTCGGTCTCGTACCGACCAAGGGCTGCGTCGTTATCGGCCTCAAGGAAATCGACACCGTGGGCCCCAGACTGACACCTGGCACAGCGGTTATCCTGGCCGAGGAAATGCAGCTGCCCTCCAAACTCTCTCCGAGTGAACAGGCTGAAGAACTCAAAACCATGATGCGCGAATGGAGTCAGGCCTGGTCGCAGCGTTCTCCCAAAATGTTCGATTTTTACGATCAAGAGGCCTATTCCAAGGCAACGGAAAATTTCTCAGCCTTCCGGGCCAATAAGGAACGCATCTTCAAATCGATCAATTCCATCAAACTGTACAATCGCGATATCCACGTACTGGAAGGACCTGGGTACTGGGTGACCTGGTCTGAACAATGCTATGCCGCCCCCAACCATTCTACAGAAGGTATCCGTCGCCTCTACTGGCAACGAGGGCAGGATCAACGATTCCGCATTGTGGGTATGGAGTGGTTTCCTCAGCGTACCGGCCTCCTAGACGACTACAAGAACGGCCGTCTGGTGGCCGAAGCGCC